>CAYFXC010000004.1:0-129649 GCA_964347045.1 uncultured archaeon
AATGGATACACGAACGGGAACAAAAGTACAGTCATTTTACAGTGACCTTGTGACCAAATTAATGGAGAAGTAAAAAAATGACAAATGAACAACTAATTGAACTGCTAGAAACTCAGCTAACCTTAGAAAAGGAATCAGCACGAGCGCTTCGAAAAGAAATGAAAGACATCGATCATATTGGCATTAAAATCCTCTTCGAAATCTGTGCTGCAGATTCGACCAAACATGCTAGCATGGTCCAAATGTTAATCGACTCACTGAAGAAAAGTGAAGTTTCACGAAAAGACCCTGAAGAAAAAACCTATTTGAGCACATGGAAGCAACGTAACCAAGCACTTGAAGCAATAAAGCATCATATCAATCGCGAAGCCAAAATGATTGAACTCATTAAAGATGAAATTTTACAAACTGATGATAAAATCATAAAGGCTATCCTCAAACATATCGTTGCAGACGAAGAAAGACATCATAAGATACTCAAAGAGGAAATCTGGGAGCTATAAAATGATTCTATACCAAGAGGAGAAGTCTTTTTTATAGGAGAATCCCACTTCCGTGTTATCAAATCCACGGTGTGAATACCATGTCTGAAGGCCCCCACAAGGAATTACTAGAAATGATTGCAAGAGCAATCAAGGTTGAAAAAAAGGCAGTAGAGCTCTACAAAAAAACGGCAAATACGGTTAACAACGCCGCTGTCAAACTTTTGATTGATGAGCTAGGCATGGATTCTGGTAAGCATGCAAAAATGTATCAAACCATTGAACGCGTGTTAAAAGAACAACCCTACTCATTCAAAGATTTTCATGAAGAAAGATGGACAGATAAACTCGTTGCGAAACGTGACCTTTCACAGCATATCGAAGTTGAAAAAAGAATGATCGAAATCCTAAATGAACAGCTCAAGTTCGTCAAGCAGCCAACTGTGAAAGTCATCCTTGAACATATTCTCGAAGACGAAAAGCGCCATCACAAGATTCTCATGCAAGTTATCGGTGAGGTCTAATCTAACTGAATTAGAACCTTCTGACGAATAGAAGGAGCAGCTATCCTTTTAGCCAATCTACTTATGTATTTGACTAGCCAAAAAACAGGTTTCATGGATATTCGAATTCAGTCTTGGGCGGAAGTTAATCCAGAAGATATTGCTCGATTTACATTTCAAATCAGACACCAAGAAGGGCTAATAACCGAAAATACAACGATTGATACCTATCTGACTGCGGTCGATTGGTGGATTACCCAATCAAGCAGCACCCCCATCATCGCATATATTGATGATCAGATGGTCGGGTGGCTTGTGTTTTTCTCATTTGTTTCAAAGATAGCCACGATTGGACGGTGGCACCCGATTGTGGCACCCGGACCCCAACAAGAGAAGATAGCGCAGCAACTTCTCAAAGCCAGTATAAGTCATGCAAAAGAACAAAAATTTGAGCGTTTAGAGGCTGAGTTAACCGGTATCACATCCGAAAATGAATCGTCGTATAAGAAATACGAGAAATGGTATCATACCCAAGGATTTCACATTGCCGCAGAAGAATCCCGATTGGAAAAAGACCTAACGCAAGAGCCGCTACCTAAACCGACATTTCCTCCAAAATTCCAACTCCAACCACTAAGCCATTTTACTAATCAAGCTCTTGAAGGTCCGTTCTTCAATATGTTTAATAATAGCAAAGATCGGTTCTGGTTGGACCAAACACAAGAACAACGAAAAGAGAGTTTTAATTTTTGGTTTGATCGGAAAAGAGCCTTCGTAGAGGAAGCCACGGGAGTTCTTTTGAAAGGAGACGAGATAATTGGACTTACCGTTGTCCGCCCCATTCAAGATATTGGAATGCTGGGGCCAATTGCAATTCTCCCAGAGTACCGACGGAGAGGGTTAGGCCGAGCTTTACTGGCATATAGTTTTCAGGGCACCTTAAAAAGCGGGATTCCAACAATGCAACTTGAGTTTGACGTCACAAATGAGCCAGCACATAGACTGTATCAGGAGTTGGGATTTCATCATGTGCATCAGCTCGTGATTTTTGCGCATGTGTTGAAATGATTCGATTACAAAAAATTTACTGGTTTTCCGTTTAAACTTAAATTTACGGAAAAACAGTTAATTTTATAGGGGGGAACACCACATTCATACAATGGAGACACCAGCTTTGTCACCACCGTCGACCTTGTCGCCAAATCGTTTAATTCCTTCCAATCGTCCTATCTTAGGTGCAGAAGAAATAGCAGCGGTAAAAGAAGTACTGGAAACGGGAATGCTTACACATAAATCGGGAGCAGGCACTTTTACGCTTCGCTTTGAGGAAGCCTTTGCGAAGTTTATTGGTGTCAAACATGCGATTGCAGTAAATTCTGGAACCGCTGCTCTTCATGCTGCATTATTAGCTTTTGACATCAAGCACGGCGATGAGGTGATTGCACCCCCTTTTAGTTTCATAGCCGCAACGAATATGGTACTGTTGAATGGTGCAAAAGTAGTATTTGCTGATATTTCACCAGACACATTCAACTTGGATCCAGAAAAAGTAGAAGCGGCAATTACGTCAAATACAAAAGCCATTATGCCTGTCCATTTGTATGGCCACCCTGCCGACATGAATCTATTAATGGAACTGGCAAAGAAACACGATATTGCAGTTATTGAAGACGCATGCCAAGCTCATGGGTCAAAGTATCGTGGTCGCGATGTAGGTACTATTGGAGATGTAGGGTGTTTTAGCCTATATCCAAGCAAAATAATTACAACTGGTGAAGGCGGATTATTGACAACCAATGACGAGGAGCTTGCGGAGCGTTTAAAACAAATTCGAACCCATGGGGAAATTCGCCCCTATGAATACGTGCAGCTAGGACACAATTACCGAATGCCTGAACTTCAATCAGCCATTGGCCAAGCACAGGTCAAACGCCTCCCAGAATTCCTACACCAACGCAAGACTAACGCGGCGTATTTGACGAAACATCTCCGTGATATAGAAGGCATAGTGTTACCAACACAGGCGTCGTGGGCAATTCATAACTGGTATTTATATACAATCCGAATTTCTCCTCCACGAAATCGAGATAAAATTCAAAGAACTTTACATAGGGCAAAAATTGATGCCGCCATCTATTACGAGATACCTCTCCATCTTACTCCGATTTATCGTCAACTCTTTCAATATAAGGAAGGGCTGATGCCTGTTTCTGAGCAAGCAGCGAAGGAAGTTTTATCCCTTCCGGTTCATCCTGCCCTCACCAAGGAAGAGCTAGAATGGATTGTGCAGCAGAGCCGTCAAGCCCTCGCGTAACTAGGCTATTCCGATGATAGCCAGGCCCGGAATAGCCAGTTGCGCAGGGCTTCGGTCTGATATTCTAGACCTGGTAATCGATAAGCTCTTGGAGTTTTTCCTCTATCTCCTGGGCTAAAGGATGATTAGGTTCTTTCACCAGAAGTTGTTGTGCCCGCTCAAGACAATTGATAGCATCAAGAGTGAAGCCAGTTTCTCGATGAAGAATGGTAGCATTCTTGAATAAGAGTTCAATAGCAAGAGATACATCTTCTAAGCTGATGGAAAGATCAATGGCTTTTTCCACTGCTTGAGTAATTAAAATCCAAAGATCTTGGTTTTTTTCGCGAACCATAAAAAACGAGTTCGCAGCAGAAAGATAAGAACTGCGAGCATCTTCAGTCCGCCCAATTAAAGCTTCAAGCTCTGCTAACCGAAAATAACTATTTCCCGCCTGAAATGGGGCATCAGTTGCAGTAAAACCAGCGGCAGCATGGCCCCATAGTTGAAGAAGTTGATCAGTTTTCTCAGCTCTTTCAAGTTTAGCTGCTGCGCTTTCAAACTCCATTAGAGCTCGTTGGCGCTGACCCTCTCGAATAAATTCCTCGGCATTTTCGAGGTGTTCTTCAATAGCTCGACGAAGTTGTTCCTCTTCGTTCATCGTAATCACCCTTTAGAATACTTTGTAAAATGGTATCTTTACAATTTGATAAGGGAATAGACGCAACTATCAAATAAAAGAAGAGGGGAGGTCTGCATAAGAGAACAAAAGAATTGTTGGAACGAACGCCAATGACACGAATTTGGATTGATCCTTTAACCCCAAAACAGGCTCTTTTCTGTAGTAAGATCGGAAACCGATTTGAAGCCGCGGGTTTCGAAGTCATATATACAACTCGCGAATATTCACAGGTTACAGGAAAACTTAATCTCCTAGAGATCTCTGCACAGATCATAGGAAAACATGGAGGAGCAGGACTGTACGAGAAGCTCCTAGCAAGTGCCGAAAGAGTAGTCGAACTTGCTAAATATGTCAAATCCATCAACGCAGAACTGGCATTTAGCTTTGCCTCTCCAGAAGGCGCTCGAGTAGCCTATGGATTAGGAATTCCCTATTTCACCGCAAATGATTCACCCCATTCACGATTTGTAGCCCAGCTTACCATTCCCTTTGCAATTACACTATTCACACCATGGATAATGGAAGAAGCATGGTTGGAGTTAGGCATTCCCAAACATAAAATAATATCATATCATGGGCTAGATCCAGTTGCATGGCTACACGATTTCAAACCAGATCCTCAAGCTTTGAATAAATTAGGATTAGATGCAAATTCTGAGTTTGTCGTCATACGACCAGAGGAGGCACAAGCTTCGTATTTACATGGGCAAACAGATGAAATAAGTCCGGTCACAAATCCTGTAATCAAGGCTATTGAAAAGGAGCACTCTGATCTTCAGATAGTCGTTTTGTGTCGCTACCCAGAGCAACGGAGAGCGATCCAAGACCGCTTTGGAGACAAAATTATTCTTCCTGAAACCGTTGTCGACGCCACAAGCCTACTTTCTTCTGCACAACTGCTTGTAGGCGCCGGTGGAACAATGAATCAAGAAGCAGCTCTCCTTGGCACCCCGGTCATCTCTTGTTTTCCCGGAAACCATTTAATCACCGACCGATACCTTGCGAAAAAAACACTTCTTTACCGATTAGTGGACCCCGTAGAAGCCGCCCAAAAAGCGGTGGAGATTCTCCAAAACCGGAAACAATATTTGTCAGAACACAATGAAAGAGCACAAAAACTAATGGAACAAATGGAAAATCCAGCGGAAATTATCTTCTCCAAAATTCTAGCGTATTACAAAGAGAAATTGGAAAAAAGATGAACTCATAACAAGACAGAAGGAATTTAAAAATAACCTTCCAAAACAATTGACGAGGATTTTGTATAAGAATGAACCGCCAACAACTTTGCACAGTAACACTAGTCATTGCTTTGATATTCGCATGGAACGTCTATAGCTCATCTAATTCTCTTGTATTTGCCTATTCACCCATCATTGACCACCACTCAATTTACAACTATGGATTCATTAATGTGCTCAATAATCAGACTGCCGCAGAAATCGACTATTGGACCAACCTAATACTTCCTGAAAGCAACTACACTATGAACTGGCATCAATTAGTAAATTTATCAATTCGTGTCGCTCACCTGGTTCCCATTGGTCCTATCATCCAAGCATATTACAATTTCTCGGTTACTATCTTTAGGAACGTTGTTACAGTATTTAATAATACATGGCAAACAATTGTTTCGTTTAATGGATCTGTTCCAGCTCCTGCCCCAACAGGTATTAGCTCGGGCCTTGTTGATTATCCAATTACTGAAGGACTTCCAGGTTTCTTTCTAGATGTTGGTACGCTCAGCGTAATTACTACAGGTTCGAATGTAATAATTGGAGAAAGTCTTTGGCAAATGGTGTCTCACACAACGATTACATTAGGGAGTAGTCCGCAACTTTGCTATCAACTTTTTAACAGTAGTTCAAGCTCAAATCAGCAAATTACGACTACATATATTATCGACCAAGATGTAGGAATCTATTACCAAGCTAATGAAACTACCGTAGTTACAGTAGGTTCTACTGACACTTCAATAACTTACTATTATCAAGTCTTGACGACGAATATCTCATTAATTCCCCCACCCAGCCCATTACCAATATTCATTATAGTGGCAACAGTTATAGTAGTCGTAGTTGGTGTAGCCGTCTTGCTGCTCCGCAGGCTCTGGTTACATCGAAAACAAGACTCCTAAAAAATCTCGGATTTCCATTGCTACCATCCTACTAGGCACTCTGCTAGCTGTGACCCATGTTTTCTTGGTAAGAAAGAAAACACGATAACAATCAATTGCGTGGAAAGATTGGTTTTCCTAATTTTGTTATTTCCAGTTTTTTAACCTAGAAAATGCCCATTGGGCGGAAGCTATTAATTCCCGTTTTGGAATACCAAGTAAATGCCTGTTGCTGGCTTACGTGGTAGAAAGGTATCTGTTGAAGAAAAATGATTCACCAACTGTATCATTTTCACAAAAATGGACTAGTGTTAACGTCAGTGGGATTTGGTTCTATGGAAGTGGATGTTAGCCCTGAACTAGTCTCGGGATTTCTTTCAGCATTGCGTATGTTTGGGCAGGACCTCCTTGCCGATGATGTCACCACTATTGAAACAGGTAATTTCCAATTTGTTTGGGATTTTGCAGATCCAGTTCTCAGTGTTGCACTTGCTGATCGAGAAGATGATGATGTTTCAATAATGGCAGTTTTAAAAACCCTAAACGCTTTGTTCCTTGACCGATATCAAAAAGAACTCAGCCTCTGGACAGGAGAAATCGCCCCCTTTCGAAATTTCGATCCTGTTGCCCGAGAGGTCGTACAAGATTATCTGCCAACCTTTGAAAAACCTCTGGAAACAACAGAACTGCGTCCTGCAATAATTCGACTTTGGCGACGATTCGGACCAGGTCTGGATATACTCCTATATGGTCTTCTTCGGGGTGCACCAATCCTTACAGTAGGACGAAAATCAAGAAATCAATCGGTTATCCAAGCACTTCAAACACTGCGCCGTAGACGAATCCCAGTCATGCACTTTAACGATGCAGGAGCAGCTCTCCAAGTCCTACAAGACCGCCCAGCCAACATGTCCTTCATTCTTAGCCTCCCCAATCGGGCTTATGAAGAAACTTTCGCCGATTCAGCGAATCAGGGACTTCTTTACATTTGTTTGCTTGTTGAAGAGCATATCGTGTTACCTGTTGGATTTGAAACCAAACCTCTGAATATCGCTGAAGCTGTTGCCCATGCCGAAAAAGTTCTGGGTGAAAGTGGTGTTGAACTTCGCAATGTCGCTGAAAGAGCTTTTCTTACAGTGCGAGATCGCATAGATGATGTTGCTAATCTCCTTGCAAACTCGGAAAACCTTCCTGTCGATGAAGCTTCGAAGCTCTTACGATTATCGAAAAGCGATTATGCGATTTTTAAAGAATTAGCTGTTGAAGGGGGATATGTGCGTCGTGCCAGAAAAAGAGGCGAACAACAACAAAAACCGGCTTGAAGAAGATCTTCTCGTCTTTGAAATGATTCACGCCCTTCCAAAGCACTATTTCGACTTGATGAACAAGGGAAGTGAATTAGCGAAGCACGGTAAATTTTTAGAAGCCGCACAACGTTTTGAGGAAGCACGAAAAGAAGTAGGAAAGATTATTCAGCAACTCCTCGAAATGCCAAAAGATCCCACCTCGCAAATGTGGCAATTTTTTGGTATACTATGGGCCTTTAAACTCATCAAAAGTGCGTTCTACTGGTTCCTAGCGAAAAGTGAAACAGTTGAAACGGCAAAACAACGTAAAGAGTTACTGATGGCGGCTGTGGGAGCACAACAGATCGGAGCTGATTTAATTCCAGCCTTCGAAACCCTGAACGAAAGTTTCAAGGGTGAAGACCGTGAGCTTCTACCGATGCTTGGGGAAGCAATTCGAAACTTCGAAGAACGACAACGGGTTTTAGATAAAGCCCTAGAAGAACAAGGCCTGGATTTTCAAATATAGAATGACTTATTTCTTGGAAAAAAGCCGATTTATATAGTTTATAAGGCAAAATAAGGCGACAGAAACCTTTTTAAAGAAAAAGTCGCCAGACCTCTTTTTAGCGGCATTTCTTCTCTTAATCTAATAGGAGGAGAAGTCGTTTCTTCAAGTTGGAGGAAATAAAAATGGCTGTTGATAAAATCGTCAAGAAAGCCGTAGCTGCAAAAGCCCACAAGATGGGATTCAATGTCTCAGGTGATGCCTACCAAGCCGTCGATGATCTCGTCGAACAAATTATCACCAAGGCAACTCATCGGGCTAAAGCCAATAAGCGAAAAACTTTGATGGCTTATGACTTTTAGTTAATTAAAACATTTGTTAACTAAACGCAATGGACTGGGACAGTTCCGTCGGCGAGTTTGTTGCGGGGGATTGTCCTCTTCTCCTTTTTTTCGCATCCCTATAATGATGGGACACTATTTTCAACCGTAGAGATTGAAGAGCTCTTTTGTTTTCGGAATCGATTCAGCAGAGGAACAGCGAGATAGTAGCGTATAAGCAGATAGAGTGCAAGAAAAACGCCTACAAACCCAACGGCCATGGCGGCAAAGTAAACGAAAACAGAAAGGAGACTAGGTAGATAAGAGAAGTTGTAAGGGATCCCCAAAAGGTGGAGAAGGAGAAGAATACCGAAAGCCGAAAGGGAAGAGACGGGTATGACGATGACAGGTATGAGTGCAGCAGTAATGAGGATAATTGAGACAATGATGCCACCAATGGCCAAAAGCACGATCATTGGATCAAGTGGAATCCCCCTCTGTCCAACAAGTAAGAGTACATTTTCGTTGATATTGACGACAAGAGTAAGAACCAAAGCCGCCATGCAAGTGCCAATAAGCCAGCTGAATAAGTATTGAAACCAGGATGCTTGTTGGGGTTCGACACCAAAGAGTGAACGAAACGACTCGTTGTATTTAAAAACCCAAGGAATGTGTTGGCGGATTATGAGTACCAATATAGATCCACTAGTGAGGATGACAGTAGTAATCAGTAACCAGGTTTGATGAAGAGCCAGGCTCATGTTTGATCACATCATTTTATTGAAGACTTGGATGAAATAAGTTCTCTAAAAGTTTACGTGTTGTGAATCCTAGCAATTTAAGGTTGGAAAAGGGAGTGCAAGCGGAATTTATAAACTGTTGTGCCAAATATGAGGTATTGCAGCGGAGTACTACTGGATATCGGAGGAATACTCATGCCTTCCACGTTAGATTCGCTCACAGAAATTTTAGAAGAACTAAACAAAACAGGTCGAGTAAAGGCAAGTATTGTCGCAACTGATGAGGGATTTGTTATTGCTTCAGCTGTTAGGCGCGGGGTCGATGAAAAGGTCGCGGCAGCTATGGGAAGTTTTGTTTTCAATACCGCGGATAGAGCAAGAGATGAACTCAAGTTAGGTAGGATTCGTGATATTACTATCCGGTGTGAAAAGGGTTCATTAGTTTGTAAGTCGACCTTCTTAGAGGATGAACGTCCGGTTGTTTTAGCAGCATTGGTTCCTCGAACCACAAGATTCTACATTCGAGAAGTTAACAAAGCCCTACGAGAAATCCGGGAAGTACTTCGAGAGCTGGAGATTTAACTTCATCAGAAGTTTAAGATCCAAGACGGTTAGGGGTGATATTGTCTGGACTCAAGGATTAATGAAGAACAGGTGCTCTCCTCGATCAACAATGGATCCCAGCTTCGAAGCTTCTTGCTTGCAACCAAGGGTCAAACATCGTTTGAAACCTTTCAACTTCCAAAGATTGCCCAAGATCCAATTTTTCTTCATTCCCTAGAATCGGTGCACCTAATCCAAAAAAAGGAGCACCATTGGCTATTTCCTGGCTATGCTAAGGTTCGAGTGGCAATTCGTGCGTTACAATTAGGTGAGTCAAATCGACTGATACTTACATCCTTGACGTGGCAGGAGTTTGAGGAATTTGTAGCGCAGATACTTTCAGCTCATGGTTTCCAAGTTCGACATCGATTTCGATATACGACAACCCGCCGATATGAAATCGACATTCTCGCAGGACGTCAGCCGGTGTTATTTTGTATTGATTGCAAACAGTATGGAGTGCGATTAGGAAAAGCTGCAAGCCTTAGAACGGCCTCTGAAGAACAATTCCAACGGACTCAAGCTCTTGCGCGAAATTTCGTAAAATTCCAAGCAGATCTCGGTTTTTTGGATTGGCCAGACATTATCCTAATTCCAATGCTTGTGACCTTACTTACTGAGGACATTCAATTTCATGATCGAGTTCCCATAATTCCTGCGTCTCTTTTCAATGCCTTTCTTCTCGGGTATGAAGAACAGATGGATACTTTATGCACTATTCAACCTAATTTAGGACGGCAACAACGCCTTATTTGAGAAGCCGAGGACTTCCTCCATTTTTCGCAATTGCACAGTTTAGAATCCAAAGAAAATCTTCAAGAAGGACCAACATGCGATCCAAGTTTTGATGCGACCTAGATGTAAGCATTGAACCACTTTCGTTGATAATAGCATGTCCTTCATCGATAAGGAAAGCTTGAATTAGTTCAAGATTATGGAAAAGAGTATCAAGTTGGCTAAGCCGGTCTTGAATAATTCTTTTCTCTCCAATACCACGTCCTGGTCCCCGACGCTTTCGCTGTTTGGTGAACTTTTCCAATTCGATAATTTTTGATGCTGTGGGAGTTTCAAGGGGTTTGGTCATTTTAATCCTCATAGAAATTAATTAGCTTGTAAATTGAATGCGTTCGTTTTCCAGTAGATCTCGGTTTTGAGATTCCACATGGTCAAAAGCTGTTGGGAAGTATTCTCGGAACCATTGCCATTGTCCCATTTCGAAATTAAATTTACAACGCTGACGAACTTGAGGAATGATGAAATCTTTTGCACCGTTTCCATAGAATATCGCAGCGTCGAATTCATTCT
The DNA here is from genome assembly GCA_964347045.1 of uncultured archaeon. GTDB lineage: Archaea > Asgardarchaeota > Hermodarchaeia > Hermodarchaeales > Hermodarchaeaceae > Hermodarchaeum. Next base: position 10,839 of record CAYFXC010000004.1, read on the forward strand.
GTTCTAGAAACAGATGATTGAGCTCTCGACCTACTCTGATAGCTACTCCGGTGGGTAACCCAAAGGCAACTATACATCCAGGTGTAGGATGTTTGAATACTGATCCACCGAATAGAGGTGCTTCTCGACAGCCAGCTAGGAAATTCCAAACGATCTCATCACTTCCTTCAAGGATTATGAATAGCGTTTCATTTAATCCAAGATGATACATGGATAAATCGGGGCGATCAAAGAGTACTTGCTGTTTGAAAAGCGACTTGAGGTGACGACGGATTACATGAACAGATTCTCCAAGGAGAAGCGCCAAATCCTCTGCTGTATTAACCGGGGTGACGTGGGCTAAGAGACGATAGGCAATAGGGTCCAAATCTGCTGGTTCAATATTGGGCTCATCATATTCGTAAATATAAGGTTGGGTTAACACTTCGCCGTAACCTTCTTGAATTAGCACATCTCGTATGTATCGAATCCATGCGACCCAACGAAACCGTTCTGCAATGGGGATATCAGCTTTGTGGGCAAGATAACTTCGGAGATTATAACCATTGAAGACGCCACTCAATTGATAAAAGCGATACCGGGTTAGATGCCCAAGACTAACGAGCTCTTGAAGCCATTCTTGAAGCCGTCGAATACGTAAACGGGGAAGCGTATAGCTAAGGAGATAGGGTGCCCCAGTTCCACCGAACTTGTGAGTTTTTCGAAGATATGGACATTCCTCTAAGTACCGAGATAAACGATTCCCTGGAGCAGGATAGGCAAGAACCGCTACATGATTCAAGCGTATCCGAGGGTAATTCACACGATAAAACTTAGAGAGGAGTAATTTCTCTCGAAATTTAGTCATATAATTACTTAGTGACCCAATAGAGTATGAGGAGATTTTTTGTAATTCACGGAGAGAAGCGGTTGGGTTTTCTTGGATCAGGTGAAGGACTAGCAATTCTTGCTCATTCAGAGGCGACGCATAGTTTAACATGAACGTTTCGAGTAAATCGACATATTCACGTGATGAGAGTGGCTTAAACGCAGGTTCAAGCTCATCAAAAAAAGGGAGTATACGACGAAGAAAAGTTCCCTGGGTTACACGATTGAAAAGGGGAAAGGAAAATGGAGCATTATATTCAACATCTCCGTAGTACCGACTTGGAGATACCACTTGCCATAGTTTCAAAAATGATTCATGATTGTTCTCGTTGGTATGTTGATATGCACACAGAAGTCCCAAGTCACCACTTTCGGGCACAACTTTGACAACAGGGGGAAGCATGATGGTATACATTTCTCGGTAAAGGACAGTTTCAAGAAGAAGAGGACGATTTACAAGTTGTGATGCTATACTCAATTTCTTCTCTTCATAATTTCCACAAAACCGTGGACTAATTAGAGCATCATCTTCATAAAACTGGATTCGATTTGGTAATGGCGGAACACGCCCTGTTAATCGCATAATCTTGGTCTGAATAGTTTTCAGCCGTTTTTTGATTTCGTGTCGGTGGTGTCGACGTTGATTTGCACTGAGCTGTTTTTTCCTAGGCTGTTGTGTACGTGTCGTCTTTGCCAAGCCATGATTCGCCCCCTGCTCGGCAATTGCCCTATGAAAGGGCGAAAATTCCCTGAAAGGTATTTAAAGTCCACGATTGATGTTAAAAGAACAAAGGAAAATCAATTAAACCAGCTATTTAAGTTAGATTAGACCCAAAAAATCATTTAAAGCGTTTTTAGTAGAGTTGGAAGAAAAATAACAGCTTAGAAAACAATGAGCATCATCTCTTTTCTTGAGCTATCGTCGCTGATGAGATAATTCTTTCAAATGGAAAAATTATCCCAAGATATTACTATCATAAAAAAGAACTATTGCTGGGTTCGTCGAGTAAGGGGATGGACTTCGCAAGTTCTATTTTTACAAGTTGTGCATTCTGAACTTTGATGAACCCAAAACTCATCAAATCGTTTGGTAAATTGATCTACAAAATCAAAGTTGTTAGTCCATGTAGCTTGTTCACCGATTCCAGAAAGGCCTTTGGCTGTGAAATTGGCGCTGCCTTCGAGAACCTCTGTTTCATCTATGATGAGAGCTTTGATATGCATTTGTGCGCAGACTAGTATTTCGATATCAGGCGCATCTTGTAGGAGCGTTTCAACGGCTTCTTGAAAGTGTTTGGAAGCTGCCCCAAAAGCTTCAGGTTCACGAATAATAATTCGAACCTTTATGCCCTCTTTTGCTTTCTCAACCAACCGACCAATGAGGTTGACTTCGCAGGATTCGGTGCCAACGGTGACAGTCTTGACATCTGTTAAATTTTGAACCATGATTCGAATACTTCGGGTCGCTTTATCGAGCATTTCAGCGAGGGTGCAAGCAATAGAAATTCCATTAAGTAATTGATGATGGGGGAAACTTTCAATGGTTGAACTTTCAGGAGAAGGTTCGTCTTTGACTATATCACCAAGTTCTTCGGAAACTTCTTCTTCAGGGAGCAAAGTTTCTCTGTCATTATCAGACAAAGGTAGAGGAGGCTCCTCGCCTTCAGGGAAGAAACTATCTAGGGCATCCACAAGACGTATGGGAAGAGGTTCTTCTTTCCGAAGTGCTTTGGTGATCTCAACTAGACTCCGTGCCCGTTGATAGGCAAGTTTTGAAGCAGATCCAGAGGAATGCTTTGCTATTTCATTGAAAGCTTCTGCAGCGTTAAGAGCCGCATTGGAAGCTCGTTGAAAATCACCCTGGCTCATGAACTTTCGAATTAAAAGCAAAGCCTCCTTTGCAACGCGACCAAGCCGAGTTGTAGTCACAAATAACCCTCTAATATTAATCAATGAAGTCTAGCATCAGAGCCATAAGAAGTTTGGCAACTTGATTTTTTCATGATTCAAAGATTGGGAAGAAGTGAGTGAATAAAATGGAAGAAAACCCTGATAAACGATATGGAGGCTGGGATAACCATTAATTGTGCAAGTGATAACTATCCCGCTGAAAAGGCGTTTTCGATTCATTGGGCTTCAATTTGACGACAGCCAAAGAGCTTCAACTTTACAAGAGAAAGAGGGTAAAAGCTCCGAGGCTTAAACCAATCAAGAGACAACCAAAGGTTGCAAGAGACCTTAAATTGAAGAGCGAAGGAAAAATTAGGAATGGAAGTGGAAAGAGGATTGGAAGAAAAATTAGAGTCCAAGCGTATGTATAAGGCCGGAGCAAATAGTTGATGATGATAAAAACGAATAGAAAAATCCCACTAAGACATAAACCTTGAATGAATCGCATTTTATCGCCTTTCTTTGAGGGTTTATTAGTCGTGGGAAGAGCCACTTGTGTAATTTGATACGGTGGGGTTGTAATAGCAGGATTAGCTGTTTGGTGAGAAGGCGTTGGGTTTTGATTGAGGACAACTAGTATTACTTGGTTATGAGGTGAAGCGGATTGAGAGCGTTTTCGACGTTTACGAAATATTCGAATTGCAATCAATATCTCAAAGAAGAAAATGACAGGGATTAGGATTGTAAGACTCGTATACCAATTAATACTCATTGCGATCATCTTCTTGAAATCCCATCATCGGTATGTATCGTGCCCTATGAGGGAAAATTGACTGCAAAAAAATCGGTTGAACCATTACTAATTGCAATATAAGAATGGGGGCTGTGAAACTAGGGAGAAGAGTGAGAAGACCCATTAGATGCATCTCAGTGACATGAGTGGCAAATTCTCGCTGCCCGCAGTCAGAGTTTGAGACATTGGTAACATAGGCATCGGAAAGAGGGGACGATTCAGATAGAGAAAGACAGTAAATATGTGATAGAGAAAGGGCGGCTTCTTGTAACCAAGTCTCAGGGAAAGTAGGGCTTGCAGATGTAGACAAGTCACGGGTAGTACAAAATGAGGTAATGCTACGGAGCAGCAGAATAATGGTTACCACCTTCATGATAGGGAGGCATCTCATGGGTTCTTCGATGTGCTGGCGCAATTTGAGTCATTTATATGCGTTCCGGTGAGCCATACAACCAAGCTTAGGGAAGGGTACATTGGACAAAACGATGTTTTAAATAGTAACCAAAAAAATCGGATAATCCTGGTCACAGGTGAAATGATAATGGCAAAAGTTCCGGATACTCCAGAAAATCTGGAAATCTGCAAGCGATTCTGTGGACCATGTCCCACCTTCACACCCAACGAACTGAATAAAATACCACCAAACGCGCTCTTCTGTGCACGAGGTACATCAGAAAAACCCGCAAGGGAAATTAAAGATAAAGGGTGCTTCTGTTTTGGTTGTGAAGTTTTTCAAAAATACAAGATTAGTGGTGGTTGGTTCTGCATGCACGGTTTTGAGGGGTGAAAATAGCCCCCACCATTTTTTTCAACTGAAATAACAGATGGTTCGTCTCTTCTGGTTATATTAGTCATCATTCAAATTGGGCGAATCATTAGGTCGTTGTTCAGACAAAGATTGGTCAATTGATTGTAAACGATTGATTGATGAATTTGTGAATACACTTTGATTCGGTTTAATACCCTTGAGAAATTCGTTTAGCTGTTTCTGGAGCCGCATAAACACGATAACACCGACAAGTAAGCCAATAATCATAACAGCAACCGAGCCTAAAAGTAGAGGATTAAAAAGACCACCAACTACGTTTTGCGGATAATGAACTAATAATATGGTTTTTGCTAGGCTAGGAGCAAATCCTCGTTCCCCATTGAAACGAGCTGCTACTGAATAAAGTCCTGGTTGGGGAGTGTTGATTATTATCAGACTTGACCCAGTGACGTCCGTTTCAATCTCTAGGGTAACAAGAAGGACGTCATCTTGGGAATGAATTTGAATAGATAAATTCGCTGACAGCCCATAGGAATAGGTACCATTGATGTATGAAAGATGTACTGTAATAAGTAGAGTCGGTTGTAACAAAGGATCAGCTATCTCAGGGGGATCAACTGCTATCGTGATCGACGGCGTGATAATTTTTCGTACATAGATATGCAAAGCTGTGGAGGATTCAGAATATGAATCTGGAGTATCCAAATGTCCGAAAAGAATAACGATCAAATGGTCACCTGTAGATTCCGAATAGAGGATTGGAATTTTGATACTTCCAAATCCTTGAGTAATTAGGATGTTATCTCGCCAGATTCCGTCCCAGAATACAGAGGCTGTTCCGTTGGGATTAGCAGAATTTAAGGCAACTATTTTGACGTCTATGTCGATTGTTTCTCCCAGATAGAGCTGTGTAGTGTTACTTGTTGCGCTAAGCGTGGTGGTATCTCGTACTAGGTATATTAGAGGTGAGGAAATCCATGACTCATAGGTTGCGGTGCCCATGATTTCGATATGCAATTCTCGGAATCCGACAGGAGCGGATGTAAGCCACTGACAAATGGCTTTACCGTTTACATCAGTTGTGGCAGTATCGAGTAGCATACTATTTTCATAAAGATCAATTTGCAAATTCGCAAGGAAGGATCCATTGAGACTATCAGAAACCTCAACCTGAATAAAACTTTGATTACCCAAATAGAGAACGGATGATGGGAGGAGTGTAACAAAACAAGCAAGCGGTCGACCTTTAACTTGAACCAGTGTTACATTCTGACAAGCGCCAAACATGTCTTGTCCTGAAAATGTATAGACAATCGTCCATTCGCCGATCTCATTTGGTATCCATGTGCAAGATGCTAGACCATTTTCATCTGTGATACTAGAAACTGAGTGAAATGGAAGTGCTTCAGTTGGGCGAGTAATGTTGAATATTATTTGATAGCCACCTAGAGAAATTCCGGTGCCATTCCGAAGCTCAATTACTAAAGAAGTAGGATCAAATAAAACAGGCGCCGAAGGATAGATTTGTTTCGAGTATAGGTGCGTATCAAATACAACGACCGAAATTAGTAGAGTTTCGGTGTAAAAGGAACAGAAGGGGACAGTGGCATTGATGCGAAGAATGTGATTTGTGGGTGTTAGATTGTGAGTAGAAATGAAGGCAAAATATTGATTTGATCTTTGGAGAGAAGCTTGGTAAGTATCAGATGTTGTTTCAACAGTGATGGTGACATTTCCGTTGATGAGCGGTGTAGAAAAATTGGTGGCACCATCAAAACCCAATTGCATAGTTACATTTAGTGGAATGCTTCGAGGTACCCTTGTACTAGGTGATAACACCGTTTGTAAAGCAATTGTACCCCATCCGGTGAAAATGGTGGGAATATGAATGTAATTAGGTATGGCGCCAGGTGAATAAGCAGTGAGAGATAGATTTTGAGGTCCTAGACCACGTGGTGCATAGGGTATGACATCTTGATGTTCAAAGTATCCTAGAACGACTAGACTGCAAGAATCGATGAATGATGTGTTGAAGATTTGGGTTTGAACTTGGAGAGTAGGAGGGAGATATCCCCAGCGAATTTCGGTCACATATGCAGAAAAGGTGATATTTTGACCTAGTGGGAGGGTACCAGTGGGGTAAGTGATTTCTGTGAGGTTCAGTATTGGACTAACGTCAAGGTGTGTGACAAGCTGCAAACGATGAATCAGTTGTAAGGCTAGATTTACGAGGTGGGGCATCCATTTTCTTGGAGGAAGTGATAAATCATTGACTAGCCCATCGAAGGAGAAGGCGTTGATAAGGTCTGTTTTAATGCTGGTCCAATTATGAAGATTGAAGGCATCTGGTTTGAGGCCTGATTCAACTAGGAAATGCAGAATTTCTGTAGCATAATAGGTAGTAATCAAAGAGGGATTTTTTTGTAGAAAACTTAATGCATATGTAGCTAGTTTTTGTCCATCGAGATTGGATAGTAAGGGATTGAGATAGGCGTAAGCTTGTAAGCCCATCCAGGTTTCAGCTAGATAATCTTTAGCGTCTCGCCAAGGCGCCGGAATTGAAACTGTTTGCGTGATGTCATAAAAATACTGATGTGTTGAGTTGGTTTGTAAGCAGCGAATTAAATAAGAAACAACTGATGAAGCGTTTTTGAGATCTACGGGTTGTCCACCTAGAATTTGATGGGCTATAAGATTCCAACAGGTAGTGTCGAATCGGAAGGTAAAATCACTTTCATGACCTACGTAAAGATGATGGAGTCCTAGCATTCCTGAATATTCCAGAACCTCAGATTGACATGCTTCGATTTCATGTCGAATTTGAGTTGCATATGTGGTCCACGGAGTTCCAGAGAGACCGAGAATTGAGATCAGCTGACTATATGCATAATGATAAAGAGGGCCAAAAGTACCGGCTTCCAAGAGTATTCGATCTGGAGTCGGTGAATCAGTATCAGTGCCAACAACGGACGGAAGTTGATGCGAGACAAACGAAGAACGGCTTTGGGACCAACAATTTTCAAGATATTTCAGAAAGGCAGTGAGATTTATTCTCTTCAGAGCATCAATTTGTGATAGAGTTGATATAATTTCAACACTAGTTAGAAAGTCGCCGAAGAGGATTGGTTCAGTGGCACCTCCCCAATCCGTAAAGCATTGGGTGATATATTTGATGAGATTCTGCTCTGCTGTGCCTAGCCCACCTGTTAGAGTGAGGGCCTTGGTGACTTGCCATGTTTCGTCAGGTGAGTTATGGAAATCGTGAAGAGTGTCACCTCGCCCCCAACCACCGTTTGGATATTGGTTTGCTAGGATGTATGTGCGACTAGTATTGATATCATAAACACCATGTGAGTTAAGAATGGTAAGAATCTGAATGACACAAGAGGTTCCTAGGATCCATTCATCGGAATCAAGGGTAAATTTCGTATCGAAGATTGCGCTGTCATGGGGTTCTTCGCAGCTTGCAATGAAGTAGAGCAGAGCAGATTGGTTGATATAATCCAATGCATCCAGTTGTTTGAGGGCGATAAGGGCATCAGTGGAATAAACAAGATTTGCCATAAGACCTCCACTAGTAGAGAAGTAGAATCCACCAAACTCAGAATCCAGTGGATTGAGTTCTTGGCAATTGACGATGTAGTCGATTGCAGCTGTCTTGTTAATGAGATGGAGTTGATTAAGTATTGCCAAAGCCTCGATTGCAAAACGGGTAGCAGCTATGCTAGTTGTCACTGAATTACGCTCTGTGAAAAACCCACCCGAGGTTATATCTTGACAGTCAGCTAGATAATCGCTAATTCGCGATTGGTTAAAATGCTCAAGAACATCCAAGTAATTTGCCATAAGAACACTCATGGCGGTTGTAATGCATCGATCATGTATTTGTGAACTAGATAAATCTTCAAAATACCCCATGTCTGGATTATAGCGGTCAAAAAGCCAGGACCTAAAAATCGAAAGATTTAGGGGTAATCTGTTTGTATAAACCATTTCAGTTACAAAATATGAAAATCGGATAGAAGGTTCTAACGGATATCCAAACCCGCCTGACCCTTGTATTGCCCAATAATCTTTGTCAGAAACAGCAGGTAATTGCCAGGCAGCAAGCGTTTCTCCTAGGCGGTGTTGTAAAGATGGACGGATTAGCCAATGAATAAGATTTTCACAGAACAGCCATCCCTGCGAGTTTAGACTGCGGACCTGATTGATTCCCCAGTAGTAGATATGAGGATTGGGAGAGAAGGACCTAAACCAGAATAGTTGAGCTCCAGATCCATCAAAGTTTGTGCCTAAAACTTCAACTTTTGGAGGAAGAACTGTCATTCGATAAGCATCGTAATTTACATGATCTGAATAGATTCCTAATCGACCACTTGTATGTGGAATTTTATGTGGAAGGGAAAAGATTTGTTGGGTTTCATCAGTAGACCAAAGATAGCGTTCAACACTCGGAATGAAGTCTGTTAGAGGGTTAAATCCAAAAAGCCGATCAAGGACTTCGTGACCATAGCCAAGAAGGAGAATAGGTTGTGAACAAGCCCCAATTGCTTCTGCATTTGCTATTGGTACCCCAAAAGACGTGTTGCTTGTTCCTACGCTAGGCGTGACGATTAATAAATCGAATTCAGAAGATTGATTGAACGCAGCAATGTGACTTGCCGTTGTATTAAATCCGAGGTTACGAAAAAGAGAAATCCATACCCCAATGGGTTCTTGGCTTGATTCATTGACATAATCACCATAAAGGACAAGAAGATTACCAAATGTCGCGTGATTGAGAGGTCCATTTGGTGCTGATATTTCGCTAGTCGGAGTTGCGGGGAAGTTCAAACCTTGTGGAAGTGAATGAGGTTTAGAAGTTAGAGTTTCAAAAAAGGTGGGAGCTGATTCTTGAGATGTTGAAACGACTCGATAATCATTTTGGACATTGCGGGGTGTAATAAAACATCCGTAAAGAAGGGGGACTAGAATAAGACAAAACAAAAGAAGTTGATAGATGGCTTTCTTATTGAATGACATAGATTCTAATCACCATAACATGGATGCAGGCGAATTTTAGTTTGTTTTTAAGCATTTTGTCTTGGTTGTGAGGTTTGACGGTGATAACGAGAGAGTGAAAGGAGATGCCTGAGTAAATAGTTGAAAATTAGTGTCAACAAGGTGGCACCGATAAGAGCTAGAATAAGTGATTGATAGTTTATCCAGTAATGGAAAAGCAGGTGGATAGTTGGGAGGGTAGGTTCAGCAGAGACAAGTTCAATGAATATTTCGTGGACAGGCTGGTTACCGTCTTGTAGAATTGAGGTTGCACGTATTAGAACCCCTGAATGAAATTCGTAGTAATAGGATTCAAATTGCGATTGACTCGAAGAATAGGAGAGCTGCCAGCAGAGATAGTAGTTGTCACGAATTTTGAGAGAAACAAGGTCAGTTACAATAAAGGGGGCAGTCCGAAGAAGGTTATTTGTGGCTGGTTCATCGCCGTCGATTTGAATCTGATCTCCGACCTGGATGTTGGGGTGTATCCACCAGCCAGTGTAAAGTAAAAGTCCTGCAAACTGGTAGCTCCGATTCCATGCATACAAATGAGAAGCGGTGTTGAAAGACCAGGTCTTTCCATCGTCCCAAGTTAGATTCCAAGTTAGGTGTCCAATATAAGAACGGAAACCGGTCGTATTCAGATTTAATTCCAGAATTCCTTGATAGGCACTTGTTAGATTATTGTAGCGTGTTGTAACTTCGAGGCGATAGTTTCGCACTTGTTCAAAATATGTTTGTTCGTAGTTGGGTTGATTTGATAAAAAAGATCCAAAGGGAATAAGAAGGAAAATGAAATAGAACTGATATGCACGTAAAAAGGACGGCAATCGTTGCTTATTTAAAATCGCGAAAATCATTCAATCTCACCGTTTTCATAATTGACGTTCGCCCAAGTAGGAAGAGATTGTAGAAGCTCTAATATTGAGGTGAGTTCAGAAGGAATTTCGGTCTGTTTGGTGTGGGAGGCTAGTATCTGGGTTTGTTCAGTGGTGAGGACTGGAATGGTGTTTAAAATTTTAAATTGTTTGAAATATTTTGTTGCTTTTTGGAGGAGAACTGCTAGTCCAAGAATACTAACGAGAATCGTTATTAGTCCAATGGATAATAGTTCAAGACCAATTAGTACACCAGAAAGCCCGAATAGTAATGGGAGAAGGATGAGGGTGATACCAAGATTTCGATAAGATTTTCGTAGATATTGAACAGCATTATTTGAATTGTCTAATTGATATGATCGCTTTGAAATTTTTTGAGTAAGAAATTCTTCAAAATGGCTAAGATGAATTAATTGAGCGGGATAAGCTCTTGCACGTTCGCGAATCGAAGGAACATAAGTTTCTGTGTGATAGATGAGCACAGGAACTATTTGGCAATAGATTGGAGCACCAGATTCATCGGTTAAAACATGCGCCCTTTTTCCGAGGAAGCTGATTAGATGGCTTTGAAAGGCCGAGTTGAGAAGGTGTGGATTAGTTGGAAACTGAGTTTGCAGATCAGAAAGAGCATGATTGAGATTGATAACCTCATTTAGAAGTGCCTTACCCATTCTGTTGATTTTCCTGTAGACAAGTATATCGCAGCAAACAACTCCTTGAACACCATAAGTTCGAATAGCTAGGTGAGTACCCTCATCTCTTGTTGGTAAGCTCACGAACTCGTGTCGACGAAGAATTGCCTGAAGATTTCCAGTAGGATGGGGATGCACTCTATTGGTATTAGTCTGGTTCATGATGGCGGAAGGCAGCATTTGAAGAATTTTTAAGGATTACTATTCATAGCTGCAGTTAGAGGAAATTGTGAGATATTGCAAATCTAGCGCCTAAGAATTGAAGCGCTTCACCTTGAGAACAGTGCCCACCAATTATTTGCCAACAATTAATTCTAAGTAGTTAATCATTATCATGTGATTTGTAAGGGGTTTGATACTAGAGTGTTCAGAAATTCAGAAGAAAAACTGAACAGTCTAGCATCTTTTCCTTAGACTTTAAGGGATAACCTTTAATCTCAGAGAGCAAGGGGAAGGCAACAAACGACAAAGTTGAGGTAAAAAACGTGACAGTTTCAGCATATTTCTTGTGTAAGGTTTTCATGGGTCATATTCAAAATGTCGTGGATGCTCTAAGGGAGCTTAAGGAGGCTACAAGTATTACCGTCACAACAGGAGATTATGATATAATTGCTCGATTTAATTTACCAAATCTTGAGGCACTTTATAATCTAACTGTAAATCATATCGGAAAGATCCAAGGTCTAGAGAGCGTTACGACATCTATAGTCGAAAAAGAATTTTAACAATGATAATAGGCATCAAAAGTGGAGCGGGTATCATTGCGAGCAGCGATGGAGAGGCGGATGGGTGCCCTACGAACAAAGCCAGTATTCTATTTTCTGGCGCTCATTTCAGGAGTTCTTTACGCTTTTTCCGTTTTCTACGACGTGCTTCTTTATCGATTATACTTTTACCCCTTTCTTCCAGACATATATTCATCTGTGGCTTTTGCACTTGGCGAACAATGGTTGGCACTCCTTTTCACCGTAATTTTACTCGTAATCGTAAGTATTCCAACAAACCGAGCGCGTCGTAGGAGTCTTGGGACCCAAATCGATCGATCCTTCGCCCATATAGCATTACCCTCACGGAAAAACATTCGTGATATTATCCTTGCTGGAATCTTTGCTGGTGTTGCTACTTTTGCATACTATTTTGTCGCAGGGCAAAGCAGCGATGTCTCAGCTGTTATTCCTTTCTCACGCCTTTCACTAATTTACTTAATGATTGGTGATCTGATCCTTATCCGAGATTGGCCTAGCTCACTTGAAGCCCTCTCCATTATCGTAATCGCATTTGGAGTTATTTTGGTGGGTGTAGCGCCCGTAGGTCTCTTCAATCCTTATTTATTGCTATTTGTAGTCACAGTGTGGGCAGGTGGCATTGCCATTAGCGTGTTCTTTCAAAGCCGGGCAAAACGTACTGAGATACGTCCGAAGGCGACAATTGACTCTTTGAATCTGCGTTTGTGGATTCTTCTTTTTCTAAATATTGTCATGACCCTTTTCATGATTCCGTTCATTACCCCCGAAGTATTCAATATCCTCGCCATACAACTTCCAGTAGTTTGGGGTTGGCTTCTACTTCCTGTAGCATTAACCTTCTTCTCACTAGTTGCATATCTTCAAGCCCTTGGTCGCGGAAAAATGTCCATTGTCCAAAGCATTGGATCCATTGCTATCGTCCTAGGAATTCCCTTAACCATGGTAGGGGCAATCCTTTATCCGGGCATTTTCTTTCCCCCTGCAAGCGACTTTTTATCCTGGATGGTAAAACTCACCGGCACGATTTTCGTGGTTGCAGGAATTGTAGCTTTATCAAGTGCCACGTTACGAGGATATGTGTTTGTAAAATTGCGACCAGGAACTGGTGATATCATGAGTGAATTACGACGCATCCATGGTGTTCGCAGTGTATCAGCAATTTCAGGACGCTGGGATTATCTCATACGGATCGAGATTCGCACTCTAAGCAGCACACGTGTGAAAACTCTCCGGAAAATCGAAGAAATCAAAGGCGTCACTGACATGGAAACTTCTCTTATCCTTAAAGAATGGGAATAAACACCCAAGTTTCTGCTTTAGTTTTCAAACAGCCTCCGTAACCTATTTAAAAAGACCAAATTCTGCCCAATTCTGATTACGATGGAACCAAGCACTCTATTACCCATTGAAGGGCTAAGTGAAGGCTATGGCCTTCGAGATGAAGCCTTAGATCAATTGCTGATGACTACAGGTTACCGTGAGGTAACGCTACAATATCGCTCTGCAATAAAGAGCGTTCAAGATGCATTTTGTAGCGATATGCGACTTCGCATTATTTCGATGCCCTACGAAGCTGAGGAAGATCCGCTTTGGCCCCATATGGCTTGGATGCCGTTATGGTCCAATCGAGATACCTGTGTCTTGGTGGCGGATCCATTGCAAACCCCTAGCCGTCATGATATCGATTATTGCATTCCATTAGGATTTGCTCAACATTATGCACACGGAGAAGAAGATTACCCATATTACATGCCCATTAGTGCCCCGGAAATGATTCTTCCACAATACCTAGAATGTCATCCTATTCAGTTTTCACCCATATACGCACTTAATCCAAAGATTCCTCATGATTACGATGATAGCGATCCAACCCTCTTCTCCCTAACACTTGAAACCATTTTCCGTCTCAGAGTATATCTTGCTGATCAACTTCTAATCGATCGTGGATATGGTACGGGAGTGGCGTATCAGCACACAACTTTCCTTTATGAACTTCCAATTCCGGCAGTTCCTGATGTTATATCATCACCGTGGTCCTTCGCTTTTCTACTCATGGATTCTGCCCGAGCTATAATCACCTTAGGACAAACGGACTGCATAACTTGGACTGGACTTCAGAATCTTATTAATCATGCTCGAAGCCGAATACAAGAACTTGATCTTCTTGTGGGAAACATCACGCCAAATGCTACATTCCTAAGTCATTTTGATCAAATTCACCAATATTATACAACCCTTCATCGATCACTTCTTCGTCATCCTTCTGAAGCGAATAATTTCATTCTAACACTGCTAGAAAGAGCGGGAATTTTTCAAGAAGAGAGCTAGTCCTTGTTAGGCATCCTAAGCCCGATATTTGTCGTTTGAGATAAAAGTCATAATCCGTCACGGGAAAATGGTAGTTTAAATGCTTAAAAGCAAAAACGAATCACAGATATGCCCTATCTAATTGGTGACTCTTGATGGTAGAGCCTTTACTTCCGATTATTGAAATTTTCAAAGTTTTTGTAATGACCTTTATTGGCTGTATTCTTTTGGCCAAATGGATTAGAGGAGAAAAACGGTTCTACACAGATATGCCCTTCCTCTTCGGTATTGCTATGCTCTTTGCTGCAGCAGGAGAAAGTGCAGAGGTCTTGATGGATTTGGGGTTACTCCCGACTGAACTGATCATTTTTAAAATTCGGACCACCATTGTGGCTTTTACCCTTATATTTTGGCTAATCGCAACTGTATTAATCTGGTTTAGTGAACGTCCACGATTAGGATACCTCATCGTGATTGGATACATTATAATTCTCCTATCCGTGATTTGGCTTGCTCCCGAAATAAATTTGGTCCGCCTTTGGGTGATGCCTTTCCTTTTTGCCCTCTTCATTGTTTTTGTAATCACCTTTATCCTTGCTTGGTATTGGAAACGCTTACCTGATGTCCACGGGCTGGTCATGGCGATAGGTGTTATTATTGCCATGTTTGGACAAGCACTCAAAGTATCGTTTAGTACCATTGGTCTAACGTGGGTTTCTGAAATAATCGATTTGGTTGGGCTTAGTATCTTAGCCCTTGGATTACTCATTAAGCCAGGTTATGCATAAGCTAGTCCTCTCATTTGAAACAAAGGAGATTCTCATGAATTTGAAAAAGGAGAATTGCGAGAGCTTCAGAAAGTTAGTGCCCTTGCTCTCGCAATTTTCTCATTTTATCCTTCAACTGAAATCGGGGTAGATATCAGATTTTGAAGTGCTTGATCTAGACTGGTTATTCGGGGCATTTTGGTTTGCCCAATGGCTTTATTGTGTTCACGAAGGCGTTGACGTTCAAGGGTGTCAAAGATTCCTATTGTAACAGGATGAATAACAGCAGGGAGAATTGTCCGGGCCTCGCGAACGTGATAGTACAGTTCGCTGACTTCTTGTAGGTGAGTGTCAAATCGTTTCGAGAATGCATCTAGATTCGGTGGTGATTGACCGAATTCGGCAAAGACATGATAGGTTCCACCCTTTGCAGTCACTTCGGGGGCAACTACAAATTCCCGTATTAGTAGCCCCTGGTCCTCACAGGTCAGCGTGAGAGCAACGCTGATATCACCCTCAGTGACTTTTTCACCACTGATATTTATGGTGTTTTGACTTTTTCCAAGACATTGGAGAGTTGGGGGATTCTTTGATGTAAATACAACAAGGTCATGGACATCATATCGCCATAATCCACTTGGAGCCGTTATAACGATACGATAGGGAGTATTGATTTTGACATCAGATAGGGGAATAGTTTGTGCGTCGGGAGAAATAGGACCCTCTTGGGATGGTACAAATTCGAATATTATATCATCTACAACAGGTACAACTCCACGTTGATCTTCGTACAGTTGAAATCCATAGGTGCCCTCAGTTCCCGCATAAGCTTCGTGTACATGCACATCGCCCACAAGATCTTTGATAACGGGTGAATACAATTCTTTTACTACACCAGATGAAAAAATAACAGACAAGTTTGGCCACAGGGTTTGTAGATCAAGTAAGTTTTCTTTCGTAACTGCCGTATTTATTCGCCTTCGAGCCTTTGATGATATGCTAGTATCAGACATTAGCCAGTCTAGAGATTCGAATTTAGTACGCCGAAGTAACGCCATGACAAAGGAGGTCAATCCTATACAAGCAGTGATATTAGGTTTTTCAATCGCTTGTCGAATGGTTTCTCGGAATTTTTCTTCCCAGTCAAGAATGTCAAACACATCAGTCTTGGGAACGATTTTACTCTTAAGAAATGGATTAGCATGTTTCATGCCATAACCCGTTAGATAGCCGATATCCCAGTTTTCCGTTCGTTTATAGATAGAAGGCGCCATTATTGCGAGAAGTTTCCCTTGTAGGAAAGATCGGATGTTATCTGCTGAAGCAAAATAAAGTAACTGAAATCGGTTTGCGGATTTCCAAGTTGTAGGCGTGTAAGGAATTAGTTTAGGTTCACCTGTCGTACCACTCGTCGCCATTACAGCGAAGATTGGTTCAGGATAAAATACGTTTTGATTACCATTCAATTCCGCTTGGATGAATGGCTGAAGGTCTTTATACTGATTAATGGCAACATTGTCTATGAAATCTTTATAATTGTTAATCTGAGAGAATTTATGTCGTTTGCCATAAACCGTATTTTTCGAAAAGCCAACTAGTTCTTTAAGTCGTTTAGACTGAGCAGCGTTAGGATCTTGCAGATTCTTGATAAACGGTTTAACCTTCGTTCGATAGAGAACTTTTGAAATCAGGTTCCATATCATTTTTTTCGCTCCTAATCATTTCATGAGCGAAACCTCCACACAAATAGGACCAGAGGCATTGTTCCACCACGCTCACCTCGAAGCCACTAGCGGAATCAATGCCTGGTCAGCATGAGTATTTGTCCGCAAAGTTTCGCTCCATCAAGCGAGCAGGCGTGAATTCAACCATTTTTAAGCGCTTTGGGAGCTAGAAAATCAAATAGTTATCAAAGAGATTAGCTGAAAGTGCTTTGAAGAGTCAAAAAACAGTTATTTCCAACATCAATAATGGGATGCGAAAAGATAACAAGAATGGATAACGAAGAATAATTTTCTTCGATAGTATTTTTACTATTCTCAAAGAGGAATTAGATAATTTTCACGAATCTGCACTAATTACAGGATATATCCTCTTTAAAGACGAAGAAGCTGGTTTAGCAGCTCTGTAGAATAGTTTCACAGTCTGGAAATGCAAATTAGTAATCGACGTATCCCACATAACGCTTTTAAACTAAACAAAATTGTCGCAAGAGAGGACACAACCTACTCCAAATCGAATAAATGAAGGTGTAGAACAACATGGAACCACGATCCGATGGCCCAGTTTTCCCGTGTTAAGTTCAATAATCTAGAAGAGTCTTGGGATGTACAGTGGAAGCAACCCTGTCATCCCGATTTCTTCTTTTTCATTACCCTTTCAGCTCCTGCAAGATGTAGGAGACAATTTCCTCAGCTGCATCGACGCCTGTTGCCTTTTGCAATCCACTCCAATTAGGAGCCGAGTTTACTTCACTGACCACCATTTGATCACCCACCTCGAGAATATCAATTCCTGCGAAATCCATTTCCAACGCTTTTGCAGCATTTAAAGCAAGCTTCTCTAACTCTATAGATATCTCACACTTCGTAGGTTTTGCCCCTCGAGATACATTGGTTTTCCATTCACCGGGTTTGGCATATCGATACATTGCTCCAATCACTCGCGAACCAACAACGAAGGCGCGGATATCTCTACCTGGCGTTTCGATGAACTCTTGAATTAACATTGTTTGATTCGCTGTTTGAAGAATCTTGAAAATTCTAAAGGCTAAATCTGGATCTTGTAAGCGGAATATCCCTTGACCTTGTGAGCCACGTAATGGCTTGGATACGATGTCTCCATATCGTTTCGTCGCAGCTACTGCAACCGCAAGACGTTCTGAGACCGTCGTTCGTGGAATCGGGATGCCGTGATGAGCTAACCAAACCAATGTTGCAAGTTTATCTTTTGCCCGTCGATGGCTATAAGCGCGATTGAATACTCGGATATCGGAAAACTCCAAAGCCTCAAGCACGGATATCCGACTGGTAATCTGATCTGTTGACCCTCCACCGATACTACGGAGTATAATCCCATTGACATCTAAAGAGCGCCGTCGAGGTAGCAAAAATTGCATTTCCTTAGAATCCATATGTACTGAGAGGTCCTTAAGGCAAAACGTAATACTCTCACAAGAGTGGGCATCTAATGCACGTAATAACCGACGAACAGGCCAATTTGGTCGATCTCGACTCATAGCGATTCCAATTCGCAAATTTGGCACACTCCTAAAATCCATGAATTACTGGAGTATGCGTTTCACCCCATTCCATAAAAAGAGCACTAGGACTCCATGAGCTTTAAACAGGGCGAGTGCTCCGAATGTAATGCTCAAAAATGGTTTCACTTACAGAAAGTGGGTAGGGGCGTGGTGGCGCTTTAAATCCATATGAGCATACAGCATCTATTGGACCACAAAACCCGCGATCAACGCCAATCTGCACACCGCGAATGACATCAAGGAGTATTGAAGTACTATTGGGGGCATCCTGACTGACCAAGCGAAGATCAATTTTGAAGTCAGCATCGCCAATATATTTTCCGCGAAGGTAGAAGTAACTTTCACGGCGATTGCCCAAGAAGTAGACGTAATCTGTTGAGCCCGCAGTGACAGGAACTTCATAAGGAATTTCGGTAGAAACAATTTTAGATTTCATTGACCTTTTCTGATCACGGGCACGGTATAGCGATTCAAGAGATTCTGTCCCCCCTCCAACATCGAGTTGATAGCTTTCTTGAATTCGTACACCTCGTTTCACCAAAAAATCGAGGAGCGCGCGATGTAACGCCGTGGCACCTAATTGGCTCATAAGGTCATCACCGACAACTGGAATCTTGGCATCACTAAACCGTTGCGCCCATTTTCGGTCACTAGCTAATAACACTGGAGAAGTGTTGACAAAGGCACACCCGGCTTTTAATGCAGCTTCGGCGTAATGATATGTGGCCTCGCTAGCGCCGCTGGGTAAGAGGCCAACTAAAACATTTACTTTGTTTTTACTGAGGGTAGCAGATACATCTATGGGCTTTGCTTTACTTTCTTTCACAAGTTCGCGAAGCTCAGATGTTATTCCATCTAAAGAAGGCCCACGTTGAACAATAACATTCATAGATGGAACATCTGCAAATTGAGGGGCATTGTTTGGTTGGGCAAAAATGGCCTTACTGAGGTCTTTTCCGATTTTTCTTTGATCGATATCAAAAGCAGTTACAATTTTGATATCACTTACAGCATAGTTTCCCAGCATGGGATGTGCTAATCCGGCACTTTCTTTGGCTTTCTGGGGATTTCCGTAGTGGTGAATGGCTTGAACAAGGCTACTAGCACAATTACCGACCCCTGCGAGAGCGATCTTGATTTTTCCCATCGTAGATGACCTCGTAATTATTTTACAGTCATGAAGTATAAAGGGTTAATGGGCGTTCTACTCTAAATGAATTTAAGCGTTTCTCTTCTCAATCAATATGAGCATTAACGAAGCTGGAGCGTGGAGCCTTGTTCGAACAAATCGTACCTTGTGTGGGTGCAGTTATCCTCGATGAACAAAATCGAGTTCTTCTCGTAAAACACGTGCAAGAGAAAGGTGGCTTTTGGAAAGACAAATACATTTGTCCCGGAGGACGACTTGAATTTGGCGAATCCTTGGAAGCAGGTATACGTCGGGAAATTCTTGAAGAAACCGGATTAGAGATTGAAATATTACGTTGGGTACGACCCATGGAACGAATGATCCGAAACGCCGATAACACCCTACAAGAGCATATTCTGTATCTGGACGTTATTGCTAGAGTTAAACATGGAAAATTTAAACCTGCATCAGATGTGGGAGAGGGGGGGTGGTTTTCAAAAGACGACCTTTTAACAATACAGAAAGAAATACACGAAGACACTCAAGAACTCTTGAAAGAGGTAGAATTACTTTAGATACTTTTTGAAATGTTCTTTGAGTTCAGAAGGATGTTTTAAAATTGTCATTCCTTTCATCGCACGAAGCCTTTCAACATTCTCTAAATCTACTTCTCGGGTCGTTAATTCCATTTTCTCTCCACTTGGTAAAATAGTAGTTACTGTCCCCCGTTTTTGATCTACGGGGTATATGTATATTGGGACTGCGGTTTTCATGGCTTGAGCCACCGCGTTGGTTACAAGCGTATCGGCAATACCATAAGCAATTTTTGCCACAGTATTGGCAGTTGCAGGCATAACAAGGAGAAATTGATAGGTGCCTTTTTGGAGTGCCCCTGCAATGAATGGGGTGTTGGCGTCAATTTCTGTTCGGACCTTTGGAGAAATGGCTTCCAATTCTTTCCACAATTTATACCATTTGATAACTTGCAGACCCCCCTTTGATAAAAACACCAGAACTTTCGCATCATGTTCAGCCAAGATTTCTTTTAGGACCTGAACAGATTCCCGTAAGTAGTCCCCTGCACCTGTAATTGCCCATGCAAATTTCACAGACATCGATAATCACTCCGTAATTAGAGATATGCTAGTGCTTACTGCCTTTTTGGGTTATTTCTTTCGCTAAGATTGAATTTAGCTTCCTTTTTGATAATCGAAAACTTAGATAAAATGGGAACCTATCCATAGCATTGGTGACCTTGATGAGCGCCAAACAATTCCGAGTTCTTGGAATATCAGGTAGCCCACGGAAAGCCGCCACCGAATACGTAGTCCAAGAAGCTCTCAAATATCTAAAAGAAAAATATCAGATTGAAACTAAGTATTTCTCGGTCGCGGAAAAAAAACTAAACTTTTGCATTCATTGTGATCACTGCATCCAGACAAAACAAGGATGCACTTTCAAAGACGATATGGTTGAGGTATATGAACTGATGGAATGGGCGGATGGCTTTATCCTTGGAAGTCCTGTTTACCAAGGAAACATCAGTGGTCAACTAAAGACCCTTTTAGATCGCACACGAGCCATAGTAGCACGCAACCCTGACATCTTTGATGGTAAAATAGGAACAGGCATAGCTGTTGGTGGGGATCGTGTTGGGGGTCAAGAACCCACTTTACGTTCGATTCACGATTTCTATATCATAAACCATATTTTTTCTACTGGTGGAGGTGCATTTGGTGCAAACCTCGGCGCCACAATTTGGTCAAAGGACAAACGTGCCGAGGGCGCGAAAGCCGATAAACGTGGCCTGAAAACCCTTTACAAAACAATGGACCGGCTATATATTGTGTTGCAAAAACTACGATAATAATCCTCTTTCGCCATTCAATTACACCAGCTGATTTACTAAAAAACCAGTACCATTATGGAATTAATCTATCAGAAGAAGGCGAGCCAGTAGTTTTCCCAACAGGTAGTTCGATGAAATTCCTATCCACAAACCAGCTAGTCCAGCAAGATGAGCAATTTGAACAGGATACCCAATGAAGAAGACAAGATACCAAAAGACACCAAATATTCCAATAGGGATGAATGCGATAAAAGCGCTCAATAATCCTACAATCAACATTTGCGTAATATGCTGGCTAAGCTCGAAGCCAATTAGTCGTCCACCACCAATAATTCGTGTGAAGAGAACGAGGGAGATATATGCGGAAACATAGACTGCTGGCATCATCGAGATGGCAAGAAGGAAAGATACAAGATTAGTGAAAGGTTTGAAAAAGGAAACCGCTATCACAAAAATCGGAATCGAAATCGCCATTAAAGTGATAAGTTGAGCCTTAGCACGAAGAATTCGTTCTGTTGGAAGCGGAAGAGTCATTGTGTACGCCATCCCCCGTGCTTCAACGCCTAAGAAGAAAATTGAGAAGAAGCCTAACATAATGGTGGGAATCACAATGAAGACGATGATATCGGAAACATGCACAATACTAATTTCCCATATAAACTGGAAAAAAATCGGAAGCATCATCAAGATCGGAAGAAAGAACATCATTGCTTGACCAGGGGTTCTGGTAGCGATACGTATATCCTTTTGTAGTAGAGCCCATCCGACTCGACTAACCTTGACATTTACAGGATGAATGGCATTCGATGTGGATATTGTAACACCACTAGTCCCAATTCGTTGTAAAAAATTCCTAGACCAACGGAGCCCTAATAACGCGAGACCTCCATAAAAAACCACCACGATAAAGACTAGCCAAAAGGGGGGAGTACCAGAAATTCCGGTGGCAAGAACAACAAATGTTCCCATAGAGAATGGATAGCCAAAATACAGCAGATGCCAAAATGGCGATAATTGAATTGCAAAACCTTCTATAAGTGGGATAATGATATTGAGAAGTTGTAAGGAGAGTGAAAAGCCCATGATAGCAACTGCCCAAAGAACGATGAATAGTACTCGAATGATAGATCCTAGTCGAGAACCACCAGTCGATTGGATACGTGTATAGAAATAGAGGGCTAAAAGTAACATAATCGTAATTGCGAGTCCAACGCTGATGAGAAAGACAGCAAGACAGGCTAGAAACGCGGTAATCGCAAGCGTAGATATTCCAGAAATCAAGAAAATTACGATACCATATGCCAGGGGAAATCCAAAGATGATGGATATCATCTGGGAGTCAAACAATCGGACATAAGCAAGTAAGGCTAGTTTTCCGGTATCAGCACGTGAGACCGGCAGATAATGACCAATGCTGGCAGCATTTGATGAAATGAATGAAGTTGAAACCATAATTCCCCAAAATACGAGAAAAGCAAATCCAACAATACAGAAAACTGAGACCGTAAATGCGACGGTAATCCACTGATATTCTTCCGGTGTTCCATAAATGCCACTGAGAGTGCCCCAAATGACGATGCCGAATACCATCGCAAGCATTCCAATAAAGAAACTTATTGTGATCTTGTTGAATCGGGCATTACTACGGGCTTTGTTGATTTGTTTTTCGACACTTTGCGTCATAGCTCCTGAACTCATGGACATTGAAGATCGGAACTGCACTTCAAAGGCAATCTTTCCTGCGATCCTCCAAGCCTCGCGCCAACCGATTTTGTGTTGTGTTTCCGTGACTTCGAACAAAATTAATGGACCACCCAGAATATCACCGATTGCTATTTTTTGAAAGAGCCTTGCGAAGTGCTTGAACAGTTTCTGCTACTTCAGCATCTTGTTGGACGGCGCGTAGAAAAATTTCTTCAAGTGAACCGTGAGCTTTTACCATTTCTCGAAGCTCATCAACGGTACCTTCAGCAACCATTTTACCGTCATCAATGATTCCGATTCGGTTACAAAGACTTTCAGCTACCTCGAGAATATGACTACTGAATAGAATCCCACCACCATTTTCTAGGTGGATGTTTAAAATGTCTTTGAGAACACGAACGGTACGTGCGTCCAATCCACTAAACGGTTCATCAAGAACCAGAAGAGGAGGATCATGAATTAATGCGGCAATTATACTGGCTTTTTGTCGGTTTCCATGGCTCAAAGCAGCAATAGGTTTGTCAAAATATTCTTGAAACTCAAAGGCATCAATTAATGATCTAACTCTTGTTTTCACTTGCCATTGATCGAGCTGACGAACCGAAGCAATGAAATTAAAAAATTCTCGAGGAGTAAGCGATTCATAGAGGATGTGGTCTTCGGGAACAAGGCCAATCCGGTTTTTGACCTCAATAGGTTGATTCATTGGATCAAAACCAAAGACTTCGACTTGACCGAGTGTGGGGGGAAGTAAGCCACTGACCATTTTGACCGTTGTCGTTTTTCCGGCACCATTAGGTCCAAGGAGTCCATAGATTTCACCAGCACGGACTTCAAAAGAGAGATGGTCTACAGCCACGGTCTTTCCAAAATTTCGTACAAGATCGTTTGCGACAATGGGTTTACCATTACCCTTCAAAGGTTCAAACATTGATTTTCTCCTATGATTCTCAAAATACTCCAAGGCTAAAAAATTTCTGAACCCAGTAATATCTTGCCATTATTTGTCCTTTTGGCGTAGATGGATGATGGGAACCAAAATTGCAGCAATAACTCCAAGTAATGCCATTAATAAGAACCCTGCAACCCAGGTACCAAAGAAGAAATAGCTGATTGTAACGAGGGGAATGCCAAAGGCGCCAAGGCCAAAGCGGGTAAAGAAACTCCAACCAAAAATCTGTCCTCGACTTTCTGGGCTTGACAAATTCGCAATCATCGTATTCGTTGCGGCTTGAGCCGCAAAGAAGGAAAACCCAAATAAAAGTACAGCAGTAACGAGCAGAGCATCACCCCATATAGTTGGCAAATAGGGAACAGCCAAAAGCCCAAGTGAACCGCT
The DNA here is from genome assembly GCA_964347045.1 of uncultured archaeon. Classification (GTDB taxonomy): domain Archaea; phylum Asgardarchaeota; class Hermodarchaeia; order Hermodarchaeales; family Hermodarchaeaceae; genus Hermodarchaeum. The sequence goes on from CAYFXC010000004.1 coordinate 34,871, forward strand.
CGTCAACAGAGTCATTCCTATTAGGATTTTTCGCCACCCAAGACGATCGGTAAGTCGACCTCCAATCTCTTGACCAAAGATCCCACCAACATATACCAATGTTCCAATAAACCCTGCAATGACAAGTAAAGCTCCAAGTTCCAACGTGATATAAACTGGAAGTGCTGTTACGGTGCCACGATAAAGCATCCCTCTTGAAGCGAGAATTGCTGAGATAATCAGCATAGCCAGAGGAGTCACGAGACTAAAGAAGCCCTTACTTTTCTTTGTCTCTGGATCAGGAACAACTTCTAGATGAGTTGGCTGAACTTGAACACGGAGCGTCACAAAGGCGATTAGTAGTCCGATCACGGCCAGAAAGAGAAATATTACTGGCCAAAAAAGGGTACTCAAGATAAATGCGGAGATGAGCGGAGCCATAAGTTGACCCACACTTCCTCCAATACCATGCCGCCCTAACGCTTTTCCGCGGTTATTTTCAAAAGTATTTGAAACCCATGTCGTGCCAGCGGGATGATACAATCCCGCACCAAATGCATAAGTCATGAAGAGAACTGTGATGGCACCAACACCCAGAGGCCAGAAAAAGAAAAGTGCAACTCCGGAACATACAGAGAGCATTAGGCCCATTGCTATTACCTTTCGAGGACCAATCCGATCACAAAGAACACCAGCAGGAATGGCACCAAAGCCAAAAACAAAGTACGCAGGAGTATTAAGAAGCAAAACAACCAGCCATTCCAATCCAAGAGGAATTGGGGTAACGAGGAGTAGTTTTGTTGTGATATATGGGAGCGCGAGCATCAACAGATGAACCAACCCATGTGACGCCCCAGTAATTAACAAGGTTGTATTCTTTTGGTTCACCATCTGATGCACCCTATGCTCATAGGTACTAGGAACGGGCTATTGAACCTGCCCTTTAAGTTTCTTTCACTTAACCAAGAACTCTTTTGGATGATTTCAGAGATTCTTTTGCTGACTAACAGAAAAACATTAAATAAAGAGGTGATTGGTTAGCCGCAAAGTTTGAGGGTGTATCATGGAAACGACGAGAGAACCACCCGTTGCTAGAGCCTGGACTGGGCGAGACCGGTTATCCTATGGAATTCTATTCATTCTAGGTATTGTTGTAGCGGCAGCCAGTGCAATTCTTCCCCCCATGACAGGAGTTCTCGTAATCGCCTTGGGGGTTTCTTCAGATGCCTGGATCGCTCTTATCGTTACGATTTTTCTTCTTATCTCAGGCTTTGCAGCATTACCTTGGGCATACATGGCTGACCGATCAACTCGTCGGAATCTGTTAATAATCAGCACGTTCTTCTGGATATTTTGGTTTATCCCAGTTCTTTTCCCTTTTATCACCTACTGGCAACTTTTACTTTTTTACAGTCTTGCAGCCATTGGTGTTGGTGCGGCCGGACCTCTATCACTCTCAATGACCATCGATTGTGTTCCGGCTCATTACCGTTCCACTACTATTGGAATTCTAGGGACAGCAGCAGGAGCAGGATATGGGCTTGGTTTCATCATTGCGGGTTTATTAGTTGAAACTTTTGGCTGGCAAATGCCTTTCCTCGTTATTACAATCATTGGATTTGGTGCAGGTATACTCCTCTTTATTACACGAGAGCCCCCTCGGGGTCAACATGAAGAATGCTTAGTCGATCTACAAGAACCAGGGGTAGTTTATACATACACATTGAATCGAAAGGATCTAACTCGAATGTGGCGTAAAGGATCGAATGTATGGCTAATTGTCGTCGGAATCATCGCCATTATTCCTACTGCCGCGTTTGGCGCGTGGGCTGTTCGCTGGCTCAATGTAGATCACAATCTTAGCATTTTTGTAGCCACATTATTCATGACCATCGCCCTCGCGAGCCAAATTATCGGTACTGCTCTCTTCGGCAGATTAGGTGATCGATTTTACAGAAAAGATCGCCGTGGACGAGCTTACCTCATCCTCCTCTGTTGCCTTGCAGCAGGACCTATCCTAATTCTTGCTAGCCTCTATCCTTTCACCGTTGCCCCCACAGCAACCATTTGGGACCTTTTTCTTAATCCAGCGACCTTCATCTTTTTCCTTCTCATCTTTGTGGGAACCCTTTTTGATGCTGGCATTACCCCGCTAATCTATGTCAGTGCTGGAGATGTTAATCCCCCGGAAATCCGTAGCACCGCACTTTCCATAAACATGCTAGCGCATGTAATTGGAGTTGCTTTGGGCACTCAATTAGTCCCAACCATAGCGGTCATATTCTTTGCTGGCTTTTATTCCCCAGCATTTGCAATTATTTGCTTGTTCTTTTTCATTGGAGCTACAGTGACGATTCCTATTATCCAAAACATTCGAAAGGACATCGAAATAACTGAAGAAGAAACACGTCAGCGCTTTGAAAACCAATCTACGAAATAAGGGTCGATGGAAACCTAACCAGGTTTTTAAGTCACTATGATGCCCTAGACAAGCGCCGATCTCTAAGCTTATTACCCATCGGGTGATTTGAAATGGAACAGTCGTCAGTAACCATGGGTCTTGTCAGCACAGGTGTTTACTTACCCAAGCTGCGACACACAGCTGAATTCATCTCAGCACAAACTGGGATTCCCAAAGAAATCCTGAAAACAAAATTTGGACTCATAAGCAAAACTGTCGGCGGCCCAGAGGACGGCCCTATCAAAATGGGCATCCGTGCATCAAACATCGCCTTGAAAAAAGCAAAAGCTGTAACGGTAGAAGATATTGATGTAATTTTATGGACCGGAGAAACATTCATTGAACGCCCAATGCAAGTAGCGGGTGTCAAACTTTCCTATGAAATTGGAGCAACGAACGCCTGGGCTTTGGATTTAAGCGCCCGTTGTGCAACCCTAATGGGGGGTATTCGTCTTGCCAAAGCCCTAATGGCCGCAGAGCCTGACATTCGCACGATTCTTTTGGCTAGCGGATATCAAAACTGTGATTTGATCAATTACCAAAACGAACGCAGTCGGTTCATGTTTAGTCTAGCAGCAAGTGGAGTAGCAGCGGTTTTGCAGCGGGATTATACCCACAACCAAGTTTTAGAAACAGCAATCATTACTGATGGAGCGTTTGCTGACGATGTATACTGTCCAGCGGGAGGAACAGAAATGCCCATCAGTTGTGAAGCCATAGAGCAAGGCCTTCATTACCTCGATGTCCCTGACCCCCCCAGCATGAAAGAACGACTTGATAAGCTCTCGATGCAAAACTTCATTCGTGTAATAAAAGAAGCCACGGAACGAAGTGGCTACTCAATAAGCGACATCGATTACCTAGCTTTGCTCCATATGAAACGTTCCGCGTTTTCCTATGTGCTCAGTGAGCTCGGATTAACAATGGACCAATCGACCTACTTTGAGGAATTAGGACACATGGGACAAAATGATGCTATTGTTTCGATTGAGGAAGGACTGAAAGCTGGAAAAATCAATGCGGGCGATTTGGTGGTAATGGCTGCCGCTGGAATTGGATATACATGGTCATCAACTTGTATTAAATGGGGCTAGCAGTCCTACCAGTTTTTTTACCAAAGACAACCGAATTTACACTTAAAAAAAATCGATTAGTAATAAAGTCACTTCCTGAAGCAAAGCCATATGTATGTGAGGGCGTGGAGGCGTTAGGCAAAGTCTATGTAGTTTTCGAGGTTTCGAATCGTGCGACGGAGCCGATAGAACCCACCACCCAACACCAAGCTTCCTAGAATCAATAGACCAACGATGAAGAAAATCGGATAGAAGTATGTCACGAGAACTTCAAAGTGCTGTTTGGTTATGATGCGCACAAAAAAGGTGACATCGGAAGTGACTCGGCTGATTGTGAGCGTGGTGTTGATGTTTCCATACATGAGTCTGTCATTCTCGTAGAGGATCTGACTCCAATATTGATGTGCTGTGAGGTTCAAGGAAAAGAGGAGGGTGTTATTCCAATGTAAGCTGAAGGCAATGGGTGTGTCATTCGTCCAGAGTTGAGTCAGTTCTATTTGGTTGAACCGGCCGTCGAGGGTCAATTGGACCGAAGAGTTGGTTGTCGTCAGAACACCATGTTCGTAAGTATCACTAATTACAACGTTATAGATAACTGGGCTGGGATAAAGCCATCGCCACATCAGGATATTTATCCCGCCCATACAGAGCAGGGTAGTGCCAATGAGGATTAGGAGTCCACCGGTCATAATTTGCGAGGAGGCAGATTTGGTTGGTTTCTTTGCCATTTCACCATCCCTCTGGGAATAGATTTGAGCAGAAATATTTAGTTGTATGGATACCTATCTTTCACATTACATAGAATGATATGTCTTGTTTACATTCAGATGATACAACGAACGATGAACTCTCTAACTGGTTAGAGAATCTTACCTTTTTTCAATGACTTCTCTTTCATGTAGGTGCAACCTCCGTTATCCTAAGATGTCGTTATTAACAGCTAAGCTGATGTTCCGACCACTCCAAAATCTCTTAAGCTAAGAATTTATGAGCGGTAGCATTGTGTTTGATGGCAAGCCTTTGAAATCAGTAATAAAGTTGCAGTCTTGGATATTGTCTTTGCTCATCAAGCAAAACCGCCTAGTTGAGAGAAAGGGTTCGAGATTCTTCTCTTATGTTACTTAATTATGGCGGTTTAATAACAAGTGAATGATAACCCTCTTTCTTTACTTTAAAGCCAAGGAGTTGGTCATCACCTATATCCACCCGGTCCCAGTCAGAAAGAACAACCTGAAAGCCATCTGGATAGTGAATAGATGGCACATAAATAATTGATGGGGCTTCGATTCTTGAATCTGCATCAAATTCAAAATGAAATATTTTCTGTTTAGCTGAAAAGGACATCTTCAGTGGTGTTCCTGCAACGACCATAAGGTGGGGACGGCAGAAGCCGGTAATCGCGCGACCTCCACTGTTAATGTCTGATGGATTGGTTTGTTGCGTGATACTGAAGATAGAGAAATCTTCTTGGTTCCATTGATCTCCCCATTCATTATCATTGTCTGGGGTATAGTTCCAAAGCATGGAGTGGAGGAGATTCTTATCCATGGCGTTGTAATACATTGTAAGAGCTTTGATGTGTTGTCGCCAAGCCTTTGTTGGCTTGGTTTTCCATAGATGGAATGCCTGTCTGTTGTTTACGTCAAAGCATAAACCAAATTCACCAATTATTGTTGGAATGCCATCATGAACCTCTTGAGAAAGGAACTTAATTTTTGCAAGCTGTCGGTTGAACATTTTTTGCACGTTCTTAGTCCCAAGCACGAGTTTGTTTCGGGAGGTATCATAACTTAGCCATCCACGAAATCGTTTCAAACCTACTGTAATTTCATCGTACCAATGTGATGAGTTCACGCAATTTACAGGTGGATCACTTAGAAACGCTTCGCCACGCATTCCTGTTTCCGGAGGCGGTTCAATTCCAATAATAATCTCTGGGCATACTGTACGAATCCTAGAAGCAAATTTGTGAACGAAAGGTGACAGATAATGTTCCAAGAAATCTACTGGTTTTCCTTCTCGAATTAGAAAATAATCGTTGCAAAGAATCACAGGCTCTCCCGTGGAATCAATATCCCAAACACCGTGTTTTCGCCAGAGATCCTCATATCCATCGAGCCAGCAACTAATTCCCTTTGGATTCAGAATGTCGTGTCGAACCTTTCTAACTGCAAAGCGTTTAATGAGACTGTAAGGAATTTTGCGTGGAAATCCAGCTGCAAGAACCATTGCATCAAAGGGATTGATACCGTAGAATAGTTCACGAGAAATGAGTTTCGATGCACCATCCACGCGTTGTCCAATCCAACCGGGGCTAGGTTCATTCATAGTTTCGAAACCAATCACATAGGGGTTATCAGAAACACGATTAGCAACTTGCTTAATGGCATTAAGATAATGTTCCTGCAGATAATCTTGAACCGGGGAATTTTCAACTCTAAATGAGGGCGCAAAGTCATTTCCTCCAAAAAAGAGGGTAAACATAGTACAGGAGGCAAATCGACCATAATTCTGGAGCCAAGCCATCGGGGGATAAGCATCAGGATTTTCCGAATCATAACGATATTGCATTACGAATGCAGCGGCTGACGCATCGAATTTTGTAACATCGAGACCCACTTTTTCAAAAGTCCAAATTGGAGCTCCATCACCACCTGATGCGCGACTCCAGAGATCTTGGTGGGGATCGATGAATATGTATAGGTTGTGTTCAGCCGCCACCTTGAGGATTTCTTCAATATAATCTAGATATTCTTTGTCGTATTGTTTGGGACCATCATGCTCGATAGCTTCCCAGGTTATAATAAATCGTAATGCATTGAAGCCCCAGTGACGAATTCGTTGAAAATGGGCATTCGCGTCTTGAAGAGGAAAAGGACGTCCGACAAATGAGACATTATAATCAGTATAATCTGTTTTGATATGAGTCGCACCATTCGGTGTCTTGGGTACCTTGGAGCTCCCTCCGATATTCACTCCCCGTAACAAAACTTTCCGACCTGCATCATCAATAAACCATTCATTATCAATGGAAAGCAAGAGGATTACCACAATAATCAGTCAGTTGTTTAGTCCATCGAGCCTTACCTTGTTTATAGGGAAGGAAAAGTCTATTTTTTGTATAACTTAGTGGATTGAATACCTAACATTTGCAGAGGTTTAGGTAATGACAGAGTGGATTAGACAGGCTTTCGCAGATGCTCTTTATGGTAAACATGCGCATTATGATGTCCTCAAAGCGTTACGAGGAATCACAGCCGAAGAAGCGAAAAAACAATCTGTTAAGAATGAGCATTCAATTTGGGACCACCTGTATCATATCGTGTTTTGGCATGATATCACGCTAAAAGCCATTCATGGTGAAGAGTTTGATTGGAAGGCCCTTCACGATAAAGACTGGTTACAAAAAGATGCAAAGCTCACAGAAAAAGCTTGGAAGGACCTCATTGAAAGTTTCTCAAAACACCTCAATACCCTCAAGGAAATCAGTGAAACTGAAGGCTTGGCACGACCCCTCAAGGGATTTGGAAACACGCCCCTAGGAAGAGCTATCATTATCGAGTTTCAGCATAATGGATATCATATCGGACAAATCGTCAACCTGCGCAAAATTCAAGGCCTTTGGCCACCACCAGAGGACGAATAAAAAGGATCTCGTCGCACTAGGAGAACTCTCGGGCTTGTTTTTCTAAGATTCGTTTCGCAATCTTGCCTGCACTGGTTTTGGGTAGCTCAGCTACAAAGACAAGACGTTTGGGTACTTTGTACCGGGCTAGTTTCGATTGCATGAACTCCACTAGGTCGTTTTCCGAAATTTTAGTATCCTGTTTCAAAACGATGAAAGCACATCCCACTTCACCCCATTTCTCATCGGGAATTCCTACAACTGCTGCTTGATCAACAGCGGGGTGTTCATCAAGTACACGTTCAATTTCGATGGGAAAGACGTTTTCTCCGCCTGAGATGAATAGTTCTTTCTTCCGACCTGCAATGTAGTAGAATCCATCTGAATCTTGGCGAGCTAGATCACCAGTGTGAATCCAGCCATCTGGTTCGATAACATCTTGAGTGGCTTGAGGGTTATTCCAGTATCCGCTGAAGGCATGAGGACCTCGAAGAAGGAGTTCACCCACTTCACCTTGCAACACGTCTTGAAGTTCATCATTGACAATTCGGACGCCATTATGAAAAAAAGGGAGACCCACGGCAGTCGGTTTCGTTTTTGAGGCACCATGAGGCATGTAGAAATTATTGGGTCCGACTTCTGTTAGTCCGTAGCCCATGGCAAATTCTTGGTGACGATTCCAAAAGGGCTCCATAATTGAGACTGGGCAGGGGGCTCCCCCACTTAGCCAGAACCGAACTGAGCTGAAATCAGTCTTGGTGAAGGCTGGTGTGTTAATCATCATGTGGTACATTGTAGGGACGCCGATGATTATGGTGCAGTGTTCTTCCTCGATGCGTCGAAGAGTATCAACCGCGTCAAATTGCCTCCAGAGAATTACTCGAGCCCCAACATGGAACAGTGGAATGAGGAGCACATTCCAACCCCCTGTGTGATACAGTGGAAAAATAATGGGACACACATCTGCTGGACCGAGCCCCCAGCAGACTATAGTGTTTACTGAATTCCAGAATATATGTCGGTGAGAGAGGACCGCCCCTTTCGGTGAACCGGTCGTTCCCCCTGTAGGAAGAATGAAGAAAGGGTCTTCAAAACCGAGCGAAGGGCGGGGTGGGGGTGTGGTGGGTTGATTGTTAAGCAGTTGTTTGTAAGATTGGAAGTTTTTGAGAGACGTTTTGTCTACGGCTAGGAAGTGCTTGAGACTCGGTACGTTTGGACGGAATTCGTCGATTGTATTATCGAAGGCGCCTTCGTAGATGAGTACAGCGGGTGTGGTGTTCGTTAGGTATTTTTGGTGTTCCACCGGGGTTAGTCGGACATTGAGTGGGACAAGGATGGCTCCGAGTTTTCCACAAGCCGAGAAGGCATCAATACACTCGATGCGGTTGTGGAGAAGGAACGCTACACGGTCGCCTTTCTTGATACTGTATTTAGTGGAGAGGAGATGTGCAAGTCGATTGCCTCTGATATCGAGCTCTGCATAGGAATAACGGCGTTCAGTGGAGGAATCGAGGAGAGCTTCTTGGTTAGGTGTTAGTGCGGCGCGACGTCCGAACCAGTCACCAATCCATTGCCAGTTCTCGGGGGGATTGATGTTCATCATCGTGTTTCGCACCGAAGGATTTGTATCCCTTTGGGATTAGGTGGATGCATCGACTTCTCTAAGGAAGTCGAGGACCAGCTTGTTAAATTCTGCAGGGTTATCGACTGGTGTCATGTGAGAGGCGCCTTTCATGACTACAAATTTTGATTTGGGAATCCAGCTTTTCAGTTGTTCAGCATGCCACATGGGAACTGTTTCATCCTTTTCTCCTTGAATGATAAGAACAGGACTACGGATTTTTTTCAAATCATTTGCAATGTTAAAGCCAGCAGTCGAAAGAATCGCCAAACGATAATCATTGCGATCCACACGTCGAATCATTTCTCGAACATGGATTTTGGCTTCATCAGAAGCTAATCGCAAGATTTTCTTTGTACCCCAGTCTGCAAACCAGTTCATGTCATGCTCACTGATAAGGGTCAGTCGGTCGCTAACAGCGTAGTCAGCAATCATGGCGGCAGAATCAGCAAGAACCAGACCCTTCACAACTTGAGGATATTTTATCGCAAGCACCTCAGCGACCATACCACCCATTGAGAGACCACAAACATGGGTTTGAGTGATGTTCAAATGTTGCAGAAGCATAAAGAGGTCATCAGCATGCGAGTGAACCCGGTATTCCTTGCGAGGCTTAGTAGATTTGCCAAATCCCTTTAAGTCGACCATGATGGTCCGATAATGCTTAGCAAATGGTTCAACTTGGTATCGCCAGCTGGATAAATCACTTAACAATCCATGAATAAGGAGGAGCGGATAACCTTCACCTCTTTCTTTAAAGTTGAGTATTATATCGTCATATACTTGAACTTCTGGCATGCAAGAACCTCATTTGTGCCAACAACATTAGAAGGGTCACCAATTCACGCTTAAATATCTTAACTGCATGATATAGGATTCGTCATAACGATCAACAGGTGTTGATAAAATGACAGAAGACACACCATTTGAAGATCAGATGTGGCGTCCAGTTATCACAGAGCGTCGTTGGAATTGGATTGTTTCAGGTTTAGTTAATTTCATCATTGTATTCATCGTTGCCCTAGTATTCTGGTATATCTTTATGGACTGGCGATTCTCCCTCTTTTACTGGTCGGGGTGGCTATTCCTAGGATCTGCAATAGCAGGATGGGGAATCCTCATTGTAGTATTTCAAATCTGGTTTGACCATTACCTATCATCCAAGATGAAAAGTCTAATTACTCAAGGAATTGTGGGAACAATACTCAATATCGTTGGCATCGCAGTAGTTATCGCTGTTTTCTGGTTCATCATCGGTCCGTACATGATTCCAATGTTTAGTCCCTATGCTCTCATGAATGTTTCTGCAATCGGAGGGAACTGGTATCTCGCACTCTTCCTTTCATCTGCAGCAATTGGTACGATACTCTCCTGTGGTTTCAGTTTTGCATCCATTTGGGCGGCTGGAGGCATCTATTGGCCATTTACAGAATTAGAGCAACCCAAACGTGGCTTCGCAGTTATGCTTCTAGCAACTGTCATCACCACCCTAACATGGCTAATCCTCTACTGGCCCTTTCAAATCGCCACAGCGCTTCCTCCTGTTACAACGACAGTTGATTGGACAATTTGGACCGCTTGGCCGTTCTGGGCATACGACCCCATTGCTGGCGAAGTCAACAATGGTGGCGCCTACCTATCCCTAGCGTTTACTCAGTGGATTATCGTGTTTGGATTAATGACCCTTATGACTTGGGAATATCAGCCATGGAAAGCCTTGAAGAAACAACCGTGGATTGGTTTGGCGGCATTAATTGGTTGCACTCTCCTTGGTGGCCTTTTCGCGTTCTTTATAATGCCAACTCTACTCTCCGGAATAATGTTGACAATGGGGTTTGCCGCAATGCACGGATTCTCCGCTTGGATTGCAGTTTTTATCATACTTCTCATATTCATCTGGACTCAATACTTCGGTAACTGGCCAACTCGATTCAATACCATAGTGAACATTCTAGTCCGGACTGTAATAGTTGTCGTACTCGGGATTATCAGCCTCTACATATACTTCTTAGTCTCACCGATTCTATTAGGTGATTTCCTCCTAACGGGAATATATAATCCAGTTAATTGGGTACTTTGGCTGCTCTGGGCTATGTTGATTCATGTATACATCTGGAAACGCGCACCAGGCTGGAAGAGCGTTTAGTAAATCAGGTGAGCAAAACTACAAGGAATTTTAAAACGTTCTTCCTCTTCCCCTTTTTTTAGAACATGCGTCTAGAAAAGACCTAGAATATTTCCTAGACTGATGATTGCAAGAGCAATGAATAAAATTCCTAAGAGATCGCCTACAGTTGTTGTCAACGGAGGAATAACACTATCTGGATCTCGTCCAAACCTGTATACGATTCGAGCAGAGAAGAGTCCGATTATACTGGTGCAGGCCGTAGCTAGCACTCCGGCCCCAATAATGGCAAGAAATAGCCATGGGAAACCCCAAGCAGGAAATATCGGTCCAATTATGGAAGCTAACCATATAGCGATGCCGATGACACATATGCCCAAGAAAGCATAGGCTGTAGTGGAAATCAGAAGAATTGCCAAAAAATTAGTAATGAGTAAGCGATAGGGTCGAAAACTAGCATCGAGTTCACCTGTGTACAAGTGGCTCGTTGCTCGGGCACCAACCACGCCAGCAAGGTCACCTGTAACATCGATGAACGCGGGGATCATGAGTAGAATTAGGGGGAAGATAATTTTGAGACCCTCAAGAGTGTAATCGAGAAATTGTCCAGCAATTAGGGCGAAGACTATGACGAGGCCGAGAACGGGGAGACTCTCAACGAGGATTTTCCGCACATTATTTTTTGTCAAATTTTTCACCTTTTCATGTTACTACAGGGAGTGGGGGGATGAGTGTAATAGCTAGCAAAATAGCGATGAGCAGGCAGCCGATGGTGATAATGTCACCAATTGCAGCTACTATAGGAATAGTTACGTTGTCAGGATCAAGACCACGAGCGTGAGCAAGCAGAGCCACTGTAACCGTAATGGTTACTTGAAAAACACTAGCAAGCAATGCAGTTACCATGGCAATAATGATAAAATGTGGTAAAATCAATATCAATCCACCTCGGGGAACCACCAATTGAGTAGCAATTGAAACAGTCCATGCCCCGATCGCTAGTAGAAAGGACATGATAAAGACTAGATAGAATGCTACCTTGATATTAGCACGGAGGGGTTCGTTAAGACCTTGTTTCCAAGAAATTGTGCCTAGATGTGTACCTGATCCCAAACGTTGTGCAAGGCTGGTGGATATATTACCGCGCAGTTGCATGAGACCAGGAATTAGGATAAAAAGCCCGATGAGACTAGCGAATGTGATATCGAGGCTAAGAAGAAGAGTGCCTGCAAACAGCTCCGCTAAGACTGTGAAGAGTACGACGGGCATCGCTTCGCGGTACACCCGCCAAATCAATGTACGCCCATATGAGCGGCCGTTGGCCATCCCCATCGTCATCACCTTGCAAGTTGGCAGAGGTCAGCGCGGTTCGGCGTTGGCCTAGTCGAATGTAATCAGTCATTGGTTAGTCACCCTTTTGGAGCTTTGTATTACGCGCCTGTATTTTAGGCACGCTTATCGGCATAGCTGGAAATAATCAATAAATATGTTTCGTCCATTTAAATAATAAAACTCTGAAAACATGGAGCACTTATATGTTCTAAACCCTTGAACAGCATCTTCGAGAGTGTTCTATTCCTTAGATTAATGGATAACGGAGATACCATCTACTTTTATGCCAAGTTATCCTCGTATTTTATTGATAGTTCAAAATCGAGTACGACGAGCGCTCCCTAGACTTCGAAATGTGCTATTAGTTCTATTGATGATTGGTGGCTCGGTGTTCCTTAGCATTTATATTGGAACCAGTAACCCTCCAGCGAATCTTCAGCAGTTTTCTTCAATATCAGAATTATCCCAACATATTAGATCTCATAACCCTCCGCCTCTGATCGGGATGCCTGAATTTCCAGGGATTTTTTTGGGGCTGGGTACTGGTAATCCTGGGGGACAACCTCCAAGTTTAGAAGGAACTAGTGGTTACTCAACAACTAATATACAGGTTGAGGGAGTCGACGAACCAGATATCGTAAAAACCGATGGTTCGTACATTTACACAATCATTGATACAGAAATTGTCGTAATTGAAACATACCCTCCTACATCGGCAGAAGTTATTGCCCGTATCCAATCGTCTGAAACCCCTGAAGCCCTTTTCTTATTTGCATCTACAAAGCTTGTTGTTTTAGCAGTTGACCAAGGATTAACCATCATTGAGATTTATGATGTCTCTAACCCAAGGTCAATAATTCAAAGTTCTAGAGTGACAATTTCGGGAAGATACAGAGGAGCTCGAATGATTGGTCCGCACTTATACCTCATCGCTTCTGCTTTTGCAGGTGATGGAAGCAGCGACGATATTCCAACAATTGTAATCGGGAGTAATCGTAGAACAATTTCTATCCAAGATGTTTACTATGATCCTGGTGAATATGATTGGAGTTTTTGTTTCCAAATGATCATTAGCTTGGATGTTTTTGATGTCGAGGCAAGCTTGAATACAGAAACTATTCTAACGGGTAGCTCCACAAGTACACTTTATTCTTCACTAAATAACATCTACTTGGCTATCTCACGGTATCCAATATTCTCACGTAATTGGTTTGATAAGCAAACTACAATACATCGATTCGAATTGACTAATGGAGGAGTGTCGTATCAAGCAAGTGGATATGTACCAGGCTATCTAATAAATCAGTTTGCGTTAGATGAGTCAGGCGGCTATCTTCGTGTCGCAACAACAAGTTTGGTGTTTTCAATTCAAAATGAGGCTGAATGGTTTCAAGTAAGTAATGTGTACATTTTGGATATGGAGTTAAAAACATGTGGACGAGTAGAAGGATTGGCACCTGGTGAACAGATTTACTCAGTACGGTTTATCGGAAACACTGGATACCTAGTAACATTTTGGAAAGTTGATCCCTTGTTCCTAATTGATCTGACTGATCCATTCTTTCCTCGGCTGATGGGTGAATTAGTAATGCCTGGATACTCGGACTATCTACATCCCCTCGATAATGGGTTTTTGCTCGGAATTGGGAAAGAAACAGTAGTAAGTGAGTCAGGGGATTTTTGGTGGTATCAAGGGGTTAAGGTTAGTCTATTCAATACTACAGACCCATCTTCTCCGGATGAAACTGATCGCTTAGTGATTGGTGTGCGGGGAACGGATTCGGATGTATTACATGATCACAGGGCAATCTTGGTTGATACACAGAGGGATTTCTTTGCAATGCCAATTCTGTTATGTGAATATGTAAACATATCCAATCCTGAACCGAATTTACCAGGCACACCTGTGTGGCAAGGCGTTTACATGTTTAAAACTAACACTAGTAATGGTGACGTAGAACTTTGGGGCAAAATTTCGCACCTTGAAGACTCTGAAGGATTCCCAGAGAACCATTGGAAATTACAGGCGTATTTCATTCATAGAAGCCTATACATTGGTGATGTGCTTTACACGCTCTCAGCACAAAAGCTCATGTACCATAGTTTAGTAGATCTTAGCTATATTGGCGAAATTAGTCTTGTTTAGGATATGAAAAATTCAAAGCGAAAGAAGATATTGATGAATATTCCGTGCGGCATTTTTTCCCTCGCCCGCAGCAGCGATGACAGTACCGTCGCCTCCAGTAATATCACCAGCGGCCCAGACATGTGATATAGAGGTTTCTAGTGAATCAGGATCAACAACGACATCACCCCATCGATCACATTCTAACCCAGGTGTACAACTGGGCACCGAAGGATTTGCTAAGGCACCAATGGCAAAAATCACTGTATCAACAGGAAAGTCAAATTCGGATCCCTCGATGGGTTCAGGACGGCATCTTCCACTTTCATCCGGATCCCCAAGGCAGTTACGGAGACATCGCATCCTCTTGACACGCATTTGGTCGTCACCAACTAGCTCAATGGGTTGAGTAAGAAATTGAAACTCGACCCCTTCTTCTTTTGCATGATAATACTCTTCTCGGCGAACTGGCATTTCATTTTCTGAACGGCGGTACACGATTTGCACCTTGGAAGCGCCCAAACGAATTGCAGTGCGGGCACTGTCCATTGCTGCGTTTCCGCCGCCGATAACAGCAACAACTTTTCCTTGGATGATCGGCGTGTCATATTCGGGGAATTGGTAGGCGCGCATGAGATTGACACGAGTAAGGAACTCATTACTGCTATAGCTCCCGATAAGATTTACTCCAGGAATACGAAGAAATCGTGGTAGACCCGCCCCTGAGGCAAGAAGAATCGCATCATAACCTTGTCCAAAGAGATCGTCAAGAGTATATAATTGACCGATGAACGCATTTAATTGAAATTCCACACCAAGTTGTTTTAAGTAATTAATTTCAGCTTTGACTATTGCTTTGGGGAGACGAAACTCTGGAATTCCATAAACAAGGACACCACCCGGTTCATGCAGGCTTTCAAAAACTGTTACTTGGTGGCCTAAAAGGGCTAGATCTCCTGCAGCCGTAAGGCCACCTGGACCACTCCCAACAATTGCAATACGGCGTCCAGTTAGTTTGGGAAGCGGGGGTACTTCGACACCATGCTCCCGTTCCCAATCCGCAAGGAAGCGTTCAATGCGACCAATTTCGATAGCATATCCTTTCCTATTGAAGATGCAGCCTGCTTGACATTGTGTCTCTTGTGGGCAAACACGACCACAAATAGCTGGGAGACTATTTTTTTCTTTAATGATTCGAATAGCCTCTCGATAATCCCGTCCGCGAACAGCTTCTAAAAACCGATCGATTTCAATCTCAACGGGGCACCCTTCAACGCATTTAGGGTTCTTACAAGCCATACACCGTTCAGCTTCTTGAAGAATCTGATCTTCGGAATATCCAAGATTAACCTCATCAAAATTATTAATCCGATCTTTGGGATCCTGATGGGGCATCCCTGGTGGCTCAATTAGCCAAGGACGGGGTCGTTCAGATTTTTTTTCTTTGTGTTTACCTGATGTCATGTATAACCCTTTGTGAATTGAATTCCGCTATTCTGGTGCACTTCTAATAGAATTAAAGCCTTCTGAAAATTCAGTGAATGAATATTAAAAAATCACTGTGAAATACAGCCAGTCTTATTTAGGCCACATATCTTCTATAACTCCACTTAGACCCAATTTGGTTAGTAACTTCCGAGTGGGTTTACCTGTCGTTGAATCCCATTGGCTAATTTCATAAAATTGCTGGAGTTGTTGTTTTAAATTTGGAACTTGTCCTTTATTAGACCCGTGAGTAAAGGGTGTTGCAAGTCCTATTGGCAGGTGATCGTCAGCCCTAGTGATGCCACAGCGAATATTAAAAGCCCGTTTCAAGGTCATTGACCTTTCACCAATTTCAAGAAGTTCAACTGGTGTAAGATTTCGACCCGTTGCGCTATTATAAAGATCTGTTACGAGCGGAGGTTCAAGAAGAGCTAGTTGGCAAAGTGTGAGAGAGTTAAATAGGGTTCTCCAGTTCCGTAACCTTGCGATTTTTAATCCTTGATTTCGGTCTGCATGTCGATCACCAGGTTCAATATCAAATTCAGGAATTTCGACACCCATATCTATGGTTTGAACATCACCTTGCATGTGAGAGGCACCGATGGGAGATACAGCATAGGTAGTAGCTAGCCCAAAGAAAGCCCGCGGGTCATGTAAAGGAATTTCCAGTCCTTTCACATGAAGGGCTAGATCAGGAATTCCAAGTTTATCAGCAGCCCGCTTAACCCCTTCAGCAAGAATATCCCCCAGCTCCTGGCGATTGACAATCATTTCAATTAGTTGAATAATGGCTTCCCCATTTCCAAAGTTGAGCTCAACAGACCCAATAGAATCCTTAGGAATTTTTCCTTTCTCGTTTGCCGCAAAGCTGAATGCAATGACATTTCCACAAGAGATAGTATCGAGCCCATACAGGTTGCAGAGATGATTTGCTTGACATAATAGTGGAAGATTTTCAACCTGACAAAGAGACCCAAAAGCGCCAATTGTCTCATATTCAGGACCTGCAACATTCGTTAGTGCTACATTTGATTCTTCAACGGTAATGATTGGACCACACCCAATTGGACAGGCATGACACCGAAATTGTCCTGTTCGGTATTTTTTCAGAGCGGAAGCATTAATTTTTGAAATATCCATGAGAGATTCCGTAAAATAGCGAACAGGCATACCATTGAAGAGATTCATTAGCATATCGGCACTATAGAGAGTCCCGTTCGCTCCTAAAATGGGTGCTAGAATTTCGAGTAGCTGAAATGCAATTCTAACATGCTTTCGGAATGCTTCAGGATCAGCCAATTCTGGTTTGTGTGATCCTCGTACTGCAATAGCTTTCAATAATTTAGCCCCAAAAACAGCTCCCGCTCCAGCACGGGCACTGGCTCTCCCTGCATCATTCATAATCGCTGCGAACCGAACTTTATTTTCTCCCCCTTTACCTATAGATAATACGCGAGTTTTAGGGTCGCTAGTTTCTTTTTTAATGATTTTTTCTGTGTCATATGTGTCTATTCCCCAAAGATGATCGGCTGACTTGATTATGGCTTCATCGTCATTGATGTATAGATAAACTGGTGATTTTGCAGCACCGGTGATTAGTATTCCATCTAAACCAGCATGACGCAGTTCAGCGCCAAAATAGCCTCCTCCCGTTGACTCTCCCCAAATGCCAGTTAGTGCAGACTTGGTACCAATTGCATGCCGCCCAGTGCATGGAGCTCCTGTAGCTGTAAGAGGCCCTGTGAAAATTGCTACTTCGTTCGAAGGATGAAAGGGATCCAATTCTTCAACGTTCAGCCGATCATAAAGTAACCGCGTAGCATAACCTGCGCCTCCGATGAAATCACGAGCATACGTCCAATTGAGTGGTTTTCGTTGGATCCTTCCTTTTGTTAGATCAACAAGGAGAAACTCACCCATGTATCCCCTCAGGGTGCGCACCTGAATCACCAGTTCTTCATGCGCTTCATAAACTCGAACATCTCTTGTTGGGTCTTTATCGCCTCAAATGGTAGGATAGGTAATTTCATCCTACCACCAGCAGCAGCAGAAGCGAGCAAATAAATGTGAGCAACACGCTCGAGCAATAAGGAATTATGGAGGGCTATGTCTAATGTAGGACCACAACAGAGAGCACCATGGTTGGCTAAAAACACTGCATTTCTTGGTCCTAATGCAGCGACAACATTCTTTGCTAATTCTTCAGTTCCAGGCATACCGTATTTTGCCACTTCTACTTGTCCTCCCAGACGGATGACAAATTCGTCGACAATGGGAGGTAACGGTTTTTGAAGTACTGCCATAGCTGAGGCATAGATACAATGTGTATGAACTATAGCGTTCACATCAGGTCGAGCTTTGTAAATGGCTAAATGAAGAGGATACTCAATTGAAGGATTTCGATCCCCCTCAACAATGTCACCAGCCATATTGATGATCATAACATCCTCAGCGCCCATACAAGAATAATCAACGCTACTTGGAGTAATTGCAATATTGTCTGTATCCACGATTCGAAAACTAGCGTTTCCAGAACTACCGATGACTAACTCGGCGTTTTGCATGTTCTGACAGGTTTTGAGCACTTTATTTTTGGCTTCTTTGATTTTTTCGGGTGTCATTTCAATCCGCCAACCATTAAGCATGAAATTATAGATTTGCAGATTGCTTGTATAATGTTTGCCATCTGGTGAAATAACTTTCGTACTTTTTGTGCACATCCTGGCGGGGTAAAAGCTCAGACTGTAAAACAACCATATTATGCATTGCTTCAGCTAGCGATTTGTACATTCCCGCTGCAGTTGCTGCACAAATTGCCGCACCCAAACTCGAGGCCTCAGCGACTTTACCACATCTAGTTTTCAATCCAGTCACATCAGCAAGCATTTGTCGCCAAAAACTACTTCGTGCCATTCCTCCGGCTACCGTACAAAACTCAAACTGGTATGGAGCCAAGTCCTGAATTAGCTCTATATTTGTGTGAATTGCATAACTGATATTTTCAAACAACGCGCGTGTTACTTCCTTAATCGAAATGGGTGTCACAACAGGTGAAGCAGGAGCAGGAAAAAGAAAAATCGAAGGGCGAATAGTGGCCATATCCCTTGCGTTCATTATCTGAGGACCTAGTAACGCAAACGTATCGAAAGAGCCCACGGGCGCCTCAGAAGCTAGCTCTTCAAGACGACGAAATGCTAAATCGGTTGAACCCTTCAAATCCTTGCAAAGAGGACTTAGCATATTCTGCACAAACCAGCTTAGAACCGACCCTGTTGTTCCCGAATTGGCTTCAAGCACCCATCTATGAGGAAAGAGAAATCTTCCTGTCCAGAGCCGATTATCTGGGTCTATAACGGGTTCGGATGTCACAAGTTGGACTGGTGCTGTATTACCTGCCACTACTCCAACATCCCCAGGTTCAGTGGCAGCCGATCCCAAAAGAGCACATTGAGTATCTGCTCCCCCAATGCCAACAACTGAAGCTGTTGACAGCCCAGTACTTTTACTCGCCTTTTCAGATACGTTATCAACTAAGGAGCCAGGTTCAGAAATCACAGGTAATAAATCAGCAGATAACTCCGCCATTTCTAAAATTTCAGGTGACCATTCTGAGGATTGAATGTCCATGAATTGAGTATTTGAAGCCTGTGTGGGATCAGTTGTAGCTTGACCGGTGAGTTGGTAGACAATCCAGTCACTGATAGATAGGACATGTTTAATTTTTGAAAATTGTTCGGGTTTTTCACGTTTATACCAGAGAAGTCGACATAGAGAATATAATAGGGGTGGCCAACACCCAGTTGGCGGACAGGTTTCCTCCAAACCTTTCATTACTATACTCTGAACAAGTACCCCACGACCATCAAGATTAGGTCCAGCGTAGATAACTGCGCCTCTCTCATCGAGAAAAACAGCGCCGTGTCTTTGACTCGTAGCGACGATACTGATAATGTCGGAAGGTTTGGATTTGGCATCTCTCAACGCGATAGGTATCATTTTGCATATGGTTTGCCATGCTTCTTTGGCGTTGAATTCTTTTCCAATTCCAAAGAGTCCTTCTGAATCGAAATATTGAATGGGTGTAAATTGCCGAGCACGGACTATTCCTTTGTGTGAAAAAATCATGCATTTAATACCAGATGTACCAAAATCTATTGTGAGTAATTGTTGTTTGGACATGCCATACGCCCATTAAGATGATTTGAGAACTTCTGGGTTTGCTAAGTATTTGGGAGTTTCTCCCTTTAAGAATCGGTTAATATCCGAGGCTAAAATCATTGATTGTCGATACACTACATCGAGGGTATTTCCTCCAATATGTGGTGTTACTGTGACATTATCGAATTGTAGGAATCGATTATTTGATCCAACTGGTTCTCGCGAATGAACGTCAAGCCCTGCCCCGGCAATCCTTCCTGTTTGAATAGCTTCAAACAAAGCCTCTTCGTCAATGATGGCTGAACGAGCTGTATTAATCAGATGAGCAGAAGGCTTCATCCATGCAAGTTGCTCTTTTCCAATCATTCTAAATGTTTCTGGAGTTGCCCGTGTATGAATAGTGATAAAATCCGATTCTCGCATGAGGGTTTCCAAATCTACTTTTTTTGCATTCACCTTCTTTCCATGTTTGGCATCAATATTGGGATCAGAGAAGAGAACTCGGGTTCCAAAGCCTTGTAGGCGTTCAGCGACTCGAAAGCCAATTTGACCCAAGCCGATAATACCAACAGTACTTCGTCCTAGTTCTCGACCCTTAAGCGAGTCATGAAGTGTAGTAAACTTTTCAGCGCTGTTAATCTCGACTTGGCCTGATCTAAGAAGTCGATCCATATTGATGAGTTTGCGAGCCTGAGCGAGTATTAAAAGAATTGTCAGGTCTGCAACTGAGTCGGCATTCCTTCCAGGAGCATAGAACACTGGTACGCGATGAGCGGTTGCTGAGTCGATATCAATTTCTTTGGGACTATCTCGCGCACTTGCCAAGAATTTCAGAGGGAATCCTTCAAAGACTTCTTCTGTCACCGCATCTGCCTCAACAATGGCAGCATCTGCTTTGACAGCTTTGAGTTTTTCAAGAAACTCTTCACCCCAATAGATATGCCCAGTAATACGCCAATCTTCATGTATAACAGTAGCATGTTGACGTAGTATTGTGATTCCTTCTTCATGAAATGAGGCAGTAATCAGAATGCGCATATTTCTTCGCATCCTCAATATAGCCAAACTACATAAGGATTTGGAGTTTCAATAGATCTGTCATACTTCCTTTTGCCTTCAATGTACCCATGGAATAAGCGTCAAGGGGACTCAGGTTACCTTGCAAGACTCCGATAAGCGTTCCACTATCCGTGGTAACTAAGAGATTAGGTTTTTCTAATTTACCTTCAGAAAAGGGATCCATTTCTCCATCATGGATGCGCGTATGGAAACTCGTTTCAAGATCAGAGAAACGGAATTGTAAAGTTCGGTCGAATCCTTCGAACTTAGACTTAGTACCCGGAGTATTGAATTTCTCACGAATCCCCTCAAGCACCTTCAAGACCTCGTCTTTTGTTGCCATAAGCCTACATCACCTAGTAAACTATCCAATTACTATGTTGGTTAAAAAATCAATCCCTCATCAGAATTCGTACTGAAATGGTTACATATTCTCCTAATATATCAAATAATTAGATTGGGAGAAAAGGTAAAATGGTCAACCCTATCAATCCAACCCCAAGCAACAAAACACCGGTAACTAGAATTACTACACCACTACTCGCTTGCTCAACACGCCTATCTGAGTAATGCCTTGCTGTGTCACGGGTTGATTGTGGATTTACAGCATATCGCATCGTTGCCATAGCTTCAATAAATGGTGTCTGGAGACACGCGCCGAAAATCAACATAATTACTCCGAGGAATAATAAAACCAAAAAGTAACTCGCAAGTGTCCAAATCTGAAATACTAGAAAATTCACAACCCATGCCAGTACAAAACAAATAATCAAAGATACTGTTAATCGCTTTCCAAAGGAGATCCAATCCATTCAGGAACCCCAAGAAATGATGGAAAATTCACGTTTAAAAATCCATGTTAAAGCAAAAGCCAAAGTATAGCTTAAGAACCGTTCAATGACCCTTTAAATTGTGGGCGCATTTATCTTTGTACGCCTCAAAAGCCTGAAACTCCTGCCGCTTATAGATTTCAAGACGGGATAGTAGCAAATCAAAATTTACTTCATGGGCATCAAACTCAGGACCATCAACGCAGGCAAACTTCATTTCACCACCAATCTCAACTCGACAGGCGCCACACATTCCTGTGCCATCTACCATGATAGGGTTTAAGCTACATTCGGTTTTTACACCAAAAGATTTCGTGATTGCTGCAACAAATTTCATCATGATTGGTGGTCCGACAGTAAAGACATAGTCAATTTTTCGATTGGATTCAAGTAGTTCTTTTAGTTTTGTTGTGACGAATCCTTGTGTTCCTTTTGAGCCATCATCGGTGGTGACGTGGAGTTCATCACTTACTTGGCTAAGTTCGATTTCACAAACAAGGAGATCTTCCTGCCGTGCGCCTAGAATCGTTATGAGCTTATTTCCTGCGTCTTTAAATTGATGTGCCCGTGGAAGAGCTTCTGCAGCAC
The DNA here is from genome assembly GCA_964347045.1 of uncultured archaeon. Taxonomy (GTDB): domain Archaea; phylum Asgardarchaeota; class Hermodarchaeia; order Hermodarchaeales; family Hermodarchaeaceae; genus Hermodarchaeum. Next base: position 57,332 of record CAYFXC010000004.1, read on the forward strand.
CGCAACCCCCAGCAACCACAACTACAGTTCCATAATTCTCTACAGCGGGAGGATTTCCCAATGGCCCAAGGATATCTTTAATCGTATCACCAGGTTTCAATTGAGCTAGTTCCATTGTGGATTTGCCAACGACTTGAAAAACAATAGTAATAGAACCTGTTTCACTATCCCAGTTTTTGATAGTGAGAGGAATTCGTTCCCCATGGTCGTGTAGACGATAAATAAGAAACTGCCCTGGACTGGCTTTTGCAGCAATTTTGGGAGCTTCCACATCAAACTCGTAGATATCAATGGCAATTTGGCGAGTTGCTAAAACTTTGAACATCTATGTTCTTCTTCCTAGTGATGAGTAGAGGTTCTATGTGGCGGGTGAATTGACAAATGGTTTAAACATTCCCATTGTTTTACTGTTTTTTCCGAATGAAATGTAAAACCGTTTTGATTTTATCTTACCCTAATTATGTGGTAATGATTTTGATGGCAGAGTATGTTCACACATTTGATGCGATTGTAGTGGGTGGTGGGCTTTCTGGTCTACGAACTGCCATAGGGATTAATGATGCAGCACCTCATCATAAAATAGCTGTTGTTTCTAAGGTTCACCCCCTCAGGTCCCACTCAGTGGCAGCACAAGGAGGAATTAACGCAGCTCTTGGAAATCACCCCAATGGAAGAGATGATACTTGGCGACACCATGCATTTGATACCATTAAAAGCGGCGATTATTTAGCAGATCAAAATGCAGTAGAAATCCTTGCAAAAGAAGCTCCAGATCGTGTTTTAGAACTAGCACGTTGGGGATCCGTTTTTTCTCGGTTTGATGATGGTTCCATCGCCCAACGACCTTTTGGGGGGGCAGGATTTCCTCGAACATGCTATGCCGCTGACCGAACTGGACATCACCTTTTGCACACATTATTCGAGCAGACTCTCAAGCGAGGAATTCCAATATTTGATGAACATTTCGTCTTTGACCTTATCACCGATGAAAATCGTTGTCAGGGAGCTGTTACCCTGCATCTACCCACAGGAAAAGTGAATTGTTTTTCTTCTAAAGCAACTGTTTTGGCCACCGGTGGTTGGGGCCGAATTTTTTCGTGTTCAACCAACGCTTTAATCTGTACTGGTGAAGGATGTGGCCTTGCATTAGCGAACGGGGCAGAATTACAAGATTTAGAATTTATCCAGTTTCATCCAACGACTCTTTATGGTTCAAATATTCTCATAACTGAGGGAGCGAGAGGAGAAGGTGGATATCTCTTAAATAATAATGGAGAGCGGTTCATGGAGAAATATGCCTCAAAGGCAATGGAGTTAGCTCCTCGAGATATAGTTGCGCGAAGTATTCAAACAGAAATTAACGAAGGACGGGGGATTAATGGAGAGAATTATGTTCATCTAGATTTGAGACATCTTGGCGCAAAACGCATCAGGGAACGATTACCAGGTATTCGTGAAATAAGTATAAATTTCGCAGGAATCGATCCCATTGAATCACCTATTCCAGTACAGCCAAGCCAACATTATTCTATGGGAGGTATACGATGCGAGACTCCAAATGGGAATACTGCATTGAAAGGGCTTTATGCTGTTGGGGAATGTTCATCTGTGTCTGTCCATGGAGCCAATCGGCTTGGTGGAAACTCCCTTCTTGAAACTGTTGTTTTTGGAAAACTTGTCGGGCTACAAGTAGCACAAGACATAGACCAGATTCCAGAGGTTGAATCTGAATTAGCCGCAAAGCACCTCAAAGAGGGAAAATCGCGGGTAGAACGACTACTATCACAAAAGGGAACAAGTTCTCTTAGTGAAATTCGTTCTGAATTAGGATTAATTATGAACGACCATTTTGGTGTGTTTCGAAATCATAGGCAAATGAAAGAAGGTTTGAAAAGAATCATGAAACTAAGAATAAACTATGAAAATATTGAGATAACTGAAAAACAGCCTATGTTCAATCAAACCCTCGTTGGCACCCTCGAATTGGAATATCAGCTAATTCTTGCGGAAGTGGTTGCACGAGCAGCGTATATGCGTGATGAGAGTCGTGGTGCCCATTACCGTATAGATTTTCCTAATCGCAATGACACAAATTGGCTTTTTCACATAGTTGTTGGCATGAACAAGCAACGAGAATTAGGTTTTCGGAAAGTTTCAGTTAAGATTCTCCCAGATTATCCTATAAAGGAGCGTGCTTATTGATATGCCCAAGTTCACTCGATTCAAGGTTTTTCGATATAACCCAGAAAATAAACCAAAAAGTCGGTATGATGAGTTTGATGTTCCTCTTAATCCTGGAATGACAATTTTAGATGGCCTCTTTTACATTCAACACAACCTTGACCAAAGCATGGCTTTCCGATACTCATGTCGGGGGGCAGTTTGTGGGAGCTGTGCGATAATTATCAATAAAGTTCCTCGTCTTGCGTGCCGAACTCAAATTGTCAACTTAATGAATGAGAAGATATTGGAACTCAAGGCACCATATGGGAAACTTCAACATACAATTGATTTCAATCCAGAACAAGAAGTGTTATTGGAACCGTTACCTAATTTTGAACTTATCAAAGACCTTGTTGTAGAACTCAAACCGTTCTGGGAAAAACTCGAAAAAATCCGTCCGTGGATTATTACCCAAAAACCTTCCGAAAAAATGTCTCCTGAACTCGCTCACCGCCTTGATCGGGTAGCGAATTGTTTTCTCTGTGCGCTCTGTTATGGATCTTGTCCTATCAACAATCGTTTTGAGGAGTATGTAGGTCCAGCGGCGTTAGCTCGAGCTTGGCGTTTCATTGTAGATTCCACCGATGAAGTTACCCAAGAGAGACTAGCGAACCTTAAATCCAAACCCGGTGGGGCTTTAGGATGCGAATATTTTTACAATTGTGTCAAGGTATGCCCTCGAAAGGTCGCTCCAGCCCTGGAAATTCGGAAAATTCATCAAAAAATGGGAATAGAATAATCATAGGAGTTGTTGAATATTAAAACTAGAAAAGAAATGGATTCTCTTGGAGAACTTGAGGTTCCTGCTAGGGCACTTTATGGAATTCAAACACTTCGGGCGAAAAATAATTTTCCTATCACCGAAGGCTCCCCCCATGCGGAGTTTATCATTGCATATGCACATGTGAAAAAAGCGGCAGCCCAAACGAACCTTGAGACTAAGAAACTAGCGAAAGAAATCGCTGAACCTATTATTCAAGCAGCCACTGAAATCACTACTGGCCAACACCTTGAACAATTCATTATAGATAGACTCGCGAACATTACCTCCTTTAACATGAACGCCAATGAAGTGATTGCTAACCGAGCGCTCGATCTACTCGGAAAACCCCGTGGAAAAAAAAGCATTATCCACCCAAATGATCACGTCAATATGAGTCAAAGCACCAACGACACTTTCCCAACTGCCATGGCAATTGCCATTCTTCAAACATGGAAACCCCTCAAGGAGGTTTTGGAACTTCTTCGTGATACGTTTTGGCAAAAAGGGAAAACTTGGCAAGATTTGCTGAAATCGGGTCGAACTCATCTTCAAGATGCAACACCTATTAGTCTTGGAGCCGAATTCCAAATGTATGGCACAGTAATCAACAAACAAATCAATGGACTTGAACAGGCTTTAGAAAATGTTCGACTGGTTCCTATTGGTGGAACTGCTGTTGGAACGGGAGTTAATACTCCCCCTAACTATATCAAACATTTCCTTGCGTTTATCCAAAAAGACGGTATTCAATTATCAACTCCTAAAGACCTGCCCTATATTCAAGCATCACGTCACAATCTATCACGATTCTCTGGATCTCTTCGAGAATTAGCCCTCGAACTCATCAGAATCGCTAATGATCTCCGCCTCCTTTCATCAGGACCAACTAGCGGAATTGGCGAAATTGAGCTTCCTGCTGTACAGCCTGGTAGTTCGATTATGCCAGGAAAAGTCAATCCAGTAATGGCAGAATCTCTCAATATGCTAGCTTTTCGCATTCTTGGTAATGACACAATGGTCTCATACGCAGTTCAAGCCGGTCAACTCGAACTAAATGTGATGATGCCCTTAATGATAGATGCGATTCTCGATTCCATGAAAATGCTCATCCGTTATATCCCTGTATTTACAAAAAATTGCATTAACGGAATCATTCCCAACGTGAAAGCAATAGAGGCTAACCTAGAAAAAAACGCCAGTTTGGTAACCCTCCTTTCTCCGATTATTGGGTATGATAAAGCTGCAGAGCTAGCTAAGGAAGCCCGAGCGAAAAACCAAGCCATTCGAAAACTAGCAAAGGAAAAGAACCTTCTCTCAGATGAAGAACTAGATCACCTCTTCTCCTCGGCAAACAAAAACAGCCAAAAACCCTGAAATCAAAGAAAAGTATGTTGTGATTTTGATATGACGAATCTATGGCGGGAAATATCACCAGGTCCTAATCCACCCAAGCGTGTGCATGTAATTGTAGAAGTCCCCAAAGGCGAGACGAATAAATATGAATACAATCATGATTTGGGGTTTTTTCTGCTAGATCGTGTCTTGTATGGAGCTTTATATTTCCCAGCTGACTATGGAATCATTCCACAGACATGGTACACTGACAACGATCCCTTAGATATTATGGTTTTAACATCAAAACCAACTTTTACTGGTTGCATCTTAGAAGCACGACCAATTGGTGTATTGACTATGGAAGATGAGAAAGGTGAAGATGATAAGATCATCGCGGTTCCAGTAAAAGATCCTCGGTTTGATGAACTCACGGATTGTTCTTTGATGGCAAAGCATCTTCGAGCAGAAATTGCCGATTTTTTCTTGAATTACAAGAATCTTGAACCTCGTAAATGGGTCAAAGTCAAAGAATGGAAAGACTCTCCAGAAGCAGAGAAATTAATTTCAATGGCCATTAAACTATATCAAGAACAGATTAGCGACTAGCAAATTTTGCAGAAGCATTTTTCCGTTTTCGGCGAGTGAAAAACAATCTAATGCTGGGAATTAGGAAAGGGGTTTTTCTCTTGTACTCAAGATATTTTTCTCCAAACCGACGTTTTAAGTTAGGTTCCTCACGTTTTTTAATAATAATGAGTTGAACACCTAATACTATTAGAGGTATGAATAAAGCCATTCCAAGAGATCTAAAAAGTAAGCCCATACCCAACGGAAGCAGTGTGTATCCAAAGGTTATGGGGTTTCGCGTATACGCAAAGATGCCTGTAGTAATGAGAACCGTTGACTGAGATTGATCTTCAGCTTCACCCCATGGCAACCCTTTCCCAATATCCCGTAGCTGTCGAGTAGCTTTGATACCAATTGTGGCACCGCCTACCATAATAGAGATGCCAGAAATGATATTGTATGGGAATGGAGGAAAACTGGGGAGTAGCAATAAAGCATCAAGCCACGACCCCAAAAGGAAAGTTCCAACAGGTACCAAGAGAAAGATTAGCAAGTATGGGATAAAATAGCGTAACCGAAGTACGGGTTTAGTGGTTGAAGCTGTACTAGTTTGAGTATCCGATATCATTGTATCCATCCAGAAATGGCGGGCCCGCAGGGATTCGAACCCTGGTTCTTCGGCTTAGAGGGCCGATGCCTTATCCAGCTTGGCCACGGGCCCGGATTTTAGGAAATAAGGAATTCGGGATATTCGATGAAGATAGCAGTAAGAGCTGGATATATTTTTATCTATACATCGTGTGGTGAGAGTAGAATGGCGGGTGTTATCGATGGACATAGATCATAGTTCCATAGAGGACGCATTACCTAGTAGCGTTACAGAGATTCAAATCACTGAATCCAAGACTGTTCGGGCACTTTTAAAGGAATTGGGCTTACTTTACCGACACTATGTGGTCTTGGTAGATGGAAAGCGCGCCCATTTAGCAGATGAAATCAAAGAAGGGCAACGTGTTATTGTTCTTCCAATCATTGCAGGGGGGTAAATTCACCTACCTAAATTCAATTTTTTCTTCTGTGGGCAAAAAGACGGGAATTTTACTATTAAATTCTTTTTTGAGTTCTTCTATTGCTTTAACATAATTGTTTTTAGAAACCCGTGTAGTTAAGTGTGTGAGAAGAACCCGTTTCACTTGCCCATGGTGAAAAACCTCGAAGGCTTGTCGTAATGTTAAATGAGGAGCTTCCTTGGCCGGAATCCATTGCGGATGAATCCACGAAGCATCAATAATCAATAGATCGGCTTCACGAACTTCATCTTCAAGGTGTGGTGCTGGACCTGTATCACCGGTGTAGACAATAGTACGACTTCGCGATGGCAACAAGTATTCATGTGATCGAATAGTTTTGGAGCGGAGCCGAACTGATTTTTCCTGAGCTAGATCACTCCATTTTTTCTTTGGAATCCCATCGGCTTCGAGCTTTGCAGTGTTTAATCGTCGCTTAGGGGATTCCGATATCGTAAATCCACAACTAGGACTAGGATGGTTAACTTCAAATGCCCGAATTGTCAATTTCCCAATTTTCACTGGTTTTTTTCCAGAGGGAAGTGGATGAAGCTTAATAAAGCCGGGTTCTCCCGAGATTTGGTACATTTGTTGAACTGTTGGGCCAATTTCTTGAGGAAATACTAAAAGAAGTTCATGGTTCCAATCACGCTGATTCAGGAACCAAAGTAGTGGTGGTAGACCCCATAGATGGTCGAGATGCGCATGGGAGAGCAAAATCGCGGATAGGCCACGAAGGCGTAATCCTCGTCGCCATATTTCAGTGATCGTGCCTGGACCACAATCGAGAAGTAATCGGACCCCTTCCCAATGAACCATCGTAGAAGTCGAAAGCGAACCAACACCGTGAAGGGGAAAAATCGAAATCATCATTGATAATCTATATTAGATGAAATGTTATTAAGAAATGCTCCTACCAGAAAATCTTTTAAAAACCTTTGAACATTCGGGTTCACTCCTATAACACGTTTCAATAGTACGATGGTGTATAATTGTGAAAAAAAAGACGACGTTGATTTCTTTCCTGTTCATACTCTGCATACTTCTTATCAATCCTATTCTTGCCCCTGCAATCAGTATGCAGATGAATAGATTAGGAATGAGCACTCCATTGATATCTAAGACTCCACCAGTTCCACAAACAACTCCTGATTGGATTGATGTTAACCTTGATGCGGAATACACTTTTGATAATGATTCAGTAACAATCCAATGGACTGGTCGACCTCGCACAAGCCTCCAATCCCCCTTTAATCCGCTATATAATTGGACACGCGCAGGATATATTGACGGAGGAATGGGATATGGGAACCCAGGAAATGCAACCATCTATGCGGTTGCCTGGGATAATACGACCACCTCCGCTGAAGTTACAGATTTTCTAAACTACACCATGGTAAACTATGTTCGCTATGCCAGTTACCCCTCATTGAACATCTTCAACTTCACAGAATATGAAAACCAAACTACCTGGCTGTTTAACGATGCCATCGCCTCACACCAAGAATTCTTAAACAACACCTTTTACCTTGTCAACAATGCCACAGCCTATTTGATGGATGGATTCAACATCACAGGGATAATCCCAGAATTAACTAGATACCATATACATCTCGAATGGTTTGAAAGCGACCCCACTGCTGATATTAGCTTCACTTATACCATGGCAAATGTTATCGAAAATCAAGATAACACGTATATGCTACGTCTTGGACGAGCCATGGGTCTTAATACACCATTGAACCTCACGGGAGAAGGTCGGGTAACCATTCGTGGTCCTTTTGACCGCGTTTACCTTGAAGGTTCACCTGATTGGGCGTTTGAAGGAATCATATTTCCATATTACCCGGTTGGCGAAGAAGAATACTTGTTCACTGAATCTGCCCAGAATTTTGATTATTTCATATCTTTCCAAGAGGGATCATCCGTTCTTGCTATTACTCGCGAATTCAGCACGAACGTACTTAACCGCGGAGAATTACTTTTCATAACAATTACAGTTGTAAACACCGGAAACACCTATTTCTCGACAGTAGCAGTTCGTGATGTAATTGCCATCGAAACGGGTATTTTCGAACTAGTAAGCGGAGTAGCTTCTATTACCGTGAATGATCTACAACCAGCAGAAAACATTACCCTACAGTATACAGTAATGGCTCTCGCTTCTGGAATTTACGATTATCCGGCAGTCCAAGTAGTAGGTATTGATGCATTCTTTAGCCAAAAAACATTCCTTGGTTCAACTGAGTCAATAACCTTAGGTAGTGGTTTAACACCGGATGAGTTAACCCTTTTTGGAATTGCGGTGACCCTTTTCATTATAATCATCATACTTCTAATCCTATACCGCTTCCGTCGACGCATCTTCTAATCACCCTCTAAACTGAACAATCACTAAATCTTATCTTGAAACCCTCTAGTTAGTACTTTAGGCGTGGTTGGGCAAAGTCCTAAAAGCCCTAAGCCCTAACATCCCTACAGGCGGTCGTTTGAAATGTCAAATGAAGAGCCCGCAGGTTATTTAGGTAATGCGCAGCAAGCCCTTAACAAAGCAAAGATCCAAGTTGGTGACCTAATCGTCATCCAAACAATAGATAATACCTTTGAAGGTATTGTTATTCCTCGCGCTGAAATCGGAGCGGATGATCAACATATCATCCTCAAACTTGATTCAGGATACAATATAGGTATTCACGTCGACAATATTCAACATCTCAAGCGACTAAAAGCAGGGAAGAAAGTTCAACCCGAACTTCCTTCCATAGCTCGAAAAACAAAGAAAGGTCTACCCTGGGTTAGTATTCTAAGCACCGGAGGAACTATTGCTAGCAGAGTTGATTACCATACAGGTGCAGTATATCCTGCATTATCTGTGGATGACTTATATACTGTTGTCCCTGAACTGGGAAACTTAGCGAACATCCGAGCAGAAGTCCTTTTCAGCATATTTAGTGAAAACTTGCAACCTAGCCACTGGACCACAATTGCTAAACAGACGGCAAAGCACCTTGATAATTCAGAAGGTGTTGTTATTGCTCATGGAACCGATACAATGGGATATACTGCAGCGGCATTGAGTTTTGCACTCCAAAACCTCCCACGCCCTGTGATTCTCACCGGTTCTCAACGTTCATCCGATCGACCCTCATCCGATGCCGCACTGAATTTAACTGGTGCTGTTATTGCAGCTTGTCAAGCTCCTTTCGCTGAAGTAGTTATTGCCATGCACAAATCGCCCAATGACACCGCCATCGCCCTTCACCCCGGAACTCAAGTTCGAAAATGCCATACCAGTCGTCGTGATGCATTCTTGACAATAAATTCTGATCTGCTAGGAGAAGTCAAAGATGGGAAAGTGTACATGCTTGTCGATCAGTCTGCTTTTCAACATCGCGACTCGAAGAAGGTCCTAAGATTACAACCTGAATTTGATTCGAAAGTTGGTCTTGTAAAAACTACTCCAGGAATGACAGTAGACCTAATAAATTCGCTTATCGATCACAACTACCACGGAATTGTGCTTGAGGGCACAGGATTGGGTCATGCCCCGAAATCCCTATTTGAGGTCATTGATCGAGCCCGAGAGGAGCAAATACCGATTGTTATGTCATCACAGTGTATTTGGGGACGCGTTCAGATGCGCGTTTACCGCACTGGAGTAGAATTAGTTCAACGTGGAGTTATTCCCGTAGAGGATATGATTGCTGAGACAGCCTATGTGAAGCTGATGTGGGTACTTGCACAGACTCAAGATTTGTTTGAGGTTCGTTCACGCATACAAGAAAATTTTGTTGGAGAAATGACGAATTGTTCTAAACGCAGTCAATTCGAAGGGATGAACGATCAATGACAAAAATCGATTATGCAAAAGTCGGAGCGCTCATTGGTATTGAGGTCCATCAACAATTAGATACAAAGACGAAGTTATTTTGTAACTGTCCCACCGAAATCCGAGAAGATGACCCACATTTTACGTTTATCCGACGATTACGACCCACTCAAAGCGAACTCGGAGAGGTGGATCCTGCAGCACTCTTCGAGTTTCAAAGAGGTCGTGTTCATATTTACGAGAACTATGATGATAGCATCTGTTTAGTTGAACAGGATGAAGAACCACCTCATCTCCTTGATAAGGAAGCTGTGGATTTTGCACTCGAAATTTCTTTACTGATGAATGCTCAACCCGTCGATGAGATCCAGGTTATGCGAAAGCTAGTAATTGATGGATCCAATACAACAGGATTTCAGCGAAGTGTCGTTATAGCATTTGGAGGGTCAATTGATGTTAATGGATTTGCGGTGCCAATTCAAACCATTGGAGTCGAAGAAGATGCTGCCCGGAAAATCCGAGAAGAGGGAACCCAAACGTACTGGCGTCTAGACCGACTTGGGATTCCACTTATAGAAGTAGCAACTGCACCTGTTATGAAGACTCCAGAACAGGTTCAAGCCACAGCGCTCCGCATAGGACAAATCTTCCGAGTTACAGGAAAAGTAAAACGAGGGCTAGGAACTATTCGCCAAGACATCAATGTTTCAGTGAAGGGGGGTGCCATAATTGAAATCAAAGGAGTCCAAAAACTTAACCTGATAGGACAAGTTGTCCAATTTGAAGTTCAACGTCAGGTCGAACTCCTCAACCTCCGAGAAGAACTAAAGGAGCGAGGTGTTCGTATCGGACACATCAAACAAACTATTCACAATGTCACTCCGCTCTTTCTAAAAAGTGAAAACAAAGTCATCAAAACCGCCTTGAAACGTGAGGAAGGAGTATATGCCCTAATTCTTCCTGGCTTTGCCGGATTGGTGGGTAAAGAGATTCAACCAGGACGCCGATTGGGTAGTGAATTCGCAGATTATGCCAAGTTCTGGGGGGGCGTTCAAGGACTATTTCACACTGATGAACTTCCCAATTATGGTATTACAGCTAGTGAAGTAAGTAAATTGCGAACTCATTTGAAAGCAAAAGATAAGGATGCTGTAATCATTGTTGCTGCATCGAAATCCGCTTCCACCGATGCACTTAAGGCAGTGGCCAAACGTGCACAACAAACCTTGAAAGGTGTTCCAACTGAAACCCGGGGACCATTAGCAGACGGAACTACTCGATACTCTCGTCCCCGACCAGGTGCCGCCCGAATGTACCCTGAAACAGATGTGGCACCTGTACCAGTAACTTCAAAGCGGCTTGAAAGAATTCGCCATGGATTACCTGAGTTGCCTGAAGAAAAATTACTGAAATTCCGTGATCAGTACCACCTTAGTGAAGAATTAGCAGAAATAATGATCCGATCTCTTCGCATTGACTTGTTTGAATACATCATAAAAAAACACCCCACATTGGCAGTAATAGCAGCGTCCACGCTAGAATCGACATGGCGAAACCTAGAGCGCGAAGGGATCAACGTAGATGATATTCCAGAAGAGCAGATTCTCCTTCTCTTTGACCGATTAAACGAAGAGAAATTTGCGAAGGAGGCAATTGAAGACCTTTTATTATGGCTCACTAAGCATCCCAAAGGAACCATTGACGATGCCATCAAAGATCTGGAGTTAGGCGTCATTGCTAAGGAGGAACTCAAAGCGATTATTGACCAAATCGTACGAGCAAACTCGGCAATGGTCTCAGAGAGAGGACAACGAGCTATCGGTCCATTAATGGGAATGGTGATGAAGGAAGTTAGAGGACGCGCTGACGGAAAGCTTGTAAACGAACTTCTTCAAAATGCTGTACAAGCGCAGCTGAATTCCTAAATGAGAATAAGAAATCTCAAGGTCTTGATTAAATATCGCAGCAAGAGCGCCAAGAACAATTGTGACTATAGTTAAGGTACCATCAAACGCCCCAATTACGTTATATCGGCGAGTAAGCGAACCCAGATCAGTCATTCGCCAGTATTCCTTCCGACATTTAATTCGTCCCATTGAGTTTGCCATAATTGTCAACTTAACCTGTCATCTAATAACGAATACAGGAAATCAATTATATTGAAAATGTCCTGAACCTGAAAAGGACTCACACTATTGCCCAATGATCGATGAAACTGGTTTGGGAGAGTAGTTAAGGATTTAGAAATCGAGGAATTTCACTTATTAAATGACGAGTTTGATTGCCTGTATCTCGGTCACGAATAGTTGCAGTTTCGTCTTCAAGACACTGTGGGTCAATTGTGACTGCTTTTGGTATTCCAATCTCATCTGCTCGGGCATATCGACGACCAATCCGTCCACTCGCATCATATAGTACAGCAAGCTTCTGCTGTTTACAGACAGTATATAGGGCAGTAGCTATTTCCTCAAGCGCAGGGCGATTCAGAAGGGGGAGGATAACAGCATGATATGGAGCGAGTTGAAGAGGGAGCTGGAACCAAGACCATCCACGTGATTCATCCTTTGGACGATAGGTATGTTCTAAAATTGCATAGATTATACGATCAATACCAAAAGATGGTTCAATGACATGTGGAACTACTTTATTCCCTTCAATGTCAAGACTCAGATCTTTGTTACTCCCTTGTATATGAGATTGGAGATCATAATCTTGCCGATAGGCATTCCCAATAACTTCTTTCCAGCCAAAGCTTAGGTGAATTTCTAAATCAAAGTTCCCACCACTATAATGAGGCGTTTCCTCCGGACGCATATGGCGGAATCGAATGGCAGTCTCAGGAATTCCCAGTAATTTGAAGAATTCTACTTCATCACCGAGAATACAGGCCATCCATTGGTTGGGGACATACTTCTTTTCAAATGCGTCTTGAACCGTAAGACGCTTGGAAGAATAGTCAGTGTTTCCTTTTTTCATTGCCTTTTCTTGTATTTCACGTGTGACAAGATTAAGGGGAACTTTTGCTAATTGCTCATAGAATGGACAGGCATCAAGTTCGGTGGGATTAATGAAATATTCAATTTCCATTTGTCCAAATTCACGAACCCGTACGATGCTTTGACGGGGTGATATTTCGTTTCGATATGACCGCCCGATTTGAGCAATCCCGAAGGGTAGCTTTGCCCGCATAGCAGTTTGGACGCGTTTGAAACCCAGAAAGATGTTTTGAGCTGTTTCGGGGCGAAGAAAAGCTTGACGTCTTTCACCGCCAACAGTTGTCCCAAACATTAGCCCAAAACTTTTAACTTCACATAGGAGATCTCCACAGACCGGGCAGCGAATTTTGTTTTCTTGAATTATCGCTTCTAATTCTTTGTTAGACTTTCCTTCGGCGGGAATCTTTAGCCGTTCTTCGATAAGTTGATCAATTCGTGTCACATGCCCTTTTGGACATTCAGCTGATGGATCAGTAAAATGATCTAAGTGTCCAGAGGCTTTGAAAACTGGGTTGGGTAGAAGAGTGTTTCCGCTTACCTCGTAAACAATGTCACGTGTTTCAATGAATCGTGTTCGCCAAAGGTTAATGAGATTATTTTGGATTCGTGCCCCAATGGGTCCGAAATCATAGAATCCCGCAAGTCCTCCATAGATTTCCGCTGTAGGGTAAATGATTCCGCGACGCAAGGATACCGTCATTACTTCTTCAAGGAGTGACTTCACCATTGAAAATCCACATCCAACAAGGAGGCATGGCACTATATTAAATTCTGGTGAGTCAATTTTCTGTTTTATTCCTTTCTGAAAAGGAGCTGATGACTCGAGAGGGTGACGAAACATTTTAAGCAATATGTGGGAGTGGTTAATTACCGCTCAGAGAAACGTAGTTGCTACGTTTGCTCATTTGTGGGAAAGGTGTAATTCCGAAATGTCACAGGAAGAATTTGACGAAATGTACTGGAACGGCGTCCGTGACGCTTTGCGCATGTCTCAAACGTTCCTCTTTTGGAAAGAAAAAAATCCGAACGAGGATCGCACGATTGAGACTTTTGTCAGCGAAGCCCTTGAAGCGGTACGTCAAAAATCCGCTCCACAATTGAAAAAGATGCTCGGGATAACTTTTGGTGAAGACGAAGCAGCAGTGGATGAAATGCTACCCGGCCTTCAAGAGATTGAAGCAGTAAAGGTAGCTCCTGAACCGGAGCCCGAGCTGGTTCCTGAGCCTATTCTAGAGCCTGAGGCGGTACCACCGCCTGTCCCTCCGGTTCCTGAACCTGAAGCGGCCCCTGAACTCATCCCTGAACCAACGCTCATTGAAGCGCCACCTGAGCCTGAAGTCTTTCTTGCAGAAGAACCCGAACCAGAGCCAGCCCCGGCACCAACACGAACTTTTGACTTTGGCGAACCCGAACCAGAGCCAGCCCCGGCACCAACCTTTGAACCAGCACCTGAGTTTGAACCCGCTCCAGAACCAGCATTAGAACCCGCTCCAGAACCCGCTCCAGAACCCGCTCCAGAACCCGCTCCAGAACCAGCATTAGAACCAGCCCCAGCCCCTACTGAACCCACAGCTGCTGAAGAAACGGAAGAGAGCGATGAAGAAGAACCTAAACGACGAACTTTCTTCTTCTAAACTAAAACTAGACTTTCCAAACGTCATTCACCCTCTGAGAGGAGGTTAGGTTGATCGGAATAGGCGTGAGAGATGTTTGGTTGCCTGCTCAACTAATAAAAGCATGGCGCCTAAATGCTGTTTTTTGAAAACCGCCACCATCACCATATCATCGTTGATTCCTCGTAAGATTAAACTCCCTGCTTGTGTATCCAAAATTATTCTTGCGGGCGTCAATGTGAATAACTTATCCGACAAGTCAACTGCTACATTAAGTAATGTTGCTAAACTTGCTGAGAGCAGGGTTTCATCCACGTGTGCTCGAATCCGTGCTGTTACCGGTAATCCCGTCTTCATTAACAAGACTACTGCCACAAGCCCCCCAGCTCGTTCATCAAAATCCTCTAATACCTTATCTACATCGGCCATTAACTGTTCTGCATCACTCGACAAACAAACACCCCTAAATAAACTAACCACGCAAACTAAGAAAATAACCGTGTTTAAGAGTTTGGGCAACTCCCAAACACAACTCAACATAGCACAAGAAGAACCATCGATGAGACATTCGATCCTAATTACGCGCAAAACGCAAGCCGCTATTGAATCGCCGCGAGTTCTTTCTTAATTTCCTCTCGAGGCCAAATACCTATGTGTGTTTGAACCGGCTCACCATTCTTAAACAAAATTAATGTAGGGATTGCACGAACCTGATATTTCATCGAGGTCTCTGGCGCCTGATCTGCATCAATCTTTGCAATCCGCACTCTACTCGTATCCAATTCCTTCTCCAAATCCTCTAAAATCTGGGCCTGCATTTTACATGGACCACACCAGATCGTGTAGATATCTAGGAGTACGACTTCATGTTCCTTAAGAAATGCATCAATAGTTGTATCGGTAAGTTCTTCAACCATTTCTATACCTCGTTATTGAATGGGACTACGGTTTTCCGTTTTATGGTTTACTCTTTTGTTGTTTTTTATATCGACCTTCCTTAATTTCACTTGTCTTAGATTTTTCGAAATCTCGTATCCTTTAAGCATTTTCGAGGAGTGTTGCGATGTTGAGTCCTTTGCCGATATCGCCGAGGTATCTGATAAAGCTGGCTAAGAGCTGATTAAGGCCGAGACCGCGATGAGCTTGAGTGGGAAAAACGGGGGCGCGGATGTTCAATAGTGTCTCGATGTGTTTAGGGTGTATTGCGCCAGGGAGATCCTGTTTGTTTGCCGCGACAGCGACGGGGGGTGGATGGGAACCAAAGATTTCACGAAGGTACCGTTCTCCTTGAATGATGGTATGAGGATTAGCACTATCAACAACAAGAATGACACCGTCCGTGCCACCAGAAAGGGCTTTACGAACGAGCCCAAATTGTTGTAGACCTGGGCTACCGAAGAGATGAGCTTTGACATTTTGATATTCAAGGGTGCCGAAATCAAGGCAGACTGTGCAGCCATTGACATCGGTGGATACGGTGTGATTGGTAACCCTCTTAATGAGTGTAGTTTTGCCGACGCCTTGAGGTCCAATGACAAGGATCTTGAGATGCCGCACAATGCCTACCTCGATGGTTAAGCCGTTGGTTACGTGGTCTTAAGCCTTAAGGTTTGCGTTCTCTCCCCCATTTAGAGCTCTTTTAAAGATGTGATATAGAATAGGGGTCGCTGGAAATCCGCGCGGAAACCACAATGGCTTGGTGCTGTGGAGGGATGTTGGGGTGGAGAAATTTAAACAGTTCATTCGAGGAGGAGGGGAGGGAAATATTGGGATAGGAGGGAGTTCCAAGTTCCTCAACATCCTATCTCCGCGATTTTACGTAATTGGGATTTTTGTCGGCTCTTTATTATTAAGCCTTATGGCTGTTGTGCTATCATAGCCTTGGAGAAGGAGAAAAACGAGAAATTTGTTGGATTCAGGCTATCTATTCTTCAACGTAAACAACGGTGACATATTCGATTACTGCAAACCGGTCTTTGCTGCGAGAAATAAGTTTGAGATCATCACGCAGTGCGTTAAGGTGGAGGAACCGTTTGATATAGGTGCGGAGATGCTTTTTACTAGGATGATGGGCTGTATCACTGCGCACATAGACCTCATTATCAGCCACGGTGACTGTTACATTTTTGGCGAGTTTTTCGGTAAGGAAGTTTACCATGGCAGTTCCAAGTTCACCACCATGATTGAGCATGTCATTGATTTCGATTGTAATGAAAGTCTTTCCTGGTTCTGGTTCAGATGTTGATGTTGACATAGTGTAAGTCCCTCATTAGGTTGAGTATTGTCCTTACCAAAAGTAAGTCCTTTAAAAATTCTATGCTTAGTCACGATGGTCATTTTCTGATTCTATTGAATTTGAAGAAATTAATAGTGGTGGAGGATTTTCCTCTTGGAGTGCATGGCGTTTTTCCCGCCAGCGAATGAGCCGAGGGGCAAGAGCCCCAAAGCCAAGGGTATAACCCGCATAAAGAATGGGAACAAGAAGAATGTAAAAAAGACTCATGGAAGACAGCACATAACCTACTGAATAGCCAAGAAGAAAACCGGTTAGAGCACGAACTGGGTTGCGGCTTTCTCGCATTTGCAAGGTTTGCGTGGACCAATCAAAAACGGCAGGGAGGCTGAGAACAAATGCACCCAAGAACGTTATTGGGTTGATGGAGATAAATATGATGAACGTATGTAAGTAAAGTGCGAAAATTACTCCGACTAAGAGTGCAGAACACCGAGCGCAAATATGAAGTGTATGGCCGCGGAACGAGATAGACCAGGTGCGATGCATGTAAGGAGGATCGTGATGACTGATGAGCAAATGGAGAGTATCAAGAATTCGTCGTTTCCGCGATTTTTTGGGAGGTTGTTCTGTCACGATAACACCAGCAATTCTTGGCAGTACCCTGGTTTCTATTGATTAAAAACTCATTACTCAACCTAGAGTTTCTCGCAGCGGGAACCACATGTACTCATTTAGGTATACAAATTGCCTTCTACTACCCTTCTCGCCACAGTTTTTGGTATTTTGTTGAACGATAAGAAGTTGTTAGTCTGTGAGACGCCAATACGGCTTCATAAGATGCAAAGGCGAATGGTGCCCGTAAATCATAATCGCCTTGTCGACAGAACTTAGTTTATCCAGTGCTAACGATGCTAACGTTAATCAAAGGATACACCTAAAATTTGTGAGATACTTTGGCAATGATGAAGCTATGAAGCAACAAACAATTGTGTCATCAATCTTATTTGATACAATAATTGAGAGCAAATGATTTACTAGTAATGATTCTAAATAACAGAACAAGTTTAAAGGAAGAAGAATCTGTTGGAGAGCCTATAAGGAAGGAAGGAAGATGTCTAAAAATAGGAAACAGTCTAGAACTCTCCGAAGCTGGTTGATTCTAACTACAACAATTATTGGCATCAGTGTATTTACCATCGGGTTGTTTTTTAGCATGCTAGTTATGTTCATTGGAGTGATAATTATTAGTGTGGCTTTTTTTGTGTGGTTACAAGGGATAATTGGTCAAGCAAAACGAAAGAGAATTGGACGATTAAGATTTGATCTGTTAACGAAGAATATCAATCCCTATGATGCTCTGGAAGTGATGATTGATTATAAAGAGGCTGATGTTGGTCGACAAGAACTGAATAGGGAACAAATTCGAGAGGCAGCGACAGTATTACAAAGTAATCGAGAACGAGATCAGAGAACAGCAACATTACGATTACTTATGGCTGGTCCTCGAAGTGTTCCTTACATTAGAGCTAGTCTCCATAGTATGGATGCAGAAGATATTGAAAAAAGCCTGGTAACACTACGATTTTTTGGGGAAGATGCTTCCTCAGTTGTTGAACCAGTTACAGAACTTTTGAGCAATGAGCTAGCTGAAATAAGAGGTCATTCTGCCCTTCTTCTCGGAAGAATTGGTTCGGCTGCAAACCCCGCTGTCCCAATGCTAATTTCGCTTCTCCAAGATTCTGATCCATCAGTGGCTCGTGATGCAGCACTAGCCATAGGCATGATTGGTTTTAAATCCGAAGAAGCCATAAAGGGATTAAAATCCGCACAAGAACGAGATGATCCACAACTCCAACTTTTTAGCAAGATTGGTTTGGTAAAACTAGGCGAATATTCTGAGGAGATTGTTGATGACTTGATTAAAGCCGTTAACGACCGAGATCCGATGAACGTTATTTTTGCCATACAAACATTAGGAGAACTAGGTAATGCCGCGAAGAAAGCTGAACCAATTCTCCTTCGGTTAGCAACTCATCGTCATCCAGCATTACGTTTAGTTGTAGCTCAAGCGCTGCATAGAATTAAATCAGCACCTGCCCCAATCGCCGAGGCATTAGTTCGAAATTTACCCCTGCGAAAAGCGGAACCATTTATTCGACGAGACAGTTTCAATCTTTTACAGCAGGTCATTAAGGATGTTCCAGAAGTTATTCCAATTCTGACTAAACAACTATCAAATCGTGATCCAGTGACAAGAATAATGGCAGCCAGACTTTTGGGGGAATTCGGAGAGGAAGCGAAGGAAGCTGCATCTGCTCTTGTGAAAATGATGGAAGATCCTCTAATGACCTGTCAATACCATGCCCGTCAAGCCCTAGAAAAAATTTCACCAAGCAGTTAGAGTAATTGATTTGACTGGGTAATTTGAAAAATAGATTCGACAAGCAGTTTGCAGTTTTTGCAAACTGCTTGATAGTAAATAGTTGAATTGAATATAGGGATTCAGTGGGTTAACAACCATCCCATCCGAATTCGGGTTGGATTTCTGTGGTGAAACCCTCTACACGAGGATTGAGATATGTACCCCATTTATCAATAGCGAGTTGAAGTTCCTTCATATTCTTTGGAATATCCTCGAAATTGCCATTTTGCATATATAGATCAACTGCTTGGCGCATTGCTTTTGCTCCATCAATAGAACCATTAGGATGGGCGTGTACGCCACCACCCGCTCCTAGAATGATATCAGTTCCAAGTTCATGTAGGTTCACTGGGATCATTCCTGGGTAAACGCCACCTCCAACGATAGGCCAATTAGTTTTGATATGATAGAATGGTGCACGAGAGTTAAGAGCAGAAGTTATTTCATCGAAGTAGGGCATGAATAGTTTGCCGTGGCTTGTAGGAAGGATATACATATCGCCTCCACATAACCGAACAAATTTTGCGATGGTAGGATAATTGAAACCGTGGAAGCCACGATACCACATACCTGCACCAGCAGGATGAGCAAGAATTGGTACCTTCACTGAAGGAGCCTCTGCGACATCACGAAGTATGGTAAATCCTGTAGCAAGAAAATTTATGTGAAGGGCATTAGCGCCCATTTCCACCATTTTTTCTGCATTTTCTAAGGTGCGGTGACCATCATCAGAAATATTGATTGTATAAAGTGTCTTTTCACCAGTTTCCGATTCGGCTTTATCTAGCGCTTCCATTACGGCAGTGAGTCGATCTTCTAGAAGACAGTTACAGGGTGATTCCATGAGCTCATCGTCCTTGATAATATCAATTCCTCCAAGAGCGCTTTCATAGCATTGCTCAGCAAAGACCTTAGCTTCCAGACCCACACAGGGTTTTATCATTGTTAGTGTCAAGGGTCGTTCTTTGGCTTTGAGTAGTTCACGAACTCCTTCAACGCCAAATTTTGGTCCTTTGAAGGGGGCTGTGAATGATTTAGGAAATTGGACATCAAGGATTCGGACGGCTGTGTTCTTAACATAGAAGATATTCCCAGCTATAGCGGCCATAAGCTGGGCTACTGAGGGGAGAAAGTTCGCCATCGGAAAACCGATTTGGGCGATGATATTAGTGTAATTTGGTCCTGGCGTTCGATAGAAACCCAATGTCTTGCCAAGAAATTGCCGACGGACCTCATCGGTCTCACGGGGTACACGAATCCATGTACCGGTTGTTTGTTCGATAGACAGACCTTCAACAATGTGTAGTAAGTCAGTCTCTTGTGTTCGAATATGGAAGGTCGTGATAACATAATCTTCGAGATCAATACCTTCTCGAGTTGCTAATCCTTCAGGTTCATATTTGGGCATATGGGATTAAACCCCCGGTGGTTGGTATGAGAAATCTGGAAGTTCATAAAGTTTTTTGAAATTTTAACTAGAGCCTATGATACAAATCAACTTTTAAAAAAATCATAGATTGTTTTAAATAGACCATAGACCACATCGCTACAGAAAGGTGGAGGCAGACAGATGGCGAAATCATTTAAAAAAGAAAAGAAAGAAACAGCGCATTTACAGGTTCCGAAACATTCTCATTGTGAGCTATGTGGTGCACCAGTCCGTTATGGGATGGAGTATTGTAATGCGGAGCACAAAAAATTGTTTGCCAAGAATGCTAGAAATGAACGGCTGAAAAATGCGATTCCGGTAATTTTTGTAATCATTATTGCCGCAGCATCACTTATAATTTCAATAATGATGTTTGCCCCACCCCCCTGATAAGGATTAAAAGGATTCACCAGGTGGAGAGAGAAGCAACCGCACTGTCAGGAATTCGACCTTTTTCGACATCACGTAGAGCGGTATCAATGATTTCCAGTGCTCGATCAGCTTCTGATTGTGAGAGATTAAATGCAGGACAAACTCTAAGAACAGATTCGCCAAGAGTTGTAAGGATAAGACCGAGCTCACCAGCCCGCCAACAAACCTTAGAAGCTTCTAGCCGTGCAGGTTCTCGCGTCTTATGATCTTTAACTAGATCGACTCCAATAAGCATTCCTTTACCTCTGACATCACCAATTAGGTGATGATCTCTTCTCATTTCGTCAAAGCGTTTCCGGAGGTACGCGCCCATCTTTTTTCCCTTATCAATAAGATTGTCTCTCCTGATAGTATCTATTACAGTCAATGCAACCGCGCATACAATTGGATTAGCAATTCCTGTTCCAATCGCGGAAGGAGGTTTTAGTTCATCTATTACTGAAGCGCGGCCTATGACCCCGCTCAACGGAACTCCCGCAGAAAAGCCCTTACCAAAGGCAACAAGATCAGGGATGAGATTATATTGTTCTGATAAGAACCATGAACCGCATCGTCCACACCCAGTTTGGATCTCATCAAGTGCAAATAGCATACCATATTTTTGACAAATTTCCTCAAGGCCTTTCAACCATTCGGGAGGTGGAAAGATATAGCCTCCATCTGATCCAACTGGTTCAGTAATAATTGCTGCAACTTCTTCTGGGGGTACGAGATGTTTTAGTACAGTTTTCAAATAGTCCAAGCATGCTAATCCGCAATGAGGATATTCTTGTTTGAAAATGCATCTGTAACAGTCTGCAAATGGAACATGGTAAATCTCTGGGATAAATGGTCCTAAATACCGACGTTGAACCGTTGAAAAAGCACTCAAGGATAAGGCACCATATAGTGCCCCATAATATCCTTTGAGAAATGTGATGATTTTAGTACGCTTTGTTCCAACACGTGCAAGCTTTACTGTAAGATCCATTGCGGCGGCCCCAGCAAGTTGATATATTGTTCTTTTAGTGAAATCGCCAGGAGGTAACTGATTTAATTTTTCAGCAAGCTCAACAGCTAGTTCATGATACCCGTAGAGAGGTGGGTAATGAATAAGTTGATCCGCTTGTTCTTGAATAGCTTTCACTACTGCGGGATGCCGATGACCAATAGGAAGAGCAGCTGCTCCGCCTAGAAAGTCAATGTATTCATTTCCATCCTTGTCCCATACTATAGAACCTTCAGCACGAATAGCCACTACCGGATAATATGCTAACCGGAGTGCTTGACCAATAGCGTTCTTATCACGTTTGACTATTTTCAATCCTTTCCTAACTACTCCCATTTAGATCACCTTCAGTTGAACTCTTTTTTAGGATTCAAATATCGTAATAAATTCCATTAGTAGAGGATATTTAGTGTGAATCGTGGAATTCTGTACCCCAGTTATCGATAGCCAAGATGGCATCTCGAACCATCCCCGGTGAAACTGCTATTGGCATATTTCCCATCGTATCCTTAGGGTCACAGGCTTTTTCAGCAGCAGTACTAAGGTCATCAACATTGATATCTCCAAGTTGCTTAAGAGTGATAGGAAGCCCTACTTGATGTTCCCATCTCATTATGCGCTCAATTTCTTGGGGATCACGGTTTTCTAGCACCATTTGTACTAATACACAGAACGCCACAATTTCACCATGATTAGCTTTTACTCCAGAGATAAACGTCAAACCATTATGAATAGCATGTGCTGCGGCTAAACCTGTACTTTCAGCACAAAGACTACTTAGAAGTTTGATGGATTCGAAGATTCGTTCAACATATGGAGTAACTAGTTTCTGTTCAAGGTCCTTAGCTGCTCGATATCCATAGGTGAGTAAATTATATTCACATAACTCTCCAATCCAAGGTGAAACAGCAGTAGGACGACCAAACAAAAGACTGGAAGCATTCGGTTGAGCAACACAAGCTTTTGCTTCAATATTAGCCCCTAGTGCATCACCCATTCCCCAGACCGTAAATTTGGCTGGAGCTGTGACAAGGATTTCTGGATCAACTAAAACTAAATCTGGATTTTTAGGATAAAAGAGATATTCAAGCCATTCATGCTTCTCAGTATAAATGACAGATAAGGCGCTAGCATCAGCGTTGGTTGCACATTGTGTTGGTACACATGCAACGGGTAGTTTTAGCTTGTACGCAACTGCTTTCGCAGTATCAACAGCTACTCCACCACCTACACCAATGATGACATCAGCTTTTTCCTTTTTTCCAATCTCACTCAGACGGTCAATTGTTGGATAAGTGGTCATTCG
The DNA here is from genome assembly GCA_964347045.1 of uncultured archaeon. Lineage (GTDB taxonomy): Archaea > Asgardarchaeota > Hermodarchaeia > Hermodarchaeales > Hermodarchaeaceae > Hermodarchaeum. The sequence goes on from CAYFXC010000004.1 coordinate 80,538, forward strand.
GACAGTATTATCTAATGCTACGATGCTGGTGTCAAACTGGTGAAGACTCTTTTCGATTCGCTTTTTCGTTATACTCAAAGCAGTTTTTCCACCCAAAATCAACGCTTGTTGGCCAATTTTACTAATATGTGCACCAAGTTCATCCAGAGAACCACGTCCCTGAACATATCGACTAGCAGACCCGAATATTTTCATTTGACTTGGTTCCAATTAATTTCACCTGGTATGATGATTTAGCGCAGTGCTTTTGGAAGCAACTTCTATAAGTAATTCACGCAAATGGAATCTTCAAGTTTTATAATTCCCATAAACACTTTAGACTAAAAGTAGATATTTAGACTCATGACTCCAATTTGGTTTCCAAAAAATGATGAGATTTCAACTCTACTATGTGGTTCTTATCGAACTGATGTAAATGGTTGGATCCGTATACATCTTTGTGGTGACAACAGACAAATGGGATTCCAACACGGATATTGGCTCGCTCACGAGATTCAGGCAAATGTTAAACAGACTGGTATGTTTCTGGACAAGGCAGAAAATTACCCTTGGAAGAAGTTCCGATCTGATGCAGAAAAGATATGTTGGCACATGACACCAGAGAGTCTTCAAGAAGAGATTCAAGGTGTTGAGGCAGGAATGCGACTCCGAGGTATCAAGGATACCTCTTGGAAAGACATTCTCGCAATAAACGCATATGGTGACACACTTTCTTGTCATTATGCAAAGGAGCACGAAAAAAAACGAGATACCAGTAGAAAAAGTGGTCATTGTAGTGCCTTCATCGCAACCGGAAAAGCAACAAAAGATAGACGAATCGTTCTTTGTCACAACACTTGGTTTTCCTATATTATTGGAACGACCTATAACATCATGATGAGCCTGAGTCCCTCTGAAGGTCATAAAATGTTTATTCATACATGGCCTGGAGCGATAGGTGGTGCAACAATTGATTGGGATATGAATGCAGCAGGGATTATGTGTGCAGAGACAACAATTACTGGAGCAAGTAAATTCAAACTAGATGAAATTCCCTATTTTGTTCGAGGTCGATTGGCAATTCAGTTTGCAGATTCAATTGATGAGTGGATGAAAATGATGATTGAAGGTAATAATGGGGGATGGGCTAACGCCTATTTAGTTGGAGATGCTAAAACAGATGAAATTGGATGGTTAGAACTGGGAATCTTTGAGCACGCCATTCGTCGAACTCGAAACGGGTATTTTGTAGGTGCCAATTGGGCGTTGGATGATGCTGTAAAATCAGAATGTGTTGGAGTAAGTTTTGATGAAAAAGCCGCTCATTCCTGTGCATCAAGAACCCATCGTCTCCTTCAACTGATGGAAAAATTTGATGGGAAAATAGATATTAGTATCGCAAAACAGATAATCAGCGACCACTATGATGTATCCTTAGATAAGGACCAACCTTCGGCGAATACTATTTGTGGTCATACAGAATTTGATGAAAGGGGATTGAAAGAATGGAAATGTGGTCCTTTTGAACCATTTGGGGCAACGGATGCGAAAGTTGTTACGAGCACCTTAAATGAAAATGGCTCATGGTGGGCACACTGGGGTCCTGCGTGTAACATTCATTTTGATTCAAAGGAGTTTTTTTCAAAACACCCAGAATATGGATGGCAGGAACCATATACTCGTAATATTACACCCTATCCTTGGACACTGTTTAGTGCCGATGAGAATTGGAAGAGATAGCGGCAAATGCATTATTCGGAGAAGAATTGGTTCAATAGAATGAGCGACTATCCTTGAGTTAACATGAAATCTTTGACCTTTCTTCCTTCAATATCAATGATAGCGCCGCGAAGGACTCCTTCAAGATATTCACTACCAGGATTGATAGCCAATGTTTTCCCGATTTTTTGAAACCCTCTTGATTCATGGATATGTCCATGCAAACTAAGCAAAGGATGATATTTTTCTATTGCCGCCCGAACGGCTTTACTCCCCACGGGATGATCTTCAATTCGACCTCCTTTAGTTTGCACCTGAAGTTCTCCTTTGATCGTTTCTTTCAATACAGGACAGAGGTCTAAAGTTGAATCAAATGGAGGAACATGCATATTAAAGATTGATAACTCAGGATTCTTCAACTGGGAGGTCAATGCTTCAATGAGTTCCTCTAATTTATCTTCTGGAAGGTCTCGTGGACATTCCCAAGGCGTCACATTTCCATGCCCAATAGAGATCATTTCGTGTTCGTTGTCAATCATCACAACTTTCCCATCAGGATTCACCACGTAGTCAGAAGAGTTTAATGTGGCGTCAATATCAAGTCGATCATCATTACCTGGACATACAAACATCTTAATTTCTGATTCACCAAGTCTTTCCTCTGCCAACCTCAGCCATCGGTCTAGTTCATTTTGCATTACTTTACTGAATAGTTTATCAACCGCGGCTTTATTCTCGTGTAATTTCTGGATTTCATTCGTAGATGCGACATATGGATAATACCCACTATTTCTAATAGTTTGAAGAAGTTGTTCATACTCTTCTTGCGAACTAATCTCGTATGTCTTATTCATGAACGTTGTCGAATATTGATCACCATCTTGTTTAATCGGAATGATTGCCTTACCAGTGATATCTCCACCCATAATCACCACATTGGCTTTGTAAAAAGGTCCTGCGTTAACGAATTTCCTCCAACAACGTTCTGAACCATGAATATCTGTCGTGAAAAAAATACGCGTTTTCATTTACATAAATCACCACTAGAATTCTCAGCTTTAGATCGGAATTCGATGAGCAACAAGAGAATCTTGGAGCGATAGCTGACTCTGTTGATTAAAAGATTTTCGAATCCGTAAACATTTGAGAAAGGCTAAAGAGTTCATTCAATAACTCCTGTGTTTCGGGCAAGTCGGATAGCCGCCTCTTCAGTGAGACCATTTTCTCCTAGAATAGTATACCGTTGTGGATTGATTTTATGCGCTATTTCAAGAGCTTTGATAACATATTTTGACTCAATGCCGAGCTGTTTTGCTGTGGTTGGAGCACGAACAGCTGATAACGCATCACGAATTTCCTGCCAGTTAATTCCATGAAGATATGCCATCATAATCGTTCCCAAGCCAGATTGTTCTCCATGCAGAGCAGGCTCGGGTGCGAGTTGATCAAGTGCATGACTGAACTTATGTTCAGCACCACTTGAAGGCCTACTTGAGCCGGCGATTCCCATTGCAATACCACTGGCAATAAGGGCTTCAAGAACAAGTCGTGCACTTTGCACATCATTGGGTTTTATCATTTGAGAATTATTGATAATAATCCTAGCGGACATAAGCGAAAGAGAAGCCGCATAGTCTCCATAATATTCATAACCCAAAGTATTAGCAAGCCTCCAATCACGTACAGCAGTGATGTTGGCAATTAAATCACCACAACCAGCTGAAGTAAAACGGAACGGAGCCTCAGCTACAACCTTTGTATCAGCTACAATAGCTATCGGCGAATGACCCTGTATAGAAACAGATTTCCCCTTTTCTTTAATGGATGCTCGAGGACTTGAAAGTCCATCATGAGATGCTATCGTGGGTACACTAATGAAAGGCCGATTTTCACGAGCAGAACTTAACTTTGCCGTATCAATAACTGAACCTCCACCACACCCAACAATAAGCCCTGCCTTGTGTTTTTGAATAATTTCTTGGGCTTCTTCAACGGCATTGGATGTTGCCCCCTTAATCATTAGAATCTCAACATCAAATTTATCCTCTGTTAAGGCGTTTAAAGCCCGTTTGCCCACAATGCGAAACACATCCTTATCTGTAACCAGAATTACATGTCTCGTCTCTACAACCTGATGCACAACTTCCCCCAACAGATCAACCACATTCGGTCCAATAACAACATGTCCAGGTAATTGCATACGATGAGCATTATTCTCAACTGTCACCAGGTTCACCCTTCTAATCCATCGAAAAATTCCAACTAGAATGCTAATAATCTGTCATAGCGATCTTATGAGTAAAAATAACTTGCTCAAAATTTAGTACCAATCGTTTATTGAAGTTTCTTATTTAAAACCACCTGTTGAAAAATTTAATCAAATAATAATCGGAACCGTCTATAATATTTAATGACAATTTATTTTTATAAAACATTCAAGTGAATTATATAAAAAAAATACTAAAAATTATTAAAATAAAAAAATACCATTTGTATATATCCATTGTAACACTAAAAGATTAAGAACTCCCTGAATATCTTGCAATTTCTTTTTTTTGAGTAACGGTTTTATACAAAGTGGGTACGAAGGAGTGGCGTTTGGTATACTGTTAGAAACCAGACAACACCCATAAAAAAATCATTCATGAGTTGAATGAACAATGGGAGAAGAAATCTTCGTTCGAAAAGCTTCCGGTCTTGTTCGCAATGTCAGTGCTTGGGACGCTCTAGTTATGTGCATTCTGATTCCAGGTATCTTTTGGCCTTGGGTTTATCAGATGTGGTCAGTGGGTCTTCATGGACCAGGAGCATGGATGCCTCTTTCATCGCTTATTGCTATCGCTTTCATGATCCCGAACGCCATCATGTACGTTATGTTTAGCGTCGCGATGCCTCGATCAGGTGGCGATTATGTCTGGGTAAGTCGAGTCATCCATCCCGCCGTTGGATTTGCAGTAAACTGGTATCTCACCTTGATCCTTCTTTCGTGGGCAGGACCCTTCGCATCATGGATTGTTGAATGGGGCATTTCACCCATCTGGCTTACCTGGGGAACGATGACAGGCGATCCAACAGGATTAGCTATTTTCAACGTTTTGAACATAAACGAGGTAAAACTAGCGATAGGCACAGTGATAATCATCTTTATGGCCGTCCTCTCCTTCCTTGGATCCAAGTGGGAATTCCGAGCAGAATGGCTAGCCATTATCATGGGCTACATAGGTCTAATGGTATGGTCTGGCGTAATGATTGCTGGAGCCCCCCTAATTGATGCCCGTATGCAGCTATTAACTGGAGGGGTCTTGTCGTTCTCAAGCATAGTGTCTACAGCTTCAGCGGCAGGCTGGGTCGTCTCGGCAGCGTTACCGGTTGGAATTGGAGTGACATTTATGGCGACAACATATACAACGTTAAACTTCCTTGGATATACAAACTCTGCTTATATTGCTGGAGAAATCAAGGGAGTAACGCGGTCGCATATTATCGCCATTATTGGCGCACTCTTCATCTTCGGTTTCACTGCCTTTGGCCTATATGCGGTCTATAACTATTCCTTTGGTCCTGTTGTGATCAATAGCATAGCCTATCTAGACGTAGCTGGAGATCCTCTTTGGTGGAACCTATTCCCAATAGAACCGTTAGGGAACATTCTATCAATGTTTGCCACAACGATTCCCTTTATTCCGCCGTTTCTGACGGTTTGTTTCGCTTTTGGCTGTTTTGGGGCTGCACTTGGTCTATTCATTTCAAGTGTCCGTAACATTTTCGCTTGGTCCTTTGACCGAGTACTTCCCAGTTCTCTTTCACTGGTAGACAAGCGATTCAGGGCACCATGGGTTGCTATTCTAGTGACATTCATCATCACTATGATAATGAATATACTCTACATCTACACCACAGCACTCGATTACTTCACCTACAGCATTCTTGCCTGGTGGATTGCGATGGTCATTGTGGGCATCGCAGGAATTATCTTTCCATGGCGTAGAAAGGATATCTTCGAACTTGCTCCAGACTTTGCTAAGAAGAAAATTGCAGGTATTCCACTGATCTCGTTATTCTCATTGATTTCGATTCCAATCTCAGTTTTCATTGGATATGCTTCCGTATCTCCTGCGGTAGCAGGTGCAATTGACTGGTCATTTATGCTAGCAGTCGTTGTGACCTTCATTATCGCACCCATTATCTACTATATCAGTTACTTCTACCACAAGGCTAAGGGCATTACAATCAGTATGGCACAGGCGGAGATTCCACCTGAGTAATCGGGTTGAATCCCTCCCCCCCCTTTCTTTTTTTAGCCAATATTCAACACACTTCTAATTGTACTGTCGACAACCACTAGTATTAATTACACAAATCGACACGAACATCCAGAAGCTTGATTATACGTAAACTCAAAAAGATAATTACGCCTAGGAAACAAGTAGGTGCTCACTGTGTTTGACCCATCGTATCTAGTTCGTGAGTGTGTGAAAAACTCAACTGGTTATAATGTTAGTCATTTCATACGAGCATGGTCTAACAGAGATCTGCTCCGTATGATGTCCAATGAAAACCCAATTCAGCCTTCAAAGGCGGTTATTGAGGCTATGATTCAAGAGATAGAAGAAACGAATCTTTATCCGGCCCCTCCTTCAGGACTTTGCGAACGGTTTGCTCAGCATGTGAAGATGAAACCTGAAAATATCGCTGTTTGTTCAGGTTCCATGGAGGTTATTGATGTTTTAATTCGGACATTTGTTGAACCGGGCCAAGAAGTAATAATTCATTCACCTACGTTTTCTGCTTATGAAAAGTTCGCAAATCTTCATGGTGCTAAGCTTATCTCCGTTAAAATGGATCCTCCGAATTTCGATTATCCTTTTGAAGAGATGGAGAGAAATATTACTAGGAAAACAAAAATTGTGTTTGTTTGTACGCCTAATAACCCTACAGGTAATTATTGTGAAAAAAGAGATATTAAGAAATTAGCAAAAAATAATGTAATTATTGCTGTTGATGAAGCTTATGCAGAGTTTATCAATCAAAATATGACGGATCTTATTGCTTCGTACCGAAATGTTGTTTTCATTCGAACATTATCAAAGGCATGGGGTCTGGCTGGTTTACGAATTGGCTATCTGATGGCTGATGAAAACGTGATAGAGTATTTCAATCGGGTAAGACAACCCTTTCACATTTCAATGCCAATACAACGGGGAGTAGAAGCAGCCTTTGATGATCCTAATTATCTCCGTGAGCGGGTTCAAGCAAATAACCAAGGCGTGAATTACATTCGAAGAGAGCTAGACAAAATTCCTGGGATAACTACGTTCCCATCCAGTGGGAATTTTGTGCTAATTAATGCTGGTGATACAGGGCATGAAACTCAAGAGATAATTGAAAAATTATTAGGGATGGGAATTTTTGCAAGGGATATGTCCAGTCACCGACTTGGAGGCGCTTATTTCCGCGTTACCGTTAGTTCAGAAGCGAATAACCAACGATTTATTGAAGCGATAAAGAAAATTCTCAAATCATAAGATACTCGTTTCCTTCAAAGGGAGTAGCAATTATGAGTGAAAAAGATGGTTACATAATAGCGCATGATTTTGGAACCAGTGGTGATAAGGCTGTTTTAACAGATCTGAAAGGTAACGTACTGGCTTCAGAATACAGAGAATATCCTCTCCTTTATCCGAAAGCACATTGGGTGGAGCAAGATCCAAAAGATTGGTGGAGAGCATTTTGTGAAACTACACAGGCAGTGGCAAAGAAAGCAAAATCTCCAGATGAAATTCTAGCATTGGCTCCGTCTGCTCAAATGATAACTATCATGCCTGTCGACCAAAAAGGAAAACCTTTACGTAATTCAATTAATTGGCTTGATTTACGTGCTACTAAAGAAGGCGATTGGCTTCAACAATTTGTGGATGAGATTTACCCAGTTCTTGGAATGGCTCCTTCTGTAAAAGACATTGTCAGTCGAATCCTATGGATAAAAGAAAATGAGCCCCAAATTTATGCTAAAACTCACAAATTCATGGATTGTAAAGATTATCTCGAATTGAAACTTACAGGAAATTTTGTGACAGATTGGAGCAATGCTTCACTTTATGGACTGTTTAATATAAACAAGCATAAATGGTCTGAACGAGTGTGTGAAATCACAGGGATTTCACCTGAGAAACTTCCTGACGCCTATCCCTCCACGGAAATAATAGGCGAGGTTACTCAAAAAGCAGCCAAAGAAGTTGGTGTGCCTACGGGAACTCCTGTAATTGCAACAGGAGGCGATGTTGCGGTTGCGGCTATTGGGTCAGGATCCGTCAAGGAGGGGGATAGTCATGTTTGCATTGGAACAGCTACGTGGATAGGAGTAACAACAAAAGAAGTCATAATAGATCCACAAAAACGATACCTCACTATGTGCTCGGGAGATCCTAAAAAGAAAATTCTCATGGGTGAAATGGAAACAGGAGGAGCCGCGTTACGCTGGCTACGAGACATGTTGAGAAGAACCCTTAATTTACCTAATCCCGAAGCGCTTTCATATTCGACCATGGATAAATGGGCAACCAAAGTGCCTCCTGGCTCTGATCAATTATTATTTACGCCGTGGATGTCAGGAGAGCGTTCTCCCCTTAACGACCATAATGCTCGAGGAACCTATTTGGGACTTAAGCTTGGCCATACAGCCGGTCATTTAATTCGTGCGATTCTTGAGGGAGTTGCTTTTAACATCAGATGGATCCTTGATTCAGTCGAGGAAACCGCTCCCTTCCACATTCAAGATATTTCTGGCGTTGGTGGAGGAGCAGCAAGTAAACTATGGATGCAGATTATATCAAATGTTACTGGTCGAAAAATACGAATTGTAAAGGAACCCCTAAACGCGGGTTCAATCGGAGCATCCTTAACTGCAGCTGTTGCATTAGATGTGTTCCCAGATTTCGAATCACTGTTAGAAGTAATTCCAATCAAAACCCAAATACAATGTAAACAGGATGCATATTACATATATTCACAACTCTTTCCCATCTATAAAGAAGCCTATAAACAATTATCTCCAATCTTTAACAGGCTCGCAGAATTAGATAAACATTAGGATATAAAACATAGTAAAAACATTTGTACCAAAAATATGAGGATGATATATTTCGATGAATGAATCTCCAAAAGCCCCGATGTCTGATAAAGAATTTCTGAAAGAAGCCATCCACATCGTCGATCAAGCCGAGGAATACGGCGTTACAATTCGCATTTTAGGAGCTTTAGCTATCAGAATGCAAACGCCAAATAAAATTGGTTTACATCATACACTAGATAGGCTTGGAGAAGGAAAGATGAGCTTCACGGATATTGACTTAATTGGTCCAAAGTCTCAAAGACGAAAAATCGAGAATTTCTTTGAGAAAGAATTAGGATTCGAAGTTGATCGGTATGCATTACTTGCAGCGAAAGACCGCTACATTTACCATCATCCTCAAAAGCCATATCATGTAGATGTTTTTTTAGACTGTTTAGACTTCAGCCATAAAATTCAATTCGCACATAAAAATGACTTTCATCGATTGAGTCTTGATAAACCCACAATAACCTTAGCAGATCTTGTTTTAGAAAAGACTCAAATTCATGATATTAATGAAAAAGATATCAAAGACCTCATCACATTATTTGCTGGTCATGAAGTGGGGACAACAGATAAGGATCCAAAAACAATCAATGAAATCTACATAGCCGAAGTCCTGTCCGATGATTGGGGATTTTGGTATGATGCAACGGCGAATTTAAGAAAGGCATTGGAGTTCTGTAAGAAATATTGTGCAGAAGAACTCATTGAAAAAAATGAAAGTAATACTGTAGTTGCTAAAATCGAAGAATTATTGAAAACTATTGATGAGCACCCAAAGACGAAAAACTGGGAAAAACGTGCAAAAAAGGGAACAAGTAAAAAATGGTGGAAGGATGTCGAAGAATCGGATCGGGGAGCAGACCAACACACCATAAAAAGAGATAGTTGGTTCTAACCACAAAGAGTCCAATTTTGTAAGGTTAGTCTTTTTTTCAACTTTGCGTTTGATTTCACCAAATTTAACAAGTGCGCATATGGCTTTTACGGCTCTCGCAGGAGTAGGAAGGGCAGGAAATCCCACATTTTCAAGAAGTTCTCCACCTTTCATAGTGTACCGTCCACCAGCCGTACAAGCTACGAGTGGTTTGTTATATTTACGAATAATCGCAACAAGTCGATCTACAATATCGAGATCTAGTAAAGCTATTTGTATCATTACAACTACAATGGCTGCATCATTATGATCTAATCCTAAAAGTGCATCTAGAGCAATTTGATACCTTTTCGCATCTATTTCATCTGTGAGGTCAATAGGATTATCTACACTGCAATGGCCGGAAACGCCTCGCATAGAAGCCTTTTCGTGTCTTCAGGAGGTTAAGGGACGGACAAGCCAAGTTCCCTACAGGTATCCACGGTCACCACACCAGTGCCACCAAATGTCCGCCACGATGAGTATGCAATTACCTTTAGTAATTGGTTGATCAGCCAAGGTCTCTGTCATTTCAAATCCATCTTCGAAGTCGGTAGCAATGATTATTCCGGTCTGATGAAAAGCAGAATCATAAAGCCGGGCATCACCAGCCAAAGCCGCCGTATGACTTGCAACTGCTGCCGATCCTCGTTTAGATCGATTTGATTTTTTTACTATTACTAGTTGGCTAACTCAAAGAATCTAGGCATCGATAAGAATCCGAAGGAGTTCGACGCTGAAGTACCCTTTTGCACGGAGAACGTCTAAAGGCGTGTGGAATTTAATTGTTACAAATGAAGCCACACCTGTGGCACCAACAATTTTTTTGTAAACCTTCTTAAAATCGGCTAGGGTTGAAGTCATGGCTAAAACTCCGGCAGCTTCGTCAGATATTCGAATGAAGACATCCGATTGGACACTCCTTTCCAGTGATAATCCCATAGGTTGAACACCTTCCTTCTTTAGAAGAACCGGTTCACCTCCAACAATAAGCTGTAGCCGAGTATCATTCAATGCCTTCGTTTTTGCACTAATGTCAGGAGTGGCTAAAAGGTCTCCGAGCCGCTGAATAAAAGCATTAACCGGATCAGTCAACGAAACTAGCGTACTTTCCGGTAATGTTGACTTCTCAGGTGGAAGAGGAGTTTTGATGTCAGGCGTCAAATCTTCCTCTTTGGGTTCTTCAGGCGATTTTTCAATTTCATCCTGTTTTCTTCGTTTAAACCAGCGCATTGTTTTTCACTCCAACCAGACTTTGAATGTGTTGTTGCATAGTTGGAAGGCATTAGAAGCCATAAAAGCATACCGAAGCAAATTCAGGAAATGATGCCGAAGAATAGAAAAACGTAGAATCACGCAAAAGGAGGTGCTTTATATCAGCTCTTATCGCAATAGCCAATGGTGACTAGCTATGACGAAAGTAACTGAAATTGTCCACTTCTTCGAACAAAAAATCTCATCAATACTTACCGTAGATGGTTTCCCACCAGAAACGAAAAAGGATCGCTTTGTAAAGGAAGGAGGATTTTTCGTTCGTGTGGCTGATGGTGATGGGAATGCGCAAACCATCAAATTAAGCGATACGGAAATGACCGCCCTTATTCAGGACATAAAAATTGCATTGAAGAATCATCGACACCAAAAACTTAAACTATATGCAGAAATCGATGAGCGCCAACGCTCGGTGTCTTCGAAAGATAGCGAATGATATCTCACTTATTTTGCATGGGTAGCCATATCCATAAGGACCTTCTTGGGATTCTTAGCCTTGGTTACACCACTAGCTAGTAAAACGCCATGAGTCCCTAACTTCAGAGCCGCAGCAACATCTTCTCCAGTTGATATACCGGCACCACATAGTGGAATGACGTTAGGATTGATTTCATGTATTGTTTTTACCGTGGCGGTGACAACCTCAGGTTGGGTTTGACTTACAGGAATCCCAGTTCCAATCAATTCTGGAGGTTCGACTGCAATGAAATCAGGATCTAAAGCAGCAGCGGCTCCGCTAACAGCTTGATTGTTGCTACATACACAGACTTTTAGACCAACCTCTTTAGCACGACCTAATGCTGCCTCTAAATCCGCTAGTTTCAATTGTCTTTCGCTGTGATTTAATAATGTTCCAATTGCACCCGCTTCTAGAACTGCTTCAGCTAGAATTGCTCCTGTGCCACGACCAGGAGTCACTGGATCCACATGTTGAGCAAATACGGGAACATCAGATGAGGAAGCAACTCGTTGAAGATCAGTAAATTGCGGAACCAGCGCAATACATACTCCAACTTCGCTAGTAACCTCCTCCGCGATTTTTGCTAATTTTAGAGCATTTTTTCCCAAACTTTCTTTATAGGTTTTAAGATTCACAAGAATCAGAGGAGTAGTTAACTTCATTTCCATCAACCAGATAACACGTCGCGATGAGTAGTGAAGTCTCTAAACGTATAATCTTTACCCCCAAATCAAGCACAATACATGTCATCAATCTGGTTCAAGTAACACCCATACACTTTTAGTCAGAACCAAAAGGGAAGGACTACCAACCACATGGAAGTGATGGAATTGTCAACAAACCAACAAATGATAGAAGAACTAAAGCAAATTAGAAAAGCCCTGGTCCCACCTCCTCCACCTCCGCCGGAAAAGAAAAACCTTTGGCAAGAATTCAAAGAATTTCTAGATCAATACAAAGTCATGGGTCTGGCTGTAGCCTTCATAATGGGCCTGTATCTTGGCAGACTGGTACAATCCTTAGTTACAGCCTGGATCACACCAATTATCAACATCACCTTATTATCTATAGGTTTACTTTCGCCAGATCAGGTGACACTGAATCCAAGTGCATATCCACTATTTTTCAATCCAGCCCTCTTTATCAGTGAGCTAATTACCTTTATTATCGTAGCATTTGTCATTTTCATCCTCGTAAAATTCACAAAGCGTCTTGGAATAAAATAGGTTGATTACCTATTTGGTAATTCTAACCAAGATTACTTGACCCTCTATGAGGTTCTGCAGTATTAGTTTAGTGGACACTGTAACAGATTCTCATTCTCTCAATAAAAATTCCCAAGCACACCACCATTCATCAGGGTGTGGGTCGGGTGGACAGCCAAGACAGCGTGTCACAATTCGAGGATCAATGGTTTTGGCGAATTCGGAATACTCAACAAGACCCACTGATTTACAGGGAAAATCAGCCAATCCTTTCCGTTTTCGAGCATCTTGGACACGACATTGCTCCATACGGAAAACAAATCGAGTCTCGTCGATGTCTTCAATTGATTGTTTATTCAACCGAGCATAGACTCGATATTGTAAAGCTTTTTTCAATCCCATCAAACCAGAATTATTTGGAATTGCCATTTCCTTCATGATTCGCTTAGCTTCAATAGGTGAAAACCGCCGCCACGATTCAGCATCTAGTTCAATTGCCGTTTCGATATCAAATTTTTGCTCAGCCGCTAGAAACCATGTACCATCGATAGCGAGCCAATTCTTGGCATACATATCAATGATTTTTAGCAGATCTTTGCGAGAGAGTTTTTCAAAAATAACTTGATAAGACAAAAAAGCGTGGCCTCCGCTAACTCCTTTGCTACGCCGTTATTTTAGTCTAGCTCGTACTCGCGATGACTAAAATTCTACAGCGAGTTTGAGTTCGCGGACGAGTTCTTTATAACGATTACGCACGGTAACTTCTGTGACGCGAGCGACCTCCGCAATTTCGCGTTGCGTTCGTCGTTCGCCCTCCATAATTGCTGAAATATATAGTGCAGATGCGGCAAGACCAGTGGGATCTTTTCCGGCAGTAATGCCTTTCAAGCGCGCATCTTCGAGGATTTTTATGGCTCTTCGTTGGACGCGACTACTTAACCCAAGACTTTCAGCGAATCGCGGAATGAAGTTACTTGGATGAGAAATAGGCATTCGGACGTCAAGTCGACGAAGGAGTAACCGATAGCAGCGACCGAGTTCTTTCCGGTTAATCCGACTGTGGTAGGCGATTTCATCAAGAGTACAGGGCGCTTCTCGAAGCCGACAACCTGCATACATGGCTGCGGCAATCATTGCATCAATACTGCGACCTCGGATGAGTCGGCGTTCAAGTGCCCGTCGATACAGGACAGCAGCTGTTTCTTTTACAGTCTGGGATATGCCAAGTTGACTGCTGAGTCGATCTAGTTCACTCATTGCACTGGCAAGGTTGCGTTCAATGCTTGAGTGAACACGTGATCGACGCTGCCATTTTCGGAGTCGATAAATTTCTGCACGTCGATTGGAGGTGATTTGACGACCAGCGGCATCACGATTTCGCCAGTCAATCATGGTGCTTAGATCATGATCTTGTAGGGCATAATTAATGGGACTTCCCGTTCGTGCTCGCTTATCACGTTCTTCAACGGTGAAGGCACGCCATTCAGGACCAGAATCAATGGTATTCTTATCTAGCACAAGCCCACAGTTCGCGCACGTGACTTCCCCTCGGCTCTCATCTCGAATCGCATCTCTTTCACCGCAGTCAGGGCATGGACGGTGTTCCTGCGAATCTTGGAATTGCCGATGTTTTTCATGAATTGAGGAATTTTCTTCCATTGTACATTCTTCTCCTAATATATGGTTAGGGAAGTTTAGGATGCATACGGTGCTTTGCATATCACGTCAAAGTGTTTCAAGGCGACCAAGAGGTTCAAAAGAGAACCTGGTTTGGTAGATTATCTAGCAAGATAAGGTAAATGTCGCCGCGTGACTCAACGATAACCTTATAAACTTTCCCATTTATTTTTTAGTTGAACAAGTATTTAAATGTTCGCTTTTTTATCGGATTAACCCAACGAGGAACAAGAAGCCACTAGATAGCTTCGATTTTTGATTAAATTTCTACTAGCAGTTCAAGAACGCGAACCATTTCCTTGTAACGATTACGAACGGTGACTTCGGTTACACGAGCAACGGCTGCAATTTCGCGTTGAGTTCGCCTTTCACCTTCTTGGATTGAAGCAATATAAAGTGTCGCTGCAGCCAGACCTGTGGGGTCTTTGCCCGCAGTTATTCCTTGGGCTTTAGCTTTATCGAGAATGTCAATGGCTCGACGTTGGACTCGACTTGTTAGATCTAGAGCTTGCGCAAATCGAGGAACAAAGTCGGTTGGTTGTGAAATGGGTACCCGCATATCGAGCTTTCGAAGAAGAAGCCGATAGCAGCGACCCAGTTCTTTTCGGTTAATCCGACTATGATGAGCAATCTCATCGAGGGTGCGAGGAACTTGTCGAAGTCTACAGCCGGCATAAACGCACGCCGCAATCATCGCTTCAATGCTTCGTCCACGAATTAAATGGCGTTCAACAGTTCGTCGATATAGAATCGCTGAAGCCTCTTTTACAGGCCGAGGAACACTGAGTTGACTAGTGATTCGATCGAGTTCACTCATTGCTCGAGCAAGATTTCGATCAATACTGGAATGAACACGAGTACGGATTTGCCATTTACGAAGCCGATAGATTTGTGCTCGCAGACCTGGAGCAAGCTTTCGACCATTGGCATCACGATCTCGCCAATCGATGGTGGTGCTTAAACCTTTATCATGACGTGTGTAATCAATCGGGGCACCGGTACGGGCTCGCGCATCACGTTCTTCGCTTGTAAATGCCCGCCATTCAGGTCCATGGTCTACCATATGAGAATCTAGCACCAGTCCACAACTTGTGCAGATAACTTCACCACGGACAGGATCACGAATCACGTCGGAGGTCCCACAGTCACTACAGTGGACTGCTGCGGCGTCAGATTGCTCCCGTTGACGCTGGGAGCGAGCAAATGAATCATTATGAATAGGATTTGCCATTTATTTTCTACCAATGATTTTGATGTTGCGCGGAGATATAGTCTCTCCTAATATACGAATGAACATCCTTTGGGAGGAACTCCGACAGGGATTTGAAACAGACGGAAACTCTTCGAAACTCATGAAAAGAATCCATGGGAATTGAGAGAGCGAGAGATGGCATATGAAATCGAGGAGTAACCTCGCGCAAAGTGACGAAACTTTTTTAAGGTTCCGAGTAGCGTTTGACACTTCTTTCTACTATAAAAATGTTATTAATTTATCCGATTTTTTCGCCAAAACTGCCAAGCACTAATAAGTTCAATGAGAATCAGATCGATGATTTCTTAGATTGCTTTTCCACACGCATTACAAAACTGTGAGCCCCGTATAATAGTAGCATTACAATGAGGACAGCGCGACTGCCCTGCCGGAACTTGTTGTCCCGTCCCCTTTAGGTGTTTAGTTACTTTTCCTTTTAATGAGGCAATTGCTTGAGCACTAGGTGAACCCTCTTTAGATGGAAGAGGAGGAGAAGGAGCCTCTTCGATGGGATGTGGAGTCGGAATAGGAGGTGTTGGTGCTTCCGGCATCACTTGAGAAGGATGTCCTGCAGCGCTTTCTACGTCTGGAAAAGCAGGTGCAAGTTCAGCTCCAATTGATGTTTCAGCAGTGGGTTCAGCAAGAGGTGGAACCTGATCAGCAGGTTCGGGAGCAGTAACCACATACAGATCCGATCGACGGGTTACATACCCACTAACTCCAGTAATAAGCAGTCCAATGATGCCAATGAACAATGACCCAACGAGAAATTCAAGAAAAATTGCCAAGATAGATGTTCCGCCCGCTAACTCGCGGAGACTTGCCGCATAATTCGAAAGAATCGGCATAAAGGGTACGAACGAATTTACAAATAATTGAAAATCGTTCCAAGCCAAGATAATTGCATCCAAGTACAGAGGATGAAACTGAATACCACCAATAAGTGTGGCACTGAGTGCGAGAAACGCCATCAGACCCATGTAAAGAATAAAGGAAATTAGTACGAGATGCAGGACACGAAGGCGTCCTACTCCTCCGATAATTAGACAAGCCATGATGAATCCCACCGGGATTAACCATGTTCGAATGGATAAGTCAATGAGAATGATCCCTGCAAGAAGAGTGAACAAAATCATGGTTATTGTTCCAGTAAGGACGGCGAGTAGACTCCGATCCATTGGAAGCACCAATATCTAGTGTTCTCCAAGATTCTTTATAAGGAGATTGTCAAGCTGTGCAGGTATTGCAAACTTTGGCGAGAATCGTAATACCTAAATATTGGATGGTAGAATGCGCAGATAATCGATTCGATTGTATTGGAGGTGTATTGCATTATGCCAATCTTAGTATATTTTTCGCATTGGAAACATTCTATCTTTAGTGTAGGTGTAATTGCAGCCTCCAAAGATAGGCTCTAGTATAACCCGTTTTTTGGGAAAATCATTGGCCAACCCTATCGTTTTAACAACATAGAGAATCGGGCGTTTCAAGCCGGTATTTCTGTTGTTCGTGATGATAGCGGCAAGGCGAATCAAAACAAGAGAAAGAGTTAGAAAAAAAGTGCCCAATGACCCAGCACCATATATCAGTACGCGCAGCCTAGCGCACCGTCAAATGAGTAAAATTGATGGCCAACGAGGACGATTGGAAGATCTACCAGAAATTACTTTATCCTCGGTCCGAGCGGAAGCTATTGCCACTCAGCTAGCGACCGATGTTAGTGGAACAATTAGCGCCGGAAAAGAGGCAACTGTTTTTTATGCATTCTGGCACGACTTCCCCCTTGCCTTGAAAGCCTACCGATTTTATGCCACGCCACATGCTAAGGGTGGAAAACGAAAAAAAATGGGGGGCGGAAAAACTGGTTTCTCAAAGGACATCATGAGTTACTGGGCAGCCCGTGAATTCTGGATTTTAGACCGAGCCTTTCGCGCAGGCGTCAAGGTTCCAACTCCCGCCCGACATATTGATAACATGTTTACAGCTCGCTTCTTAGGAGACAATGGAATTGCTGCACCACTCCTGAAGGATGCAACAGTTGAGCATCCACAACGAATCTTTGGTGAAATCATCGAAAGTATCTTTACCCTTTATCGCGTATTCATCATCCACGGCGATTTATCAGGATATAATATCCTCTTCTTAAATCAAGAGCCATGGATAATTGACTTCCCCCAAGCAATTGACTTCGCATCGAGACCTGGGCGACATCAGACTCTGAAAAAAGGTCGTTCAATTCTGTTACGAGATATCACTAATATTACCCGATTCTTCCAAAGCTATGGGATTTCTGCAGATCCAGTTGCACTTTGTGATGAATGTATGGACCAAATTGGTGAACATGATCGTTTTGATCCAAAACTCTTTGTGCGCTAGCCTGTAATGGTTGTTAGTCGACTAGGATGTGTGTAAACATTCATACGTGTACCTCTTACAAACCCGATCAACGTTATGCCTGCAGCATCAGCCAATTCAATCCCTGAATCAACAGCTGCGCTAATTGAAGCCAAAATAGGAATTTGAGCTACAGCCACTTTAAGAACTAAATCTGATGTCAATCGACCAGAGGATACAAGAAAGGATGTAGAAAGATCAATTTTCCGTTCAAGCCCTTTTCCAATAACACGATCCACCGCATTATGACGCCCAATATCCTCAGCATGGACCATTAAGTGCCCATCCTGATCAGCTAAAGCCGCACCATGGGTTCCACCTGTAGTTTGATACAGTTGCATCGCTTCGCCTAGGCGTAGAATCGCTTTTCGAATAATCGCCGGAGGTATGAAATAAGATGTCTTAACCGCAGGAAGGTCACAAGCTCGCCAAACCCCAATCGCACTTTCTTCTGGTCCACATATACCGGATACTAATCGAGCTGTAGGCTTTAAATCGGTGACTTTAGTATGAAGGTCGCAGGCATCGGCTAGACGCACTTTGGCTAAACGATTCTTCACGATTACTTGTAATACGTCAGAAGGCTGAGAAATGAGCCGTGAGGTGAAGAGTAATCCAATAATCAATGCACGAGGTTCATCAGGTAATGTGTGGATAATAGCAAAATCTTCCTCACCAAGAGAATCAATCAATAATATCCGTAAACTCATTTCACGGACAACTGAATCCTGCATTTGCGAACAGCTATCTTGTTCACACCGGGATATGGATACTTTTCGAGTATTTGCCATAGAAATCAGCTCTGTATAAGTAAATTATGTTTACGGGGTATCAATAAATAATCACTGATTCGAGCATCTACTAGCCATGAAGTAAATTTTCAAACTTTCTAGCGTTTCATAGTATTTTGGAAGGTCTAGACCTATAATTTGAATTCGGAAATTAATACCCCAAAGAGACAGAAAATCACTTAAAGACTCCCTGAACAAAGCTCACTTGCAAATAAGATTTAGGTTGAATCTCTATGAAGCGCGAACCGATTCGAGCCTATCGTGGAACGCAGTTACATTGTAAGAACTGGCAGATCGAAGCCATTCTTCGAATGCTACAAAACAATCTGGATCCCGATGTTGCAAAAGACTGGGAAAATCTCATAGTGTATGGCGGCACCGGTCAAGCCGCCAGAACCTGGGAGTGTTTTGATAAGATTGTGGAAACTCTGCTTAAATTAGAACCTAATGAAACGATGCTAATTCAATCAGGAAAACCTGTAGCAGTTTTTAAAACCCACCTAGACGCCCCACGTGCTCTAATTGCCAATTCATTGATCGTTCCATTTTGGGCCACGGAAGAGAATTTCCATGAATTGTACAAGAAAGGCCTAACAATGTTCGGACAAATGACTGCAGGTTCATGGATTTATATTGCCACTCAAGGAATCCTTCAAGGTACCTTCGAGACCTTTGCCGCAGTTGCAGATCAACACTTTGGAGGAACCCTAAAGGGGAAACTCACTCTTACAGGTGGCGTGGGGGCAATGGGAGGAGCCCAACCTTTAGCAGTCACCTTCAATGAAGGTGTGATCATCGCAGTTGATGTTGATGAAGCCTCTATCGAAAAACGGATACGCGCAGGCTATTGCGAGATGAAGACCGAAAGTCTTGATGAAGCTTTAGCATTAGCAGAAGAAGCTTTGAATAAGAAAACGCCTCGATCTATTGCGCTTGTCGGAAATACTGCCGAGACCCACCCTGAAATTGTCAAAAGAGGTATCAAAGTGGATGTGGTTACCGATCAGACTGCAGCCCATGACCCCTTGACAGGTTATTATCCTGCAGGCTACAGTATCGAAGAAGCTGATCGGTTACGTGAAAATGATCCCCAAGACTATATTCGCCATTCAAAAGAATCGATGATTCACCACGTCAAAGCAATATTACAGCTTCAAGAGCGGGGAGCGATAGCGTTTGACTATGGGAATAATCTTCGACAACATACACACACTATTTCGTGGGATGAAAAAAGAAACCACTGGAAATACCCAGGTTTCGTTGAAGCCTATGTGCGTCCACTTTTCTGTGAAGGACGTGGTCCTTTCCGATGGGTCGCTTTATCCGGCGATCCTGACGATATTTACCGTACCGATGATTTGGTTCTAGAACTATTTCCTGAGAACTATATATTGAAACGATGGATCAAGCTAGCTCACGAAAAAGTCCAATTCGAAGGACTTCCAGCCCGTGTTTGCTGGCTGGGATATGGTGAACGTGCAAAGTTTGGCAAAGCCCTTAACGATCTAGTTGCCAGTGGGAAACTTAAAGCGCCAATTGTGATCGGTCGCGACCATCTCGACGCAGGTTCTGTTGCGTCTCCTAACCGCGAAACCGAAGGTATGCGCGATGGAAGTGACGCAATCGCCGATTGGCCCGTTCTCAATGTACTCATCAATGCAATCGCAGGGGCAACATGGGTTTCATTACACCAAGGAGGAGGTGTTGGAATTCCATATGCAATCTCAGCAGGTCAAGTCTCGGTCGCAGATGGGACTCCTGAAGCAGAGCAAAGACTCTTACGTGTCTTAACAACAGACCCAGGTATGGGCGTTGCACGTCATGTTGACGCAGGATATCAAGAAGCAATTAAATTTGCCAAAGAACAGGTTATCAAAATCCCTTTCCTCAACAACTAGGCATGGTGGATATCTTGAAACAAATAGTGGAATGTGTACCCAATTTTAGTGTAGGCGATGACTCGAAAGCAATCGAGGCCATCGTTGAAGCGATTCGTCAAAGTAAAGGAGTTCACCTCCTCGATTATGAGCACGACACCGCATACAATCGCTTGGTCGTGACCTTTTTTGGTGAACCACAAGCCTGCAAAACGGCATTACTCAACGCTGGACGAGTAGCCGTGGAATGCCTTGATATGCGAAAACATAAGGGACAACATCCGCGAATCGGTGCATTGGATGTTGCACCTTTTGTTCCTATACGAAATATCACAATCGGAGAATGTATTCAGTTGGCGAAGGAATTTGGAAAAGCGTTCGCAGAAGAAAACCAAGTACCGGTCTATTTGTATGGAGAGGCGGCTGAAACTCCGGATAAAGGTGATGTTGACTGGATTCGAAAAGGGGAATGGGAAGCACTAGAAAAGAACATGCAAGATCCTGAACGTCAACCTGCTTTTGGACCAAATAAACCACATCCAACCGCTGGAGCCACAATGACAGGTGCCCGAGAAGTAATGGTTGGCCTTAACATTAATTTGGGAACAACTGATTTACGTATAGCAAAAGCGGTTGCAAAAGCGATACATAAAAAGAAAGGTGGGCTGGTCCGAATCAAAGCCATGGGCTGTCTTTGGGAAGATAGAGGAATCACCCAAATTGGAATCACCAATACAGATTTTCGAAAATCCCCTCTTTATCGTCAATTCGAGCTTGTTAAAATTGAAGCCGCCCGATATGGCGTACCCGTTGTTGGTGCAGAGTTTTGTGGTCTTGTTCCCATTCAAGCTATCGTCGATGTAGCGAATTACTATCTTCGCCTTGAAGGATTTAAGATGGATGATTTACTTGAAGTTGCAATTGACCGAAAACTCGCTGAAATTGATCCAAAGCACGCTAGTTCTCTTAGCCACGAGTAGACTGGCAAAAGTCGATAAGATGTTGATTTATTAAGCCCAACTTCCTTCAGATGTAGTAATGGAACGCCTAGATCTCGATCTGATCATTCTGAATGCTAACGAACTCCTGACCTTGAAGGGAGCCAGCCATACCCCAAAACTTGGTCACGATCTCAGAGAGTTAGGAATTATTGAAAATGGAGCAGTAGCCATTCGAGGTAACCAAATTCTTGCCGTGGATTCTACCAAGAACATTAAGCGCTTAGTCAAACCAGGGAGTCATCCTCGTATTATCGACGCCAAGAACCGAACCGTCCTGCCAGGCTTAATCGATGCCCATGCTCATCTAGCTTTTGCGGGTAGCCGTGAACGCGAATTTGTTCAAAAAATCCAAGGCAAATCCTACATGGAGATTCTTGAATCCGGTGGTGGCATAAATGTCACAGTAAAAGCTACTCGAAAAGCAAGCAGGAATACTCTTGTACGCCAAGGACAAGCCACATTGGACCGCATGCTCGAATACGGCACAACCACAGTTGAAGGAAAATCAGGGTATGGCCTTGAACCGAAGCATGAGTACAAGCAGCTTTTAGCAATCCGTGACTTGAATCTCATTCATCCCATTGAAATCGTTCCTACCTTTATGGGAGCGCATGTAGTGCCTACTAAACATAAGGAACATCCAGAAAATTATGTAAACTTAATTATTGAGAAGATGATCCCTACTATTGGAAAAAGAGGTCTAGCTGAATTTTGCGATGTGTTTACAGAAAAAGGCATCTTTGATATTGATCAGTCCCGTCGTATTCTACTTGCAGGAAAAGCCCATGGACTTGTCCCGAAGATTCATGCGGATGAAATGACAACCTTTGGAGGAGCAGAACTTGCAGCAGAGGTTGGAGCGATCTCTGCAGATCATCTACTTAAGGTCTCAAAGAAGGGAATTAGATCATTAGCAAAAGAACAGGTTATTGCGGTTCTCTTACCTGCTACCGCATTTGTCTTAATGGAAAGAGAATATGCGCCTGCACGTGAACTCATCAATGCTGGAGTACCCGTTGCCATAGCTACAGACTTTAATCCAAACTGCATGACTGAATCAATGCAGTTGATTATGACGCTAGCTTGCTTGAATATGAGGATGACTCCAGCAGAAGCAATTTCGGCAGCCACTATAAATGCCGCCCATGCCATTAACCGCTCACATATCTTAGGAAGTCTTGAACCTAACAAACAAGCCGATATTGTGATTATGGATGTGCCGAATCATGAACATATTCCTTACCATTTTGGTGTGAATTTGGTGGACAAAGTAATCAAAGCTGGACGGTTGGTCTATTCAGCGTCTTAACATTCGTTCGGTGTTAGGCAGAAAATTCGGCAGTAAACCCTTTTGTTGATTTTCCCACTTGCTTTGCCAAGCGACCTTCATGGACTAGTAACCAGAGTTTGTTAATTTCTTGGTGAACGAGTACATCCTGAGTGAGCCGATCGCGTGGTACGCTATTAGCTTCAATCTTTCGGGGTACGATCTGTCGAACTAATTTGTGGGCTATTTTGGTTCCATTACCCATTTTAACTGGTTTACGCAGTTGGCGGATGTCTAAACCTTGACTGGCACAAAGCAATTCGATGGCAATGATGTTTTCTACATTGTTTAGGATTTCGCGTGAATGACGAGCGGCTATCGTTCCCATACTAACGTGGTCTTCTTGATTGGCAGAAGTTGGAATGGATCGAACACTCGCAGGGGTACAGAGTTTTTGACTCTCTGCTGCCAATGAGGCCGCGGTAATATGAGCAAGTCCAAGCCCATAATAGACGCCATAATTGGAAAGGGCAGGGTGAACAAGAAGAAGAGGTAATCCGTTGCTAAGTTTGTTATCGATTAATCTGGCAATTCGCCTTTCAGCAATACTTCCTACGCTAGTAATTGCGATGCTCAGACAATCCATTGCGACAGCAATTGGTTGACCGTGAAAGTTACCTCCGGACAGGAAGGTTTTGTCACTTGGGAAAATGAGCGGGTTGTCAGTGGCTGAGTTAATTTCGATACTTACTATTCGCCTAGCATACTCAATGACATCTCGAGCAGCTCCAATCACTTGGGGGGTACAACGAAGAGAATAGGCATCTTGAACTCTACGTGTGTTCTGAGCGACCTTTAAAGCAGCCTCGAAAGCATCAGCTGACACTCCAAGAGTCTCGAAATGCTTTTGGATTTGCTCACGCTTGATTTTTAGAGACTTTGCCGATTTATGAGGCTCTACAAGAATTTGATAGTCAAGAGTAATAACAGATTGAATAACCTGATGGAGAATCGATCGAATGGTATCATAATCAGAAACATGAGCGAAGGCATCATGAAAATCAGCCGCGGCCTTCTTTGCATATTGTGCACGTGTTTGAGAAGTTAAAACTTGTCCGCTATTGTTTAGTAATGCTGCTAGGTTTGCAGCACTATGTTGTTGTCCCGGATGTGGTCGAACTAGGTGAATACGCGGATCATATGCATCAAAAACCCCCTCAAGAGCTTCTATGGACATAGCGGCAGCGATTTCAGCAGAGGCAACCAAGTTTTTTGCATCTACCACCGCTAGTGCAGCAATGGCGGTCATAATCTGGGTTCCGTTGATCAAGGCGATTCCTTCTTTTTGTGCTAGCTCAATGGGTTTGAGACCTGCATGTCTGAGAGCTTCTGCGCCTGAGAAGATTTCGCCACGGTATTCGGCATGTCCTTCTCCAATTAAAACAAGAACTAAATGGGCCAGTGGAGCTAAATCACCACTTGCCCCCACTGAACCTTTCTCAGGAATAATAGGATGGACCCCTTCGTTTAGCAACGCAATAAGTAAATCTAAGGTTTGAGGTTGTATTCCAGAATAACCTTTAGCGAGCGTATTTGCACGAAGTAATATCGCTGCCCTAACCACTTCCGTTGGTAGGGGATTACCAACGCCAGTTGCATGACTAATGATGAGGCTCCATTGTAATTCACTTGATTTCTCAGGAGGGATTATTATTTCGCTAAAAGGACCAAAGCCGGTTGTTACTCCATAAATCACTTCGCCAGATTCAACCCACTCTGAGACTAGACGAGCAGCTGTTTCAACTCTCTTCTTTGCTTGAGATCCCAATTTCACGGGTTGGTTGTAACGAGCTACGTTAACTACTTCATCAATTGTTAGTGTATCTCCTGTCAGAACAATTTTTGAGCGGCTCATATTTTTTCACCAAGATTGAAAGCCCTTTATCGAAAATACAGGTTCTGTTTGTTAATTATTCTTGCCGTATATAGGAGTGGGAAGCCCAAAGAAGTAGAATGAGTACAAGGCATATTGTATAGGGTGTGATAAGTAGCGAGCCGAACAGCATAAGTGTAACGCCACCAGGTAAGAATCCAAGTTGAAAAAGTAATACCGGAATAATCGCTACCCAAGAAATGAAGGGAAAGGTGATTACGAGAGCAAGAGGTTTTTCATTTTTTGCACGTGAGGCTACGGGATATCGGCTTCCTAATCCGACGCCAATGGCCGTTGCAATGAGAATTGCATGTGGGAGAATAGCAAGGGCAACAGGAAGTACGTGTAGACTCCCTAAGATTGCAGCGAAGTAAAGAGCAAAGGAAGTAGCCAAACAAAGCGGAGTTACGAGAAATTGAAGATACTTAATAAAGGTGAGACGAAAAGGTGCTACCGGTGCTAAGCGAAGTAGGTAAATTGTGTTGTATTCACCTTGAAAGGGATCAGAGGAAGATATCGCAAGGAGGGGAACTATCACCACAAGAATAATGGCATAAATCATCTCAGGGAAAGAGGTAAACTCGGGCGGAACTGGAATTGTGAATCCAAAGAGAGGAATCAGACTAACAAAGACTAACGAAAAGACAAAATTCCCAACAATTCCAATAAGATAGAAGGTTTTTCCCTGTTTGCGTAAACCTGTTATGAAATCTTTCTTAAAGAGAGCTCGAATCGGAGTCTTAGCTGCTGAGAAGCTAATTGGAAGTTGACTAAGAGCACCACGTGGCTTACCTTTACTTCGTGCAATATCTGCAATTTCTTCATAGAGGTCAACTGTAGTCTTATCTGTTAGCCATCGTGTGAGAAACAAAATAGCAGCTAGGGCTAGAATCAGGCCTAATATCACCCATGGGATTGCAGGATAATAGAGATATGTAAAACTACCTTCTGAGCCTGGTAAGGTTCCGCTGAAAAGAATGGATACCAACATATATGCAAGACAATAGATCGGCGAGGGAACGAGTCCACCGTTTACTAGCCAAACAGGGCTTAGAAGCAAAACAGTGCCAATTGTCAAAGCAACGAAAAATATTATTTGATATATTCGGTGTTGATGACGTGGCTGAGAAACGAATTTTCGTAGCGAATAAAGTCCGTGTGTCGCAACCGAGCCGATTTCGGCGAGAAGGAACGTTATGAAAACAAAGAGAACAAACATTCCCAATGTTAAACCAAAATTCATTCCAAAATACCACAAGATTGGCTGAAAAGCCAGTATTATGTAGAAGAATAACATAAAACGACGTGGGATTGACCGGAGATACTTTGCAGTATAGAAAACATGTCCTTGCATTGGCACGGGAAATAAGTAATCTACATCAGCTTGTTCCGATAGAGATTCGAGCGGAACACTAAAGATAGCTTTAACAATTTGTTGCGCAATAATGAGGGATAGAATCGCATAGACAATCCAAACCGTATTGGTGCCAATTAGCTCGCTGTTGATAATTAACCAATACAAGGAACCTCGAAGAGAAACAGGTAATAAAAATAAGAAGACCCAAAGCAGCCAGATAATGAGAACGATAATAGTTAGAGAGAGGATTTGTACCGAAATGAAAAAGGGTTGACGTAGCGATTTACGTAGATGGTTCCATGTTCGTCGATATTCCCATCGAGTCACTGTAGCGGTATCAACCGTTTGCAGAACCCTTATCTCCCCCGTAAAGTCCTAATATAATAGTCCTCTAAAGCTGCCCCGCCACCAACTTCTCTGCGTAATTTATTAACGGTTCCCGAGGCGACCTTAACCCCTTCGGAGAGAATAGTAAATTCATCACTCACTTCTTCAGCCACACTAAGAATGTGTGTAGAAAGTAATACTGTACTTCCTTTTTGAGCTAGTTCGCGAATTACTTGTTTTAGGACATACCCTCCTTCTGGATCTAGACCATAGAGTGGTTCATCCATCAATAAGACTTTGGGGTTTCTGATCAGCAATCCGCTCAAAAGAGTTCGTTGTAACATCCCACGAGAGAGTTCACCAAGATATTTCTTCAAGAATCCTCCTATTTCAAAGCGGTTGATATATTCCAATCGACGCTGTTTGAATTCTTCTTCTGGAATCCTGTATAGACTCCCTATAAAAGAGAGAAATTCATTGACAGTGAGAGATTCATAAGCTGCGGGAGTATCAGGAAGAAAACCAAGATTGGTTTTTGCTTGCCAAGATTCTCGAAGCATATCATAGCCCATGATGAAAATGCTTCCTCGCGTTGGACGACTGAGACCTGCAATTAGACGAAGTGTTGTGGTTTTACCAGCACCATTGGGACCAACAAGAGCATGGACCACACCTTGCCGAATTTTTAGATTTAACCTGTTGACGGCCAATACACCAGGCGGGAAAATTTTACTAAGACGAAAGGTTTCCAATGCGGGTTTTTGTTCATATGAAAGGTCGGTCTTATTCGACATTCACATGACCTCATATTTTTATGCAAGTATTTTTCTAAATCTCAAGTTATGGCAAAATCCACTGAGCAGGAAGTGGAATAAAAACAATTACAACGATAATAATCAACACCGCGCTGATAGTGAGTACAGCTCTGACAATTGGTGTTATGCTTTTGTAACCTGATTTGAGTGCAAGAGAGAATAATGCGGCTGCAATTAAGAATCCACCAAGTCCACGAAACACAATATAAATTGGAGCTAGTATCCAAGTAAGAGTAACTAAGAATGTTAAAAGAGCTAGGATAAATGTGGCAAGCGTTACGAAGAACAGCCCTACAATCAGGAACCGATGCTCAGAGAATGATTTGAGTTCACCAAATTCTTGAAGAGCATATTGTTTTTCAATAAGTGTAATCAATTCGGCACGACTCATCGGTTCTGTAATCAAGACTCCTACCTTTTCTGCTTCTTTTTCAAGCCCCTTACGGTCCAATGTCAGTAACCTATCACGTATATCTGTCAAATTCCTACCTCCTCACCAAAGTAATTACATGAACAATTACCAATCAGCTTGAGAATAATAGCAATTTGCGTTCTAATATCCTATTATAGATTTGTATCTTGGTAAAAATCTGTTGAATTAAAAGTCGAATAAAATGTAATTTGGAATTTCATCAACTTCAGGTGAGTAACTCGGTTTGATTGGATGAGATGTTGTCGTGGCGAGAAGATACAAACCGAAGAAAAAGAGAATAACAAAGATTCCAGAAGAGATGAAAAAGAAGATGGTTTTGAAAAAGTCTGAACCAAGAATTGGGTACCACTCAGGCCAGAAAGGCGATGTCCAGCCAATTGCGAATATTATTACAGATATGGAAAGAAGAAGCGATGCAAGAATCCAACGACCGCGATTTGTTAATTTGAGTTCCATTTTCAGTACCACAAAAACATTGAGAAATTTGATAATGCTGTCTGTTTTCCAATATTTTGCCTTAACTCTTTCTCTCAACTACTAACGGTTGATTGCTCAGTTGAATGGCGAGCTCTGTATCGGATACCAAATTTAAAGATTTCAACAACGACAAAGACAGAGAGTGAGAGGAAAATGATAAGAAGCCAATCTTGAAGTAGAAGTGGGACAGTTCGAAAGACAACTTGGAGGGGTGGGAAATAGACGATAACTAGTTGGAGGAGAATTGAGATTCCGACTGCTAGTAAGAGATACTTGTTCTTGAAAAAGCCAACTTGAAAGACCGAAAGGTGTCCTGAACGTGAATTAAAGGCATGAACCATTTGTGTCATCACTAGAAGTGTTAATGCTAGTGTACCTGCACGATAAACAGCTTCACCAGGAGAAAGGCCAAGTCCTATTGTCAAGTTAATCATTGAAACTGAATAAATTCCAAGGGTCACGAACGCTATTGTAATCCCCACAATCCAGATTAGAATCCAAACCTGTCTTGTTATGACTCCTTCGCGGGGATCTCTGGGTCCTCGTTTCATAACGTCTGGTTCCATTGGATCCATTCCGAGAGCAAGCGCGGGTAATCCATCAGTAACGAGATTGATGAAAAGGATCTGAATAGCCAAGAGTGGGAGTGGCCATCCGAATAAGATGGAAAGGGTGATACTTGCAACGAATATAACAAGAATTTCACCTGCATTACATGAGAGTAGGTAGGAGATGAATTTCCTTGTGTTATCCCCAATCCCGCGTCCTTCCTCAATGGCATTTACAATTGATGCGTAATTATCATCAGTTAGAATCATATCAGAAGCTTCTTTGGCAACATCTGTACCTGTGACACCCATTGCAATTCCAATGTCAGCGTATTTGAGGGCGGGGGCATCGTTAACGCCATCACCGGTCATGGCTGTAACATGTCCTTGAGTTTTTAATGCTTGCACAATGCGTAGTTTATGTTCCGGTGATACTCGTGCATAGACACGAACTTGTGGGGCTGCATCCTTAAGATCCTCATCTGAAAGGGCGTCAAGAGCAATTCCAGTTAACACAGCATCATCTTCTTCAAACATACCAAGTTCATTAGCCACCGCAACGGCTGTATATTGATTGTCCCCAGTAATCATAACGGACTTGATACCAGCCCCACGGGCGATTTTAATTGAGTCGTAGACTTCTGGGCGAGGTGGATCCATCATTCCGACTAAACCGACAAACACCAAGTTGTTTTCCACCCCTTCTGGAGATATATCACAGAGATCTTCGGGGCAAATTCGATATGCCATACCAAGAACACGTAATGCTTTATTTGCCATTTTATCATTATTGCTGAGGATTTCAGCGCGTTGGTCCTTAGAAAGAGGTTGAATGCCCCTTCTTGTGAAGATATGAGTACTTTCCGCGAGAACAACTTCAGGAGCACCTTTAATATAGGCAATGGTTTCGTTTTCAGGAGTATCATGAAGTGTGGACATCCTTTTGCGGTCTGGGTCAAATGGGAGTTCAGCTATGCGAGGATACTCTTTGAAGAGTTCGTCGGTGTAGCCGGCTTTCATCGCAGCAACGACCAAGGCACCCTCTGTAGGATCACCAATTACTTCCCAAACACCATTGTGTTGTCGAACCGTTGCATTACTACAGAGTTTACCGATTCTCAACAACAAAGAGAGTTGTTCATTTTCTAGTGGAGTGATTTTCTGGTGATCAGCAAAAAAATTCCCACGTGGTGAATACCCAGCTCCAGAAACCTCAACGGAATAACCGGGTACATAGATTTCTCGAACGGTCATTTCATCCTTTGTTAGAGTTCCAGTCTTATCTGAACAAATTATATCAGCAGAGCCAAGAGTTTCTACAGCCGGAAGGCGTCGAATAATGGCATTTCGCCTCACCATTCGTTGAACACCTAATGCTAATGTGATTGTAACAACAGCGGGTAACCCTTCAGGAATTGCAGCCACAGCTAATGCGACGGCGATAACAAATAGGTCAAGAAATGTGGAAAAACTAAGTATAGTCATAAACCAAGCTACGATAACCTGAACTGTGAGTACAATCATGCAGATTATTAAGATGGCAATTCCGAGTTGTCGACCTAATTGCCGCATTCGCTTCTGCTGCGGGGTTTCCTTTTCTCCCACCTCTGAAATGAATCCAGCGATACGACCAATTTCGGTAGTCATCCCAGTTTCAGTTACAACAGCAAAGCCACGACCCGACGTAATAGCAGTCCCTGCATGCACCATGTTGGCTTGATCAGCTAATGGAATATTTCGGTCTAGGATTGTCTCAGCTTCCTTTTTCACAGGCATTGATTCACCTGTCAACGAAGCTTCATCGGTGTAAATGTTATGTGACTCAATTAAACGAGCATCAGCTGGTAGTCGATCACCCATCTCTAACCGCAGAATTTCACCTGGTACAACTTCAATGGCAGGAATGTCAACAGGTTCTCCATCTCGTAAGACATGAGCCTGAGGAGCTGCCATTTGCTGAAGAGCCTCAATTGATTTCTCTGCCCTATATTCTTGGGTAAATCCAAGGATAGCGTTAATTATTACAATAATCATGATAACGATCGCGTCAATGGGAGGCTCAAAAAGTCCGGTTATCATACCAGCGTAAACATTGACCAAAAATGAGATTATTGCAGCAAAAATAAGAATGATCACTAATGCTTCCTTGAACTGTGAAAGAAACATAGAAAGAGCATTGGGCCCCTTGGCTTCTTCAAGAGTGTTGGGACCGTATTCAGCTAATCGTCGTTGTGCCTCGTTTTTACTAAGCCCCTCTATTGTTACCTGCAATTGCTTCATGACTGTAGCTGCGTCCTGAGTGTGTGGTAGAGGCTTTTCAGTCGTCAAGGACACATCCGTCTATTCATATAATAGCTCAAATACAAGTGTTTCTCAACGTTGCATTCAGCGCGTCTCGTTTATTTAACATTGTGTATCTTTATAGTGAACCAACTAGCTCTGCGCGTTCATTTGCTTGCTTTTTCACTTTTCAATTCTTTTGGGAAGAGGATTTTTGCAATGTCGTTTCTGTATTTAACCTCAACCTGAGATAGCAATGTTTCAATTCTGTAATCCACTGTGATGTTGCCATCTTTATTCTGAACCATAACACCACCGATCATGTTTACCACCTGTTTTCCAACAGAAATCTTGGAACTTTGGCCAGCCTCCTTAGAGATTGCAGTGCCAAGACCTGTGAACTTAGATATGATTGGTAAATCTTCTTTTCGAGCGAGGACAATCAAATCTCCACCACCAATCTGAACTCCCGCACTAATTATGAGGTTCTTCAGAAAGGTTTTGTATTTAGCAGTTCCCTGTTCCTTTTCAAATTGCTTCTGCGCTTGTACAAAAGCTGAATCAATCATATTCGCTTTGGCAGTCATGATTCGCATATGCGCATCGTTTCGAGCCTTCCCAATGATTCGATCACCCGAACCTTGTGCCATTTGTTTCCGGCGTTCCGCCCAACCGACTAAATTCGCGTGGGCATTTTCTTGAGAGTCTTCGATAAGTTGTTTTGCAGTAATTTCTGCATCTTTGACGATGCGTTTAGCTTCCGACTTTGCATCATTGATAATCGTTTGCTGAATTTGTGCGGACGGTGAGGAATTGCTCATTTGCTGGCACCTCCAAAAGCATAGACCGCAGAAATTATCAAGTCAATGGTCTTCTTCATGTTCTTCTTCCCCTGTTCTTGAAGAGAGACAACCTCTTGGTCCGCTGCAGAAAGAATTGCTTTGGATTGCGTTTGTGCTTTCTTCTCTACGCCCTTCTTTTGAACTTCAATTTTCTCAGCTAGCTCACGCCGCACAATTTGTTCTATTTCACGCGCCTGTCTTTCAGCATCACGCTGAATTTGCTCAGCTTTTGCTTGGGCTTCTTCGATAATTTTTGTCGCTTGAGCCTCAGCTTTTTGGATACCAGATATGACCTCGCTCAACGTCAACACCGAAATGATTCAATACTATTTCAATTGATTATCGTCTTTCAACGATGACCTTGCCTAATAAAACTTTACGCTATACAGACTTATCCTATTTAGTTGAGCGAATGTCGAAACAGAATGACCGTTCTAGCCCTAAGCGCTTCAGGTTTTCATAGTGCCTACCCAAGCCGATTTCTAGGAGCGCTCATGGGAAAGGGGATGCTTCGGTAATTCCCTGCCCACCTCGCGCGAAATGCTGTTCGAATTTTAATCAATTTATGGTGCCTTACTTTAGGAATCACGCTATTCCTCGTATTCTAAACAATTTTTCTTTAGTCAGATAGATTGCTTCATAAGGTAGCACCACAACCCTACGATAAGCATAATGGTCACAGGAGGGTTTCATTACTGATGAACGCTCAGGATCAGGATAAGCGCATTCGTGCTGCTCAACAAATTATAGATGCGGCACAAACCAAGCATGTGCTGCTCCGTTTAATAGGCGGGCTTGCCATCCGTCGCCATTGTGAATTTATCGATTTTTGTGAACGCGATTATGCTGATATTGATTTAGTGGGGCTCCGGAGGCAAAGCGCTCAAATCTTAGAAGTAATGGAGAACCTGGGGTACAAAGAAGATTCCCAGATTGCCTTAGCCACTGCTGGAGAACGCATGCTATTCCGTAAACCCGGGTCCTCCGACCACGTTGATGTCTTCTTAGACACCTTCCGAATGGAACACACCATTGATTTGCGGAAGCGATTAACAATTGAAGCCTATACCATTTCTGTAAGTGATCTGTTGCTGATCAAACTCCAGATTTATCAACTTAACGAAAAAGACGTAAAGGACATCTTAACCATCATCAAAGATTTACCACTAGGGACTCACGATGAGCCTGGCGTCATTAATGTGCAATATTTGGCAACCCTCTGCGCAAAAGACTGGGGCTTATACCATGATGTTACCACCAATATCGCGAAAACACTTCAGCAGATGAAAAATTACACTCTTTCTTCCACAGAACGCGAACAAATCCAACAACGCTTACTTGACATCAAAACCGCCATCGAACAGACACCAAAAAGTCTCCAATGGAAGCTCCGAAAACGTATTGGAACACGAAAAACCTGGCGAAGCCAAGTTGAAGATCAGACAACAACCCCTAAATTAGAAGACCCCTCTGATTCGCTTCCCTAAGAACCACCATCGGATTTGGACCCAAAAAAAAGACCACTACTCTCATGAATCCTATATGGATTCAGTCGGTGTATATGAAAGCATTAATTAATTCGCCTATACGAGCCTCCAGCGATGATATAGGATAGATTTCAGAGTTTGCAAAGAGTAGTCTGAATTAGGCTAGTCCTAATCGGGATTCTTCTACTTCAAATACCAATAATCAATATTACTCTCACGAATACAACCCTTAACAAGAAAGTAGCTATTGCATCAGAACTCCCCTTACCCGATGTTATTCTCGAAACCTAAGTCATTTACGTTCTCAATGCCCCATATTCTAATCCCTTATTCAGGGTACCTAAATCTGATCCTGGTCTGAACAACTTTAGTTTGATGTCCTTGAGGTATTTGTGATATTCGACAAAGAGTTCGTTGAGGGTGTTGATGGTCTTGTTGTTTTTGGGGGAGAGTGTTGCAAGTGTGAGTTGTGGATGATGTTAGTCGAGATATCCGTAGAAGTATTTGAGAATATCTTTAATCTCGATGTTAGTGGCAGCGTTGTGGTTTCGGAGTTGGTAGCGAGTAAGTATTCGTCTATTAGCTGCTGATTTGACCATTTCTCGTTTTTCGCCATCACGTTAGGGCTCTTTCCACAACTAAAATTTCTAACGTTATCGGTTTTCATGTGCATACCCGAAAAATACTCGGATACTCACCCAAATAAAACCTGCCTACACCTGATGTGCTGGCTTTAAAGTTCCAACAAGCCATATTATCATTTAAATTTCCTGAATTTGAATAATCTTCCGAAACCTTAAGAATGGGGAAAATTACTACTATCGAAACTCAACTAAGACTTATTCTCAACGGGTCTTTCGGTGACTGAAATGAGTGATGAACCCCCAAGCACGATGGGAAAGGCATTTCGATATACAACAATCGGGTGTGAAATTCTTATTTTTGCTATTGTGGGGTGGTTTGTTGGGCCTTATATTTTTGGGCAAAATGGAGATATAA
Organism: uncultured archaeon; assembly: GCA_964347045.1. Classification (GTDB taxonomy): domain Archaea; phylum Asgardarchaeota; class Hermodarchaeia; order Hermodarchaeales; family Hermodarchaeaceae; genus Hermodarchaeum. Next base: position 114,960 of record CAYFXC010000004.1, read on the forward strand.
TTGGCGCATTTATTGGAGCCCTAATTGGGACATTGATGATGTTTTGCACGCTCTTTTATCTTGCAGGGCTATTTGGAAGAAGAGCAACGAAGGAATAAGGAGACGGTTTATCATAGATAACAGGCGAGATGATACATAATGTCGGTGGCGCGATATAGTTTCATAAATGCAAAAATTAGGTCCATGAAAGCTGATATTCTCACACCCGCACAGTGGGATGCCCTTATTGGTGCGCGAGATATGTTTGCAGCTCTCAGGATTCTAGATTCTACTAGCTACGCTCACCTCGTTCAAGATATGGGTGAAACAACCTCACCAATAGAAGTTGAACATGTTTTACAAAAAGACTTTAACAGAGTCCTTGTTGAAATTAAGAATGACATCCCCACAGCTAACCAGACGTTAATGACTTGGATTACAAGAAAATTCCAAAAAGAAGTTGTTAAGAGTATCCTTCGACTATTCACATCTCGCTCAGACCAAGCCACAGCGGAAAAATTACTCATTCCTTTAGAACCCTTTACATCTAATCGACTTATGGCGCTTTTAGAAGCCAAAGATCTTCGATCGATGGTTTCGGAATTTCCAGAACAATTCTTTCAAAGTGAAATCCAAAAAATACTACCCCAATATGAGGAAACAGATAATCTCTTCATCCTTGAACACACACTTGATGCGTTAGTGATTCAAAACCTCTTCAAAGAAGTGCAACAACTTGAGGGACAAGATCGCGAAATCACTGCAAGACTTGTGGGAACCGAAATTGATCTCATGAACCTCATGATTACTCTTCGAACACATTCTCTAGGGTTTTCTTCAGCCGAAACGGAAAACCTACTAATCAATGCAGCTTATCGGCTACCTTTGGAATTATGCCATAGAGCCCTTATGTCGAGAAACTTTGAAGAGCGTGTCCGAATACTTCAATCCAGCTATTACAAGGATCTGATTGCAAAAAGTTGGGAAGCATATGAACTTCAACAAAGTCTTGCAGTTTTTGAGCACAATGCTCATATTCAAATCCGAACAGATAGTGAAGAAGCCCTCATAGGGTACCCCTTCCATTTTGGCATTGTTCTTGGATTTTTAAATTTGAAATGGTACGAGACACTCAACCTAAAAGCAGTCATGAATGGTAAAGCCGATCAACTCGATCCAAATATAATTCGACGAGCCCTTATCCTTTAGCTTGGCGAAATTTGAAAATAAAAAGGTTCGATTACAGGAAACACTTAATGGACGAAACGGAAGGTGTTCAACTATGGGCAAGAAAGAATTACTTTTTGATGAAAATCTCAGTATGTCACCAAAAACCCTAAGCGGGCAACTTCGCCTTCTTCTAGAACAGCGCAAATGGACCATCCATTCAGTTCATGAGATTCCAGAGCTAGTTGGACAGCCAGATGAACAAGTTATTTCCTTTGCCAAAAAACACGGATATGCACTACTTACTTTAGATAAACGTATGGCATATATTGCTGTTAAAGAACAAGTTGATGTTTATCTCGTTCTTCACGAAAAATATGCTGCTGTCGCTGATGCAACGGAAGAGCTAACAGTTGTTCGTTTAGAACCGTTCGCCAATGTACAAGCTAAAACCAGCTACCGTGCAGAATTTAGCCCCAATAAACCTTAGACAAAAAGAAAACCGGTCAAAGAAGTGATAATCCTGACACAAGAGGATCACGAGTTGTCAATCCAAGTTGATCAGTCAACATGTGATTCATCAAAGTGTCGACAGGAATGTGTTGACGCTTGTCCAATCTATCTACGCAAAAGTGGTCCATTTCCAATCTCCATTTGGAAACAAACAGGAAAAGCAAAAATCAACCCTAGTTTCTGTACGGCTTGTGAAGTATGTATCACAAAATGCCCATTAGAGGCAATTTCAAAAACGAAAGTTTCTTCGATTGTTCGACAACAAAAAACTTACGAAATGAAATTCAATCTTGAAGAATGGGTAAGGAGTCCATATGTCGTTGATACCGAAGTATTTCATCGTTTTAGAGAAGATAACACCATCTTTGCCCGAGTAATGAATGATCCCGAGTTTCCCGATTATCTAATTGGCATCTATTCCCATCAAGACGCAATAATTCAGTTAAAGCGACCAGGTTATTCGAAAACCGATGCAGCACTCAGTTCTGCGGCATGGACTGTTTATGATCATTTCCGAGAAGCATTCTTATGGAAAAAACTTCAAGCATCACCAGAAGCAAAATTTGACGCCGAACTTGCTCAACCTGAGATTCGAAAATTGCCTTTAAAAGAGATCCGCGACATAACTCACATTATCAAGCAATCTGCAAAAGCGTATGGTGCAGCAGTCGTCGGTGTATGTAATCTTAATCGCGATTGGATTTATTCACATGATAAGCGAGGAGAGCCACTTTCCATCCCAGACCATATTACCTACGCCATTATTATTGGAGTCGAAATGGATCTTGAAAGTCTCCAAACATCTCCCGCTTATCCTGCATCTTTTGCAACAGGAAATGGCTACTCCCGTATGGCATTTATTCAATCTTGCATGGCGGAGTTCATACGCTTACTAGGCTATGACGCAATCCCTGCAGGCAATAATGTGGGGCTAAGTGTCCCATTAGCAATTGAAGCTGGGCTGGGTGAATATGGACGACATGGACTTCTCATCAACCCCGAATTTGGTTCAAACCTACGAATATGCAAGATTTTTACTAATCTTCCCTTGATTCCAGATAAACCAATAAAGTTCGGCGCTCTCCGCTTTTGTCAAACTTGTAAACGCTGCGCTGAATCCTGCCCCGCACAATCCATCTCATATGACGACCAGCCCACATGGTCTGGGTCCAGCAAATCTAATAATCCTGGAATTCTGAAATGGTACGTAAACGTTGAGACCTGCTACCACTTCTGGACCCAAAATGGCAACGATTGTAGCAACTGTATAGTCTCATGCCCCTTTACAAAAAATCGTCACTGGTCCCACCGAATAGCACGCTTCTTCATTAAACGGTTCCCAATTTTCAATCGCCTATTTGTTTCCCTTGATCACATCTTAGGTTATGGTAAACAACGGGACCCTTCAACTCTCTGGAAAACCGATAAAGAATTCATTCATACTCGGAAAGGAAAGTAGATTCTGAAAATCGTCATTAAATAAGAGGGAGTTAAGAAAAATGATTGAGATTACGCTAGTAATGTACTTATTATTTGATTTTCTAAAAAAAGGGGAGAGTCTAGATAGGTTTCCGCTCCTTCACTTTCCCGATGAATTTATCAAAATCCCCTTTCCTAGCAGAATATATTTAATACGCGGTCTTTCCCGAATCTTCATCGAAGGTCAAATACAAACTTGTAGGTCCACCACTCCATCGTTCATAACTATGGCCTCTAAGTCGGTCCACTGGAAAGCCATGTATTCGTTTCTTCTCTTTCTTGAAAGTACCTGTTACTTCGAGAAAGATGAATTCTTTTTCTATTAGAACTAATTCGCCTTTCGTTTTCTCAAGCGTGTTGAATCCACCTTCATCTCGGATCTCATGCGTTGCCCTAATGGAAATAATAACTTTTGCTCTTGAAAGCAAATCAGTTTCCGTAATTGATCAAAACTTGAAAGGCAAAGTAACAATGAAAGATAAAAGCGTAAAGAAGATATCAGGTCCACATCAGCAGAAATGCTCTATAATTCTGAATTAGTGTTTACTCATAGATTAAACAATTAGAGGGTTTTTCGCATCACCCATGCGGTTGTGCATAATGCTGTAAATTCGACTGATTGTTTAACATTCTCAAAGACTTGCTCTCGGTCAATCAATTGGAAACCAAATTTCTGAAAGAAGCCCACAGCGGAATCTGTAAGTAAAAACAGAAAACGAATCTTTTGCTCTTTGACCTGTTGGATTATTGCTTCTGTAAGCTGTGTTCCAAGACCTTGGTTTTGATAATCTGGATGAATTGCAAGAGAGCGAAGTAAGGCAGATTTCCCATACTGTTCGAGGCCAACGCAACCGATGATTGGTGCGGAGTGTTTCTGTGAGTCATCACTGGGAGCAGTGGCTATGAGGAAAGTGTTGAAATGGTCTTTAACTCCTTCAGTAGGTAATTCGACTATGCGCAATAGTGCTAGCACATTTGAAAGGTCTTCTGGATTAGATTTTCGGATAGTTTCAATCACGATTAGTCACTAAAAACAATGAGAGCAGCCCTAATAGCTGTTAGGATGTGATGATAAATTGTTTCAGCTTTTTTCGAAGTAGAAACGCCTTTTACCAAAATATTACCTTCACCGACAATGCTGACTTCTACTCCCTTCGAATACTGAATTTGAACACCTAAAGAACTCTGAGCAATGATAGGATAATGCTTACGAAGGAGTTCTGTTGCTCGAACAATGTCTATGGGAACTGGGTTATTTGAATGCACTAGGAAAGTCTCCTCAGTACAAAGTTCCGTGATTTCAAGTTCTGGACTTTTCTCAAGTTTAACAAGCTCAGCATCAAGACCGCACACAGGACACGCATCATGCGACTGAATTGGGATCAAATCAAGTCGAAACCTGTTGATATCAAATACCAGCAATTGATTTGTCAACAATGGTGGCTGACGAAGAATAAGGTGAAGTACTTCTTGCACTTGAAGGTTAGCGATAACACCTAGCAAAGTTGGATAGATACCTACTGTTGCACAACTTGGCTGATCCTCATCAATTCCACTGAACACACATTCTAGACAAGCAGTTTTCCCAGGAACTATGGTCGACAAATTCCCGACTCCTGCAAGAGCACCTGCAAACACGTAGGGGACCTTTTGACGAACACATGCGCGATTCAATGCATATCGTGGTTTAAAACTATCCAACCCATCCACCACTACATCCATCCCCTCAACCACTCGATCAGCTGTTGCTTCTGTAACTGAAAAAGCCATAGCTTCAACTTTAACATCGGCATTAATCTGATGCAACCGATTCAAAGCTACCTCAACCTTGGGTTTTCCCACGTCATTGGCTGTGTATAATAATTGGCGTTGAAGATTGGATTCTTCCACGATGTCGCGATCAACAATACGCAAGGTGCCAACGCCTAGAGATGCTAGTTGCCTAGCAGAAACACTGCCAAGCCCACCAATTCCTACTACTACAACTTTTGCTTTCCGAATTCGTTGGAGACCAGATTGGCCAATGCCATCTAAAACTCGGAAACGACTATAACGATCTTCAGAAGCCATACATTGTTCTCTCCAATTTAATTCACTCACCATTCACAGAAAAAAATAGTTCCTTTATGTATTCACAAGCCGAACACTGCACACGTGATGTTGGTTCACCACAACTTTGACACGCCTGAAAGGATTTTGAATCATCTGTTTTGATGACGTTTATAATTCTACAAAGATTTTCCTGTAAATGATTTTTTGTGCCTGGGCGGAAAACCTCAATTGAATTGAGCCAATTACGAATTTCGCTTCGTAATGATTGCGACCCGTAAGGGCAGGGACATTTGTAATAGGGTACATGCAACCCTTTTACAAATTGAGTGATTTCATTTTCATGAATTTCAAAAAGCGGTTTGATCCGAGGGATTAACCAGCCTTCTAGGCCTTTTAGCACAGGATTTATTCGAGACAGCCGTTGAATATCACCTCGGATAAGGTTCATCATCATCGACTGTATTTCATCATCTAGATTATGACCTAATGCGAGACTGTCAGCATTTATCCGCCTAGCCAAGATATTGAGCCCCTGACGTCGGAGAACACCACAATATGCGCAGGTTGAAAGGGGAGAGTTGAGATTAGTTGCATGTTTATGAATTTGATCAAGATCAATGTCATAGAGCTCCTGGTATGATGCAGAAACATGTTCAATACCGAGTATCTGAGTAGCAAGCTTCAAAGTGTGTTTTCTATTTCTGGCTTCAGCTATACCCTCTTCAATTGTAATTGCAACAAGCTCGATACTATCGTATCGTTCCTGTAATTCAGAAAGAACAGCTAACAATGCTGTGCTATCTTTCCCACCAGAATAAGCAATAGCGATCCGATTTCTTGGTTGTATCATCTTCCATTTTGAGATTGTAGTTTCAACCCTAGATTTAATGGATAATTGGAAACAAGATTGGCAGAGAACTTCACGTGAATAGGGTTTAACATAGAAGGATTCATGACCGCAATTATTACATGAGTTATCGTGAAAATGATTTGACATCATATCAACCAAGTAATGATTATCGATTCGCTCGGAAATGAACACACACCCATGACTAGTGTGATGAGACTAAATGAATAATCGCTTGCCAATTCTAATTTAAATGTTTAAGTGCATTGAAATTACTATTTGTTTTCTTGTGAGCGCTTGGCGACTTACAGGTTAAACCAAACTAAATTCGGTTAGAAAAACAAAGCGTCTTGGTTTCGAAAATTATGCTGAAAAATACAGCCAATATTAAACTGCGAATAAGTCTTTCTTTAACCGAAATTAACGTCTAATATAAAAGATTAAACAAGCTTGATTCATATTTTTATGAAAAACTTGGGAAGAGAGAAGTAGGATACTTCAGATACGCATAATGAGCATAAACGCGACTAGTAATGCGTAGATGGCTAGCGCCTCCGCAAGGACGACCGGCACCATTGATTTACTAAAAATTCCTGGTTTCTTTGCAATAGCCCCAATTAACCCTGCTCCTGCCCAACCTATTGCAATCCCAGCCATTAACGCCCCTAAACCAACAGTTGCGGCCGCTGCAACACCCACAAACGCCCCAATATCTGTAATGGCGTCCAATCGCATCACCAGCATAAATGCGGTCAACAATCCATAAATGCCAAGTGCCTCGGCTAAAACTACAGCCACTAAACCCTTACTGAACGATTCCGGTGCTGATCTTATTCCTGTGCATAACGCTTCACCTGAATACCCAATGCCTAAACCCCCACCAATTCCTGCAACACCAATTGCCAATCCTGCACCAATCGCCAACCATCCCTGAGCTGGTAAGGTTGCGGAATCAATTCGCATCACTACCATGAACCCGACTAATAACCCATAAATACCAAGAGCTTCTGCGAGGACAACGGCCACAAGTCCCTTACTGAATGCACTTGGTTCCAAAGAAATTGTACGTGCTAACGTAGCACCAGCATGAGCAATACCAAAACCTGCTCCGAAACAAGCAAAGCCCACAGCGAGGGCTGTTCCCAATCCCATCAATCCTTGGCTTATATCCATAACTGAATCTATTCGCATAATCAACATGAAACTCATTAATAGTCCATAGATTCCAAGCGCTTCAGCTAGTACGACACTTACTAGACCTTTGGAAAATACGTCCGGGGCTGAAACTAGACTCACACAAAGCGCTGCACCCGCTAAAGCAATGCCAATCCCTCCACCTATTGCCGCAAGTCCAATCGCAGCACCTGCACCAATTCCAACCAATCCCTGACCAAAAAAAGTGACCGATTCCATTCGCATAAGCAACATGAAACTTGATAACAGACCATATATTCCTAAGGCCTCAGCTAGTACAACTGCTACCAATCCTTTACTGAATATCTCAGGACGATGTACTAAACCTTCAGACAAAGCGGATCCACTTTTTGCGATACCTATACCCGCACCAATAGCCGCCAAACCGATACTTAGACTTGCACCAACTGCGAGAAAACCAGGAGTGACATCGACAACTGTGTCGATACGCATCAAGAGCATGAAGCTTGCAAGCAAACCATAAATACCCAAGGCTTCCGCGAGAACAACACTAACCAACCCTTTACTAAACACTTCTGGACGAGCAGCAAGGCTTCGTGATAAAGCCGCACCAGCGAGGGCAATTCCAAATCCAGCACCAATAGCCGCAAGTCCAATAGCAAGACCCGCTGAAACTGCAACAATACTTTGGCCAATCTGAGTAACTGTATCAATGCGCATCAACAACATAAAACTAGTGAGCAACCCATAGATGCCCAAAGCTTCAGCTAAAACAACACTCACCAAGCCTTTGCTAAAGGATTCGGGAGCATACACAATGGTTCGAGACATGCTGGCACCTGCACGCGCAATACCAATACCAGCACCAAAAGCAGCGAGACCAATAGCCATACCAGCACCAACACCCACAAGCCCCTGAGCCATTCCAACTGGGTCAACCCCAATCGTGTCAATCCGCATCAATAACATGAAACCAGCGAGTAAGCCATAAATCGCAAGGGCTTCAGCAAGGACAACCCCGATAAGCCCTTTACTGAAAATTTCTGAACGTTCACCTAGACTTTCAGATAAAGCACTTCCAGCAAATGCAATACCGATTCCTGCTCCAATACCTGCAACACCAACAGCAATGGCTGCAGCCAATCCCATGAAGCCTTGTCCTATACCGGAAATTGCATCTATCCGCATAAGTAACATGAAGCTTGCAAGCAAACCATAGATACCTAAAGCTTCAGCTAAAACAACGCTCACGAGTCCTTTACTGAATGCTTCAGGTGCAACAACGAGAGTTCGGTTGATGGAAGCCCCCGCTTTAGCAATACCATAGCCTGCACCAATGGCCGCAAGCCCAATGGCCAATGCCGCAGCTAAACCTACTAACCCTTGACCAATTAGTGAAACCGTTTCGATGCGCATCAGCAACATAAAACTCGCCAACAACCCATAGATCCCGAGCGCTTCCGCTAACACTACACTCACAAGACCTTTGCTGAAAACTTCCGGACGATCAACAAGACTTTGTGATAAGGATGCGCCTGCTGCTGCAATACCAACCCCTGCACCAAATGCGGCCAGCCCCACACCCAAAGCCGCTGCTGTGGCAATCAAGCCTTGGGCTTCGAGAGTAACCGTATCTATTCGCATGAGTAGCATGAAACTAGCTAACAACCCATAGATGCCAAGAGCTTCCGCTAAAACGACACTCACCAAGCCTTTGCTAAAGGATTCCGGTGCTTCAACAAGAGACTTGCTAAGTGCGCCACCTGCAGCAGCGATGCCAATACCTGCACCGAGCCCAGCAATCCCAACCGCGAGCCCCGCTCCAATTCCCACTAGTCCCTGGGCGATGAGCGTTGATGTTTCGATGCGCATCAGCAACATAAAACTCGCCAACAACCCATAGATCCCGAGCGCTTCCGCTAACACTACACTCACAAGACCTTTGCTAAACACCTCGGGCCGCCTGGTTAGACTTTCTGATAGAGAAGCCCCACTTTGTGCAATACCAATACCAGCCCCAAAAGCAGCAAGTCCGACTCCAAGTGCTGCCGCAATAGCTATCAACCCTTGACCGAGAAAACCAACCGATTCGATGCGCATTAAGAGCATAAAGCTTGCGAGCAAACCATAAATGCCCAAAGCTTCAGCGAGGACAACGCCGACAAGTCCTTTACTAAAAGACTCGGGTGCGATTACGAGAGCCTTATTGAGAGCAGCACCTGTTTTTGATATGCCAATACCAGCGCCAAGGGCGGCAAGACCAATGGCAAGCCCTGCCGCAATTGCCACGAACCCTTGACCAATATTTGTGGCAGTCTCGACTCGCATGAGCAACATAAAACTGGTAAGCAGCCCATAGATTGCTAAAGCCTCAGCAAGGACAACGGAGACAAGGGCTTTGCTGAATGTTTGAGGGGCAGCCGCTGTACTTGTTGCCATGGCACTTCCTGCTTTCGCGATGCCAATACCAGCACCGATACAGGAAAGCCCGATTGCTAGACCTGCACCGAGTGCAACCAAACCTTGTGCTTCATTGGTGATAGCGCCAATGCGCATCAACAGCATGAAACTTGCAAGTAGACCGTATATGGCTAAAGCTTCAGCAAGGACAACAGTAATCATGCTTTTACTGAAAGATTCTGGTTTTTCGGCGACAGCACTAACCATAGCACTTCCGCTGAAGCCGATGCCGATTGCCGCGCCTGCGGCCCCTAACCCAGCGGCAAGGACGGCACCAAATGCGGTGTAGACTTGACCAATGTTAAGGAGAAGTACCTGGAGCATACTTGGTCACATGGATTATGTGGATGTTATGGTCCAATTTTTCGGTATGCGGAGAGGTTGGTATTCGTAGCCTGTTCCGGCATAGAATTTCAAGAAGGCTTCAACCCAATGGAGACGGAGAGTATGGATGAAGGAAAGCAGACCTTCCATCAGGAGGACAAAAACGGTGCCTAGAACAAGCAGAGCAAAGAAAGTGATCCAAAGGGTAATAGTACCCGTTCCGAGTTGGAAAATGACCGAGTTAATCTCGGCGGCAGTGATACCAGCCAAGAAGAGAAAGGTCTTAGCGAAACCAGCGTGAGCCATATTAAGAGCAAGTATTCGTGAATAGCTGATGGTATTGCTGATACTTTCGATGAGGTGCTCGAGGCCTTCCATAAAACCATCCATAAACCCGAAGAAGACCATCCCTCCTAAGAACATAATTATTGCAGGAAGAATGAGGAACAATACCATTTCCACAATTGGCCAGGCCATGAAGTTGATTCCAAATTGGAAGATCATATAGGCAAGACCCCAAAGGAAGAAGAGCCAAATGATAGGTCCGAAGATCGCGTGTTTCCAATCGCGGTGGCGGATTTTATTTAATGCGTCGAAACCAATAGCAATTGAGAGGTGGATGAAACCAATCATAATGCTGAGAACAAAAAGAATCCACGTTGGACTGGCTACATTTGCAGGAAGGTGTTCAGGCATTTCAAATGCACTGAACCAAATAGGTGAGGTATGTCCATGAGCAGGATCCAGAATCCATGCATTATAGGGGCTGTTGGAATCAAGGAACCAATTGACACCACCATCAAAATCGAAGAATTGGAAAAGACCTACAAGGGCGTTTTTCATAGCTTCGCCAAAAGGCGAGTACTTGAGCTGCTGGTACACATATACACCGTTGATTTGCAATCCTGTTATGTCAATACCCAAAAATTCACCATATAATACGCCGAAAAAGATTGATGCCAATGCAATAATCAGTATCATTCCAGAGCCTTGGATAAAGTAATTGACCATTTCTCCTGCGTCAACTTTACGGCGTTTAGCAATAAAACCAAGAAGTGCAAATAAGGAGAGTAGAATCCCGTGGCCGATATCACCGAACATTAGACCAAAAATTATCGGGAACCCAAGAGCCATAAACCAGACAGGATCGATTTCAAAATGACTCGGGAAGCCAAAGGCGTCAGTGAGGTTTTGGAATGACCGGAGCCATCTCGGATTAGTTTGTTTGGTGGGGGGTGAAACAGGTTCCTCAGCGGCAACAGCACCTTCAAGGGGACCAATTTCAGCGGGGTATTCTCCGTATGCGGGTTCGTCTATATGAGCTTGGATATTCAAAGCGATATTGATGCCTTTTAGTGCTTCAACCCTTTTGGTGAATTCCTTGATTTTTTTGGTTGGAATCCACCCATACATCACGTATGTTCGTTCGGTTTTCCCAAAGAAGGTCTTAGTTTCTTCGAGAGTGTGTTCGCGCGTGACGAGTTCTTCCCATCCTAGGAGGGCACCTCGTTTTTCTTCCGCGAGGGCTTCAATTTCCTTTTTTATTGCTTTTTTCGCCTTCTTATCCTCTCTGGCTTCTGCAGTTGCAAGTTTCTGAGAGAGGTCATTGAAATCATCTTCAATCGCTTTGAGATTCTTTTCGATTTTGTTAAAATACGCATCATCCGGAATAGAGGGAACTTCTAACGGATCTTTGACTTTTCCTCCGCGGTATACTTTCATTTCACCGATAAGAGTACTAATGCGTGTTAGAAGATTTGAAAGATAGTAAAAACGCTCAGAAGGTTCAACAGGATCCAAAACTTTGAGATGCTCCTTTTGGCTCTCTTTCACATCGGAGAAGTGAACGAGCTCAGTACTGGCCATGAAACGCAGACTTGAATCCATTTCTGTGTCTAGCACAACGGCTATAAGGTTACTCATTTTCGCTGGGAGCATCGGAGCCAATTTTAACACCATCAGAACGGATAGGTCGTTTTCAAAGTGAAGATAAACCAGTAACTGTGTAGGTATAAGGCTTACTCTAGTTTATGCTCTTGTCCTTGCTCACCCCACAACACTTATTCACAAACTTGAAGTCTACCTCGCTTGGTGAATACCCATGGGGAATTTATTTTGTTTCAAGTAGCCCCGCGGTGAAGCCATACTCCTACTCTTTTTTGGATCATTTCTTCTTCAATCCATATTTTGGAAAGAGATGGGAATTACTGAATCGCCTCGGAGGTCAGCAATGATGAAACCAAAATCCCGCCATCGTGAATCTGCTGATCTGCGGATTTATAACTCATTGACTAAGAAGAAGACCCGTTTTGTGCCTTTTGAACCTAAAAGGGTTCATATGTACACGTGCGGGTTAACTGTGAATTATTTAATGCATATTGGTCATGCACGAACCTATATTTTCTGGGATATCGTTGAGCGGTTCCTTGAGTATCTAGGATATGAAGTTAAACACGTATCCAATATAACGGATATCAGCGTTGATGATAATATCCTAAGCCGAGTACGCAGCAGTGGTGAACCATTTCAACAACTTACAACTCGACACACTATCGATTATTACCGAGACCGGCAGCGCTTAGGTATCCGTGAACCATTTACCTATGCAATAGCAACTCAACATATTCAAGAGATGATTGAGCTCGTCCAACGCTTACTTGAACGTGGATTTGCCTATGAAGCCGAAGATGGAATCTATTTTCGTATAGAAGCCTTTCAGCGCTATGGTCATTTATCGGGCCTGGACCCTCATACCCTTCGAGCGGGAGCCAGTGAACGGGTTGATAAAGACGAATATGCCAAAGAATATGTAAGCGACTTTGTGCTCTGGAAACAGGTAAAACCTGGTGAACCCTTTTGGCACAGCCCATGGGGACCTGGACGCCCTGGATGGCATCTTGAATGCAGTGCAATGTCCATGAAATATCTTGGTGAAACCATCGACATTTCTGGAGGTGGTGAGGATAACCTTTTTCCTCATCATGAAAATTCCATCGCTCAAAGTGAAGCTGCCACTGGTAACCCCTATGTGAGATATTGGATGCATGTTCGCCATCTCCAATTAGGTCGCGATAAAATGTCTAAATCTACAGGAAATTTTATCACTGTTCGTGATGTGGTCGAAGAATATGATGCCGCTAGTTTGCGATTGTTCTTGCTGAGCACACATTACCGTAAACCTATCACCTTTACAACAAACGCTATTCGCCGAACCTCTAATCAGCTAAATCGGCTGCGTCACATATTGAATCGTCTACAAGTCATCAGTGAAAACGCTGATGAAGTCGTTTACGATGAATCTGAGGTTCTTCTGTTGACCCAAGAAGCACGTACTCAATTTGAGAGTGCCATGTTAGATGATTTTAATTCGGGACGTGCAATCAACCACTTCTTTCAGTTTGTTAGTAAAATACAAACCCTTCTTGAAACCCAGAAATTACAGAGCCCAGAAACCGCTAAATCGGTGCTTCAGTTTTTCCACGATACCGGATCCATTCTTTTTGGAGATCTCTATAAGCATGAAATCCTGTTAACAACCGATCCGATGGTACGCTCTTTGATTGTTCTATTACTTAATGAACGAGCAAAACTACGCACCAAAAGGCAATATCACCAAGCAGATACCATTAGAACCGCTTTGCAAAGTTTGGGATTAGAAATTTCTGATACAAAGAAGGGAACCGTTTGGTGGACAAAATCAAAAGTAGAAAAAAATGAGTAGGGGTGCGCCTTCGCAATTGTGGGCGCTAAAAGTGAACTATGGAGTGGGTACTGGGAAGAGTGGTTGAAGTGCACCAAAGGCAGCTTGAGTGGCGAAGTCAATGAAGAGTCCAGGGAATAGTCCAAAGAGTATTATGAAAACCATTAGCACACCGACGACAAATTGTAACAACCTGGGGGGACGCTCAGCGGTTGCAGCTTCAGGACTAGGTTCGGAAAAGACCAAAATCTGGATCATGCGTAGATAAAAGACTACACTGAATGCACTCATCAGAACCATGATGATAGTCGCTAGATACGTGCTTGCAATGATCGACCCCCAGATGATGTAGAATTTACTGTAAAATCCTACAAGTGGAGGTACTCCTGCAAGTGAAAGTGCACCTATTGTGAAACAAAACATTACAAAAGGCATGCGACGTCCAATTCCACGGAGTTTATCAAAGTCTCGGGTTCCGATTTGATGCAAAAAGATTCCAGCGATTAAGAAGAGCATGCCTTTTGCCAGCATATGGCTAAAAATATGGGTCAAACTTCCGGTCACTGAATAGAGTAGGGCATACTCAATAGCGGTTTGTGTTGGGAGCCATAAAGCAAGGGGCATCATGGCTACACTGAACCCGAATAAAATGAAGCCGACGTTAACAATGGTAGAGTATGCGAGAAGCCGTTTTAAGTCCTTTTGAGTCAAAGCCATGAGGTTTCCGTATATCATGGTGAAGAGGGCGAACCAACTTAGTACTGCTCCGTAGTAGGTGAAACTATACGGATCATAGAAAAGCACAAGCAGCCGAATGATGGCATAAGCACCTGTCATAATGACAACACCACTTAACATGGCGCTGATGCCACTCGGAGCAGCAGGGTGCGCATCCGGAAGCCACGCATGAAAAGGAACCAACGCAGCCTTGAGCCCGAAGCCGGCAATAAACAAACACAAGGCAAAAGCAAGACCGGCGCTTAAACCCGAGCTTTCGATGGCTTTTGAGATGTA
>CAYFXC010000004.1:129659-166984 GCA_964347045.1 uncultured archaeon
TCGGAGCAGCAGGGTGCGCATCCGGAAGCCAGGTTGACAGAGGAGCAATTGCGGCTTTTACCCCAAACCCGATGACAAGACCCACAATTGTAAAGATGAGAATCCCATAGATTGCAGATGTTGCGGGTGGTGGACCAACAAGAATCGTGCTGATCACGAGAGCTATTTCATAGAGATTGATGGTCCCGGTTAATCCGTAAAGAACAGACATGGTGAACAATATCAACGTTGAACCGATTGCACTGAGTAAAAGATATTTGATGCCCGCTTCGAGGGGCTCAGCTTCATCTCTTCGGAAGGCAACAAGCACGTAGCTGCTGATGGACATGGTTTCCCAGAGGATGAATAGAGTGAAGAAGTCGCCAGCAGCTACAACACCGATCATTCCACCCACCAATGAGAGTAATAAAGCGTAATAGAGTGGGAGGCGCGTATCATGTTCCATGTACTTGATGGAGTATAGGGCAACGAACAATGCAAGAGTGAGGAAAATGACTGAGATGTATACAGATAGAATGTCAATACGGAAAAAGGTGGCACCAGTTGCAGCGCTATATGCGCCTGGTGGCCAATACCATATTTCAATAGGAATCCACCCATTGTGGAAGAGTTCCCAATAGAGACCATAGGTTGAGCCCCACGGTGTTACTATTTGGAAAGGAAATATTACGAAGAGTAAGCTAACGATGAAGAAGAGAGCGGCTAGGGCGCCTAGTAATGTTTTATGTCGATCTTGCCAGAATTTGCCAATGAGCGCAATGATTAGTGCTCCAACGAAAGGTAGCCAAAGGGGTGTTAGTTGAATCCATTCTATGGGTCCAATTGCCATCTTTTTTCAGCCTCCATTATGGGGGAACAAGGGGTAATCCTGGGGGGAACCAAGGGAATTGTTGCGTTAGCGCTACAAAGATCGGGTTCACGACTATCATGGGCCAAAGACCAATGATGACGATAAGTGCCGTCAATAGAATCATAGGGAGTCGCATACTCCATGGACTATCGGTGATGTTTTCTAGGTCAGCAGGAGTCTCACCAAAGAAAACACGTTTCACAAACCATAAGATGTAGGCAGCAGTCAGAGCAGATGCAGCTACTGCAAAAATTACAAGCCAAATCGTGTAGGCAAATGCGGCTCCAGCAAAGATGAAGAATTCTGAGAAGAATCCGGCCAATGGTGGAGTTCCTGCAATACTTAATCCAGCAATTAGCGCAATTGTGGCGGTCCAAGGCATCTTCTTGGCTAGACCGCGCATCGCATTGATGTCTCGACCGCGTTGATGACCAACTTGGACGATAAGAATGCCAGCGACCATGAACAAGAGGCCTTTGCCAAGTGCGTGAGTAAAAATGTGAAAGCTAGCACCTGCTACACCAAGTAAAACAGCAGTTCCTAAACCGAAGAAGATGTAGCCCATCTGGGAGATGGATGAGTAAGCAAAGAGACGTTTAGTGTCTTTTTGAGCAAGTGCCATGATCCCACCATAGAACATGGTGATGATTCCGAAGATCATTATGATCAATACAAAGGCTCCAAATGCAGGGAGCATGTAACCCATTAAAATCCGCACAATCGCGTAAGCAGCAGTAGCAATCATGACACCGGATAAAATTGCACTTATGGGGGTGGGTGCTTCAGCGTGGGCGTCGGGTAACCATGAGTGGATAGGAAAGACCGCCATTTTCACAGCAAAGCCTATCGTTAAGAGGATAACCAGAATCTTGGTAATTTCAAAGAAGGGAGCGGTAAATGTTGAAGGGATTCCACCGGGCCAAATCCAACTTAGGTCGATATAGGGTGTTATTCCAACTCCTGAGAAGTCATATAGGTTGAGTGTTGCAACGCCTCCATAGGCGGAGAGTGCATACATTCCAGCGATACCAACGATGATAAGTACAGCACCGACATGAGTGTAGATGAAATACTTTAGGGCGATGTTAGTTGATTGGGGTTTAGTTCCCCATTCAGCGATGAGGAAGTAGCTGGGGATGAGCATTAGCTCCCAGAGGATGTAGAACTGGAAGAGGTTGGTGGCAATTACTACACCGAAAATTCCTGCATTGTACAATAGTAGTAAAGCATAGTACTTCCCATGACCATGTTCTTTCTGCATATACACTATCGAATAGACAGTGGCAGCCAAAGTAAGAATGATAACAATTCCTGCAACCGTAACACTTAGTCCGTCAAGAACCCAACCAAAGAGGAAAGGTCCCCAGATGAACGGTTCGGCATAGACGCCATTTAATACTACTTCCCACCAAGCCAAACCATAGGTGATCAGACAAGCAAGCATAATTAGGACAGCGAATATGCCGGAGTAGCGTCCGCTACGCCGTCCAACTAAGTAAGCAATAAGTGATCCAAAGATCATGAGCAACATGGTGATTGTGAGCCAGGGTAAAAGCGCCATCTTGTATCACCTCAAGGTAGGAAGGGAATGGGTATGAGTAGCACGCCTCCTATGAACTGAAACAGCAACAGAAGAATTAGGAGGACAAGAGCCCCGATGAGCAGTAGAATCATGTTCCAACTGTGGACACCGGTTTGAATTCGACGCCACCAACGGCTCAAACCAACTGAGCCATTAGCGATTGCATAATTGGCACCGTCAATGCCTTTCATTTCAATTTTATTGTACATTCCACGGGCGAATGCAATGCCCCCATCGACGAAGATTTTGTACATGAGTGCATTCCAGTACCAGCGATGATCTAAGAATTTGTAGAGACCACCAAGGACACCACGTCCCACGAACTCTGGACTCCAACTTCGTCGGATGTAGAACATATATCCGAGAAGCCCACCAACTAGTACGATAAGAAGTGAGAGGTAAAAGGTTGGTGACACAACTAAAGCTTGGAACATGTGGAGGTATTCCTCGAGTATGGTTCCAAGATGAGGAGTATGGGGAATTAGCGGATATTGAGTGCCCCAAAAAGTATAGAAGTATTGGCGGAAGAAGGGCTCAAGGAACCCCACAATAATTGTCGCAACAGCGAGAATTGCTAGGGGAATCCACATAACACCGGGGGGATCGTGTGCCGGATGACCTTCCGCTTCAAGGGTTTGAATATTTTTGCTTGGTTCACCATAGAATGTGAGACCAAACATCCTAAAGGCATAAAAGATTGTCATCACGGCCGTGATGGAACCAAAGAAGAGGAATATCCAGCCCCAGATACTACCCAACAGCCCAAGCTCATATGCTGACGTGAGGATTATTTCTTTACTCCAAAAAGCACCAATGAATGGAAATCCACTCAAAGAGAGAACACCGATCAGCATCACAAGCCAAGTAATTGGCATCAGTTTTCGGAGACCACCCATATCAGTCATGTATTTGCTATTAACAGCATGAAGCACTGCGCCTGCAGAAAGAAAGAGCAGGGCTTTGAAGACAGCATGAGCAGCTAAATGGAAGACCCCTGCAGTATACCCAAGGACACCGTCAGCGGTGAAAGCAAAGATACCGAGTGCCATGAACATGTAACCTAACTGGCTAATGGTACTGAAAGCGAGGACCTTTTTCAGTTCCTTGGATGTGAGAGCCATCGTGGCTGCCATGAACGCTGTGAACATTCCAATAATGGCCACGATGAGGAAGAAGTTATTTAGCACAATTGCCGCAATTGTTCCAGCAGATGCAAAGAATGCTGAAACCAGTATGGGAGACATTCGGGCAATCAGATAAACTCCGGCTTTTACCATAGCTGCGGCATGAATAAGAGCGGACACAGTAGTTGGACCAGCCATGGCTTCAGGGAGCCAGAACTGTAGGGGGAATTGGGCACTTTTGCCTATTGGGCCGAGAAAGAAGAACAAAAATACTCCAAATAGAAGCATTCCGTCTAGAATCACAGCCAGGTTGAATAGCCACGTAAAATCATAGAGTAGCACTTGATAGCTAAGTGTAGGATTACCTGCTGATACAGTAAAGAAGAAAATGAAAACAATAGCAATGAGCAACCCAATATCACCGATGCGGGTTACGATGAAGGCTTTCATCCCGCTGTGGGAGTTGAGTTGGCCTTCTGTGACGTCACCAAGCTGTTGGTCGTAGACCATGTTCGTTCGATTGTACCAGAATCCGATCAATGCATATGAACAGAGCCCAACAATTTCCCAGCCAATGAAAGTGACAAAGAGGGTATTTGCCATCACTAATAGTGTCATGCCACCAATGAACAATTGCATTAAGAACCAGTATCGTGTGAGCGCTGCATCACCTTTCATATAGCCAAGACTATACACAAGAATGAGGAAGCCAATCCCCGTGGCGATACAAGCCATGAATACGGATAAAGGATCTACGAGCATACCAAATTGAACAGTACCTACAATTGGAATTGTAATCCAATCATATGAGGTTTCGAACCATAATAGCCATGGGTCCGAAACTGTACCGCCAATCCAAGCAGCTCCTGACCAGATGTAGGGAAGCATGGACAACGCCATAATCATACCTAGGAGACCAAAGAGTATGGCTCCATAGTCACGAAGTTTTGGATGGATTTTTGCAAAGATTGGGGTCAGGAGAGCCCCAATGATTGGGAACAACCAGGAAAGCCAAGCAGCGTAAGGTAGCATTTTTCTGTTTCACCCCAGGTTAATGGCGTAGTTTGTTGAGTTTTCGGATATCGAGGGTTCCGAATTTGTTGTAAGCGCGAATAAAGAACGCCAAGGCAATTGCGATTACACCACCACCAATACAAATACTGACGATGACAATCGCTTGAGCCATTAAATCAATATAGAATCCCGACCAAGCCGTTGCGAAGGTTATGAAGTTTAAATGGGCTCCGTCGAGTAATAACTCCAATGCGATGAGGAATTTGATCATGTTCCGCTTTGTTGCCATACCATAGATTCCAACGGCATATAGAAAGACGGCTAAGATGAGAAACGTGGCAAGCGGGATACCTAAGATATCAAGATACGACATTTTGCCTTACTCCTTCTCCTCTTTATCAGAGGATTCTTTGGTCACTTCATAGAAGAAAGCGGAACTGGCCAAAGCTGCCGCAAACAAAAACACGCCTAATAAGACCATATCGATACCACGATAATGCCACAAAATTTCACTCAAAGCCTGAATCATGGCATATACATTATCAGGTGACGACAAAAACCGCGTCGCCCAAGCTGTGGGATCAATAACCACACTGGGATCCAAGTAGAGCCCAGCAGCCATTGCAATCACCCATGCCGTAATAATGCCAAATATTAGGGTAAGAGTGCAGCCAATGATTTTGATTCTCATCAGACGTCCTCCTCTTCAATTTCACCCGTACCACGACGCGTCGTTAATGAAATTCCTGAAATAACAATCACAGTTACAGCTCCGGCATAGATTGCGAGTTGGAAAAAGGCAACCCAGATAGCAAAGAGCACCAGATAAAGCAGGGCAAGGGTGACAGCGGAGCCGGCAAGGTAAAGGGCTGCATGTAGTAGATCTTTATCTTCAATTGCCAGAACGGCAAAAATCGCAGTCATTATAATGAGAATGTAAACAGCATACATACTCAAATGCAGTCCTGTAACGAAATAATCAAGTGCAAAAAGCAGAAGAATAACGGTGCTTAGAAATATAAGGCCTAAAAGACCAATTCCCACTTTACGTGATAACGACATCGTTAGTCACCGGTAACTTTGTTACATAGACCCGCTTTTTGCAAGGTTCTGCATAAAAGTGTGACTGGTGTTTGAACTTTTTGGGGCTATCCCCCTTCGCCTTCTTTTTTTGCTAATTTAATGAAAATGATTATACGAGAGGAACCTCCCATACCAACAGAAGCCTGTTTCATGGAGGATTGCTTACGGTTTCATTACCCCCCACTATTTCTGTATTTGGATACAAAGACTCAGGAAAAACCACTGTAACTACTCGGATAATTAGACACCTCGTTGGGCAAAGCCTTCGTGTGCTAAGTGCGAAACATGTGGGAGAACCTACGTTTTCATTGGATTCAACAGGAACCGACTCGCAGCGACACCTAGAAGCAGGGGCAAAGGCAACGTTTCTTCATAGCGAAGGCTCAACTGCACTTCTTCTTCAACAACCCATCGCTAATCTCAAGGAATTACTGGGTTATGGAATCACAGCTATTCCTGCTGATGTTATTGTACTAGAAGGATTTCGTTTTTGGACCCAAAAAAATCCACACATTGCGAAAATTATCTGCATCCGTACAATAAGCGAGATAGCTGAATTTCAGGCCGCAACCACCAACCCCATCCTTGGGCAATGCACTCTTCATCCTGATATTTCATCTGTGATTCGAATCCCTGATGAATTTCCCTTCCTTTTGGAAGCGATTGATAAATGGCTTCTCACAGCACCATCTATTCCCATTGGTGAAGATAAATGACTCCTGATGAAAGAAAAACTACACTCATTATATTTGATCGTGAAATTGGAATCAACGAGTACGTTGACAAACTCCTACAAACGGTGGTCCTTGCAGTTGTATCCACCCTTCGAGCACCAAAGCCAAAAGGAACAGAGAAAGTTAGAATCGAAATCAGTGATTAACAAACAATTGGAAAATTAGCACAAGAATATGTTCCATCTTATCCAACACCTTAAAGCTATCCAGCTTGAATAGCAAATGCACATTTACGCAGTGTTAGAATCTGAAAGAAAAAGTTCCTTCAGGAACAAGCCTTTTATACAAAGCCAAACCCTTGAACAGCTAACAAGCCAAAAACCCATGGTGAACGCAGAAAATGCAAGTTGATTATTTCAGCTGGCAAAACAACATTGGTAATGTTGGCTGGTTTCTCGCTGCCTTCGGCGTCGTTCTTCTAATCATTCTTCTCATGTACTGGGTCGGCAAGCGCATTGCACCCAACAACCCCACAAAGGAAAAGACAACAACCTATGCTTGTGGCGAAGACCTCCCACCATCAAAAGCACAATTTCACACCCATCTAATCCGATACGCTGTTTATTTCACTATCTTTGATATCGTTGCATTTATCCTTGCAACATCGTTGGGTGTCCTTGGATGGGTGCCAATCATCTTCTTAGCTGTCGCATTCTTCGCGATCATTATTCTGCGAAAATAAATGAAAGAAGTGAAACACAATGGGTATTGTTGATAAAATCGTAACATGGGCACGCATCAAATCCCCCTGGGTCCTTCACTTGAACAGTGGCGGATGTAACGGTTGTGACATTGAGGTTCTTGATGCACTTACACCCCGATATGACTTGGAAAGGTTTGGGGTCTTGCTGAAAGGCAGTCCACGCCATGCTGATGTACTTTTGTGTAGTGGTCCAATCACAAAACAAACCGCGAAACGATTCTTAAGGATTTACAATCAAACCCCGGATCCGAAGTTTGTCGTTGGTATTGGTGCATGCACAATGTCAGGAGGCGTGTTCCGAGAATGCTATAATGTCACAGGTGGTCTAGATGGCGTTGTTCCCGTGGATGCATGGATTCCTGGATGCCCACCTAAGCCAGAGGCAATTATCTATGGCGTGGCCGCCTTGCTCGGTAAACTAGCAGGTAAATGAGACTTTCAAAGAATTCTTGGAGGAAACAAGGTATGGCGAAAGAAGAAAAACCCCCGAAAAAGCCGACGAAAAAAGAAGCGGGAATGATGGCTGAGATTGAAAAAGCCATGGGCAACGATTTCATTTCTTCAGAATTTTTACGGCCCCATAGTATCTATGTTACCGTTAAAGCCGAAGCAGTCCGCAAAACAGTAGAATGGATGAAACAAGAATGGGGTTTAACCCATCTTTCTTCGATTACTGGCATGGATTTACGGGGGGAACTAGCCGTCATTTATCACTTCGAAGTAAAAGCCGTATCAGTGAGTTTGCATATTCAGGTTCCCACTTCGCATCCAGATGTGGATTCTATCACTCCATTAATTCCCGGCGCAACGTTGTATGAACGCGAGGTCCACGACCTTTTAGGCATAAAATTCAAAGGGCACCCGAACCTTGAACGGTTAATCTTGCCTGAAGATTGGCCCAAGGATGTCTATCCGCTCCGTAAGGATTGGGAATCTCCAAGGCTTGACAAACCAAAGGAGTAACTGGAAACCAACATCCAGCAATTTTCTTGAGACAATAGCTGATAGTGAAGGAACTGTTGTGTGGCATTCAACACCCAGTTCAGTTATTTGGGTTTAGTTCCCAATTTTGTAATCTTGCCCACAGTTCCGTCGTTAAAGTGCGGAGAACGATGCAACGTGTCGCCATATTTTTCCAGTTCTCGAGCTTCATCCGCAAGGATTGCAGCTATTCGCATCATTTCATGTGCACTCGCAACCGTAGGAATGTATTTCTCATGTTCTTTTTGCCTAAAGCAGCCCTTGATATTAATAGGAGCCACGGCAGTAGCTATTTCATAAGCAGCCATGGCCTTAGCTTTAGCGTAGGGATTTGTAAACTTCCCAGCATTGACCGCGCGAGTGGCATTGATAACAAGGGTTGGAAGTTTAGGGGTTTTTCCAGCCATAATACTTGCAATGACTTCATCTAATGCAAGCTGTACACAACGAAGCGCACCGGTTGCAGCTAAAACTCGAATAACATCTGCGTTAAAGAGGGCCATCTCAGTGGGATCTAAAAACTCACGTCGTGCCCCGATCATGGAATCTGCAGGGAGTAGAATATATCCAAAACCAGCTTCGCTTAAAACTTCTCGTTGATCTTTAGGCAAAAGATCAGATAACAGGATAACAGGGATGCCTGCTTCCTTTATGAGTTCTCTGGCAATTGTAGGACCTTTGAGCGCTGCATTCGGACTAGGAATGAGTACAAAGTGAGGTTTTTGTTCAATAAGCAGTTTTGCGCTGCGTTCTGCTGCTTCAATACCCATTTTAGCCCCCGAGCCAATCAGAACTACATCGAAATTTTCTCGTTCGGCCCGTTCATCAAATAGAAATTCAAGCAAGGGGGATGTTCCGATATTACCCAGTTTTAAGACACCAAGGAGAAAAGGTGTGGAACTCAAAGCATGACCACCATCCATTTTATTTCCATAAGAGGACTAGCAGCTTCTGGCGTGGTTTACTGAGAAAAGTGTTTACCTTCTTAGGCGTTTGTCAAAAATAATGTGCCAATATGGCTAAGAACTGATTTTAGGTGCAGCGATTTTGCGTAGCTTGTCAAGCCCTTCTTCAGCTAGTTCTTCATGCAGAAAAAGTCCTGCATTAATCATTTCTTCAACTACGGCTTGACCTTGTTCACTTCGGACCAACACTGTAGACCATTTACCAGGTGTTCCGGCTCCTCCCACGGAGATATCAGCAAATTCAGAGGCAAAGTCTTTACACCCATGACAACCAGGGTCAATCCAGTCTTGAGCCTCGCTCAGGGGGATTTTCAGCGATTCCTTAGCTCCGCGTGGATAGACGAGTAGTTTGCCTTTGATATCAAGTTTTCTAAGATTCTCTAATGGGACGCCGAAGTCTTGTACAATTTTGTCTTCCATGAGTTCTTTGAATTTGAAAGTCTCACTACAAAAGAGTCCAATAGTCATAACAACTGATCGATCAATTTTTTTAAGGGGTGCTAGCCGCATCCGTTGGATAGCCTGGATATGGCACGGTGTACCAACAACTGCTATTTGTTTTAGCTTCCGTTCCTTCAAAGCTTCCTTTAATGCAATAAGATTCGGTGAACGTGTATAGCGCGACTTAGCTGCAGACACAATTTCCTTAATAGTAGTTGCAACTAGGGGTTTGGGTCTCCAAGGCGCTTTTGGGTCAATACCAGAAACAACCGCCCCTTCAATAACACCACCTTCAAGCAAATGAAGCAGAATTGCTGTTACAACCCCACCATCTTGTGCTCGTTTACGAATTGCTTCATCGGCATTACGAAGCGCATACGCTTGACGATAAACTCCTAGCGCTGGATCACGGTAGGCTTCTCCAAATACTATTGGATAAATTGGTGCATAATCGTCAATCATTCGAGGACATGATTTCCAACAAAACTCGCATTTGTTACAGTCTTTAACGAGCCCAGGACGAAGAGCGTGAAGTTCAATTGCTCCAATAGGGCATGCGGCTTCACACCCTCCACAACTACAGCATTTACTAGCATCAATGACATTGGTTTCTAAGTGCTCGAATCCAAGCTTTTCTTTGCTCAATAGTCTCACCATAAATTATTGATATATTTTCAGGAAAAAGATGGGGTTTTCCTACTTAAACCTGCCAGACTAACCTAGTATCCAGGAAAAATGATTTGGAGCTAGTCGAGCTTGACGATTTTGGAGTCAACATGGACCGTACAGGCAAGAGAGCGTGAAATATGACAGTATTTCTTAGTCAAGGTTACGGCGCGTTCAACTTTAGAAAGCTTCGCATCCTTTGGTATCATAATATGCATTGAAATATAGATATCGGAAAAAACTAGCCACCCACGGTATGTTTTTGTAGTATTCCCCGACCCGAAACCTGATGGGCTCTGATTGGTTGTTTTATCTGCTTCATGATACTCGCAAAAGTAGTAATGAAGCAACCCGTTATCGCTGACATGAAAAGGTCATGTGGAGAATAACTCTCAGGTTTTCCATCCCATTGGACTGGGGCGGTCAAAGGTAGATCGGGTTTATCTTCAATAGCAATCGTGCCTTCTTTGCCTCCAGTCCAAGTAACTCTCACATTAAATTCATGAATTTTTTTAGGCTTGTCGCTCATCGATGATACACACATTGGTAAAATTTAATTTGAACTTTTAGCTGTTCGGAAAAGTCGAATCCTTTGAGAAGGATGCAACTGCGAAAGAAGTATTAGGCATCTTATATGAATGTTTACAACTGACTCGAAACCAAATTTGGAGGAACCCTTCATGGCAGGAAGCGTTGTTAATATGGACCCCTTAGAATTACAGAAAGGATTTCGTGACCCCCAACTTGCCCAAAAAGCAGCACAAAAAATCAAAGAATTAGCCAAGAAAAAAGACTTCAAATTCATGCACATTTGCGGCACACATGAATACACCATCACCCATTCGGGACTCCGAGAGCTATTACCTGAGAATGTGGAATTGATTGCAGGTCCCGGATGTCCAGTATGTATCTGTCCTCCAGAAGACGTGGCGTTAGCAATCGCTGTGGCAAATGAACCTAATGCATTGCTAACAACTTTCGGCGACATGATGCGAGTACCCGCAGGTGATCTTGGATCATTGAATGAGGCGCGGAGTAGAGGAGCAAATATACAAGTCGTCTATAGTATAATGGACGCAATCATTGCTGCCAAAGAACACCCTTCAAAAGAAGTGGTCCATTTCGCGATTGGATTTGAAACAACTATACCTCCAACAGCAGCAGAAATTATGGGAGATCCCCCAGAAAACTTTAGCTTGTTGATAAGTCACCGACTAATTCCACCCGCAGAAGAATTTCTACTTGAACAAGGAGAATTAGGTTTACACGGCTTTCTTCTCCCCGGCCATGTTTCCGTTATCCTTGGTGTTCAAGGATATGAGCATATATCCAAACAATGGAAAGTCCCACAAGTCATTGCTGGGTTTGAACCACTCGATGTACTTTTAGGAATTGTAATGTTGCTTCAACAGGTAAAAGATGGACGAGCAGAAGTTGAAAACGAATATACTCGTGCTGTAACCTATGAGGGGAATATTCGAGCTCGAGAAATGATTGACCAGGTCTTTATTCCAGTGGATTCCCAGTGGAGAGGAATTGGAATCATTCCAGAATCAGGTCTTGCATTACGTGAAGAGTTTAAGTCCTTTGATGTACGTACTCGTTTTGAGATTGAGCTGGAACCGCAGAAACTTGAGATGCCGCCAGGTTGTAGGTGTGGTGAAGTCATTCGTGGAATCATTCGCCCAGAAGAATGTCCATTATTTGGAAGCAAATGTACTCCCGAAAATCCAGTTGGACCATGTATGGTGTCTATGGAGGGGACTTGCAGTGTGGTTTATGGAGCTCAGATGATGCCTTAATCTTACCCTGTTTCTCGTCGAGTAATTTTTTATGGAATCCCGAACTTTGAATCCATAGTTGCGCTAATGCTTCGACTTCAGCAACTTTTTCTCGGAGATAACGGTCACTTACGATCACATTTTGAATATTAGGTATCCCTTGATCTTTCCAAAAGGTTTCAAGGATTCTGGGGGTTAGCCTTAGGGAAGGATGAGGATTATCACTATCAAATATTAACCGAGATAGTTGAGCAGCAAGCAGCTTCGAGTCAGTGTATAGAATTCGACCCCGAATCCAAAGTTTACATTCTACTCGCCCCGGACAAGGACCACGAGCATTTGGACAAAAGACCACAACAATTCACCTAGGCGTATTCGACGCAGGATTTTGGTTTGAATAAACCTTTTGGTTTAACAGCGGAATTCAGGCTAGCCAACAGGCCAATAGATGTCCTCGGAGGCTGTTGTGGCTTCAGCTAAGTCCCGCATTAGAGTCATGAGAGTGAAAATATTGTAGTCGATACCCTCCCCTAGTGTTACAAACCGTTGAGCTTCATTTTTGAAAGCAGTTTCTGGTAACCATTCGGAGGGCCAATTGGGAACAGTTTCAAGTTGTATAATGGTTTGCTTCAACCCGTCTGCATAGGTTACAATAAGGGGAACAGTTGGAAGGCGAAGAAGATAGCTTTCAGGTCGAAGAATATCATCAATACCACTCCGAACAACTTGAAGAGGAGGAAAGAATCGTTTCCCAACCTCTCTTTCAATAGGAAAGGGAATCAATTGTTCAAGAGTGGATACCTCGCGAGGGCTCACCGAACGCGTTTCTAATGATTCGCGCAGAAGAACTGAAGCGGTAATGAGATCATTAGGCTTTGTTATATTAGCAGGAAGAGTGGGGGCTGGTCCTCGATGTATATTTAATGCGCCTTCGGGATTGAAGCCTTCAGGGGTGATGCCTGGATGATTGGGGTTTAAAGTCAACCATAATGCAAAAGGAAAGAGCGGGAGCTGGTCTATGAAAATGGTGATTTTTAGTTTATTTGAGAACGGTCGAGTTAAGTAAATTTTCTGGAAAAGGTCCTTTGAGGAGAGAGGTACCACAAGAGTATACCCACCGAAATCAATGAGTTCAGGGGTTTTTCCCCGCATTTCAAGATCGACCGCAGTTTCTGAGTGGGTCCTAACACGTTCAAAGGCATTGGGCATGAGTAAAAGAACAGGCTTTCCCTTAATGTATGGTTTGAGTTGGTCAAGGAGTGATGATATGAGTTGATTGTGTTGATCGGTTGCACCACGGTCTAAGAGAGTGAATAATTCAGACTCCTGTTTGCGTAAAGTTTCCATGGTCCTATCCTACTTAGAGTCGCAAAATTATTTATTCATTTAAATTAGCGAGTCCAACTTTTTTAAGGGCAGCGGCTGAGGGTCGACCGGTTTTTTGATCCCAATCCCGATGGATGTAATAGTCTTTGAGTTGTTTCTCAAGATTAGGTACCATTCCCTGAGTCGGACCTTCGAGTGGGCGTAGGAGATGTGGTGAAAGTGTGTCATCTTTTATTGTCAACCCCATTTTCAGGTTAATGAGGCGTTTTAATGTAATGATTCGTTCTCCAATATGCATTAGTTGTTTAGCAGAGGTTGTTATACCGGTTACTAGAGTGTACATCTTGGCAATCTCTTCAGGCGTATAAGTTGCAAAGATGCACATAATTAGCGAGTTGGTTACCATTCGCCAGTTCTGAGTTATTGCTACCAGCGCTCCCATTCCTTCATCGGTTTGTGGATCATCAGCATCAATTCCTAATTCTGGGATTACTTGCCCACTTAGGACCCAATAAATATCCGCGTCCAAATGGGAGCCTCCTCTTGGGCTGGTTGCATACATGGCTGCATTTCCAAAGTGAGCCCGTACGCCCCAACATGCATTTTCAAGCCCTTTGACATGCACTGCATATTCTGCGGCATCATAGCGATCACCTAACATGCGTGTTCCCTCAGCGAGAATGTCACCAAAGCCCTCTCGCACAGCAATCTGTTTTATTAATGCAATTTGTGAATCGGCATCACCCCATTCTAGTTTCATTCCCACCTCCTCAGGTGTTAGTTTTCCCTGTTCCATGAGATAAACAGCAAATCCAATTGTGGTTCCACAGCTGATTGTATCTAATCCAAAATCATCACAAAGATGAGCTGCGTAAGCCAACGCTTCAAGGTTATCATTTAGAATCATTGATCCTAATGCTGCGAGGGTTTCGTATTCTGGACCACTTGTTCTTGGTAGATTATATTTTCCGCCGGGTATTTCTATGACACGACCACACCTAACAGGGCATCGATAGCAGCCGCTTTGACCAACCAGTATTCTTTCAAACATTGTCGATCCACTGATATTGTCATGGGTTGGAAAATCGCTGCTGGACCAATACTTAATGGGTAGCGAACCTATTTCGTAACTGGCTCCAAAGAAGGCTGCAGTTCCCATTTCTTTATACGTTACAATTTGGAAATCTTCCATCATCACCTTTGTCGCAGTTTGAACAAGTTCGATAAGCGCATCAGGGTTTGCTACAGGAATGGGAGTCTCTCCGATTGTAATAATGGCTTTGAGATTTTTGCTTCCCATAACCGCTCCAAGACCCATTCGTCCAGCTGCACGTCCTCCTTCAGTCATTATACTTGCAAATTTCACTAAATTTTCTCCAGCAGGACCAATCGTCAAAGACGCCATTCGTTTATCATTGTAATCGCGATGAAGTTGTTTTTGCGTTTTAGTGACAGAATTACTCCATAATCCATCCGCTTCTTTGATAGCAGCGTGACCATCTAGAATCGTGAGTACAGTGGGGTGTTCCGATCGGCCATGGATAAAAACACCATCATAACCTGATTGGCGAAGCCGAGCACCAATATTTCCACCAATATTACATTCACCCCAAAAGTGGGTCAAGGGTGATTTTGCACAAATACTCAAACGCCCACACATAGGCACACTTGTACCTGTTAAAGGTCCAGCTAAAAATAATAATGAATTATCTGGACCGAGCGGATCAAGAGTCTGAGAAAGAGGGGAAAATAGCATCCGAGCAGCTAAACCTGCCCCACCAATGTATTGTTTCGCCCATCCAAAGGGAGTTGGAGAATCTTTGAGTTTACCCTTGGTTAGGTCAACATGAAGGATTTTACCTGTAAAACCATATTCAGATTTTCGTGTCATGAGATTTCACCATATCCAGAATGATTGACAGCTACAGAACTGGATTTAGAAGTCAATGGATTTTCCTTCAAAGAGATATTTCCAGAACTGTTCAATGTCCTGATTTGTGGGTTCGCGACAATTGAAAATATTCACAGCTGATTCTTGGGTGAACCGGACCAAATCATCGTAGTTCTTCTCAAATTCATCATTAGTTATGCCATAAGCCTTCAGGCTCCGTGGAATCTCTAGTTCGTCCATCAACTTCCAAATGGTGTCACGAAGCTTCAAAGTCGCATCTTTATCATTATCGTTTGGATTTGCAATCCCGATTGCCCGAGAAAAATCACCATATAAATCAGCACTGGTTTTCATAGCGAATTCAATGGAGTAAGGGAGAACCATGCCAACTGTTATTCCATGAGGGATTTTGAATACGGCCCCCATTGCATGTCCAAACGAATGTGTTATTCCCAAGAATGAATTACTCCAAGCCATTCCACTGATCGTTGCAGCATTATGCAACTTCTCTCGTGCCTTAAAATCATCAGGGTTTTCATAGACTTTTGGAAGATAGGCTAAAATCATGCGAGTTGCATGAATACATAACCCGTTGCTGAAATCGTTTCGCCATTGAACTGTATAACCATCAATCGCCTGAGCCAATGCATCCATACCCGAAGAAGCCGTTACCTTCGGTGGCAATGACTTGGTAAGCGAAGGGTCCACGATAGAAATATAGGGCATTAATTCAGGATGCGTTAGTTCCATCTTATTCCTGTCTTTTGTATCTGTGATTACAGCAGCCCATGTAGCATCAGAACCAGTTCCAGATGTCGTTGGAATAGCAATGAGTGTAGTTTTGGAAATCGAGATCGGGGTGAGCGGCGTAATGTCAATAATTGGGTGATCGGGGTATTCATTTAGAATTCGAGAAACTTTTGCGACATCAAGAACAGATCCTCCTCCTAATCCGATGACCAAATCCGGATTGAACGCGCGGAGCTGTTTAGCACAAGCCTGCACGATATCATCTGGTGGCTCAGAAATAACACCATCAAAAAAGGCAACTTCTTTTCCACTTGCCTTCAACTTTTCCAAAACTATATCCAAAAACCCTAATTTTGCAATCGTTTTATCCGTGACCACGAATGCTCGATGCCCCTTAATTTCCTTAAGATGATTGAGCGCATCTTCACCAAACACAATGAGTCTCGGAGCGCGAAAATACCACATGTGTATCTGACCTCAACTTGTTTATGATGAGGAACTCCCTATGAATTCTACAAGAATTCATTTCCACTGTTGTGTTCCAGTAAAAAAGTGGATAGGATGAAGGATAGATTTGAACATCTCACTGCTTCAAAGAGCTAGAATTCCGTTTTTATCATTTGAGCGGTTCGAACAAGTTCTTTTGCAGCACGTGTCGCTCGCATGACTTTTGCTCGATCACCGGTTAGTTTCATCTTTCGGGTAAGTAACGCTTTGATTGGATCTAGGCGACCTTCAATGATCTCTTTCCAGTTTGCATACTCGCCTTCGTAGATGAAAGCTGTTTCTTTTGCATCACGATTGGGTAACATGACATGACTGCGGCATTTGCCATGCCATAGATCCATGTACAAAACTATATCTTCATCATTTCCACCTTCTTCTGACGGCCAAATAATGAACAGGAAGTCGCCTTCCCATGTTTCAGCGGCTTCAGCGTAAGCTTGATTTTTATTGAGGATTTTAACGAATTTTTCCAACCATTCTGCGGTGCCAAATTTCGTCATTTGAATTCACCGAATTCTGCTCGACACAGGAATTGCTTAACAAGTCTGGGGCTTTATATCCTGTGCTTTCGTTCAAAAAATTTGACCCAAATAACTTAAAACTATGTGTCAAAGATGTTGCACGATATTGAGCGTGAAAAGGATGACCAAATATTCCATTGTCCAAATCTCAGATTTACACGTTGGTGAAGCTGGATATTGTAAAGATATGATTATGACCGCAATTGATGAAATTAACCAAACGAAGCCAAATTTAGTCATGGTGTGTGGCGATCTGACGTGGAATGGTATTCGTAGCCAATTCCTAGAAGCTCGAGATTTGCTACAAAATATTGATGCCCCAATAATTTACACAATCGGCAATCATGACGCATCCAATGTTGGATACTTAATATTTGAAGAACTCTTTGGCCCACGATTTATCGAACACAAAGATGACACTCTGTTTCTTATGGCTGTGGATAGCTCAGAACCTGATTTGGATACAGGGCATATAGGGCGTGAAGGTCGAAACGTTATTGATAGAGCTTATTCGAACATTGATGAGGGATTATTGAAAGTATTTGCCCTGCACCATCACCTAGTACCTGTCCCCCGTTCTGGTCGTGAGCGTGATAGTATGGTTGATGCGGGCGATATGCTTGAACTATTAATGCACAAAGGGGTAAGTTTGGTATTGAGTGGGCACCGCCATTATCCGTGGGTGTGGCGACTTGAAAATATGGTTCTGGTGTATTCTGGAACAAGTGGAAGCCCTCGACTTCGTGGAAGCCCGTGTCAGAACTATAACATCATCACCATCGGAAAAAACACGATTAATATCTCCACAAAACTCATTGGAGGGCCAGCGCGCCGTCGAGGACAATATCGATGGGGGAAACGCGGAATTACGTCACGCAGCGATACCAGATCTTAATTGGTGATGAAGTAGTGGTAGATTTTTCCAAAGTTGCAGGGGTTGTTCTCGAAACAAGGGATGGGGAACAGGCCTAAGCCTTTTACACCAAAGTGTTAGGTTTGGAGGTAGTTGAATATGAACCCTCATTTGCAATTCTTCAAACCCAAAACATGAAATTATAATTGCATCTTACCACTAATCCCCCGGAACAATAAAAGGGGCAACCAGTCAAATTTACTCAGGTGTCGTTCAAAGTCGATGATATCGATGCAGCGTTTCATCAAGTGCAGCTAGCCGATTTAAAAATAACTCGACGAATCTTTGAATACATTCCAACAACTTTTGTTTTTAATTTTCTTGATCCTGATGAAAACTCTTTTTCTTGTGAAGGTGACGGTTTGAAAAAGTCAGTAGAAGATTCACTACACTAAAGTTGCTTAATCTCTTTGAGAAGCATTGGATCAATATTACTTCCGCTAGCGATAATTGCAACCGTGTCATTCTTACGAACCTGCACCCGTTTTTCAAGTAATGCAGCGATTCCGACAACACCGGCTGGCTCAAGTATTTGATGTTCATGATCTAGAGTCCAACGAATCGCTTTGCGTAAGCCTTGTTCTTCAACTAGCACAACATCATCAACATATTTCAGTGCAATATCGAGGTTCAACTGATCAGTATTTCCAGCCAACCCATCAGCAATAGTGTGTTCAATGGGGACATGGAAAAGCCGCCTATTTTTATAATTTTCAAAGAAGGCTCGAGTTGCAGTGGTTTGCACACCAATTATTCGGATATCAGGGTCGATGGTTTTGACCCAAACAGAAATTCCTGAAATCAGTCCACCCCCGCCTATGGGTACAACTACAACATTGGTTTCTGGTAAATCCTCGAGGAGCTCATACCCAATAGTACCCTGTCCAGCGATCACCAAGGGATCAGCGTAAGCATGGATTAATGTCATTTGATGTTTTTTGGCGTATTTAATGCTGAAAATTGCGGCTTCGTCATAGTTACTTCCATGTTCAAAGATTTTAGCACCATACTGCTTACATTTTTCCAATTTCAAAGGTGATGCATTTTGCGGTACGACAACGGTTGCAGAGATATCCAGTTGTTGTGCTGCATACGCTACAGCGAGCGCATGGTTGCCTGTAGACGCGGTAATGACACCACGTTGAGCAATCTCCGCAGGGAGTGATGCAACCTTGTTATATGCACCTCGAACTTTGAAAACCCCTGTTTTCTGCAGACATTCCCATTTTATAAAAACGGGAACTTTCGAGATCCTTTGCAGATTTGCTGAGGGTTGAACAGGAGTTCGTTTGATGACGCCTTCAAGGCGTTTACGTGCCTGAAGAATCATCCGCGGTGAAATTGGAAAAGATGTTGAAACTGATTGATCCATAATGCATTGCACCCAATGAATTTGAATGTCAAATTAGATAACGATTCCTCAGTAGGAATTTTCCGATTCTGCTCAGGTGCGATTGTTTATAAGTCTGCATTTTCGTTAGTGAAAAACAGAGTGTGACCTCTATGTCCCAAGATGAAGTTCAACAGAAACTCCATTGTCGACGATGTGGTCGACCACGAATTGTTAATCGCGTCAGCAAACCTAAAGCAGACCAAGTCAAGCTTCACATGAGTTGTCCTGTACACCGCAGTGAAGTCATTTACAAGATGCCTCTAAGCCGCTTTGAAGAGACAAGTGATCTTGTTCGTGAACACGTGTTCTTATGTAAGAAATGTGGACAACCCGTTGATGTTGTAGGGCAACGAGCAGGTAGCAACACAACTACTGTCACCATTCAATGTCCAGAACATCGCAACGGCAAACGAAAAGTCAACAACTCGCTCCTTGATCCAATACTCGGTGCAGTCCCAACAATACAGGCTAGTGAGGCAGTAACACCGGCATCAGCTACTACCTCAAAATTCTGTGCTAGTTGTGGTTCACCAGTTCCAACCGCTGAAGCAAGATTCTGCCATCATTGCGGCGCTTCACTTGATTAACTCCTGGATTATTACTCCCAGCGTCGGAGATAGAAGAGAATGTAAGGTTTCCATCGCTAGGGTTGTCTTTTTATGAGTGGATAGATTTTCCTTGCAGAGGTTATGTAACCAGTGTGCCCAATCATTCTCGTGGCTGGACGTGTTTTTCCCGGACGAACAAGAATTTCACGTTCAATTAGTTCGCGGGTCATGATTTCTGTGAAGTGTGACTCATAGAGAGCATCCACAGTACGTTGGGTTTGTTCTATGGTCGGTGAAAAAGAAACTATGACACCGCTGCCGCGAAGCGCCTTATAGGCAAGGGGTACAACATTCCACGGAACAGCCATGTCTAAGACAATTGCGTCAACCTCGGTTTCTTGAATTCCTTCAAGAATGTCCTGTTGTTTTATTGTGATGATCTCGCCAAGTCCGATTTTTTCTATATTCTTTTGTGCTTCCCGAGCGAAATCTTCACGTATCTCATATGAAAAAACGTGTCCGGAGGGTGCTACATAATTGCCAAGAAGAGAAGTAAGCGCGCCACTGCCAGTTCCCGCCTCAACTATTACCGATCCAGGTCCGATTCCTGCGATTAGCAAAATGAAACCTGCGTCTTTGGGATATACAATATTGGTTTGTCGTCCCAATTTGATGGCTCGATCTCGGGGCAAGGGTGAGAGCGCGGCCACGTTTGCGCCAAGACTAGTAGTTATCATACTCCCGAATGGTTGATCGATGACTTTGTCAAAGTCTAATATTCCTCGATGAATATGGAAAGATTTCCCTGCTTCTACACGTAAGAGCCAATGGCGACGGGAATCTAAATAGAAGAGAACTTGGTCACCGCTTCGGATTGCTGTCATGACATTCACTAGAATGCCTAGCTCGCATCTCCTTTTCAGCCTTCTGCCTAAAATCTCAAAATGCCGTAGAAATTCAAAGGGTCAGGAAAATGAGAGGAAACAGTTAAGGGCATTCTTTGTAATGTTTGAAAATAGGAGGAAGCAGTGTGGCAACTCAACCAATTGAAACCATGACCGCTTTAAAGTGCCAATCCTGCAATGCTCCGCTCACCGTTTCTCCTGATGACGTCGTGATTGTTTGCAACTATTGCGGATACACTTCAACTGTCGAAGGAGAGAAAGTTGAGAATCATTTCGTCTTGGAACCTACAATTGATGCGGGTGAGGTCCGCGAAAAGGTTACAGAGTGGGTAGGACGAGGTGGCAAAGCCCGAGTGACGGAATCACATCTTCGATTTGTACCCTTTTGGGTTGAATCGATGCATGCGTATACCTCGTACCAGGGGTATAAAGAACACCGCGAAACGGAATACTATACTGATTCGCAAGGGAAACGACGCTCTCGAACGAAAATCGAATATGAGCCCATCCAGGGGCACTTCGATGAGAATCGTTCGGTTAATGTGTTGTGTAGACGTGGTGCCACCTTCTATAGCCAAGGCGAATTGGATAAGGCACTTCATGTGACTAAGAGGGATATCAAACCCTTTGATTACAATGCTATAACAGCAGTGGAATCAAAGCCCCTCTTTTTGAACAGTGAACTCACCGACACCGATGCCTATGAAATCGCTGAAACCTTTATTGCGCAAGACCATCGTAGCCGTGCAGATAGCACGGCGACAAAAATCTGGGACTGTCATAGCCGAATCAACAAAACTGGTTCGTATCTATTGCATGTCCCGCATTGGCTAGTGCGTTATCGATTTGGCAGCGAGACCTATCGAGTAGGCATCGATGGTCACACCAAAAAAGTCCTGAAAGGGGAAATCCCCATTTCTGGTAGTTTTCGAGGTGCAATGTTCTTTATGAGCATAATAGCCGTGCTCATAGGAACCGTCGGAACCTATTTTGTAGCTCAACTACTCGCCCCAGACTACTCAGTCCTATCCATCATCCTCGTAGTCATCGGTTTAATTCTTGGGGCCTTCGGCATACAACAAAGCTTCAAAATTAGCGCAGAAAAGCGAGAGTGAATGAAAAAGGTGAAAAAAAATGGCAAAGAAACATTGTCCAAATTGCGGAGGAGCACTCAATGTTCATGCTGATGATGCCATCATTACTTGTTCCTATTGTGGAACAAGCTTTACACCGGATGGCTCAAAAATGAAAGAACATTATGCGCTAGCCGTAAATTACACTCAAAGTGATGCTTTAGATACTCTCAAAGCCTACTTGGTGAAAGTTCCAGGTGTTGCAGATGATTTAGCGGAGAAAATTAATTTGAAAGACCTCTCGATGACTTTCTACCCTTATTGGACTGTAACAGTTCAAGGAGATGTAACATACAAGGGAATTGACCGAAAGGCAACGTTTCGAGGACAATCGGGAGGTCGGTATTCAAGTATCAACTGGGAATGGGTCGCCGAATCAGGGCATCAAGACCAGACACGGCAGATCCGATTGTATGCAGGACCAAAAACGCGTTCTGAAATTGTTAATTACCCAATCGCAACACGGTCACGCCGTTATTTCAATTTTGAGGAGGCAAAACAATATACAGCAAATGTATTGTTCTCGAAAGTTTCGGCGGAAACTGCTAAACAACAAGCTACTGCGGCAACCCGAAATATGATTTATTCACGAATTAAGCGGGAAACTGAACGCGTAGATGACTCCCGAGAAAACTTCAATGTTACTGATCAAGCCTACATCCATGTCCCTATCTATCATATCCAATTTTCTGTTGGTGGTAGAAAAACCTACGAAGCCGCTTTAGATGCATCAAACGGTCGTGTTATCTATACAGATATTCCCACGACAACGGGATTCAAAGCCAGAACGATTAGTATGTCCATTATCTGGTTTGCATTTACTATTGCCGGTGCTATCATCACATATATGGCATATAGTGGAATTTCCCTCATAGGATTGAACCCTGAGTTTCTTTTCTATGCAGGGATCGGGTTGACTATAATTCCATTAATACTAGCACTCCTTACGCTCTACTTTGGATTCCGAGGTACGGCAGCAGAAAGAGCACAATAGATTATAGTGTTAAGCATTACCTGACTTTTCAAGTCATAAGGCTCTTAGTGTGAAGACCCACCGAATCTTACGCATCAGAAGCAGTTCACAGGTGATTCCCATGTGCTGGCGAGATTTTATAAGGTCTCGACCCAATGCCTAAATAGTGACCATCGAGGTGATCTCCTTGGGAGATGATGACAAACCATCTATTATGGAAAAAGTCGATGATGAACGCACATTAACACAAAAAATTATGAAATTAGTGCCCGGTTGGCGGGGATACCGGATCAAGGAAGAACGCCGTAACGCTGACCGTATACTTCGCGACCAAATTGTCAGTCGCCTTCGCCAAAGCAAAGATAAAATCAAAGATATTCAAACAGCAGTTGTTGATGCAGAAATAGAAGAAGTCTACAAAACAGTAGATTCCCTTTCTAGTAGAACAGAGAGACTCATTAGCCAAATCGAACATGCCGATTATGGTTACCGACCCTTCTTTGATGCAATTAAAATCAAAGAAGATGATCTAATGAATATGCTGCGATATGACACATGGTTTGTGGAACAAGTGCAAGCCTTTGACCAGCAGTGTGATGATATCCTAATGCTAGTGGAAGATGATCCAGATGAAGCTAGTGGGCACATAAAGGACCTTCGGAAAATAGCTACTCAACTCAACCGAAAATGGAAAGAACGCGAGCAAGTGATTTTAGGCGTGGAAGTTGTTTAAAGGGATCTGGGTCCGAATCTATTGGACCCTGATTTTCTTTTCTTTCGGAGTCAAAAGCAAATAATATTTTCAAGAGAATAAAAGGGCACGTTACTTACTGATATTGTATATAGTGGCTTTTGTAAGTCTTTGCACATCAGCAGGACTGATTTCTAGTAAGGTGTTAATTCTACCCCCTCCTCCAATCACCGTTTCACACTCCATTGAAAGTACGTCAATGAAGGTGGGAAGTTGTTGTTTGTGCCCAACAGGGGGAACAGCTCCAACCGCATAACCCGTGAATTCTCTAACTTCTAGGGGAGTTGCTCTTCGGACAGATTGAACTTTTCTAATTCGGGCAAGCTTCTTCGTACTTACTCGTCTATTCCCTGGAACGATGGCTAGTACCGGTTGTCCATTATTGTCAATAAAAAGCATACTTTTGATGATTCTATCGGGGCTAACTTCTAATTGTTTAACTGCAGCATTGACAGTCATAGTGTGTTCTGTAAAAACATGAAACGTTACTTCAACACCTACGTTTCGTAGATAGTTCTTTAGCTCATCAATTGACATCAAAACGCACTCTCAGTAAGATATTCATTTTTTCAATTTTAAAGTAAAATCTGCTAGCATCGATCACTCATAATCGGTTTTTCTTTTAGCTGATTGAAAATAGTATCTTCAATACCAAAAAGCGTTTTACGAATTGTGGGGGCGAGCATTGAAACAAGACTATGTCGACATTCTGAGAGAAAACTCGGTGATCGAGCCTCGTTGCTCAGATCAGCCTTTTCCACTTTCCGTTTTCCGATTCCCAATCGTGATACAAACCGACGAACCGCACTAGGAGCTACTCCACCCACAAGTTCAATTACATCAATATCAGCAAATCGAAATAGACCCTGCTTTTCAGCAAGATGTTGAAGAGGTAGTGGAAGTTCAGAAGTAGGACGGTACTCAAGCCCAACCATCCATTTCTTAATTTGAAGTGGATCAGCATTAGTTTCGAAGGTAAATCTTACTGCCCGAGCCCAGGAACCTCCAACCGCTTGGGCACGAACCCAATCTCGCTTAACCGTTTTCGCATTGCCCAAGGAATTCATAATCAGTAAGATACGTTGTGCATTTTCTTCATAATATCCAAGAGCATCATAACATTCGATTTGAACAAGATGTATCGGTTTTGTCTTATTCAAGGGCTGCACTTCAAATTATTGATTAATTGTATCCATACTAGATGTCCACAACAGATAAGAGATGTAAACACGATGAACTGGCTAATACCTGCTTAACAGGATGTTTGAGGTTATAACTGTGGCGTTATTCTGGAAAACGAAACCTACTGTTGATCTAAAAAAGGCTGAAAAAATTCTTAGTGACCACAAAGTTTTTTCATTTATTGGAAGTGGAGATCCGCATGAGGAAATGGGAAAGTGTCGAGTCTTTTTAAAAACGATAGAGCAAACAAAAAAGGATCTTTTAATCTTTGATGGAGATTTCCTTGCAGATCCAGCATATTTGAAAGCAGAACAGGATATTACAGCAATCACTCAGAAATCAGTCAAAGCCCTCAGTCAACTTTATGGAAAGCTCCTTGAAGCCAAAACTCCAACCTTACTAGCTGCGGGGAACTATGAGATATTTGGTACAACAACTGATGCAATTCAAGATCTAGGCACAGACGAACTGTTCGATGTAGGTTGCAATAAGAAAGCTCCACTAAAAGAGATAATGATCTTTGAAAAACCCGTTTTTATGGATGTTATCACCCAACGAATTACTTGGCCTGGAAATGTTTACAATACCAAAGGATTCACCTTGATTGGAGCGGAGGGATCAAACCCAATTAATTATACATTTCCGGGAGAACGAACTGAAGAGAACATACGCTGGGCACTTGAAACTCCTTGGTCCAATATCTCACCAGAATCCGAAAAGACAATTCTGGTAGTTCATTCTCCTCCATTTGGAATACGTGATCGCTTGGGCCGGTTTGGAGTCCCTCCTCACCTATGGGGGGCCCGAAAGGGTAGTACTGGTCTTAGGAATTTTCTTGATACAAAAAGAGCATTCTTGACCCTAGTGGGTCATATTCATGAAGATTTTGGAATAAACATTCGCGCCTATCCCAAGGATGATCAAGAAGCGGAACCAAAGGAAACTGACATGACTTTTCGAAACCGAACAAAACTCCTAATTGGATACGACACAAAACAAACTGAACTCTCAATCGTCCTTAACAAAGGTACTCTTGAATACTGGAACTGGTCTCACATCACTATCGCAGAACAAGGAACTCTTCGATTAATCGATGTTGAAGGTGAATGGATGAATCGGAAAGGTGAAAAGAAATCGTTCAAAAAGTATAATCAAATAATTGATTATGACAATTCTATTTCATCATTCTTTACATAAACTGTTTATTTCTTCTTCAGATCAGGAAACGTCCAACGCTCCCCCTCTTTCTTAGTCACTGCTAATTTCCGCTTCACAAAGTAATGCATAGTTGCAAGTGCCTTATTTTCTGGTAGCCATAATTCTTTGGTCATAAATTCCAAGCGCATAATTCCATTGTGCTTCACAGCAAGTCGTGCAACATATTC
Organism: uncultured archaeon; assembly: GCA_964347045.1. Classification (GTDB taxonomy): domain Archaea; phylum Asgardarchaeota; class Hermodarchaeia; order Hermodarchaeales; family Hermodarchaeaceae; genus Hermodarchaeum. The sequence goes on from CAYFXC010000004.1 coordinate 155,762, forward strand.
TGCTCTCTGTAATTGAATCAATTGCAAATAAATGAACATGACTGCAGCCAAGATAAGAAATATCCCTCCAAGGGAAGTATAGAGAACCTGTTCAACGAATCCAAGGTTTATGAATTGAATTACGACAGCCAACCCCAATCCAACCACAATAATTGTGGCTATTGAATAAAGGAACCAACGCCGTCGTCTTATCGGCTTCATCACTTTTTGTAATCCTTCTGTCATCATATCACCCGAATAAAAAAGGGAGGGAGGGCCGTTTTGCTACTTTGGACGGCCCAAATACATTAGGTAAAAGAAGAAGACTAGCACGCCATAGGTCAATAAAGTATCGAGGACTAGGATGGCTACAACAATGGGAGCAGCCCCCATTGTCCACCAGAATATCCCTGCGATTCCAGTTATTATGGCAATAATGATCGGCCAGATAAGACCGCCCCAAATGCCGAAACGCTCGAACATTCCAAAAAATATGTCCATTAATCCCATGCTAATCAACTCCTTTAAGACGCCAGAGTATGAACGCAGCTACAACTAGTATTACTATCCAGAGTCCAGGTATGATAAATTCATACCCGGTACCTGCACCGTATATTCCGGGATTGAATCCAGCACCGACACTCGCGGTTCCAAGTATGAAGTTGTTCAAGACAATGAATGACAGAGCGATGATGATACCAATTGGTGCGACAATTTTGATAAACCACTTATACCATCCGGGTAATTTGAAGTCACCGGATTCATTTGCATCATCAACGATTTTTCCGCCACCGTAAACCCAGCCCATGATCAGCATCAAGAACAAGCCTACAATGACTAGCCCATAGAATTCAACGTAATAATCTACCACATCGAGGAGGAAGAGACCCCATGTTACATCCGTTGCCCCTGCCAATCCTGGAGCTTCTATCCAGTTGACGAACGGAAGCCCCATGCCGAAGATAAGCAGAACGACAACTATGACCGTCCTTGATCTAGGCCAGCCAAACTTGTCAATTACAGCAGTAACAATAGCCTCAACTAGTGAGACGGCACTGGTGATTCCCAAGAATACCATCATTATGAAGAAGATGACGCCCAGTATATTACCGCCCGGGAAGATCATGACCCCCGGCCAAGCTATGAACGCGAAGGCCACAGTACTTGCTCCCGGTGGGGCAAGTAGTAGTCCAGCAAAAGCGGCTATCGGGAAGATGGCAAGTCCTGCTGTGAACGCGAAGGTTGTGTCAAGCAGACTAGTAGTAATTGCGCTATTAGTGAGTTCTCCTTTTCTGGGCAAATAGCTCGCATATGCGGTCAATATACCCATTCCTGCACTAAGCTTGAAGAAACTTAATGATACCGCAGTTGACCACATTTCTGAGTTTAGAAACTGCGTCGGATCCGGATTCAGATAGAAGTTAAGTCCTGCAGATGCGCCTGGTAGCATAAAAGCCCAAATTGCCATACCGATAATGATAATCCATAGAATTGGGAAAAAGAGCATAACAGCTCTTTCGATTCCACGAGTACCAAAATAGTCAATGACAAAGATTATGATCCAGACAATGACAAGACCTACGAGGAGTAGGGGGCTAAACAGGAGATTCACAAAGAAAAATGGTTGGTCTGTAAATAGCGCTGGCCCCATTGGTCCATCTAACACTAATCCTGGTACGGCTGCGTAGCCAGCATAGATTACAGCCCAGCCAATTATTACACAATAAAACGCTGTTAATACAGCGGCATTGCAAAGGCAGAACCATCCCAGAAATTCACCATTCTTGTTGATTCGCTTGAGGGCACCGGGGAAGCCACGACGAGTTGTCGATCCAAGTACAAATTCAGTAAGCACCACAGGGATACCCACTAACGCTAACATTATGACATAGATGATAACGAAGGGGCCACCACCCAATGATGATACTCTGTAAGGCCAGTTCCATACATTTCCAAGACCAGTCATAGAACCCCAAACGGCAAAAATAAAGCCCATTCTAGTGATCCATGCTTCTCTGGCAACTCCTTTTTCGAGGGATTCTTCAGGAGGTGACATTGATAACACTCCAAATTATCGCCAGTTTCTGACGATTCGGAGTCTTATGTAAAGTTCTTATATTTATTGTTTCTGAGAAAAAGGATACCCCAATATTATTTGAAGGCAAAAAAAATGTCTTTCTGCCACATAAACATCTATATCCACCCCTTTCTTGCCTAGGTTTGATTTCAGGTCTTTTTTCAAAAATGCAGGTTATAGTCGGCATTTCTTATAGACCTTCAAGAAGAAAAAATACGTCAATATCATATTTTTGAATCAGAAAGGACACGATGCATTTTTTCATAGAATTGGAGTCAGGTTGATGAAAGAGATAAGGTTCGTTTTCTGCATTCATTAGAATTTTATTTTCAATGGTGTCGTAAAGTTGAAAAGGCTGTATACGAATGGCAACTCAGACCTTCTATAACTTCCAATCTGGATTTCCAGAGGGAGATAGAACTATGCCCGAAATTATTGAATGGAAGAATATGCGAAAGAACGACCTCGTCTATCGTTGGCCTAATGATCTCGTAAAATGGGGCAGCCAGTGTCTTGTGCGTGAAAACCAAGCCGCTGTCTTCTACCGAGATGGTAAAGCGCTCGACGCAATGGGCGTTGGACGTCACACATTGACAACAGCGAATGTTCCAATCCTTACTGGCATTCTTCGCCGAATTGCTGGTTTTGATAGATCGCCCTTCAACGCGGAAGTCGTTTTTATAAACATGACCAAATTCCAAGGTAAATTTGGTGGAAAGGGTCAAACCCGTGACCTAGCCCCACTAATGTTTCATGGTGAATTTTGGTTCGAAATCGACGATCCTCAAGTTTTTGTCAACGAAGTCGTCGCGGGAGAAAACTACACTACTCAGGATGTCACTAATTTCATCCGATCCAAATTTGTCGAACTTGCCATGGATGAACTTTCTGGTTATCCACTTCAGGATGCAATGACTCGTCTTGACGAAACTAGCATGAAAACTCGAACGCGCTTAGCTGATAAATTCGAAGAATATGGCTTGAAATTACTAGATATGGCATTTGCAGGAATGGACACATCCCCCGAATACCGCGAACGTCTTTTCTTCGCTGTACAAGGCGTCAGTGGCCGAGAAGTACTCACCGCTGAAACCATGCGCCGAAGCGCAGAAGCCCTCGGTCAAGGCGGAGGATCTGCTGGTGCAGGCGCTGGTATCGTACTCATACCACAACTTGCAGAGATGATGCGATCATCCCAGAAGCCCCAGGAACAGGGAATCACCCATGTTGCCTGTCCACACTGTGGTGCTGCTATGCCCCTCAAGCGTGGAAAACCACCGAAGTTTTGCAGTGAGTGTGGTAAAACGATTCGGAAACAGGTTGATGAACGAAGAAAAGCAAAGCAGTTCTGTCCAAACTGTGGTGCCCCCGCCAAAGGAAAATTCTGCGCGGAATGCGGAGAAAAGCTTTAGCCCTGTATAAACCAGAGGGCTTCTTGCCCTCTTTTTCCTTCTTTTTCGCATCAATTGTCTTTGGAAATCTGTTCGATTTTATCAACGGATTTGTTAACCAAGTTTGTCTAGGAGGACAGTTATAGTTTTCATTTTGCTTAAATACGTATGCGGAGTACTAGAAGTAGACGAAAAAACTGAATAGAGTGGTCCTGGGTTGAAAGGATATGCTAAATGGTTGTCATTAACCCTATTCGGATTTTGCCTACTTTTCTTCATATCACCGGCTCAAGTAGGCGCACAACCACCCCAACAATGGATTCCCGGGATGGAACGAGTATTTTTTGGACACACGTTCACTGAGCAATCGTGGACTAATGATTCAATTGTCTTTGAATCTGAAAACAACGACACTGTTCAATTTATTGCTAGCTATCTAAATTTTGATGAGGGTGAAGGGGCATTTCAGGCGATGCTTATTGCCTTGGGCGTGATAGAAAACGAGAATGGAACTCAATCCACTCTTCCATACCAACTCTTTGGTCTCCACTTCACGACCCAAGGTGGACGCGACATCTTTGCAGGGTCACTTTTAGCCTTCCTATTCGGGTTCAATGATACAGACGACAACGGAATTCCAAGTCCCGGTGAGAACAGATTTTTCATTATCCCATATGGATTCAATGAAGGGAATGCGTCAGCCACGTTGACGGTGGAAGCGATTCCTATCACGAAACTGGCTGATAACCATTATCAATTTGGAATCCGATATCAGAATTTATATGGTCGACTTGTTTCAGCGAATAGTGAAGAGGAATTTGTATGGACACTGCTTCTTCCGCTCTTTGAAATCACCTTCAGCGAGTTAACGGTAATTTATGATATTACAGTAGACGTTGAAACAGGAGAAATCACCACAGAAACCTATTATACAATTGGTCAAGTAACTGATTTTCGATTTCTCGGCATCTCAGTGCCAAACTTCCATGATAAGCTCCAAGATGTTGGCATTGGAGTCGCTCATTTAGGCGTTATTCTAACAACGAGATACTACACACGAACCGCTGGAACTGCACCAATTGGAGGAACAGATCAGAACCTCGTAAACATTTCCACGGATACACAGGGACGCGACCGAGCCTTTGCCCTAAGTACCCGGGGGACCTATGATGTACTCAACGAAAGTACAAATCCTCATACAACCATACAATCAGAACTTCCAGCGTATAGTTGGATTCTTTCCCCCCAACCAATTGACATGATTCTTCTTCTTTGGCAACTGCCCATATCAGCCAATATATTTAGTATATTCGCCTATGCAATGAGCTCCTATCTCCAAAGAATATTTGATGGTCCGCTTGATGTGTTTAACCACGCAGATAATGTCTTCAACACTGCGGCTTTTTGGTTTGGCATAACATTTCCTGAATCACATGGATATCGCGTTGAACATGACCCTGTTTATACGGCTTTTTCAAACATTGGTCAAGCTGCAAGTTCTATCGGTTTGATAATAATCGGTACTGTGGCATTAATTGCGCTCATTGTTGTGGTGTTGCGTGTCATTCGAACTAATGGGCGTAGAAATCATGCCTTAGAAAAGGAGGCATAAAATTTGGACGATATGTATAAAGGCGAAATTTCCTCAGTCAATGTGGAGCATGGCTCCTCAAAATTCCAGAAGAGCCATTCGTAGAACCCAAAAAAACTAGATGAAAAGCCGGGGATGAAATTAGCCATTGACGGACTTGGACGAATTTCTGACGGCCATTGGACATCCATTGCGCCGTCAAATCCTTGAAACCGTCTACGAAACCCCAGGAGTTGCGTATTCTCAAATTCTAGCTCGCGTGAATATTTCCAGTGGTAAACTGAATTTTCATTTACAGAAACTTAACCCCTTTTTAGCTCAAATCGATGGACAATATCAAATATCCAATGAAGGATTGAAACTTTACCGTACATGGAAGATGCTTGAAGGACGAGTTAGTGGCACCGAAGCCACCAAGGCAGAAACACCGGGTTTGTATTTTGGTCGGAGAACTTTCTCATTTCTCATTGATCTCATCTTGATACTGTCTCTGTTATTTATTGCCGCTGATTTAGCCTCGGCGTTTACATTGGTTCCAGCTTGGTGGTTGGGTGGAATACCTGTTCCTTTGTTCATGAACCGGATCATTGACATGTTTTTTGTATACCCCGATTTGACAGTCGTGCTTATCAGAGCTTTTATTGTAGCAATTTTATGGATGTACTTCACGCTCTTAGAAGGCTATCGAGGTCAAACGCTTGGGAAAATGATTTTGGGTATTCGAATTGTTGATGTTAGTGGTGCTCGTTTTGCTCAGCATCCTGCAGCAGTACGCGCACTTACAAAGGTGCTCATTCTCCCCATTGATATCTTGGTTGGATTAATCAAGTCGCGCAAATCAGGTTTCCTTCGATTTTTTGGACAGTATACTCGCAGCTGGGTTGTCAGAAAATAAAGAATGCTGTTTTTTTATCTAATTTCGGTGTCAAAGCTTAGTTAACCGCAGTTTTCTAGACGGAAAACTAAACTTATCAGCTTCTTTAAATTTGTATTTTGTGAGGGGAAACTAGCGAGCAAACACTTGCCCGATAACGGTAAAGGTGTGCTTTAATTGATGAAAAAAATGAAATTACTTCCAGTAATGGCTCTAGCGCTTGCATTAACGGTTGTATTTGCCCCAATGACAACTCAAGCCCTTCCACCCGCCGATTATGTTCCTGGCAGTGAAGCGTTGATTTTTGATCATACGTTCGCAGAGGTAGGTGGCTGGACTAAAGAGGTCAACATAACCGACAGTGATACCGGCAACCACGTTGAGCTCATCATGCACCACGTGAACTATGATGGCACGGGAGCATTCGAAGCAGCCCTATTAGCTTTGGGTGATGTATACATTGCTGAAAATGACACCCACGCCACATTCCCATACCAACTCTTTGGAATGCACTTCACAACACCAAGTGGTAATGAAATCTTTACAGGTGCTGTTTTTGCCTTCATGTTTGCCTTCAATGATACTGGTGCAGGTGATCATCACGGCAATAACATTCGTGACGGGGATGAGGATTTCTGGTTCGTCGTCCCTTATGGTTGGGATGGTGGGAACAGAACATCAGCAACCCCCGTTGTCTCAGCCATCACAATGGACGACAGTACTCCTGGTGAATACCGGTTTGGTGTTACCTACCAAAACCTTTACGCACGAATTGTTGACAGAGGAAGCCTCCTTGGATTTCTCATTACCCTTCAAATACCAATTTTTGAAGTTCAAATTAGTGAACTAACATTCGAATACGTTATTACTGTCGATGACGAAACTGGCGAAATTACAGCAGAAACCTTTTACACAATTGGCCAAGTCCAAGCCCTTTATGCCTTCGGACAACCAATCCCAATTCAATATGTCCATGACGCTTTAGAAAACGTAACCATTGGTGCAGCTCATTTCGTTAGCGCATGGGGTTCCAACTACTACACGGAGACCGGTACAACAACACCCACCCCAGCAGCTGATTGGCAATATGCTAATATCACCACTGATGCTGCTGGAAATCAGCGGGCTTTTGCAGTAGGAGTACGCGGCACCTATGACCTTCTTAACGAATCTGATGGCAACGCAGTAATTAGCTCTGATAACCCAGCATATAGTTGGATCATGACACCAATATTATGGGATTTACTACTAGTAGCGTGGCAATTTCCGTTCTCAGCAGACTTCCTTGCGATCTGGGCGTACGCAGTTGCAAGTCCTACGCTGCAAGCATTGTATGATGGCCCACTTGACCTTTACAATCATGCAGATACGGCATTCAACAACATCGCTTTCTGGTACGCGATCACCTTCCCCAAGTTTGGAGGTTATCGTGTGGTACATGATCCTGTGTACACTGCTTATTCCAATATTGGACAGGCAGCACCTCCTGGAATCCCAGGATTTCCATGGGAAGCTGTATTGATTGGTGTAATCACCAGTTTGGTTGCGGTATTTGTCGTCCGTCGTCGAAAGAAAGTGTAATCTCCTTGTTGGGGACCTAACTTTATCGAATCCGCCCACTCTACCCGGGGGGGCGGATCTTCTCTTTTTTTAGATTTCTCCAGAGTCTATGAATAGCCCATTTGAGGTGGGGGCTAGTAAAATGGAATAGGTTAAAAACAGAATGAGTTAACACCGTTAATATGCCAATTCGAGAAATCATTGAAATCGATGAAGAGAAATGCACCGGTTGCGGTGAATGTATTCCCAACTGTGCGGAGGGCGCTTTACAAATCATCGCTGGGAAAGCCAAACTAATCCGAGATGACTTGTGTGATGGGCTTGGAGCCTGTTTAGGCCATTGTCCCGAAGACGCTTTAAAAATCATTCACCGAGAAGCCCCAGACTTTGATGAAGAGGCTGTCGAAAAACACCTAGCCCAAATTGGAGCCCAAGAATGTATCTCTTGCGACGTAAAAGTAGATGGTTCGAATTTGGAGACGCCTTCAAAGCTAAATGGAGAAGTCATACCAATTGGGCAAAGACAATGGCCTATTGCTTTGCGTTTAGTATCAGTTAATGCACCGTTTTTCGAAAATGCCGATCTATTAGTGGTTGCAGATTGCGTTCCTTTCTCATATCCTCAATTTCAGCAAGAATTCTTACAAGGTAGAGTCTTGGTGTATGGATGTCCAAAGTTTGATAACGCCCAAGGATATGTGGAGAAGCTCACTGAGATTTTTCGAAACAACTCAATTAAAAGTGTGACCATGCTAAAGATGGAGGTACCCTGCTGTTCGGGTCTTCAACGGATTGTCGAAATTGCCTTGAACCAGACGAAAAAAACGATCCCTATTGAAAATATCACGATTACCCTACAAGGTAGCAAGAAGTCATAGTTGAGTGAACAGTCTTCTTAGTTTTTTGACTGTTTGCGTCCTATGTCATCAACAGCATGTTGTAGCTCACCGTAAGGCGGTTCGATGGCAGGATTATCCGTGATCCATTTCCAGCGGATGAACCCTTCAGGACTAATAACAAAGACTGCCCGTTTTGCGGCGATGTAATCCTTGAGTGTACCTAATCCCTCTTGGACAACATCATAGGCTCGTATAGCAACACGATTATAATCACTAAGGATTGGAAAAGACAGACGATTTTTTTCAGCAAATGCTTTGTTTGTAAAGGGATCATTCACACTAATAGCAACGACCTGCGCATTGACAGATTCAAAGTTTGCAAGAGCATCGCGGAAATGACAAAGTTCCTTGGTACACACCGCAGTAAACGCACCAGGAAAGAAGGCAAGCACGATAATTTGGCCTTTGAATTCTTTTAGGGTACGTTGATTGAATTCAGTATCGTAGAGCTTGATTGGAGGAGCCGATTGACCGATTTGTAAGCGTGAAGACATAAACTATCCATCCTGAACCCATAATGAATTATTCCTTGCCAAAAATATTATTGATTACCAGATTTTCGACGATTACAATTAAAAATGGATATGCTTCTAAAGGTTAGAATTGGAGTCGACGGAGGTTATCCAGGTGCAGCAACCCAAACTAGGATTAATCAACCCGAATGAGCTTGCTCTATTCCTAGATTACTATGAGTTAACAAGTGCAAAAGCCGACTTTGATCATAATAATCAGGCAGTTGTGACTCAAGAATATTTCACTCGAAGAATACCTTTTGGGAGCTATTTGATTGCAGTAGGTCTGGAACAGGTTATCGCGTTTATTATGAAGTTACAGTTTGAAGAGAAAGACTTGGGATGGTTGGAAGCCACGGCAGGACCCGATTTTCGAAATGGATTTCTAGATTTCCTTATGAATTTCAAATTTAGCGGAGATATTTACGCAGTACCAGAAGGAACAGTAGTTTTCCCTAATGAGCCCATCATCAGTGTGACCGGCCCTACAATTGAAGTTCAACTCCTTGAAACCTATTTACTCAATATAATGAATTTTCAATCGCTGATCGCAACAAAAACCTCGCGTATGGTTGATGCAGCAGAAGAACGTACTATAGTCGATTTTGGTGCACGGCGAGCTCATGGACGAGATGCCGCGCTACTAGCTGCAAGAGCAGCCTATATCGCTGGAGCAACAGGAACCTCACTGGTATTAGCGGGGAAAATGTGGGATATTCCCTACATTGGCACCATGCCTCATGCTTTTATTCAAAATCGATCGAATGAATTGGATGCATTTCGAGAGTACTCTAAATCATTTCCCCACAATACCATTTTGTTGGTTGATACTTACGACACGATAGAAGGAGTTCGAAATGCCATTATTGTTGGCAAAGAATTGCATGAACAAGGATATCGCCTTACCGGGATTCGCTTAGATAGCGGTGATCTTGCCAGTTTAAGCAGTGAAGCTCGTAAACTATTAGATGCGGCAGGATTCAAAGATACGAAGATCTTTGTGAGTAGTGATCTCGACGAATATCGGATTGAAGAACTAGTCCGTGTTGGCGCGCCAATTGATGGTTTTGGTGTTGGCACCAGACTTGTCACAGGAGCCAACTACAACCCCATTACCCGAGAAGGAGGCCCTTCGGCGCTTCCAGGTGTGTACAAACTTGTAGAGCGAATTGGAAAAGATGGACACCCTATCCCAAAAACCAAACTCAGTGCTGACAAAGTGCTAATGCCCTACCGAAAACAAGTTCATCGTCAAATTGATGAAAATGGGATGTTTCATCGAGATACAATATCACGATGGGATGAGAAAATTCCGGATTCTGACCCTTTGCTTATTCCCATTATTCAAAATGGCTCCCTGATTTATAATTTCCCAACACTTGATAAAAGTCAACAGTACTGTAAAGAACAACTAATACGCCTACCAAAGTCTTATCGGTTATTGAGCGAGGCACCAATTTTTCCTGTTAAACTGAGCACGCAGCTGGAGAATGCCTCGAGTTAGAACCCAGACAAGAGTGACTCAAATCGCTTGGTGACCAACACGCAATTTCGATTCAAGAGCTTTTATTACAAACCATAAGCCTACTTATTGATATCTTTGATAATTGAAGCAGCATCGGATATGGTTGCACCATAATACTCCTTCAGATATTCAAGCCCAGACTCATGATCTTCGCCTGTGAAGGAATCAACACCATCTTCTGGAATTTCAATTTTGTATCCACGGAAAAAAGCATCAGCAGCAGTATGACGAACACAAAGATGAGTATGAAGCCCTGTTAGAACAACGGTTTTGACATTTCGACTTCTAAGAATAGAATCTAGGGGTGTTTCAAAGAAGCTGCTGTACACGTGTTTTCCAATGATGATATCTTCATCGTTGGGAGCTAATTCGGGAATTACTTCAGCACCATCTGTACCTTCAATGGCATGAGCCCCCCATTTCCCCATCTCAAAATCTGTTTCTAGGTGACTGTCGTTTGCGAAAATGACTGGTAGGTTTTGTTTATGAAAATTATCGATGAGGTCACGAATGTGTGGTATGATTCGTTGAGCACGTTCGCATTTGAGAGAGCCAGTAACAAAGTCATTTAACATGTCTACGATGATTAAGGCTTTCATTGTACTCAACAGTGTAAAGGCGCTGTTCGGATAAAAGGCTATTGAACTATCGAAAAGCAATCTAGACGCTTGCAATCCTTAACTATGTTAAGAAGTTCACTACAAATATAAAGAGGAACTCTCAACGCATCAGGCAGTATTACAATTGCGGAAGTGATTAAACATGGAAATTAGCAAAGAACTTCAAGAAGCAATTAATGATCAAATTAACTTTGA
>CAYFXC010000005.1:0-27216 GCA_964347045.1 uncultured archaeon
AGGTACTTATGCCTAATAACTCCCATGCTGCGAATAGGATGATGAGATCATTAGCTAAAGACACCAGCATCATCCCGAGTAATGCTAGCGGAAGCAGTGAATAGTATGCTTCTTGATTTGGGTTGTCTTCAAGATACTTTATAGATGAAATTGTTACCCAATACCCAATTGCAATAAAAAGTATGACAAAAAAAAGAGCGAAAGAATCCCAGGATAGAACATTTGAAAAAAGATAGGTTTCACTCGGGGGCGGCCATCGAAATGGGAGAATTAGTAATAAAACAGTTAAATTTACTAGGAGCCAGTAGGAAGTAATCTCACGCTTCAATAATCGTTTCCCAATTCTATTAATTGCAGGACTAATCATACCAAAAAAAGCAAAAATAGCTAAAGGAATCAAAGGTTCTCCAAGTAGAGATAGAAACCAATTGGCAAGTTCGAATATCTGCATCTAAGGACCTCCTGTTGGTAGCAATTGTAGACATGCTGGAGTTATTCTATCCACCATCATCGCTGGAAATAAACCCAAAAGAATGATGGGCAAAATAAGAAGGACTGCTCCAAAGATTTCTACGCCCTTTGCACGTTTCATAGAGGCGCCAGGTAATGGGTCACTGAGAATTGTCCGGTCAATTGTCCAAATGAAATATGCTGAAACAAGTCCTGGTGATAAAACAACTATCGCCATTAATGGATAGATGGTGATGGTTGCGGTGATAATCATGAATTCACTGACAAAATTCGAAAGAAAAGGCAATCCCATTGCTGCAAAAGAACCAAAGACAAATAATCCAGATGTCAATGGCATATGGGTTCCCATGCCTGAAAGTTTGTCAATGGCTCTGGAACCTGCATTTTCCTTAATAATCCCTGAAAGCAGAAATAGGAGGCCAATCGCACAAGCGTGGTTAAACATTTGAAAAACGGCACCAGATATGCCAATTAAACTGCCCGAAAAGGTACCTAATAGGACGAATCCCATGTGATTGATACTTGTTAAAGCAATCATCCGTTTCATATCACGTTGAATTAGTGCCACAAAGGCACCATAGAATATTGTAAAGATAGCTAATATCATGAAAACCAATGAGAAAGCAATTGAAACTTCTCCGAACAAAGTTAGGTTAATTCTTAGGAATCCATATCCTCCCATCTTTAGAAGGACTCCCGCGAGAAGTACACTGATTGGTGCTGGTGCTTCCACATGTGCATCTGGTAGCCATGTATGAAGGGGAACAACAGGTAGTTTTACAGCAAAGCCTAGAAATGTCATGGTCATTGCAATAAATTGTACGGAGATCGGTAGTGAGGTTTGCATGAGAGTAACCAGGTCAAACGTATGCGGTGATACACTGAGATAGATTACAATAAAGCCAAGAAGCATGATAGCGCTTCCGACATGTGTGAAGATAAGAAACTTCATTGCCGCATACCGCCGATTCGTTCCTCCCCAGACACCAATGAGAACGAACATTGGAATTAGGACTAGTTCCCAAAATATGAAAAACACAGCTAAATTAAGCGAAATAAAAACACCAATTAAACCTACTTCGAGAAGCAATAATGTACCATAATACTCCGAGATATTTTCAGTAATTAATGTATTAGATCCGATGGCGGCGACCATGGTTAATAGAGTCGTGGCTAAAAGAAGTGGAAAGCTGATCCCATCAACACCAAGTTGAAAAGTAATTCCGATTGTCTCTGCCCACGATATATTTTCAAGAAATGAAAAACCTGTTTGGGATGGATTAAACCATAACCAAAGAAGAGCTGAAAATACGAATAGTATTGTTGGAAATCCAATACCGAGAATTTTAGCAACTCGTAAGTTTAATCGTCCGACGGTGTAGGTTAGAAGTGAACCTATTAACGCTCCGAGTAAAAGCCATGTTAAAGGTGATAGTATTAGCAATGCCTCGACCTCATATCCAAAATTGAGCTATTATGAAAATAATGAACGCAATAATTCCCAAAATGAAAGCAACAACATAATTCTCGATAATCCCAGTTTGTAATTTACGAATCAAGTTGGATGTTTTTTTTCCAAGTAAGGCGATAGAATTGATTGTTCGATCAACAACTTTGTCGTCGAAGAATTGGCTTGCTTTCGATGAAAGAATTGTTAATTGTGCAAAAAGCGTGTTTATCCGTTCAAACCCTTGGTTTTCAAAGTAGTGATGAGCGCTTCTACTTCCTTGGATGGCTTGGGGAGAGAGAATATAGTGTGATCGGTCAATTGCGCCAATCTCAATCCTATTGAAGAGCGCATTGAAAAGCCAAAGCGAACCTTTGACAAAGATTTTGTCATAAAGAGCGTCAAAATAGTATCCATTGGTCAAAATTTTTTGAATGCCTTGTGTAAATTGACTCCTACCTATTCTCTCAGATGAGGGTTTGCGAGCTAAATAAACAATTGACACAGGAAATGCACCGATTATTAGAGCCGACAATGAAAGGAGAATGGGAATTAATTCGAATTCGAATAGGTGTTCGGTATGAAGAAATAATCCCAGTAATCCAGAAGGTATGAGGAATCCAGAGAAACAAACGGTGCCTGCTAGTATTACAAGCGGAACAGTCATTGATTTAGGACTTTCATGAACTCCTTGGGTTAGACTATTCGATCGGGGAACCCCTAAAAATACTAATATCAACCAGCGAAAGCTATAGGCCACTGTAAAGACTGAGGCAAGCCAGACCATCATTAATGGAATGTAGGCTTCTGTATGCCATACTGCTGCGAAGATGAGATCTTTACTCCAAAAACCGTTAAGCGGAGGCACTCCTGACAAAGCCAGTATTCCAATAATACTTGTAGCGAAAGTTATCGGCATTTTTTGTCGCAGACCCCCCATTTGAGTAATATCAGATGTTCCTATTGCGTGTAAAACGGAACCTGCACATAGAAAGAGAAGTGCCTTAAACAATGCATGACTGAGAACATGAGCCTGACCAGCGAACCAGCCAAACGAAGATCCGATGCCTAGCCCCGTTAGAATTAGACCTAATTGGCTTATTGTTGAATAGGCGAAAACGCGTTTTAAGTCATTGGAGGCTAAAGCCATGGTCGCAGTGAGCAGGGCAGTTATTGCACCCACATAGATTGCTGTGGTAAGCCAGATTTCGATATTTTGGAAGATTACAAACGTACGACTAACTAGATAGATGCCTGCTTTAACCATGGTTGCCGCATGGATTAGTGCGCTAACCGTACTGGGACCCTCCATCGCATCTGGTAACCAGACATGAAATGGAACTTGCGCTGATTTGCCCATAGCGCCTCCGAGAGTGAGAAGAGAAACCAGGCCTAGTGATTGTAATCCAATTTGCCCAAATTGCACAGCTTCATGCAAGTACAAGAAATCGAAAGAGCCAGTTAGAGTGAACAAGAAGATTATGCCAATCAATAATGAAATGTCACCTATACGAGTGACAACGAATGCCTTCATTCCTGCTCGGGCTGCGGATGCTTTTTGATACCAGAAACCAATGAGTGCATAAGAACACACTCCCACTACTTCCCAGAAAATAAAGAGTTGTAAAAAATTGTCAGCAAGAACTAGCCCAACCATGGCTCCAATAAAAAGTAAAATCAAGGCATAATAGCGAGTTTGGGCTTTGTCCTGGTGCATGTATCCTATCGAGTAGAATATAATTAGCAAGCCTATGATTATGGCTATATTAGCCATAAATACGCTCAGTGGATCAGCTAGCACTCCTATGAAAAGACCAGGTGGTGATGGAGGCGAAATTGGTTGGATAAGGGAAATTGGAATCCAAAGATATTGTTCATGGATTGGAATTGTTTGATATAGAATATCAGGAATTAATGATATTGAGAAGAGTGCTGTGATCACACCAAAGACGATGGCCAATGTTTTTGGTAACTCCTGGTGAAGTCTACCAATAATAGTGATTAATAGTGAACCTAGTATAGGAATGAGCCAAACTAACCAAAGAGCAAAGGGGAGCACTCAAAGACCTCCTAAGAGCGTTAGTATAAGTTGCTGTGCAAATGGGTAAATGACTTGTAAAATGAGCCATGGGAAGATACCGAGAAAAACGACTAGAAAAGCTACCAGAAGCATAGGTCCTGTCATTATGGTTGGTGATTCATGAACATCCTCGAAAAGGCGAGGAATGCCCTCAGGTGGGATTTCTAGCCCCTTTTTGTAGCGTTCAAAAAGTTCGTCTAGTGCTTCGGAGGGTGGTCCGAAAAAGATACGTCGAATTGTCCATAGATAATAAGCTGCTGTTAGAGCCGTTGAAGCGATTCCTACTACTCCTATGATAATGAACCATGGATTAAGGATACTTGCCTGAAAGACTCCTAAGAAAATGAGAACCTCACTGGCGAAGGTTCCCATTGGAGGCGTTCCTGCTATCGCTAATGCCCCAACAAGACCAATTGTCGCTGTTACAGGCATCTTTACAGCGACCCCGCCCAATTTATTGATGTATTTAGTTCCTGCTGAGTGAACAAGGGATCCTGCACAATACAATAAAATACCTTTTGCGAAGCCATGGGTTATTACATGAAAAAGACTACCTGCAATGCCGATTTCAGTCATCGTACTGAGACCTAGAAGAATATACCCGATTTGATTTGCTGAGCTGTAAGCTAGGACTCGTTTGAAATCAACTTGTACAAGTGCCATTGCTGCTCCCCAGATCATTGTGGTCAGTGCAAGAACTGCAAGTAGAAAGTTGCTCCTCAAAATGACTTCTGGAAAGAAAAAGTACGAAATTCGTACAAAGCCGTACGCGCCAGTCTTAATCATTACTGCGCTAAGAAGTGCATGGATCGGAACGGGGGCTTCTCCATGAAAATCAGGAAGCCAAGAATGAAGGGGAACAATTGCCATTTTCACAAAAAAGCCTACAGACATTAGGAAGCAAATGCTTTGTACAATCAAAACCCCGCTCGTACTAATTAGCGCAAACTGACTGGGCAAATCGTAGATGTCAAATGTTTGGGTTAAGCCAAAGGTCCATGCGATGCCTGCTAAAAGACAAAGTGCACCAACAACTACATAGAGAATGTATTTGAGTCCAATTGTCTTTGCACGTGGGGTTCCCCAATTTGATACCAAAAAGTAAGCCGGAATGTTCATACCCTCGAAGAAAATGAAGAACTGAATCAAATTTGTCGATAGAGTAACACCTACCATTCCCACTGCAAACAAAAGCAGCAAAAAGTAATACATAGCAAAATCATGCTTTTCCTTAATGTATTCGATGCTGTAGATGGATGAAATGGTGGCTAGACCCAAAATCGCGAGTGAGAGGGGTAGGCTCAGGAAGTCTGAGAGTAGGGAGAAACCTACTGTTAAAGACCCAATTGAAAACCATGGATACTCTTCATGTAATGGCTGTCCGGTGATGAGTACCTGGTTAAAGACGATTAATAAAAGGAAGAATGATGTGCCTAGTGCCAGTGAAGAAAAGATACCTGCACTTTTCCGGTCGAGTGGCTTCCCAAAGATTACTGTAGCCAAGATGATTAGAGCAACGATTGTTGGCAGCAAAAGTGCAAAAAGCATTAAAGGTGTTGTCGAAGGTGTTCCGGGAAGCAATTTTATGAACCTCCCAGGGTGAGCGTCATTATCCATTGAGAGATTGGATTGAGGACGAGATTGGGCCAAAATCCAAGGAGAATAGCAAGAAACGCGAGAAAGACAAGTGGGATCGTAAAGGATAACGGTTGGTTTGTCGAATGTGATGAGGTTACACTTGAAGGAGCCACGAATAAGCGAAAAAGAAGCCACAACAGATAACTGAAGGTCAAAACAACCGAAAGAACGGCTGGAATAGCAATGATAATCGACCCCGGAACTGTGAAAACCCCGGCAAATATGAGAACTTCACTAACAAAGCCATTGAGTGGAGGTATGCCAGCTAAACCAAGTGATCCCACAAGTAAAGCCGAACTGGTTATTGGTATTCGGCGTCCAAAGCCACGTAAATCGTCTAATTTGGAAGTATTGGCTAGTTTAATGAAAGATCCCGAACAAAGGAAAAGAAGACTCTTGAGAATCGCATGATTAACAATATGGAACGCAGCGCCACCTAGCCCGATAACCGAAACCGAAACAGCTCCCAGGAAAATGTAACCCGCTTGACTAATGCTTGAATAGGCGAGAAGTCGTTTTAGCTCAGATTGTCCTATTGCCAAATACCCGCCATATACTATTGAAACAAATCCTATGAAGCTTAATGGTATAGTCCATAGAATCATTATAGATGGGAACCAACTAGAAATCGCTCGAACGAGTCCGTAGGCACCAATCTTTGCCATTAAACCTGAGATAATTGCGGATACAGGAGTTGGTGTGTGTACGTATGTGTCAGGTAGCCAACTATGCAAAGGGACAAGACCTAGCTTTACACTAAATCCTAAAATCATGGCAATGGCTGCAAAACGTAATAGATCCGCAAATGTGCCTACATTCATTAGAGCGGTTGGCAGTTCTATCAAACTACTAGTACCTGCTAGCACAACAACTTGAATAATGCCAATAAGCAGAAAAAGAGCTCCAATGTGAGTATATAGAAAGAATTTCAATCCAGTCTTTCTAACAGCAGCCCGTTCAATGCCTGGTTCGCTCCAAAAAATTAGTAGTAAAAAAGCAGGTATGAGAGTTAATTCCCAAAAAAGATAAAAGAAGAAAATATCTGCTGCAGCGAAGACACCTTGTGTTCCAACATAGAGAAGCAATAATTTTGCATAAAAGAAACCTGTTTTTTTATCTTCATCAATATATGCTCCGCCAAATAACAAAATGAGAAAAGTTACAATTGCAGTTATAACCATTATGGGCAGACTTAGGCCATCCAGCATGAAACCAAATTGAATATTCAAAACAGAAAGCCAAGGCAAAATCTCTACAACTATTCTGCCACTTAGTATCTCACTACTTTGAACCAATAGGGCAATCAGAGAAAATAAAATAGCTATCATACTAGCAATCTGTGCACTCTTTCTTCCGCGTCGATTAAGTAAGAGAACCAATGGAATAGCAAAAGTGGGAATTAAAATCGATAGAGTGAGAGAATATGGCATTAGATAAAACTGAATAAATGCCCACAATATTTCTAATACCAAATTCTGAATTGGAACTCACCCCTTTAATTTTCGAACTTCTCCAACGTCAATAGTTCGATGCACTCGTGAAACCAAGATCAAAATTGCAAGCCCAACGGCGGCTTCTGCTGCTGCAAATGCAATCGTGAATAGAACAATACTCTGCCCTGCTAAAGGGGAAGGGAGGTGAAATCTTGAAAAAGCCACCAAACTCAGATTCGCTGCATTCATCATTATCTCTGCACTGAACAGAATTCGCATAGCGTTGCGCTTACTCGCAAGACCATACATTCCAATGCAAAAAAGCACAATCGCGATTGTGAGATATATACCGAGTGTTGCCATTAATCGGATTCCTCCTTCTTGATAAGTGTCAAGGCACCCATGAGCGCAGATGTAAGAATCAAACCTAAAATCAGTAGAGCCACTCCATACTCTTGAAAAATCAACAATGCCAGTTCTTCGATGGACCAACTCCAAGGCTGGGATGAAACCTCGAATAAGCCGGATGTAACAAAAGATAGACTTACAAAAGTAAGGAGCATCGAAGTAATAACTAGGGGAACTGCCCACTCATATGTAGGGCGTTTGATTTGGTGTCTCCACTGCTCTAACGGGACAACCATAATTGTAAACAGAATCAGAACGACAATAGCTCCTATGTACACAGAAATTTGCCACATTGCCACATATGTTGCCTCTAAAAGAATGAAAATCCCGGCAATTCCTAGAAACATGGCTCCCAGCGAAACTGTGCCATATACGATTTCTTTTGCTTCCAGTGATGTGATTGCAGCTGCAATGGTCAGAATTGCGATAATAACAAGAGTTAGATCAAGTAGAGAAAATTCAAGCAATGATTTATTCTTCCCCTAAATTATTCGATTTAACGATGGTTTCATTCTTGAGATTTGGTTGCATTCCAAGCGCATCGGCCGAGTAAACTAAGGTCTCTATGTGCCTTGTTGATAGGTGGAAAAAGTTCGTATGTTCAAGTGCATTCTTAGGGCATTTATCCACACAAAATCCACAGAAGATGCAAAGCCCATAATCTATTTTTGGATATTTTTTCTTCTCGTCACTAGCTATCTCTTGCTCTATCATTTCGATTGCATCGGCTGGACAGCTCTTAGCACAAAGCCCACAACTGATGCAAAGGTCCATGTGGAAAAGATGGCGCCCTCGGTATCGATTTGAAAGAAGAAGTTCTTGGGTTGGATATTTCACAGTAACTCTTCTTTTGAAGAAATTTTTGATTCCTGAATATGCAGCTCGAAAACTCATTACGGTAAGCCTCCAAAGATTGTCATTTTGAGAAAAATGGCGATGAATAGGTTCAAAATGGCTAGATACAACAATCGGTTCCATCCGATACGTAACATATCCGAAAGTCGTACACGGGGGAGAACGGCTCTGGGGAAAATGAGAAGAACTAATACAATTGATGTTTTGATAAAGAACCAGACAAATGGTGGGAGGAGATCTTGGACAATAGCAGGGACTATCCAGCCTCCCAGAAATAGGGTTGTAAAGAGCATTGCTCCAACATACAGCTTAAGGTACATGGATACCATTAGAATACCAAAATACATTCCTGAGTATTCGCTCATCCAACCAGTTACAATTTCGGGTTCTGCTTCTGGTAAGTCAAATGGCACACGTTCAATCTCGGCTAATAGAGCTATGAAAAATGCAATTGCGCCTAACGGTTGTAATACTATTAACCAAAAGCCCGATTGAAAATTGACTATTTCAGTTAGATTCAACGTGTTCGCTAACATGACAAGACCAACGGTGGAAAGCCAAAAGGGAACTTCGTAGGCGATTTGTTGAAAGAGGGCACGTAATCCTCCTAGGAAAGGATATGTGCTATGGCTTGCCCATGCAATGATTACAGCCATGGTGGGATAAATTGCCATTATAGCGAAAATAAAAAGAAGGCCAAACTCTAAATTTGAAATTACTAGACCAGGACCTACAGGAATAATCGTGACGGTGGTTGCGGCAAGAGTCAGGGCAATTATAGGGGCGATTTGGAAGAGTTTTTTGTCTGCGCGGTCAGGAATAATTGGTTCTTTAAACATGAGCTTCATAAAGTCTGCAACAGGTTGCAGGATACCACCAACCTTCCCAGCATATTGGGGACCCACACGGAGTTGAACCTTAGCCATGAATTTTCGTTCAAACCAAATGATTACCGCTGAAGCCAGCAGCATTGTAATCATTCCTGGAAAGATTACGATTTTTAGAAAAAGCTCTGAAGTGAGAAATGTCATGAGCGTCCAAAACAGGTTGTTGATGAATTCCAGAGGGTTCACTATCAATCACTACCGATCAGAATCAGGTGCCCAATAGTCAAGACTCCAATAGATTGTGGGAACATCAGCAAGTGCACAATTTCTTAGGAGAAAAGGAAGAATAGGTAGATTGCGAAAGGAAGGTGTGCTAATCTTTACGCGGCTTGGTTTATTGCTGCCATCGCCTTGTATATAATATCCAAGCTCACCTCGTGCCGCCTCGACGCGTGAATAGCTATATCCTGACGGAACACGTGTTGGAACTTTTACTTGAATTTCACCTGAGGGGAGATAATCAACAGCTTGTTTTAATAAAAGACAACTAGTTCGCATCTCTTCTAGGCGCACCATTGCTCGAGAATAACTATCGCCTTCGTCAAAGACTGCGGGTTCGAAATCTAAATCGGGATAAGCTGCATAAGGTTCAATCTTACGAATATCATAGTTGGCACCTGAAGCTCTAAGAACAGGTCCTGTTGCACCCAGCTGAATTGCATCATTTCTGTTCAGAATTCCTATTTCTTTAGTGCGCTGCTTGAAAATTGGATTCTTGAAAAAAATTCTTTCATAATCTTGAAGGCGTTTCAGAAAATTGTGAATTATCTTATTTAATCGACTAGAGAATTTTTCGGGAAGAGAATGACGGACTCCGCCAGATAGAATATCAGAGTAAGTCATTCGGGCTCCGCTTATTTCTTCTGCTAACTGGATGAATAATTCCCGATCACCAAAGGGCCACATAAACATTGTTGAATGACCCAAGAAGATCCCGTAGATGGCAATCCAGTATAAATGGCTCATTATTCGATTCATCTCAGCAAATATCACGCGAATATACTGTGCACTCGGAGGGGGGGTAATATTCAGTAGCTTCTCAATTGCCAGAACAAAGCCTAGGCTCGCTGCACTAGTATCTGGCAAGCAAACTCTTTCTACAAGAGGAATATTCTGAACAAAATCCTTACTTTCACATAACTTCTCAGTGCCTCTATGAACATAGCCAGGGTCTGGTATTATTTCGCGCACAATATCTCCGGATAATCTCACTCTCATTCTAAAGTGTCCAGTTCCAGGATGTTGGGGTCCCGCACTGAAAAATATCTCAGACATTTGTGTTCACTCATTAGACGTTCGAAAATCTTTTCGTAATGGGTAACCTTGATCCCAGGATTCGGGAAGTAGTAGGCGTTCTAGTTTAGGATGGCCTTCGAATTCCACACCAAACATCTCCCAGCTTTCACGTTCATGCCACTCAACACTTGGATAAACGTGAATGAGGGTTGGAATTCTAGGTGTGTTTCTGTCAATGAAAACCCGAATTGTGAGGATTATTCCTTTCAACTGGGATTGTTCGACTGAACAAAGATGATAGTTCACGCTGAATTGATTCTGTTCTATTAGATCTATCACAGAAACTGAAATCGCATGATCAAATCCAAGGATTTCCTTAACATATTTAGCAAAAGTAATTAGAAGTGTGTGAGGGATAATGATAGTCATTTCCTTCTTGCCTGAGGAAACCACCTCCAAACCATCGATCTCAAATTTTTTTTCAAGCTTTGATGAGATGTCAACCAACGTTATCACCACTTTGAATATAGCCAATCCACGATGTAACAAAATATTCAACAATTAATTCTTGGATTATCGAGGAATACATGATTAATCATCTCAACTAGAATTCCTCATCCAGCCCATTGCTGATTGCACAAAAACGCATATTTCTGTAAAATGGAGAAATGGCATTCGGTAGAAGTTTTGATTAATGCTTCTTCTTTTGACAAAGTCCTTAGATTTTATAATTGGAGGATGGTTTGACGTTTCAGATGAACTACGTCCTAAGGATTTTGAAATACCAAAAATAGATCGATCATTTCCCGTTCGTAAATCAGATTTTTTAATCCGTTCGCTATTTGTTAAGTTCATATCAAAATCACCCTATTATTCCTTGAGCTTCTTGTACACTTCTCGAACTCGCCTTTGATTTTCTAATTTTATCTTGAAGAAGAAGAATGGCGTCAATCAACATCTCCGGTCTCGGAGGGCATCCGGGTACATAAACATCGACCGGGAGAATTTGATCAACTCCGTGAACTATATTGTAGGACCCTCGAAAAATACCTCCAGAGATGGCACAAGCTCCCATTGCAATAACATAGCTAGGTGATGCCATCTGATGATGAACTCGGATAACTCGTTCAGCCATTTTGTTTGATACAGTTCCTTCAATTATGAGCAAATCGCATTGTCTTAGCGATCCAAGTGGCATTACACCCATACGTTCTGCGTCGAAACCAGGACCCATGGTTGCGCCGAATTCAACGCTGCAACAAGCTGTTGTCAAGTGTACGGGCCAAAGCGAGTAGAGCCGTGACCAATTCACGACATAGCTGATTACTCCCAAATCTATTATTCGTGCAATGGCGCTTCGTAGTTTACCTATGAAGGCACGTCCAATCGAGCTCAGCGCTAATACCACCTTCTTTTCTTTGAAGCCAAGTTGATTGCAATTGCTAGCGGAGGCAAAATAGTAAGGAGAAAAGCAACTACTATTACGTGTAAATTAAAACCCAATGTAGCTGAGGCTGTTGCCCATGCAAAAAGGAACATAGACGTCACATCAAAAACCAAGAATAGTAGGAGGTAGGGATAATAGTGGAAAACAAATTGGTTTCTGCCTGCTCCACTGGGCTCTTCTCCACATTCAAAACTTACGCCTTTATCCTTGTGCGGGCTTCGAGGACTAACCAGCTTTGAGATGATGATGCTTAAAACAAACGAACTTGATACTACTGATTGAAAGAGCAGGATAATGCCAAAGTCTTCAAATGCCGTCAAAGAGACCTCCTTGATATTTTATATCTTTGAAAAGCGAGAAACTTGCCACATTCTTTTGATCATAACTATCGATTCGCTCAAAGTATGGTCAAATCATCTGCTAAAAACAGTATAGTGTTTAAAATAGAATAAAATGAACAAAATATTATTTGTCTAGAGAAAAGTCTTTGAGGCATTGTTCATGGCCGTAGATTCTTAAAGAGATACTCAATTTAGGTGTGGCAACTAGGATATACAAATGCGTGTTTCTGTCATCACTACAATGAACATCCAATTAGTTCTTTTCTTGATAAAATTTCTCGAAAATTTATACCATAGGTTCACGCCATTGTAAGAACTCGAACAACGCTATTATTTAGAAAAAAGTGGTTCACTGGAATGACTCCTTAGATAGCCTTTCTTTGAGGATGTACACAGGAATCTCTGTTGAGTAGAAATTAAATTTCCACAAATTATTACCATCTGCTTTTTTAAAAACAAGTTTTTGTACAAGCTCTTTCTTTATCTGGGGCGAAGGGTGTCAAAATACTCTTCAAAATCAATTAAAAACGAAATGAACTTCATGGCTAAACCATTATATGATGTTGCAGTTGTTGGTGCTGGACCTGCTGGTTGCGTTGCTGCTCGCGTTGCCGCAAAATCTGGATTAGATACAATCATATTTGATAGTCGAAAGCAGATTGGCATTCCCGTTCAATGCGGCGAATACTTACCCACACCCGAAGAGATGCGTAATTTACTTCCAAGTTCCCCACGAGTTAGTAGGCTTGTCGATGTTCCCAAAGACGTGATAACAAATCGAAGTTCACGTCTTTTGCTCGTGTCTCCATTCAACAATAAATTTGAATTCAGTCTAATTTCTAATATTATTGATCGTGCCAAGTTTGATCAATATCTCGCACAGCAAGCTGAAAATGCAGGAGCTCAAATTCAATTAAAAACCACAGTCTTAAATCGTACTAATTCGAACCAACTTATTATTCGAGATAAGACTGGACGACGGAAAATCTCAGCCAAAGTCGTAATTGGGGCTGATGGTGTTCAATCTCGGATTGCTCGTTCGATTGGGTTGCATTACGAAAATAGAACTCGTGATTTGTCACCTTGTATACAATATGTTATGACTTCTATCGATTGTGACCCAGAGACCACTGAAATGTATTTTGGCAATCAGATCGCTCCTGGTGGGTATGCCTGGGTTATTCCAAAAAATGAGGAGACCGTAAACATCGGACTTGGGTTTCGTGGAATATATTCAAAGCATTCTGAAACTGCAATCTCCTATTTGCGACGGTTCATTCATTCGCATCCCTCTGTTGCTCATAGGATGAAAAAAGGGAAGATTATTCGTAAAACTGGAGCGTTAGTGCCAGTAGGAGGGCCAAGGGCTAGAACCTATTCTGATTCGGTGCTTCTGATTGGTGATGCTGCAGGGCATGTTATGGCATCCAATGGAGGTGGTGTACCAACTGCTCTTGGGGGAGGAGAAATAGCTGGAATTGCTACTGTCCAGCACCTTCAAGATGGTAGTTCATTGAGCTGGTATGAAAGAACTTGGAAGAAAGAATTCGGGAAAGAGCTTATCTCAGCCTTAGATATCCTCCGGATTGCAGATGTTATTATGGCTTCTGATAGTCTCACCGATCAATGTATGCGACTTGCTGGCCCTCGTTATCTTCGTCATTTAATTAGATGTAGGCTCCCTTTTCCTGTCAAGTTTGCATCAAAAACACTTGTTAGATTTCTTAGACTCCTCTCGCCGATATAGTACAAAATTAGGTTTGGATGTAAGTTTAGGGCTCGGAAATCGCTTATTGCAGCACTTCGATTTGTTGATTTTAGATTTTTCATTTTGTTCAATTAATTATAAATATAATAGTGATATTATTAAAAGGCGAAATCCGATTGGAAAATGATGACACTTTATTAGGTGGCGTTTTCTCCCTTATGGACAAAAATAGTAAAAAAGTTTCAGCTACCTTTTGTACTAGTATATGTATGAAGTGTGAATACTCAACAAAGGAGTCACAGTGAATGGTTAATAACAATTCAACAACCAATACCCCTCATTTGCAGCGTTCCTCCAATTCAAATTCAACTGCTAAACTTCCTACCGCAGTGACTTCCACGATTTTTAAATCTGAGGATATCCAAGAAAAAATGCTGCTCATAAATGAAGCACTTCAAGACTTCCTAAAAACACTAACAGGCGAACCCAAAATTTTGTATGAAGCTGCTCGGCATTTAATTTTAGCAGGCGGCAAGCGATTACGGTCTTTGGTTACTCTTCTTTGTTGCGAAGCTGTTGGTGGTTCTGTCAAAAAAGTTCTACCCATCACCGTCGCAGCTGAATTATTACAAACGGCGAGTCTTATACACGATGATATCGTCGATAAAGATGATCTTCGGAGAGGGGTTCAAACCGTCCACAAGAAGTTTGGACTCGACATAGCAATCCTCGCTGGTGATTTACTTATTGCCCAGGCATTCAAACTCATCGGTGAGCACGGATCTCCCGAACTCATAGCAAATGTGGGTGCAAGCGGCATCCGTATGTGTGAAGGAGAAGTAATTGATCTCTTCATCACCCCAGAAAATGAAGAATCCTTTACTAAAGAACAGTATTTGAACATGGTTGAACGAAAAACTGTTGCTTTTTTGGAAGAGGCCGCGAGAACAGGAGCAATTGTTGGTGAAGCCACACCTGAACAATGCAAGGCACTTACCAAGTATGGTGCCATGATTGGGTATGCTTTTCAACTCCGTGATGATATCCTCGATATAAAAGCGACAAGACAAATCGTCCAAAAAACCACATTATCTGATTTACGACTGAAACGTGGGAATTATCCTTTGATTTTTGCCCTTGAAGCTTGTTCTGATGATAAACGGAACGAATGCCTTGAAGCTTTAAATAGCCGTCAATGGAAAAGGGTTCTTGATATAATTTCCGAAACCAATGCTATCCAACAAACCTCAAAATTAGCCCAAAGCTATAGTAAACGAGCAAAGAGAGCTCTTCAAGGAAATAATTTCGTGAATAAACATGTCCTTGAACAACTGGCTGACTTCACATTACAAAGAGAATTCTAATTAATAATTTCAATGCTGGTGAATTGGCATTGACTGAAAACCCAAACAAAGATATTAGTAAAGTCCGAGCATGGTTTAATGAACTTCGTCTTCCATTTGCAACAGCTTCAATTATTCCCATCTTATTAGGCTCCGCAATTGCATGGGCTACAACTGGGATGTTTCTTTGGGATACTTTTTTGCTTACACTCATTGGTGGAGTTTGCATCCATTTGGGCGCTAACATTGCCAATGACTATTGGGATTATCGCCAAGGCTCAGATAATATCAACGTCGAATATATTCGACCTTTTACTGGTGGAAGTCGAATGATCCAACAAGGATTGCTTTCTCCGCGAGAAGTCTTAACAGGTTCAATTATTTTTTTTAGCCTTGGTGCTATTATTGGTCTTTATTTAGCATTTACTCGTGGCTTCATAATTTTGGTTATTGGGGTTCTGGGCGTATTTTTAGCATTTTTTTATACAGCACCACCCTTCAAATTTGTGAGTCGTGGAATCGGAGAAACAGTCATTGGAATCTGTTTTGGGCTACTCCTTACACTAGGTGCTTTTTACACTCTGACTCAAATCATTACTTGGGAACCGATTATACTCTCTATCCCCATTGCTCTTTTGGTTGCTGGAATTCTGTATATTAACGAATTTGCAGATTTCAAAGCTGATCGCGATGCGGGCAAACACACTTTAGTTGTGCGGTTAGGACGAAAACGAGCATCCTACCTCTATGTTGCCATTTTGGTTTTTGTATATCTAGTCGTCATTCTTGCCATCCTATTTAATATCACAAACAATTATACACTAATGGTCTTTTCCACAATTCCATTAAGCCTACTCGGAGCTAGATATGCTCTCAAGTGGTATGATCAACCAATGGCAATGATTCCTGCCAATGTAGCCACTGTGGTCAATCATTTGGTTACAGGCATTATGCTAACTCTCGCGTATATTTTCTTTGGACTCAGTTTCCTATTTTCCCCTGGTCTAATCTTGCCCTGGGTTATTTTGACAGGTATCATCTGTTTCATAATTGCAATATACTTTACTCGTCGAGTGCATAAACAAGCACAAGCTATGATGAAGAGTAATTAAGTGTAAATTGGTTCAATTTGTAAAATTTCACACAAATCAAACAATTCGTCCATTACATCACCGTAGACCATATGCATGTGATTTGAACGTAGGTGTTGTAAGAAAAGATCAGGATCCCCCTCTAAGGTTACAAATGCATGAGGCCATCGATCACGGGCCTCCTTGAAAATCTCTTTATCTTGAACGAAAACAGTTCCTTTAGCTATCTGCATCACAT
Source organism: uncultured archaeon (assembly GCA_964347045.1). Taxonomy (GTDB): domain Archaea; phylum Asgardarchaeota; class Hermodarchaeia; order Hermodarchaeales; family Hermodarchaeaceae; genus Hermodarchaeum. Next base: position 16,624 of record CAYFXC010000005.1, read on the forward strand.
ATTCGCCACCTACGCGAGCTAGTCGTGCAAGAGTTACTAGTCCTTCTTTACAGCTGAAAGTTGGACAAGCACCTCCTGCTTTTCCCATATACTCGTATTGTGGGTTCCATTCCACATCCTTTGAAGATGTTGCCATATCGGTGGCAATTGTCCCACAATTTACTAGCCGCAATATACCCGTGTTCATGTCTAAATCGTTAACATCAGCAAATAAAACGGGTTGTCCACATAACAAATTTAGTATGCGCATAGTGAATGCTGCGTTCATATCCGCTTCACACGACATCATGATGCCTTCATTTATTAACCACGAAATTGGCATACATCCACTTACGTAATTGTCTATGAATTCTGGCTGGCATTTGAACCCACCAAATGCATATCCATCTGTTTCCATCATGTCTTTCATTGCAAAATACAATCGAACGCTTTTTTCTAATATTTCATTTGAGACGTTTACTGACCCATAGGTTTTTTTCGCCCATGCCATTTTCGCCTTTACCTTTTTCATCGGTACCTTCTGTGCATCTAAATACAATCGTAACATATCGACATGTTCGATTTCTGTTCCAAAGATGTCTTTCATTTGACTAAAATCAACTGCTGATGTCACCATCCCCATCGTTTTTCCTCCAATAACAACAGCCTTAGTACGGCTTAGACTATCAAAAGTCATAGCAGCCCGACAGTAGCTTTTGATTGCCGAGAGGACATCTGGTGAATCTGGTTCCCCATAGACAAATCGGTGTAAAAGGTTGAGCTCATCTAAGCTGCCATGCGTGATAGCCGCTCCCACAAGACTGAACGCTGCTGGGCTACGATAACCATAAACAATACTCGGTAATCCTGTGGCTTGTACCGCAGAGACCACCATCGGAGCATAGACCCATGATCCAATATTATAAATGATACACTGGATATGGTCATGCGCCATGTCTTCAGAGACTCGAACTGAGTCTTCCATTGTCAATACGAGTTCGTTATATGGGGTAACTTCGAGGGGCTGCTCTTTCAAAGCTTTGAGCAGCTCCTGATGAGCTTTCTTCGCGAGATCAGTTCTCTCACGGGCTAAAGAAAGGGTAATGAGTCCGACTTTTGGCTTTTGCATGATCTTCCCTCAGATGGATTGAGTCTTTGCTACTCGGGAACCCGTTCTGATATAAGCCTTTCATTCATTCGGTGGATTACTATTGCAAACTTTTTAGACTTCTTTGTCAAAGCTTCCGAAGCGATATCCATTCAAATCTACAATAACAAATTCATAGTCTAAGCTAGTTAGCTGATTGACAATTCGAGAAGACACTTCTGCTTGAAGTATCATTGACACTTTTTCGAGAGCGACCTCGATCCGTGCTAGAGGACCATGATCCCGAACCCGTAAAATACCTATCCTGTTATCTCTTTAACATCTTTTTCAGCTGCCGCAATTCGTGTAAGACGTTCTATTGTAAGTTGTTCACCATATGGAATTCGAGTGGTCAGACAACTATTCGATGGTTTATCTGCAACAGGAAGCTTTAGGTCATGGGCAATCATTCGTGCTTCCTCTTTGGTGATGCCTGCGTCGAGAAGTGGAGAAACGATGCCTGGTTCCTCAGTCGTTTGTAAACCTGGTCGATGTTCACCAATATCACTTGCTGAAGTCCCATCGACCACCACTGATAGCTGTAGTTTATTAGCCAGAACTTGTGCTTCATGAAAACGATGAAGCTTGCAATGATAACAACGATCTGAAGAATTTGGGATAATCGAGGCCACATTAAGCTCATTCAGAGTTTGAATATCCTGTCGAATTCCTATTGCTTTAGCCACTGCTTTTGCATCTTCAATTTCCTCTGGAATCATGAGTGGTGAGTCAAATGTGGTTGCAACGGCTTTTTCTTGGAGGGCTTCAAAAGCAAGCGCTGCTACAACCGCGCTATCAACACCATCTGATACGGCTACCAAAAGCTACCTAATTTCTTTAGGTGATTAATAGCTTGAACGCGTTTTTCTTCCAGTAACGAAATCTTAGCTAGCAATATACTAACCTTCCTCTGATAGTGCTTTAGCATCATTTTCCAGTTTTGGTTTTCCGAGAACTAATCGAAGAAGGTTTGGAATATCTGGTAATTCTCCCGTTCCTGCTCCATACCCGACAGCTAGTGGATAGAGTTCAGGAAATACCTGCTTTGAAATAGGGTTCAAAGCTGCAACAAGTGAAGCTCCCGTTGGAGTTGCAAGCTCACAGAATTGAGGTCCTCCTTTGAAGAAAATTTTATGCTTTGTCAGGATGTTCATTACAGCAGGTCCGGGAGCGGCCAATCGGCCATGACCACTAGGAAAAGTTCCTCCGCCCACTGCGATGGGGAGAATATAGTATTTAGTAATTTTAGGGTCAGCAATATTGAGGTTCTCAAGGGCTATTGCGGCTCCCATCACATCAAGTACCGTGTCTACCGAACCTGCTGCATGTAAGTGGACTTTTTCAAGCGGTTGCCTGTGAACAGCGGCTTCAGCTTCAACGAGTGTTCGGATTGCACGATTCGCATAGGCTGCAGCAGGTTCTGAGAGTTTGAAATCCTTTGTCATTTTTTGAACTGCATCTATGAGGACTTTGCCTGGACGTGTTGTATACGTTTCTTCGATATCTATTTCTAGATATAATCCATTGATATGGCTTCGTGTAACAGGTTGTGGTTTGACTACTACTTTGTGGCAATTTGGTACGTAGTTAACCGATGCTTCCATTACCTCAACAACGACGTTCGAATTGGCTCCCAAGTCTAAGAGTGCAGCGACAAACATATCCCCGGCAATACCCGCGAGCTGCGGATCAATGACTAAAATCTTAGAATCCGGCACGAATGTATCCCATAGTGTTGTCAAATCTTCAACCTTTAATATACTTGGTTCTTCTATGAGAAACTGGTGTAGGAGTTATGACAGAGCTTCGAGATATTCTACAAAAAGTAGCTCAAGGCGATTACACTATTGAGGAAGCGGAAACCAAACTTCGCATCTTCAATATCGTTGAAGTTGCCCAGTTAGCAAAGCTTGATGTGCAACGAGAAACCCGTAAAGGAATTCCTGAAGTCATTTTTGCCAAGAATAAAACCGTCTCTGATCTTATTGAAATAATCAAGGCTGGAATAAATGCAAAACCAATTCTTATTATAAGTAAAATATCAAAAGAGCAACAAAATGCTGTTAGAAACGCAATTGGGGATGACTTTGTGTTTGATGTCTTCGGTGAGGGGGAAATTGCAGTTATTCATGGACGTAATTATCAACCACGACAGACAGGTGGAAAAATCGGAATTATCGCCGCTGGTACTTCCGATCGACGGGTTGCAGAAGCCGCTCGTGTAATGGCTGAACAGATGGGCTGTCAGGTTTTTACCGCACACGATGTAGGAGTCGCAGGTGTTCATCGGTTGTTCCCTGAACTTGAAGAGATGGTGGAACAGGGGATAGACATTCTGATCATCGCCGCTGGAATGGAAGGCGCTCTTCCATCTTTAGTAACCGGCCTCGTTGATCTTCCTGTCATCGGTCTTCCTATCTCAACTGGGTATGGATTAGGTGGCGAAGGGCTTGGTGCACTCATTTCTATGCTTCAATCATGTTCGCTCGGGTTGGCTGTAGTGAATATTGATAATGGAATAGGTGCAGGAGCCATAGCAGCTTTGATTGCAAACAAAATTGCACGAAAATAATTCAACTGAATATTTACAGAAAATCGCAATATTGGCTCCTGAAGAGATGAAGGCTGAACAGACTTTAAGAAGACCCAATCGGCATTTAGATGTACTCATCGTTCCGGCTAGCCTTATCATTGAGAATGGATGAGACAATAAACCAGCGGGAAAATAAAGGTAGCCAGAAGTATCGTCGGGGTCAAAAATATGCAACCAAGCCCAGTTGGGTGGGTTTCAACAGGGGATGCAAGTCTACCTCGGAAAGCAGTTTTGAAAATGATAATCGTGGGGGATGGTGGTGTCGGAAAAACCACCCTCATTCATCGATACTTAACAGGTAACTATCTAGACCAACGTATGACAGTCGGTTCAGGATTCGCCACACGAGATCTTGAAATGGATGGTGTGATTATCACACTGACGATTTGGGATTTTGCTGGAGAAGAGCGGTTCCGTTTTCTTTTGCCGAGCTATTGTCGGGGCTCGCTTGGTTGTATACTTGCATTTGATTTAACTCGTCCACCAACATTCTACCATCTTGATGAATGGCTTAATTTAGTTCGAAAAAATACTAGCAACATTCCCATTCTTCTTATAGGTACTAAAAGGGACGTGGGAATGCAAAATAGTGATTTGGCAATAGACTATGCGAAAATAAACAACCTTTCAGGATACTTAGAGACGAGTTCTAAGGAAGAACTCAATGTTTCTGAAGCATTTAACACCATTACCAATCTCATGTGGACTCGAATCACAACTGCTGACCCTACTTCGCTCATCAAAATTCCTGTTTAGGAACATCCTTGAGTAACAAATTTCTCTTTTTTTTCCCCTAAAATCTCGAATTAGAGAAATACACTTAACTTCCTCACCGAACCGTTCAAACCCCCTCTGGAGGGGAATTACACATCATCGAGATGCATATAAATGAATCAAGCTGCAAAACCACCAACGAAAGAAGAACTCCTCGAGAAAGCCAAACAACCGGCTAAAGAAGCCATGAAATTGCACCCCTACTATAAGGGAAAGATCCAAACCATCTCCAAATGCATCATCCGGGGCTTCGAAGACTTTGCCATATGGTACACTCCCGGCGTCGCCGCTCCTTGCCGTGATATCCATGCTAACCCAGAAAAAGTCTGGGAACACACCAACAAAGCAAACACAATCGCCGTCGTCACTGACGGAAGTCGTGTCCTTGGTCTTGGCAATATAGGTCCAGAAGCTGCGATGCCAGTCATGGAAGGAAAGGCTCTGATTTTCAAATATTTAGGTGGGGTTGATGCCGTCCCAATCGGTTTGAATACACAAGATCCAGAGAACTTCATTCGAGCCACAAAACTCCTTGAACCTGGTTTTGGTGGAATAAACCTTGAAGACATCTCGAAACCGAAATGCTTCAACATCTTACACCGCCTCCGAACTGACATGAATATTCCAGTGTGGCATGATGATGCACAAGGTACTGCCGCCATTATTTTAGCAGGACTACTCGGGGCCCTCCGCTTTGTTGGAAAAGGATTAGATCAAGTACAAATTGGTATGCTTGGAGTGGGTGCTGCGAATACAACAACCGCTGAGATCCTAATTGAAGCGGGCGTTCCTGCAGGGAATATCATTCTTTGTGATCGTGATGGGCTCCTTTACAAAGGTCGGGAAGATATGAGGGAGATGAAAGATAGTGAACACGAAAAATACGACTTGGCAATTTTAACAAATTCTGAACAACGCACAGGTAATTTTGGAGAAGCGCTTCGCGGCGCAGATGTTTGCATAGCAGCTTCTGCTCCTATACCCGGACTTATCAAAAAGGAATGGGTAGAGAAGATGGCATCTGACTCGATTGTGTTTGCGTGTGCAAATCCACTGCCTGAAATCTGGCCTTGGGAAGCCAAAGAAGCAGGCGCAAAGGTTGTGGGCACTGGCCGTTCTGACTTTGATAACCAAATCAATAACAGCCTAGGGTTCCCTGCGATTTTCCGTGGCGCTTTAGATGTTCGCGCTACCACAATCACCGATGAGATGTGTATAGCAGCTGCCGAAGCTCTAGCCGATATTGCAGAAGAAAAAGGGCTTCGTGAAGACTATGTGATTCCGAGTATGCAAGAATGGGAACTATACCCCCGCGAAGCTACAGCTGTAGGTATGAAAGCGATTGAACAGAAAGTTGCCCGGAAAGAATGGGAAGCTGAAGAACTACTTAAACACGCAACAAGAATAATCAAGCAAGCCATCGATGTTACCCAATCATTAATAGATAATGGGTTCATTCCCAAGCCTCCTATTTAGACATCAGATGCCTTTGAGTCTCTTTATGGAAAGAATGAATCTGCAAAGGTAAAGCTTTAACAGCTAGACTCCGCTCTCAGGCTGTAATAGGTCGACACTTCTTCGGAGAGTTATTTGTGTGCCAATTCTGATATCCGATTTAGATGGAACACTTCTCGATGTCCGAGACCGGTTCATCTATGCTCAAGTCAATGCGCTCGCGGAATTTGGTTATACCGTAACAGCTGATCAAGTTTATCCATTAGTAGAATACACAGTGGACTATGACCAATTTCTTGGCGGATTGGATATTTCCTTCTCCCAAAAAGAACTCATCCAATATTTCCTTTGCGTTGAACAGGAATTCTACAAAGGATGGCAATACTCTTTCGTTGTACCAGGAGCCATTGAAGGATTAAAGCTGGTCCGTCCTAAAGTTGACGCTCTGCGACTAATAACTTCTAGGGCATGGATTAAAGAAACCCGACAAGAAGTCAAGCATTTTGGACTCGACCAAGTATTCGATCGTCTTATTTGTACTCGCGGAGATTTAGCTCAATCTGAAGGAGTAAGTGAAGTTCCATTATACCCCTTTAATGATCATAGGCAACGACTAATTCAGCTTGCAATTTCAGACCTAGAAAATCATAACGATGTCTGGGTAATTGGTGATTCACCCAATGAAATGGAAGCGGCAAAAGGACTTAACTACACAACTGTAGGAGTCTTGACAGGTCTACACACCACAAAAGCCTTGAAACCTTTCTGTACATACATCCTTTCATCCGTTGCTGAAATTGATAGCCTTTTTTAATCAATATTCAAACCGGTAAATAGTCAAGCTTTTAACGGGACCAAACCTCCATTTCCTTAATCTAAAATGAAGTTGAAGGCTTTCTTATCTGATCTTGATGGTACTCTCATTGATACACGAGAAAGAGCAATCCAATCCCACGTTCGAGGACTAGAAACCATTGGATGCTCGGTAACGCCTGAACGAATCCGTTCCCTCTACCGGCATTCATTTGATGCACGAGGTCTTCTTAAGAGCCTAAACATCCATCTCTCTGATCCTGATTTCATTAAATATATCCTGGGTTTTCGTAAATACTTCTTTTCCCACGCTGGACTTTCTCAGGTCTTTTCAGGCACATTTGAAGCGTTGGAACAGATTCACCCTCTCACTGAGCATATGAGAATAATCACATCACGTCAGGATAGTCTACAAGCACAGCAAGAAATCAAGCGATTTGGTCTTCACAAATGGTTTGAGAGAATCTTCACACGAGAAGATTTAGCAAAAGCCGAAGGAAAAGACCATATCCCGCTTTTTCCATTTGTTCCACATCGACGACGAATAATCCAGTTAGCGCTTCATGATATCAAATCGAAAGGCACCGTATGGGTCGTTGGAGATTCAGCAGGAGAACTAGAAGCTGCGAAAAATTTAGGCTGCGTAACTATAGGTGTACTTACTGGTTTCGGGACAAATGAAGACCTAGCTCCTTTTGCAAGTCATTTACTCAAATCGTTTAAAGAAATTGTGCAACTTATCTAGTTAGTTCCTATAAGGTATGTGAATATGTCCCCTTCTCCCCCTCGCTCAATATCGCCGGGCTGCGATTCTGATGCCCCCCGATTTGATACACGACAATACCAAGAGCATATTCTAAAACGAATCAAGGCAAATAGGAATCGTAACCTATTGGTGGAACTCGATTGTGGACTTGGTAAACGTGTTCTAACTTACAAACTTGTGACGGAGCAATTTCCTGATACCAGATTCGTTATTACAGTTAACTCCTCGTCGTCGCTCCAAGAAACTGCTCAGTACCTCAAAGAAGAATATGGCGGAGTTGAGGGGCTTGGAGTTCTCTCACAACGTGTCCAAGGAATCAAGCGTGAACAATTCCTTCGTGAATATCGTGTTATTTTGTGTACTCCCCGTGTGCTTGCTAACATTCTCAGGAAGGGAACTCTAACATCAGCAAATTTTGAAGGGCTTCTTATCAACGAGGTCGATACCATCCTCCGACGTGTTGGGTATGATCGGGTTTTAATCCAGCCTTGGACCTATCTCCTTGAGTTCTTCAAAGATAATTGGATTATTGGCTTTAGTGGAACACTTAGAGATGACCATGTGGTGTTTGATCAAGCCCAGGTTCATATTCGTGATGAGCTTCAAACACTCGCCGAGTTTTTAACTAACGTTGAACTAATCAGCATGAACGAGCTCATCGGTACTGATTTGGAAGAATATATTAAACCCACAATCCTCGATGTCGCCCCTGTTTCTGATTCCGTTATTCGAGCTTTTTCACTCATCCTTGACGAGCTCATCCAATCTACTCGTGAAGAAATCTTCAGAGTCGTCCGGGAAGAATCTAACGAATACATCGGGGAAATCCCTGAATCCACCCGAATGCTTCACCTGGTTCTCCAACAACTCCCTATCTCAGAGGAGTTAGCTCAACAATATAGTAGCCTCCTCATGATGCGCAAATACCTCTACGGTATGGCATCTAAAAGTTTTCGTCGCTATCTTCATCATCCTATCATCAAATCCCAAATTGATGTCAAGCGGATGATGCAAGACTGGCCAAAAATCACACCAAAATCCTTGATTGCTCGGGAGTTGGCTCTAAATGCAAATAAAATTGTCATCTTATCATCATATCTCAATGTTGTAAGCGAAATTGAAGATTTACTCAAAGAAAATGGCATTCGCGCATTTTTACTCACAGGGCGAACACAAGACAAACAAGCTGTGTTAGCTGATTTCAAAAAAGTCAATCCTCCTGGTGCTCTCATCCTTTCCCCAGTTGGTGAACGTGATCTTGACCTGCCTGATGCCGATTTACTCATAATCTGTGATACAGTCAATACAACCAAAACCATCTACCAGAAAATGAAACGTAGCCGGGGTGGACGTGTCGTCTTTCTTGTCTATGCTGATACATCCGAAGTAGGAAAACTACGACGGCTCTTGGACAATATTATGAATCGATATCCTTGGTCAACACGACTTCGAGATACAAAAGCTCTGGAATAACTAGGGTAGCTTTCTATACCACACAATCTGGTTTCGTGGATTTTATGGCAATCATTCATACCTGCATGAATAATCAAAATATTTGCGCGTATCACTCAAACTTAACTACTTGCACTACTGCATCAATGGTTAGATTACGATGCCCATACAACCTGTTTACCCTGTCTATATATTTGAGAGAACCTGTAAAGACATTTTTAATTATTGTGTGGAGAAAGCCACAGGAGATTCACCCCGTGAAGCACTAGGTGTAATTCTTGGATTTCGCCGATCATGGCAGGGAGAAAACTACATTCGAGTCACTGATTGGGCGACAGGACGTGTGGAAGCGACCATTGCACATGCCCGGTTCACTCCTGAAGGTATTCTTGAATATCGCCTTGCACTCCATGATCGATACGGTACCAATCCTCATTCACCCCGCATCGTAGGTCTCTGGCATTCTCATCCCTTTGGAGGAGATCCACACTTTTCATCGACGGATTTGCGTACGTTTTTTAATACACCCTATTGTGCTGAAGGAAACGTGTTTTTTCTTATTGACCCACTAAGCCGCATTTTCAAAGTCTACATGCTGCGTCCTCGTTCTGATGAATCAGGTCTTCAACTTGAACAGGTAGATTGGTGTACCTATCGTCCATCTGTACCTTTTGGTGATGTTCCACCTTTGGACGAAGTGGAAGTTTATGAAGAGGATGAAACTTACAATGACGAAGCCCACCCCACTTGATCTTCATTTTTTTGAAAAAGATCATCATGATCGAACTAGGCGCTGGTTAGGTGCAAACAATCTCGAAACTATTCGTCAGTCAACAATACTAATGGTTGGTGCGGGGGCGGTGGGCAATGAAGTGTGTAAGAATCTTGGGTTACTTGGCGTTGGGAAAATACTACTTGTCGACCCTGATAGAGTTGCCAAATCGAATTTAAATCGGTGTGTGTTCTTCCGCCCTGAAGACCATTATATCAAATATAAAGTCGATGCGATCGGAGAACGACTCCCCGAACTAGCCACTGATACTGTTGTGGAGCCTTATCCTGTGACCATTCAACAAGCTCCAGATTCTATCTGGAATGTGGATCTTGTTCTTGTTGGCGTCGATAATCACTATGCACGATACTTGTTGAATGCAAAAAACCTGGGTTTAGATGCTCCGCGACCAATTATTAATGGGGCTATGGGTAAAGATTTTGTGTCTGTTGAAGTGCTCGCACCTCCCCAAACTGCCTGTATGGTATGTTCATGGAGTAAAGATTTCTTGGATGGAGTCATTGCTGGTGAGGTTCGAACGCGTTGTGATCCTTTCTTTGTCAATACCCTTCCACGCTTTCCTATGATTAGCTTCGTGACCTCAGTCGTCGGGGCTGTCATAGCCTGGGAAGCTACTCGTGTTCTCGTCGGATTAAAACAATGGCGGAAAACAGGGCAATGGCAGAAAGGATTGGAACCTGCTCTTGGCCGGTTCATTCATTACGATTTACAACGCCATGAAACGATGACAGGAGCTATAATGCCAAATCCTCGATGTGGTGAAGCTTTCTGTCGTGACAAACGGAAACATCGCTAGCCCTAGGAAGGATCAAAAGTTACAA
>CAYFXC010000005.1:27226-162281 GCA_964347045.1 uncultured archaeon
ACAACTTGTGCAACCTTCCAGGCTGAGCTAAGGTGGGGCGCATTTGCATTGGGTCGTTGTGCCCAAGTAACTTTGAACTCCTGGTCGGACTGAATGTCCATCCAATTCCCAATAATCAGGGGAAGATGGCGGTTTGTTATGCCTAGCCATTCAATGGACCCAAACCATGTCGGGTCAACGGGAATCCATTGGTTTCGAATCCAGACTTCACTCCAACCATGTCGTTCCCACTTTTTACCCAATGAAGCAAAGCCTGAAATCAGCCGAGCAGGTATTTTCCGGGCACGACATAATGCCGCAAACAACGCTGCGTACTCCGTACAGTCACCAACCCGCTTTTCTATCGCATAAGCTGCTCCTCGCTCATGACGTTGAGGTTCATAGCGGAGGATTTCTGTAACTGTTCGCATCGCTGCCTTAATGAACGGAACTATCTCTGCATGCTCTTTCGCAATATCACGGGCTAAATCCTTAATCAAGTGATGATGCGATTCGATGAAGTTTTCGGGTTTTATATAGGATTGGAGCTGGCTAGGAATGGACTGATTTTGGACAAACGAGGCTGGTTGATATTGGATTGACCGATTCCGTACTAATGCAGTATATCCGCAGGTGAAGGTTTCGTCTCCCGGTAATCTGTGACATGTAATATCCAACCATTGATTTCCAACTAAATCCGTGGCTTGCAGATCCATAGTTGATTGGGGATTGAGGTCAATTAGCTGTTGGTAAGGTGGAACGGGAGTAGGAACTGCAATGAAGATTCGAACATTTGTCAAAGGAGCCGTTGCTTTGTTGGTAATTGTGGTTTGGTAGGTTACGCGATGTGTAAGAATCACTGAGCTCGAGGTCATTGTTTTTGCCCGTTATCCTTGTTTTGTACATCGTTATCGGCATTGGCGTTCTCGAGAATAATGACTCTACCACCAGGTGATTGAGATGTGCTAGGTTGAACATCACCGAGGAGAATAACTCTAGAGGGTGCAGTGGAATCGGTTTCTTTCTGTTCGTTTCGTGGTCCAAGAAAACGAGTGAAGTGAGGCGGATGGGCTTTAACGCCCCGAACTATTGTCCCTGGGCAGATGCCCTGACCCGTTTCGAGAAATAGAGCACGGCAGGAAGTACAAATGTAGCTACCGCAGGTAGTACAAATCCACCATTGGCTACGTGCCCTTGGGAGTGGAACTTGTGAATCACAGGCCATACACTTGATATGCGAGGCCCCGTGGATGCTCACTCCTCCTTTTCCTCCTGCTCAGAATGTTTTCGAATGCGGTGAACTGTAACAGAAAAATGAGGCGAGAAGTTTGGGGGGCGTTCTTCTATAAAAGGAATGTCTCGTTCACGTAAAATTACAATTCGGTTCTCTTTTGATGGATCTTTTAATTGAGGTTGAACGTCATTCTCTGATTCTTGAGGGGTTTCTTCCTTGTCTGGTGACTTCTCCGACATTGATTACTTCTCTCCTAGCCATCATCGGCTTCATCCAGAATTCGTCCAGTTGATTTTTTCTCTGGGTCATCCAGAATCCGAGGAGGTCTTCTATTTGGTTGTTCTTGAGATTGTTCCAGTGATAGAATTTGTACTCGTCCCTGTCTAGAAGATGCAGGTGAAGTGACTTGGTGTCGTACTTCCCAGAACCGATCTAGGGTTTCGACGATGTTATTTGTGTCTTGCTCATACCATGTCATAGCGGTGCTGTTTAGTCCATGGTCAGATTGAAACTGAGATGGTGGTTCTACTCGATCTGGTTTTAACAATACAAAGAAAGGCAAATCCTCTAAAATTCGGTCGAGTTCACCTCGAACAGAATAACATGCATGACCTGTTCCACTGGTAGCGAGCCGGGGATGATATAGGGGGGTCTCTGCTGCGGGTCGGATAATGCCGATGTTCTGAGGATACTCTCGTGGTAAATCAAAGACGAATCGATGTTCATATCGAATGGCACCTTCATCAGTCAACGATTTTGGCTGGCGGACAAACCCAGGAAGATTGCGCATGGTAAATCGAATACGTTTGTAGGCTCCATCTTTGTATCGACCAATAATTTCAACAGTAAAATCGCGGTTACTCCACCTTGTGTTCTCACGTTGGGGCGGATCCGGGTACCATCCGCGTCTTCCGTACAGATTATTCATCGCGTCAAAAAATGTATGAATTTGAGTTTCAACTCGGGCATTGAAGAGCTCGGGTGAAAACACAGGCCGCGTCAAAGTTCAATCCCTCATCTAAGATTCATTCTACTAAATAAGGCCGACTAGTTAACTTCACAAACCTACTTCCGGAACGACATCAAGAAGGAAGAACTCGTCATCCGAAATTTTAGGATCGAGCTCACCGAAAGTTGCACCGGGGCTAAGTCTTGTGGGTTCAGGGGCTTTTCGAATTAAGACAAATTCCGCACGTTGGTCTCCGATTTTAGCTTTAGCCCACTCATCGATGCTTACGCCTTCATCACGCGCCTGGGTAACGAGGGTGCGGATAACTTCTTCCACTCGGGTTTCCTCATCAATGCCAATACGGAATTCTTTTTGGCGGGGCTCAACGTCGACTATGATTGAGCGCCAAAAACCTTCTTCACTACTCATGGTTATTCACCTACAAGGTGAGGGTTATAGCATCCACTTTAACTTTACTCGATGGTTAGACATCTTCTTGTCCTTCTTTATTTATGAAAGAGAATAGGTCGGCTCAAAATCATAAGTAAATGGCGCCCACTCCTCTGTTGGAGTGAAAGTTTAAGAGTCATAGACTAGTTTGACTTAGTGTACTTAGACAATCAAGTCATCTGCTCAGAATAACCCGCGGGAGCTCATTCGATAAAATGACAACTAGGCATGAGACAACCCCTTTAACCCCACAGGTTGTGTTTCGTTCAATTCGTTTAGTGAACTTTGTCATTCATCGCGAAACCTCCATCCAGCTCGATAACTCGCCAATTGTACTCATAACAGGCTCGAATGGTAGCGGTAAAACCTTGATTCTTGATGCCCTTTTATTGGCTATTGGAGTTGAATCCCGTCGGGCTCAACGCCAACGTAACTCTGCCTTCATTGGGCGTTTCGGTAAATATGCTGAGGTTGAGCTGGAACTCAATAATTTCCAGCTCAATGGTCGACGAGTGCTACGCAGTCCTGATCCCGCTTTAAGCAAGCTCCTGGAAAGAGATATAGTATCAATTCGCCTGCGAATTCATGATTCGAATCGAATTTCATATTGGTTGAATGGACACCGCTCAGTGAATGGTCATCAAATAGCACGGAAAGATATTCGAAGACTCTTCCAAGCTGCTGGTCTCTTTGGTGAATCCCCGCTAGCCGTAACGGAAGCAGAGACATTAGACCATTTTGCCTCTCAGTCCCCTCGACGGAAATTCGAGACATTGCTCAATGAAACTGGTTTACGGAATTGGATGGAAAAACTCGAAGAAGCCCGTTTGCTCGTACTCCAGGCTAAAGCAAATATCAAACCTCTTGAATACCGAATTCGTCACGAGGAACAACGGCTGCAAGTATTGAAAGCTGCTTATGAAGCGTATGAACAAAAACAGCAGCTCCAAAGACGACAAAAACAACTCGATATTGAAGCTGCTTGGGCTGAAGTTGTATATCGTGAAGAACTGGCAGCTCAGCTTCAATCACAAATTACAACATACAATAAACAGCTATCAGTTGAAAATAAGAAACTAGCATCGCTTGATCAACGTAAAGTTGAGTTAAAATCAAAGTTTGATTCGATTGAAGCAAAACGTGAGAAATTACTCACAACTATGAACTCTCTACGCGATCACCAAATGCAAACGCAAGGGCATCGACAAGGTTTAGAAAATGAACTCGAAGTCCTTACTGCTCGGAGTGAACGGTTTGCAAAAGATCACAAACCAAGCGAAGCAAACGTTGCAAATATTCAGAAAGAATTAGATTCCCTTGTGGCTAAACGGAATCAATTAGATGATCAGCTTACTCAAATTCGGCAAGACATTGCGTCAACAGAAGAAAGGATTTTCACGCAACCCCAGCGATATCCACAGTTTGAGGAAACCATTCTCCGCGCTTGTCAGCGTTATCGTTCCGAACTAGACAAATTAGCTCTATCGGACTCAGTCATTGGACCACTTTTCACCCTTATCCGAATGAAACCCGAATATGTTCATCGCGAAACTGCAGTAAAGCTTGCTTTGGGTCGTTATGTTTATGCATTTATCGCGTTAAATCGGGCTGTCTTTATTGAAGCAAAAAACCTCTATGATCGACTCTGGCCTCACGAAAAACCTGATTTAGTTGTTGCCCGTACTAACCCAACTACTGCGATTACCAAAGAACGACCTCCCGTTTCATCACCGGTAATAGGCTGGGCTGCAGATCTCATTGAAGGTGATGTTTACGCTGTTAGCTTTCTTAGTCGTGTCGTGAATACAGCGATCGCTGAGGAGGGAGCCGATCCCAACACTGTGGTAGATGCCTCTCAACAGCTCAAAGGAAATATTATCACTAGTGATGGCAACAGCCACTATCTCCGAATAGGAGCTTTTACTCGACCTCCTCGTCCGGTAACAGTAGGCTTTGATATTTCACTCGATGAGCTTGGATTAGCACAAGACACCAATGAATATCGTCGTATACTGCGAGAACTTCGAGAACAAGAAGCACAGCTTATGCGGGATCGAATGCGAATAAATTCTGAAATAAGTCAACTCCGATCCACACTTCAAGACTTACAGCAGGAGCGCACCCTCAAGCTTTCTCAGGAAGAAAGAAATAGTAGAGTCATTGATTCAGAACGCCGGATCAATGAGTTAAAACAACAAATACTGGAGCTTGATACTAGAAGCGACACTCTAAGCCAAGAATATCAAGATTGTAAATCGGATTTATTTCCGTTTAATTCACGCCAACAAAAAGTCACTGAGCAACTTCAAAATCTCGAATCTCAGCGGTTACGGCGTCAAGCAGAAATTGATCGTATATCCGCGGAAGTCAAACAACGAGAAGATGAACACCTTCATCTTATGAAACAAACCAAAGATTTTCAAAAAGCAGCAACCAAACTTGCAGATCGTCCTGATGTCGTTCGTGAGCCTGCTGCAATTCGTGATGATCAAATACAGGTTCAAGCAATGATCGATACTATTACAGCAACTGCCAAGGATCATCAAGCCTTTGAAGAACAAGAAAAAGTTGTATCACAACTCCAAGAATATATAAAACAACGTCAACTTCATCTTGAGAATCTTATGACCGACGTTGATCGACGACTCGTCGAATGGCGACGTCAACTCGAAGAGACTGTTGAAACTCTTAACCAACGAATGAATCAATTACTCAGCCACTTTCTCAAGCAAGTCAAACTTCTTATTCGGTATCCCGATGAACCCAGCCGAGCTGAGCTCCATCTTCAACTTGCTATCAACCGTAAAGGGGATTGGAGAACCTATCAAGAAATGTCCGGTGGCGAACGGGTTCTGGCTACCCAAACCTTCATACTTGCCCTTCACACGTTAGCAAAAAGCCCACTCCATGTGATCGACGAATTTACCCAACGCCTTGATGAAGCGAGCCGCGCAGCGATTTTAAATGTCGTTCAAAGGGCCCTCGACCTGACCCAGCAAGAATCGCTAATACATCCCCAGTTTCTTTTAATGGCTCCATCAACGGTCGGGCTCCAAATACCCGAGACTATGAATCATGTAGTTCTGATTAAAGGACAGGTGAAAAAATAGTGATTGCTAATGATACATCAGCATTTCTTCGGGCTTTTCCCCGTCGTAAAGCTTGGTATGATAGTTTCCAAAATAACTACAAACGAAACCGTCTAACACGTTTTGGTACAAAAAGTGTCATTATTACCCTTTGGAATCTGACTAAAAAATATGAAGTTGCACTCAAACATCATGATGTGGTTCCTGTTAAAGAAGCGGAATTAGACCGTGAGGAGGTCACTGATGCTTTTCGTGTTCTCGATACTCCCTGGGAACGCAATCTGGATGGGCGATTCTACTACACCCTCGCCTCAATGCAACACCGCCGTGACGCTCAATTCGCTGCACCTGAAATTGCTCCCGAAGAATGGATTTCTCAATTCGCCAATGAGGTTAAACGTCGAGCCACTCCTATACTCTTCTTAATTAATCAAGAGCGTACCATCCCTCCCTTTGATTTGCCTCCAGCTGATATGCCAATGGCAATGGATGTAGCACCATCTCGAGATGATCAGCAGGCAATACGGAGACATCGAGTTCGCTTCGAAGAAATTTCAATTGCTAGGCTTGATGCTCGTCGAACTTCCATTCTGGAACGTCTAAGAGGAAAACGATACAGCTTCACAGCATTATCCAATCTTCTAACTAACTGGGAATTAGATTTGTTGAGCCAGATGATCCGTGATGATTTGCTTCCTGCTACATTCGAGAAAACCGCTATTGTCTTTCAGAAGCCATCGCAATCTCAAAAAGCTGGTATTAGATTTAGTGCTGTCGCCATTCCTGCAAAAAATCATGAGGAGATTCATTGACAGTGACATCTGATCAAGCACCTCAAGACTCAATTTCACCTTCCTCTGAGGAAAACGAAGAAGAATTCGAGCAACATCATCTGTTAGGTCAACTCTTTGCTGCTCTCACTGCTCGATTTCGTAATGAGGATGGTCAATTGACCATCGGTGTCAAACGACAGGATTTGCTTCAAGCCCTTCATATTAACAAAGCTGGATTAACTCGTCTACTCGATTTACTTCGCCAACAGATAACTCCGCTCGGATTGGAATTAGTTGAATATCGGTTAGGTCGAGATACACTCTATTGTATCCGTACAATCTATGGAGTTCCTGGAGAACTCACAGATCCCGAATACGCAGTCCTTGGTGTCATAATTTCGACCATAGAACGGGCAAGCAAACATCGTCGTCCTCGCAGAGTTGCAACAAAAGACATCGAAACTATTCTCGTTGCTCGGGGACGCCTATCCCGCTACCAGCTAGATAAAATACTTCGACGTTTAACTGAACTAGGTTACATCACACGAACAGCACGACGAATTGTATATGGTCCACGGCTGGAATTGGAATTTGATGCTGAACGTCGCGAAGCCATTTCTAACGCCGCTACTCTTTTTCTTGCGGGTGCAATTGCTGAATCGGAGGACATAAAGAATGAAACTTGACCTTTCCACCGTTGGTATCAGCTGTGTTGCCTGTGGTACACGAACAACACTCGAGCAGGCAATCCAAAATGACTGGCATCAGTGTCTCCGTTGCCAATTCTTTATTGATCCTCATTGCCTTGAAATTGTACAAAACACGATGGGCGGAGTTTGCCCCTCTTTCAGTCAGGGAGTATCCCGGCATTCTCTACAACAAGCAGATATCCCCTCTGAACAAATCCTTATTTTCGTTAAAGATCAATATCAGAAAGGTCGAATAGGGGTTCTCATCGACACACTCTTCTATACAAAACCATCTGCTCTTGAAAAACCTCAACATAAAAGTGAACTACAACCCCATTTCGAAGAAGCCCTTACTCGCGAAGAAATCTGGCAACGATATGGTCTTGTATTAGTGCAACGATCCCATGGTAAATGGAAAACTTGGGAAAAAGTTGGTAGTACAGGATAAAATGCATTAAAGGCGGAAATTATTTACCCCCTACAGTATAATGGCATCTCAATCTGTATCCATAGCGATAGGCTCGGAGCTGATGGGTGTGGTTGATGAAAAATCTCCAATTTGGGTAAAGCATGCCATCCGGCGATGGAAACAGTTCTATCATGAAATCCAATATGCTGATGGGCAAATTGATATTTCGAACCCCTTGAGTACAATCTTTCGCAACGAATCTCAAATGGCAAAATTAGCTGTTGAAGGTAGCTCTGTATCAACTGAATCTATTCAGACAAAAAAAGAGGACTCAACAAAGTCTCAACCAGAGAAGATACCTTCTTCGAAACCTGAACAAAAACAGAGTAAGGGGCGGTTTCTCTTTAAAATAAAGGAACTCCAGTTCCTTTCTACTCCGCTCAGCTTTTTTTGATATGTTTTTGGGCATTTTCGTCTATTCCGAGTTCAGCCAGAATTTTATCAATAATATTGCTTGCCGCTCGCTTTGTCTCCTTTGATTCGGTTACCGCTTCATCTCTGATATCCTCAGGCAGTTGTGGTAATCCAGCAAGTTTTCTGATGATTCCCGAGATTGCATGTTTAGCAACTGACTCCTCAGATCCTCCGGATAGCAATACCACCAACCGACCTGAACACATTTCATCCGCCGCCTGTAGTAGAATGCCTGTCATAGCTGGAAATGCTCGTAGTGATAGATTGAAGCCACCATAATCTAAGGCATGTGCATCATGTCCCATATTCCACAATATTATTTCAGGACGACAAAGCCGAGCCCAGGGAAGTACTAATCGGCGTACGGCTTCTACAAAGGACTCGTCACTGCTACTGCTGGGAAATGGAATGTCGACATGGTGCATACTAACTGTGTCTATGCTCTCCCGAAAACTTGCCTCAAAGTTGAGGTGAAACACGCCTTCATCATGACCAAGTATATCACGTGTTCCATCACCAGGATGGGGGTCTGTATCAACAATGAGAAACCGCTTTACATCGTGGCCTTGCTGTAAATGACGTACAAGCAACGCTGTATTGTTATAGTAGCAAAATCCCCAGAACGAATCACGGCTAGCGTGATGACCCGCACACCCCGTAAATGCAAAAGCGTTCGCTGCTTCACCGACCCAAACGGCCTCTCCCGCTCTAACAGCAGAGCCACCCGATACTAAGGAGGCTGGATCATATCCTGACCCTTTCACTTGCTTAATATGGTCAGGCGTATGAACTTTCAACAGCAACCTCTCACTTACTTCTGGGGCTTCTTCAACTCTGACTTGGGCGGAATCGAAGGTGCCTGTTTCTTGCAAATAGTCAAATGCGGGCTGTACCCGACCGGCTAAAACAGGATATCCTTCGACAGCCATTAAAGGATGGTAAACAACAAGAGTTGGCTTCTTTTTCATAATAATTCCAGCTTACTACATTTGAGCAAAAAAGGATATAACAGGATGTCTTATTCTACAGAACCACCCAAGGATGAGATTTACATTGGAAATTCGAAAAATTACAAACAAAGAACGCAGTACGCTCATGGATCTTTACCGGTATGCCTATACTGAATGGTCAGACCAACCAATCAAGAGCGAAGAGCTGGATGAAATTATTTCTGAAGAGACATTAGGCTTTTTCGAAAACGGGCGATTAATCTCATCACTTCGTGTACATGACTTTCAGCAATCCATCCGGGGAGTCCTCAAAGATTGTGGAGGCGTTGCAGGTGTAGCCACCTACCCTGAAGCCCGAACCAAAGGGTATGTTCGCCAGTTAATGCAAGCAAGCTTCAAACAAATGCGAGAACAAGGGCAATCAGTAAGCATGCTTGATCCCTTCAAACAAAGTTTCTATGAGAAGTTTGGATTTGTCGCTGCAAACGCCGCCTATGTGGTTCAAGCTCCTATCAAGCAGCTTCAATATTGGAAAAAAGAAAATCAAAGCACTGATTGGACCTTTGAAAGGGTACGAGCTGTTGATGCGAAGGATATTCTGCTAAAATTTATCCGAGAAGTGGGACCAAAGCAGTATCATGGATATATCATTTTCAAATCTATTCCTGCCGGTATGTGGAAGCAACGAGTGAAAGACAGTATAGTTGTCTTTGTTCGGAATGAAGGAAAAATTCAGGCGGTCAGTCGGTATAGGATTAAAGGGGAACGGATTCAAGGAAGTTGGCAAAACAACCTTACCGTTATCGATAGTCTCTGGCGAACACGTGAGGCTCGAGACCAACTTTTCAGCTTTTTTGCTAGACATCAAGACCAAATTCACAATATCATTATACATGCTCCTTTCGAAACCAAGGTAGATCACTGGTTTAAAGATGTTCGAATGAAAGTGGAACGAAAAACTACTTGGATGGTTCGATTAGTAGATGTCAAAAAAGCTATTGATAAGCTTCCTGGAGAAGGCGAGGATATCATCACGCTTGAACTTACCGATTCAGACTGTCCATGGAACAATGGCATATTCACCATTCAATCAGAAAAGGGTGTTTTGCGTATGACTAAAAGCTCGGGTAATCCAATCGTGAAAATCTCTATTGAAGCGCTTTCCTCTTTGGTTTATGGAACTCAACCTCTCGAAGAAATAGAATTCCAAGAAAAAATTACAATTTCAGAAGATTGGGCAAGGCACACTTTGCAAAGGTGGTTCCCCCCCCTTCCTCTGTATAATGTCGTCTACTTCTAATAGATGTACTTACAAGAGGTTTTTTAGGTAGAAACATCATTGAGTGGATTCGCTGGTCTGGGGTGTTGTTAATGAGTATTGAACTTCCCTTCGATCAAATCCGCGAAACGATTAAGCAGCATTTGGTATTTACACCTGACCCAAACGCTCGTACCATTAAACTTGAGTTCAAAGGATCCATTTATGAGGAAATGCCTTTTGGTGATATGCTTGAAGATGAGGAGGGGCTAAAACGAATGGCAAAGAACTTCATGGATGAAGATATTGAATATACAGCTGAATCTCTCTCTGAAGGAAAAGGGGTCCTCCTCCATTTCCAGTCAACCGACGAGTATCAGAAAATGTATAATTTCATCGATGGCATTTTGAACGGAGATCTACTCCAAGAAATCATGGCAAAAATTATGAAATCCATGTTTTCGGCTATGGACGAAGATCGCTCTGATTTCGACAATACTACATAAAAAAATGCTTAACTCCCCCAAAACAACTATCGAATGGTGTTCAAGACCTCCAAGCTAAAGGGAAAATGACCTGATGATTCGGAATTATTCAGCTTTGATCAAAGGGTCCACCCAAACCCAACAAGCTAGATGTATTGTCTTAGACCTCATTAACGCCACTCTGAAGGCCATTGATCCAAAACACCTAGTTCGTAAGGCTCTCAAATACAAAAATCGCTCATTGCATCTTGCTAGGAAGCAAATTGGAATAAATGATGTAAATGGAATATATGTAATCGGAGCAGGTAAAGCCACGGGACGAATGGCGGAAGCTGTCGAAGCCATCCTTAAAGACCATATATCAGGTGGGCTAATCATTGTTCCAGAAACCAACATCAACGACTACAAACTAGATGATGTGCAAGTACACGGTGGGGGACATCCCTTTCCAACGAAATCAAGCATTAACGCAACACAAGCACTGCTAGCGGTCGTTTCTCAAAGTCCTGCTGATGCACTCGTGATTAGCCTGTTTTCTGGTGGAGGCTCCGCATTGCTAGCTCTTCCCGCTCCTTCCATCACACATCAAGACCTCCATCAAACCACTAAAATGCTATTGTTTTCAGGATTACCAATTGATCAGATTAACACGGTTCGGAAACATCTTTCACAAGTAAAAGGAGGTCAGCTGGCACTTCACGTTTATCCTCGGCACCACTGGAGTTTGCTTATCTCCGATATTCCCGGTGACCAACTCGATATGATTGCCAGCGGACCCACCCTACCAGATCCTACGACCTATCAAATGGTATCCGCCATTTTTGGAACTCACCAACTTTGGCAACATGTTCCCCAATCGGTTCACAATCATATCAAATCTGGAATTAAAGGGCAAAGAAACGAAACACCCAAACCCCATAACCCAATCTTTTCTCAGAATCACCTTCAACTTATTGGAAGCAACCGTACCGCCTGTGAAGCGGCCCAACTACACGCCTTACAATATGGTATCAAAGCCCGCATTCTAACAACCGACTGTCAAGGCGAAGCTCGTAATATTGGAACCCAAATCGCCCAAATTGCCTGTAATCTCACAAAATCTAATCACGCCTTCATCATCGGATCTGAAACCACCGTCACCCTAAAACACCCTGGAAAAGGTGGACGAAACACTGAACTTCTTACTGCCGCCCTACCAGGAATTCAAAACCAAAAAGGACTCATCATTGCAAGTATCTCTACCGATGGCCTCGACGGCAATACTCCGTATGCTGGAGGTATTATCGATGGTTCTTCCTTCTCGCGTGCCTCTATTCTCGGGCTAGACACTGAACAAGTTCTAGAACAAAATAATACGTTCTCATTATTTGATGCCTTAGGTGACCACATTGATACAGGACCAACTCACACGAACGTTCGAGATCTCACCCTGATTCTTAGAGCCAATTAGTGCAGATTGACGCGTAAAAGAGGTAATTTCGGAATTTGTCCTCAAAACGAAGAGGAACACTGGGACTTATGGCGGATTAGGCACCTCCATAAAAAGGACACAATTGGAGGGGAGAGGGAATGGTTTTCTAGGGGGGAGGGAAGTGCCAAGATCTATCGCCAAACCCAATGTTCCCACATACACCGCTCATTTTTGTTATTTAAACATTTCATTGTGTGCTACTTTTTAAAATACTTTACCACAATAAGAACCTACGTAACCAGGTATCTATACCCGCTTTAATAGACTTCTAAAACTTATTTAAGTATTAGATCTGGAGGAATCGGAAGCTTGGGATGTCGCTGATAGTATTCATAAATCAGCTTCAGGATATCAGCCGCTTCTCCGATATTTGAAAAGACAGGAAGGTTTGCTTTGCGAAACTGATTGCGTGTGGCAAGATTTTCTAGTGGATAGCCGATGGCTGGAACAGCTACTAAAAAGGGTTTGTGAAGCTCTTTAATGCAATATTGCCCGGCTTTAATCATCTTATCCCAGTAAAGAGTCGCCATATCCTTCATGTCCATGTGATTTGCCATGAAGTTAACATAATGCGGAGCCGCTTCGATGATTATCGCATCTATTTTCTTATCTTCCGCGACATGACGGATTGTTTTTACAGTTTTTTCGGGATAGAAGTAACTGGATGCCATATCAATGGGATTTTTGATGTTGGTTCCCACTGCATCGATGACATTAGAAAGCGTTTGAATGGTTTCTGGAGAAAGGCGAGGAATTTCAAATCCGTATTGGGCAAGTGAATCAGTTCCTGCAACGCCTGCCCCACCACTAATGGCAACTAAAGCGACTCGTTTACCCGGTGGTGGTGGGCATCGAATGAATGTAATAACTGTGTTGATGAGCCGTTCAAAACTATCCACGGAAACTGCACCTGTTTGGCGAAGGAGGGCATTCCATATATTAGTGGAACCTGCTAGGGCAGCACTGTGACTGGAAACAGCCCGTTTTCCAGCTCCTGTGACACCCGCTTTCCAGACTACAATGGGTTTGTCTGGAGCACATGCGTTTATGGCTTTTCGGAGTCTCGGGCCATCACGAACTCCTTCAATATAGATTCCGATGACTTGTGTTTTGGAATCTTGGTGCAGGTATTCTACGAGCTCCCAACTAGTGATGTCGGCTTCGTTGCCATAGCTGAATACTTTGCTTAATCCGAGATTAGTTTCTGTTATAGCAAGATATGCATCTATTGCTTTTCCACCAGATTGGGATACGAGTCCAACTGGTCCATGGTTCGGTTTCAGATCAGGTCGAAAAGCGAAATGAGTTTCAGGACATGCTAAACCAATACAATTTGGACCAAACGCTCGCATGGGGCTAGCCTTAATTTTTTCCGTGATTTCTTTCTCTCGGCGAAATCCTTCCTTGGTTCCAAGTTCCCTAAATCCGCTAGCAAAAATTGTGACGCATTTGACACCTTTAGCAATGCATTCATCTAAGACTCCTGGAACATTGTGTGCAGGGACTCGAAGAATTGCATAGTCAACGGGATCAGAGATATCGCTCAAAGATTTGTAAAATTTTAAACCCAAAGCTTCATCAATTTTCGGGTTCACGGGATAAATCTTTCCTGGAAAGCCATAATTAAGAAATGATTTGAGCCAATAGAACCCGGCTGACTGGCTAGTTCCCACTATTGCAACAGATTTAGAATGAATGAAGCTTTCGAATTGTTGAAAAGTCTTTGCATCCATAGGCATCCCAAGTGATGACTCGTATTATAAGCCGATGGGCTTTGTCATACTATTATTTTATGCTTCGCAAAAGTCAGGATTCCCTGGGTTCTACAAAGATTTGAGGAAGTGCTCTCTCGACTGCAAACATAACAGCAATACCAATAGCACAAAGAATGGCTGTACTGATTAGTATTCCAGGCATTAGGAGAAAATATGGTGTGAAGACAAGAAACTGGAGATAGGCAGGAACACCTAACCCGATTATAACAGTTGGATATAACCAAGCGAGAATCCAATGGGGACAGGTTTTTCGGTTCATCACCAAAATACCCGCAAGTAAGTTTAGGAGGCTCCCAAAGGTGACATCAATCAAAAGAAGTCCCCCGAAAATGTTGGCGACGAATCCCCCAATAAATAAAGCAGAAGCCATTGGCCAACCAAAGATAAAAGGGAAGGGTAATAGTACATCAGCTACGCGAAATTGGATGCTATAATAACTGAAAGATCCCAACGCAATGGTAACTGCTGCATAAACTGCAGACATAATTGCCATCAAGGCAATGCTTTGTGTTCGATTAAATCTAGCTTGTTTCATGGTTTAGAAACCTCGCAGCCCGGGGTTTGTATATTTGAGCGGAGCACGGTGCGAGCATCCCACCCGCTCAACCATCGCCATGTTTTCTATCCTTATATTTGCTTTGTCAGCGCAACTAGCATCCATAAAAAGGAGAAGCGTGTCTGCTTCGAATCCCCAAACTTAAAGCGAACTTCTAGTTATAAAAGAACTCAATACAGAGTCAATAACAATTAACGGTGGGCGACACAGTGCCAATTCATATCGAAGATGACCTGTTTTTTGACGAAAAGAATGTCACCCGCAATCCCAACGACCAGTGGTTTGAAAAATACCTTAAACCATATTATGTGCAACCTGTTGATGGACAATACTTGTTTTGTAACATGCAAGTTGGGCGACGACCCGATCGGGTATTCTATATGATTTCTGAGGGCTATAAACTAGGGAAGGGTCAACGAACCTTCGATCGCGAGATTGGATTGAAACTCTATGAGGTTGTCCTTCGTTATCTTCAAACAGCTAAAGTAATCGTTCAGGATGGAATACAAGGGGAAGCGGGATATAAAACTGGGCTCCGCATTGTGCTCAGCGTAGAAAATCCACATATTGCATATATTACCTGGTTTGGCCGCTTGATGATCTACCCCCCTGAAAAAGAAATGCAGATTCACTGCTGGAACTACATTGTTCAAGAACGCCTACCTGACGAGGTAATTAGCAAAATTCGGTCATTTTGGCCGGATTTCGACCCAGAGGAACCACTAACACTCTATGATTTGACTCGAATGGATCAAGATCATCGCCGTGTCATGAGTTTACGTGTTGACTATTTTGGCGGGGCTTTTAAGAAGCCGAATCTCACCATGGTTTGGAATCGTGGTGAAGCTGATGGGTGTGTTTCGTATCACGCTGGTTGTACAAGGACTCGTGTTCTTAAAGGGCTCTCGGGCACGGGAAAAACAACACTCACGGTAGGGCCTCAACTTGAACAGGATGACGCCATCCTTGGATTACTCAAATATAATGCAACATCGAATATCAACGAAGTTCAACTCATTGGGCTTGAAGCTGCCTCCTACGCAAAAAGTGAAGGATTAGTTCCGGATAGCCCTGAGTGGCCTGGTCTCATGAAATCAAAGCAAATCCAGGCCAATGGCTCAAAACCAGTGGTTCTTGCTCAAAACATCGACTGCGAAGGTATCGAATATCGAATCGAAGAAATCGCTGGTTACGACGTGAAAGTTCCACGACCCCTCGCAGGCCAACAAGTTGGTCATCTTCTTCCCACTCGGTATGAACAATCAGGAACCACAAATGGTCGATTCGTCTTCCGATTCTATGATTTGAATCCGGATTGGACACCGGGGTCACCCAAAAAACTTCGGACAGAAATGCTTTCATTTCGACGATTTGACATCTTTCCCTTGGTTGTGCGTATCACTGATCCCGCCATGGCCGTCGCACTTGATTCAGCCTGCGAGTCTGTTATTACCTCAGCGATTGGTGGCAAAATCCCGGGTACGCGAGTTCGATCCTATGCCGCAACTGACTTCATGGCCCGCGAACAAAGCCATCAAGCACTCCTTAAACTCAAAATGTATACTGATATGAACCTTGATTTTGATGGACAATTGGTCTTTGCCATCGTGAATTCAGGTTATGTGGGTGAATATGACCTCTCTGGAAACCAACGGCGTCGCCTTGATGAGAAAGGGACACCAATAGTGAAAATCGACGAGGCGACAGGTAAACCTTATCTCAACGCTCAAGGAAAGCCTGTCTACTTGGGTCTGGGTGAAAAAGTCAAAGTCAACGATACAAAACTCCTCGTGAAACTCACCGAAACCCGTGCAATCAAAGCCTGGCTCCCGCATCCTGTCTTCGGAGATGCTTATCTTATACCTGACCCCCTTGAATTGGAAGAAACACATGGGCTTATAAATTACCGGCAACGTTTCAATCCACTTCGTTTCTATTCAGCTAAAGAATATCTGAAATTTTGTCAACGCGATATCGATGAGCGAACAGCGTATCTTGCAGACCTCTTCTCTGAGCAGGAACACGCAGAGAAGCTTCACTGCATTATCAACGTCTGGAAGAAAGTTACCCTCCCCTCAGAGAAAGCCGTCCAAAACTTCTATGAAACTCACTTCGGTAATCAAAAATAACCACTTTGTTAAGTGTAATATAATGATTTATCGCGATTTCGCAAGCTTGTATGCAACAGGAGATTTCCCTCAATTTAGCGTACGAGTTGCTGAACTCCTTCCTGCCCTTTTTGAGCAATATAACATTCAACCCGACACAATCCTCGATCTGGCTTGTGGTGAAGGCTCCTTTGCCATAGCAATGGCTAAACAAGGATTCAAAGTGACTGGCGTCGATATATCAACTGAAATGCTCGATTTTGCGTGTAAAAAAGCTCAAGTTGAAAATGTACAAGTTTCCTTTTTGGAGATGGATATCCGTCAGCTCGACCTGAATGCCACCTTTGATTTGGTGACTTGCTGGTTTGACAGTCTAAACTATTTACTTACACTTGAAGACCTTGAAGCCACGTTTACTCGCACAGTCCAACACCTAAACCTTGGTGGATTCTTCATGTTCGACATGAACACTATTCACTGGCTAACCACCCTTGCTAAACGTCATTCTGTAACTCTTGAACGTGAAACAGAAGACATCTTCCAAGTGCATCGTCATTCCTATGATGAAGATAGCCACATTGCGACTTTCAAAATCACTGGGTTCGTTAAAGACAATGACACATGGGTTCGCCGTGTTGACGAAACCCATCAAGAACGCGGTTACACCCTCGAAGAAATACGCTTATGTTTGAATAAAGCTGGACTACGTGAAGTCGCTTGTTGGAACAGCCTTGAAGAGCGTCTACCCATTGCACCTGATAGCAAGCGTGTGTGGTTTATAACTCAAAAATAGTTGAACTATTTTTCCAACGCCAAGGCGTTTTGATAGCTTTTCATTACTAACCCCATCACCGCGTTTAATGCAGTGTGATCTTTGACAGGTAGACGAACCCACTTTTTGATGACACGCTGGTTGTGCTCAAAAACTTGCGCACCTGAAACATTCAATGCATCTATTCTGTCATTGTCAGATAATCGGGTTAGCACAACACCATTGGCTACAAGGAAGGCGAACAATTTCTCTTTTACTGTGTAGCTTGGGCACCCAAACATTTTCTTTGTCGCCACATGGGGGCACCGCAAAATCTCCTCTTCAAATTCTTCACGAATCATCTTCATTTGGCTCTCAGAGTAGAATTTCATGAATAACAACTCGGGCATTACTAGCCTGGTATGGCAAGTATCGCACAGATAATTATAACAATCTAGACGCCATAAGAAATCCCACGCCCACAACTTCTTCGAATGAGGTGAAGCAAATGGAAATTCGAAAAATCACTAAAGAAGACCTTACCCAAGTCGTCAAACTGCATCAATATGCCTATGGCTTTTGGACCGATCAAGAAGTTCGAGATGAAGATTATAATTACATGATTCCCGAAAACATCATCGGGCTATTTGAAAATGACACTCTCCTATCAGTTCTCACCATTATGCCAACTAAACAATCGATCCGCGGAGTTCTCAAAGGGATGGGTGGCATTTCTATGGTGGGCACCTATCCCGAAGCCCGAATGAAAGGTTATGTCCGTTCAATCATGCAGAGGGCCTTTTTAGAAATGAAAGAAACAGGTCTTTCTGTTAGCATGTTGGAACCATTCCGTGAAACATTCTACTCACGACTGGGCTATGTTCCTGCCTATGAAAAATACCAGCTAAAAGCACCTCTCGATGGCTTGCGGGTTTCTCCTGATAAGGCAATTGGCGACGAATGGATTTTTGAACGCGTACCAGGACACAAGGCGAAAGATGCCTATATGACCTTCATCCAAGACTTCGCCCCAACCACCTTCCACGGCTATGCCTTCAATCCGCTCATTCGCGATGAAGAATGGACCCACCGGAATAAAAACCGACACTTCATCTTTGTTAAGAAAGCCGGCAAAGTTGAAGCTCTCGCTCGTTATCAACTCAAAGGCTATATGCACTTTGATGAAACAGGGCAACTTATTGTTGAGGAAATGTATTGGCGTTCCCTGTCAGCTCAAGCAGCACTTTTCAACTTCTTTGGCAAACACAGAGATCAAATCCAAACGCTCCGAATGCTAATACCTTTCGGAACCAATTTTCAACACTGGTTTGAAGACCTCAGAGATTGGGTTGAAATCAAAGTATGGCACCCATGGATGGTTCGCATTATTGACGCAAAAAACACCCTAACAGGTCTTCCAACACCTACCAATGGTGAAATAACCATCACTGTTAGCGACCCCCAGTGTGGATGGAATAACAATACCTATCTTCTCCAAGCCGGAAATGGTCACCTCGAAGCAAGTGTAACAAAACGGACTGGCAAACTTGAAACAAACATTCACGGTTTAACTGCCCTCGTCTATGGTACTCATCCCCTAGAAGTCCTCGAATACGCTAACTGGATCAAAGGGCTCAACGAACAGACACGCAACCTACTTAAAAGTTGGTTTCCGCCCCTACCACTCTATAATCCCTACACCTACTAGTAGATTGAATTTAAAGGAGAAATACAGAGCCAAGCTTCTCAATCTACTTTATTATCTTCTACCCCGTAACAGTGATAAAGCTCAAATTGTAGCTGTTGCTCGGGAGGCGCAACAACTCCGTGGCCACATCGCGAAAATTCAAACTCAACCCAGACTATACCCCACGCGGTGATCAACCCAAAGCCATCCAGAGACTAATTGATGGCTTTGAACGAGGAAAAAATCAACAGACACTATTAGGTGTAACGGGCTCAGGAAAAACTTTCACGGTAGCCTCGGTTGTTGAAGCTCTCCAAAAACCAACGCTGGTTATTGCCCCAAATAAGACACTAGCGGCACAATTAACGAGTATGTTCCGTGAATACTTCCCCGAGAACGCAGTAGAATATTACACATCCTATTATGATTATTTCCAACCCGAAGCCTACATGCCAACATCAGATGTGTATATCGAAAAGGATGCATCCATTAACGAAGAAGTTGAACGCATGCGATTGTCCGCAGTCGCTTCTCTCGCTGTTCGAAATGATGTCCTCATCGTTGCCACTGTCTCATGCATCTATGGAATCGGAGCACCTGGGTCATACCGAAACTTAGTAGTAGAGCTAGAACAGGGACAAGACATCCCACGAGACGAGCTTTTCGCTCGCCTTGTTCATATTAACTATACTCGCAATGATTTCGATTTTCATCGAGGAACATTTCGGGTTCGCGGTGAAGTAATCGAAGTCTTTCCGGCGTATGCGAATCATCCAATTCGACTAGAAACCTTCGGGGATACAATTGAACGTATCACAGACATCGCACCTGTGAAAGGCACAGTACTCTATGAACGAGAAAAAGCCAAAATCTTCCCCGCCAAACAATTCACCACAGATCAAAAGATATTACCAGAAATTTTAGAACAAATAGAAAACGAACTAGATGCCCGCTTAAAGGAATTAGAAGAGCAAGAAAAAATACTGGAAGCAGACCGACTACGTCGGCGAGTGAAATATGATATCGAAATGATGCGCTCCGTTGGCTGGACCGGAGGCATCGAAAACTACTCTAGATATTTTGATGGACGCAAGGAGGGTCAGAAACCTTTCTGTCTATTAGATCACTATCCTGAAGCTTTTCTCCTTGTAATTGATGAATCTCACATCACCGTTCCACAGATCGGTGGCATGTACTATGGTGATTTATCCCGAAAACGCAACCTTGTGGATTATGGGTTCCGGTTACCCTCAGCATTTGATAATCGTCCTTTAACCTTTGAAGAATTTGAACCCTATATGCGAACCGTACTCTATACTTCCGCAACACCCGCTGGTTATGAAAGAAAGCATTCGAATGAGATCGTTGAACAAATCGTTCGGCCCACAGGTCTAGTTGACCCGAAAATCATTGTACGTCCTACGGAAGGGCAAGTGGAAGACTTATTGGGAGAAATCCGTGACCGCGCGAAAAAGGATGAGCGTGTTCTGGTAACCACATTAACGAAACGCATGGCTGAAGACTTGGCTGATTATATGGTGCACGCGGGTGTCAAGGCGGAATATCTACACTCAGAAGTGGGAACTCTCGAGCGAATTGAAGTACTACGAAATCTTCGGCGCGGGAAACATGAGGTTGTAGTGGGAATTAATCTTCTACGTGAAGGACTCGATCTTCCTGAAGTCTCGCTTGTAGCTATTCTAGATGCAGATAAGGAGGGGTTCCTACGTTCTGAAACAAGTTTGATTCAGATTATGGGGCGAGCTAGCCGCAATGTTAGCGGGACAGTTATTTTGTACGCAGATCGAATGACTGAATCAATGAAACGAGCAATTGGTGAGAATAATCGACGCCGAGATATGCAAATTGCCTATAACAAGGAGCATGGCATCACAGCAACAACCATTGTTAAATCCATTTCCGATATTGCAGAAGGTGTTGAGCGGCTTACTGCAGATTCACGTACACAAGTGAAGGTACCAAAGAATTGGCGTAGTGCTAATGAAAGTGATTTGGCCCTATTAATCGTTGAATTAAGAGAGGAGATGCTACAGGCAGCAGAAGACCTAGAATTTGAACGCGCAGCTGAGGTTCGGGATTTAATTAACGAGATTGAAGCCTATTTGGGACTTCAGACAAAGGTTTCATAGGCTGAATTACTTACACTCTGGTCTCCCTTCCTCTTATATGTTTAAACAAACCTCTGGAGTGAGAAAGCTGATAAAACAGGTCAGCTAACCTGGCACGCTGACGCACTATATGGTTGGGCTGGGTGTAGAACCGTAACTCTTATGGCAGCTGGTGCAATCGGTGCCGCGGACAAAATAGGTGACACATGGGTGAGCGACAATAAGTACATTACAGTCAAAGGCGCCCGCGTACACAACCTAAAAAACATCACTGTGCAGATTCCGCGGGACAAATACGTAGTTATCACTGGACTCTCTGGTTCCGGCAAGTCCTCATTAGCGTTTGACACTCTCTTCGCTGAAGGACAACGACGATACGTTGAATCTCTATCTGCATATGCTCGACAGTTCTTAGGTCGGATGGACAAACCCGATGTCGATTCAATTGAAGGACTAAGTCCAGCAATATCAATTGACCAACGGTCTGCAGGTGGTAATCCCCGTTCCACAGTAGGTACAACCACTGAAATTTATGATTATATGCGGCTGCTTTGGGCCCGAATCGGAATTCCTCATTGCCATCAATGTGAGCGGCGCATTGCTCCCCAATCAGCTCAACAGATTGTCCGACAAATCTTGGAATTTGAGGAAGGCAAACGAGTCCGAATCCTTTCACCAATTATTCGAGGACGAAAAGGCACGTATAAAGCACTCTTTAATAAGCTACAAAGCGAAGGCTTCATCCGCGTTCGGGTTGATGGAGAAGATCATCGATTAGATACAGCTGACATCGAACTAGACCGCTATAAAATACACAATATCGAAATCATCGTTGACCGATTGGTGCTCAAACCATCCGTTGAACCACGCTTGACTCAGTCTGTGGAAACTGCCCTTGAATTTGGCGAGGGCCTTGTTATAGTTGATGTTCAAGGTGAACAAGAATACTTATTCAGTGAATCCGCCGGTTGCCCCGTGTGTAGCATTAGCTTTCCTGATCTAGCTCCACGGCTCTTTAGCTTCAATTCACCTTATGGTGCTTGTTCAGAATGTAAAGGATTAGGTTACACCCTTGAGGTTGATCCAGACCTCGTAGTGCCCGATCCAACCAAGTCGATCCGCGAAGGCGCAATCACTCCCTATCATGTGCCACTAAATGGATGGCGTTTACGAAGCCTTACTAGCATAGCCAACCATTACAGGTTCAGCCTCGATACTCCCTTCAAGGATTTAGATCCCGAAATTCAGCGAATCCTCCTTTATGGTTCCGGTGAAGAAGAAATACGATTTGAACATCATGGTGTCACTCAGTCCGGACGCAAATGGGAATGGATTAGCGAAAAACCTACCATGGGCGTCATTCCCGGCCTAAAACACCGATACAAGAATACAAGTTCTGAAATTGTTCGGGATTCCATTACACGCTTTATGGCCCAGTTACCTTGTCCAGTTTGCCAAGGTCGCAAGTTACGCCCCGAAGCCCTCGCAGTCACAATAAATAACAAAAGTATTGATCATGTGACAAATCTTGCCATTGATGAAACCTTGAGCTTCTTTGATACACTTAAGCTCACGAAAAAGGAAGCCACAATTGCCCGTCAGACACTTCGGGAAATCAAACAACGTCTTCAATTTCTCTCTTCGGTCGGGCTGGATTATCTCACTCTAGACCGACAATCTGCAACGCTGGCAGGGGGTGAAGCCCAACGCGTCCGACTCGCAACTCAAATTGGCTCCCGCCTAGTGGGGGTGACCTATATTCTCGACGAACCCAGCATTGGTCTCCACATGCGTGACAACCAACGCCTCCTATCAATGCTCCTCCAATTACGTGATCTTGGTAACACCGTACTGGTTGTAGAGCATGACGAGGGCTTCATCCGTGCCGCAGACTGGGTAATCGATCTTGGACCTAGCGCAGGTATTCATGGAGGACAGGTTGTAGCTGAAGGCACCGTCGCAGATATTGAAGCGCATCCGAAATCAATAACTGGGCAATATCTCCGCGGGGACAAGGTCATCTCTGTACCTCCCACCCGTCGCATTGGGAATGGAGCAAGTATTCAGATCAAAGGGGCTCACCATCGGAACCTCAAAAATATCGATGTGATATTTCCACTCGGCACCTTCATCTGCATCACTGGCGTCTCTGGATCCGGAAAAAGCACCCTCATCACAGATACCCTGTATCCAGGCATAATCTGGCAATTTCGCCAACGCCGCCGACGTCAATCTGACGCGATATTAGCTAGCTCGATCCAAAAGCCAGGACCCTATAAGGCTATCCAGGGAGTTGACCTGATTGATAAAGTCATCTTAGTCGACCAATCACCCATCGGACGTACACCACGTTCCAATCCTGCAACGTATACTCAGGTTTTCGGACCGATTCGTGAATTATTCTCAAAAACCGTAGAAGCTCGAAAACGCGGGTATCAACCAGGTCGCTTCAGTTTCAATGTCAAAGGTGGTCGATGTGAAACCTGTAGTGGAGCCGGGGTACTTCGAATTGAAATGCAGTTTCTACCTGATGTATACGTTGTGTGCGATGAGTGCCATGGTAAACGGTTCAATAAAGAAACCCTACAAGTTCGATACAAGGGTAAGACCATCTATGAAGTGCTTCGAATGACAGTAGACGAAGCTGCGGAGTTCTATAAGAACATTCCAAAGGTTATACGGATCCTCGAAACACTTCAAAGAGTAGGACTAGGATACATGGAGTTGGGTCAACCCTCGCCTACGCTGAGTGGTGGTGAAGCCCAACGCATCAAGTTGAGTCGCGAACTAGGTAAGCGTAGCACTACCCAAACCCTCTACATCTTAGACGAACCGACTACAGGACTCCATCTTGCGGATGTCCAGAAACTGCTCGATGTATTGAACCATCTTGTTGATGCGGGAAACACTGTCATTGTTATTGAACATCAACCCGATGTGATTAAGGGTGCAGATTATATTATCGATTTGGGGCCAGAAGGTGGTGACAAGGGTGGGTTTATTACGGCACAGGGAACGCCTGAACAAGTGGCACGGAATCGTACATCACACACCGGTTCAGTGCTTCGTAAGGCGCTTGCGATAAAAACTGAACGCGATTCGCAAGAATCCAGTGGACGTATGGAAATCCTTTCCCGGTAAAAGCGAACCTTTCTTCAATCCCAATGGTGTTTTATTAGGTGATTAGGGCGATGAATCTTGAACAGGAATTGAAGGATTTGCCCGACGCACCCGGCGTCTATATTCTTTACGACGCCAATGATATGGTCGTCTACGTTGGGAAAGCCCGATCTCTAAAAAAACGGGTTCCCGCCCATTTTCGGGGCATTGGGGGTGGCAATGTTTTCTCACCCATTGGTCAAGAGGTTACCGAACTTGAGTATATGGTCACGGCTAACGAATCCGAAGCCCTAGTTCTCGAAGATAATATGATCAAACGCCATAAACCCCGTTATAATATTCGCTTGAAAGATGACAAGAGTTTCCCTTATGTTCGTATCACCCTTCAAGATGATTTTCCACGAGTTGAAAAAACCCGAAGCTTGGTCCATGATGGCAGCCGCTATATTGGTCCTTATTCCAACGTGAAAGCGTTGGATGGACTCCTTAAATCGATTAATCGCATCGTTCCGCTTGCCACGTGTAAACCCACCATTGTTCCAGGCAAACGAAAACGTGCATGTCTTAAGCATGACATCGGATACTGTCCTGCACCCTGCATCAATAAGATAAGCAAAGAAGATTATGCTGAGCTCGTTCAAGAATATGTACTTATGCTTACTGGGCAACACGATCAACTCGAAACCCATCTTCAACGGCTCATGACTAAAACCTCAGAAGCACAAGAATTCGAAAAAGCGGCTCGATACCGTGATCGATTACATGCAGTACAACGTGGACGGCAAGCTCAGCGCGCGACCTATTGGAATCAACTGCCAGGTCACCGTGATGTTTTGGGGCTAGCCCGTGCGGGTCCTGATGCATTGGTCCAATTACTTGTCGTTCGAGAAGGGCGGGTCGTTGGACAGCAACCCTTCCCTCTAAGTGCACCCTCCGAGCTTCCAGACGAAACGGTATTAGAAGCCTTTCTCAAACAGTACTATCTTCGGGCTACTGAGATTCCTGAAGAAGTCATTGTTTCGGTACCAGTTTCCGATAGTCAATTTCTTGAAGAATGGCTAACACAACGCCGCGGCAATGAACATCATGTCAAAATTCACCATCCTACCAAAGACCCCTTCTTTAGTCTAATCCAAATGGCTAATGAAAACGCCCAATTCCATCTCCATCAACTCATCGAACGCATGGCAAGAGATGAAGGTCGCAAACAACAAGCTTATAATGACCTTATAGAAGCCCTCCAACTTTCTGGAGAACCTACTCATATTGAAGGCTTTGACATTTCCACCCTTCAAGGTACCGAATCCGTTGGTGTATGTGTTGTATTCAAAGAAGGAATTCCATTCAAGAAAGGATATCGACGATTCAAAATCCGTGATGTGGAGGGTCAAGATGACTTTGCGATGATGTACGAAGTAGTTCAACGAAGATACAGCCGATTAATAGCTGAGAAGAGTCACCTACCCAATCTCATTGTCATCGACGGTGGGCGGGGACAACTGAGTATGGCTCTCAAAGCCTTAGAATCAGTTGGAGCTACGGATATTCCTATGATTGGATTAGCGAAAGCAGAACGACCCGATCCTGATCTCGTCTATCTCCCAAGTCAGAAAAACCCGATAAACTTGCCTGCTGATAGTCAGGGGCTGCGACTATTACAGCGCGTACGAGATGAAGCTCATCGTTTTGCAATTGCTTATCATCGAAAGATTCGCCAGATAAAAGGTTTGAAATTAACATTGACGGATATTCCCGGTGTTGGAGTGAAACGTGCTACTCTCCTTCTACAGCATTTTGGCAATAGAGAGAACTTGTCAAAAGCATCAGTCGAGGAAATTGCTGCAGTGCCTGGTATTACAAAAAGTCTCGCTAAAGAGATTTTAGAGCATTTCACATGATTTTACCATTTAAACTGAACAACGTTGATAATCTAACACAGATTTTAGAAGATGTAGATTGTTACACTAAGGGAAAGTAGGAATAAGGCAAGATTGTATGTGGGAAAGATGAAGAGTTCAGCTTTGTTAAAATGATGGTGGAATTCCTTGATGAAAAGAGCTAGGTCTGAGATGACAAAGAAAAACGCACCAAGTACCGGTATGAATCCGAGCAGAACTCCTGATGTAAGCCATAGCATTAAGGCGCTACAAAATGTGAGGGAAACGGTAACCGAATAGACAAAGATCGGGATCTTCATTTTCCCAAAACCATTTTCTCCGGATTCAATATATTGGGTATTAAAGATGATTATCAACAACCATCCTATAAACCCTGCAACAAATGCCGCGACTGGGAGAAAAGAAATACCGAGGAGCACACTTTGCCAGATGAAGATCCCAATGAAGAGGATTTGAGCGACTAAGAAGAGAACACCACCGACTAATAATTTGATTTCCATACCGATATCACCAAATAAGCAGAAAATGAATGCAGCGGCTAAGAGAATGTAAAACAAACTAGTCGTTAATCGAAAAACAATAACGACGATAGCAGCACTAAGAGCAGGTAGGAATTTGATTACTATGAATAGGTGTGTTGGTAATTTGGATAATCGTTCTTTTTGAAAGGTTATTTCATTTTCACGAACTGATTTAATGAGTGTTGACACAAATGCAATAATCCAAAAGATTATCGCATACGGGATCAGGTACAACATGTCGTAAAGTTAAGGAGAATATTGCTTAAGAGTGTTTGATTTTAGCTGATTATCGGGCTTTTATTTTATTTTTAAGGAGTGGTATGGCTCCTCCTGCCTTAAGGTATTCAAGAAGAAAAGGAGGGATTTTTGCAAATTGATAGGTCCGTTTTGTTCGTTGGTTTGTCAGGGTGCCGCTTGAGAGCATAATTTCGATAATGTCGCCCTCACGGATTATTTCTGGGTTCTTTGCGAGGTCAGGAAATTCAATTGCAGGAATGCCTAAGTTGAACGCGTTCCGATAAAAAATCCTAGCAAAGGAAGTAGCCACAATTGCACCTAGACCGAGTTGACGTAGGATGGCTGGAGCTGATTCACGGCTCGAACCAATTCCAAAATGGTCATCAGCGACGATGATATCGCCAGATTTGACATTCTTAGCAAAATCGGGACGAAGATGCTCAAAAACGTAGGGCGTGATCTGGGCAATGGAGATTTTGGTCAGATGGGTGCCGGAAATAATATCATCTGTACTGATGTTGCTAGCAAACCGCCACACTTTGCCGACAATTGGTGTTTCCGACATAAGCATCTTCTCTATTTTTCTAAATGCGGATCAGTAATTTTTCCTGATATGGCGCTCGCTGCAACAGTGGCAGGTGACGCTAAATAGATTTGAGCATCAGCACTTCCCATGCGACCAGGAAAATTCCGGTTTGATGTACTTATGCACACCTCACCGGGAGCTAGTAATCCGCAATGTCCCCCAAAACACGCTCCACAGGTTGCAGGTCCAATTGTTGCGCCTGCTTTTGCAAGCGTACCAATAATTCCTGCTTCGAGAGCGCTGTGATAAACTCTCCGACTGGCAGGGTTTACAATTAGTCGCACGCCTTCTGCAACCTGTTTTCCCACGAGTATTTGAGCCGCTATCTGGAGATCTTCGAATCGTCCATTAGTGCAAGAACCAAGGTAGGCCTGGTCAATGGGTTTTCCTGCTACCTCGGAAACTGGCACAGCTTGAGTAGGAAGTGAGGGTGTTGCAATCTGTGGGGTAAGATTCGAAATGTCAAAATCAAGGGTTTGGTTATATTTGGCAGATTTATCAGGATAAACGGGCGTGAAATCTTTCTGAGTCAGGGTTTTAATGTATTTGATAATTCGGTTATCCGGAGGGATTAGGGCTGCCATAGCGCCCGTTTCTACTGCCATGTTTGTGAGGGTCATCCAGGCATCTAAGCTTAGCTGGGCGAGGGTTTTTCCATGGTATTCGAGTGCTTGAAAGGTTGCGCCTTCCACACCGAGTTGGCCGAGGGTATAGAGAATGATATCTTTTCCCATTACCCTTCGTGGAATGGTACCTGAATAAGTGATCTTTATGGTTTCAGGAACACGGAACCATAACCGCCCCGTCGCTAGTACAATTGCCATGTCCGTTGCACCAATTCCCGTTGCAAGCGCCCCAAAGGCTCCTGCTGTCGTTGTATGAGAATCAGTACCCACCACTAATTCTCCAGGTCGAATATGTCCCTCTTCAACTAGGACCTGGTGGCATATTCCACTCCCAACATCATAGAAATTCTTAATTTGAAATTCTTTGATGAATCGTCGAACCCGTTGGTGAATGGTTGCTGCTTCAACGGAAGGTGCTGGAGCCCAATGGTCAAGAATGATGACTACTCTGCTGGGATCCCATATTTTCTTGACTTCTGTATTTGTGAGATGCTGGAGAACGCGGGTTCCCATCATCTCATGTGACATCGCAACATCGATTGAGGCTTCGATAATCTCTCCGGGTTCTATCTTCTTTTTATCTGTATGGCTAAGAAAAATCTTCTCTGCCATAGTATGACCGGTCATCTGCGTCTCATAGCTCCTTCAATTGTTGTTGAATTAACTTTCTTATGGTTGTTCCCACTTGTTTCGTTGTTGAAGGTTTCACATTAGCATACGCTCCAACGCATAGATCATAGGTTCTAACTTGGCCCTCACTCAACACTTGAATAACAGCCGCCTCAATTATCGAAGCGGCTTCTAAGGCTTTTTGGTCCTGGTGTTGTTCACCGAGCCATTCAAGCATCATCTTTCCAGCCAAAATGGCTGCAATCGGATTAGCTCGGCGTTTCCCAGCATGACGCGGGGCTGATCCATGAATGGGTTCAAACATCGCATGCGTGTTACCTATGTTACCACCTGCAGCAACACCCATTCCTCCCTGAATTCCTGCTCCTAAATCAGAGATTATATCACCATACAAATTTGCAGTTACGACCACATTGTAATATTCTGGTCGACGAAGGCACCACATCGTCCATGCATCGATATACGCGAAATCGGGAACAATCTTAGGAGTTTCACGAACCAATTCCTGAAATACACGGCGAAAGAGTTGATCTCCAATTAGAACGTTACTTTTATCAACACATGTGACTCGTCTTTGTCCATCGTGAGGTGCACCTTGTCTCCGTTTCAGAGCCAGCTTCAGAGCATATTGAATGACACGTTCTGATCCAAGCCGGGAAATTGGGCGCATGTCAATCGCTAATTCTTCCCGTTCGCTTTCACCGTAATGTTTCCCAATGCCTGCATACAAACCTTCAGTATTTTCTCGAATGATTACAAAGTCGATATCTTTAGGTTGTTTCTCTGCCAAAGGAGATGGAACGCCTGGATACAGTTTCACTGGCCGCACATTCGCATACAATTCGAGTTCACGGCGCTGCCCCAAAACAATCGATACTCCTGCTAATTGCCCATCATTGCGACGCACAGGTTCCCCCGGTGTCTTCTCCCATCCAACAGCACCTAGCAGAATGGCATCAGCCTCCTGCTTAGAAAATATTTCAGCTTCACCCGACCATTCAACACCTGTCTCCAGATAGTATTTACCTCCGCAAGGAAACTCATGAAAAGAGAGGTTCAAACCAGAAATTCCTGCGGAAATTACTTTTAATATCTTCACAGCTTCTTGAATGACTTCGGGTCCAATCCCATCGCCTGGTAACACTTGAATCTTATAGGTACGTGTCACAAGAATCCGTTCCACAAACTTGTTCGTCTACAGCTATACAAAGTTTGCGACTCGTAAGGTTCCAGAAGATTTGGGTCTTATACCTATACATAAATTAACTGTATAGGTATAGGATGCTGAAGAGTTTATTCAAGAGCATTCTCAACGAACTGAATCAAATCCACCATTTTCAGCTTGGACTCGCTCTTTTCGATCGCAAGTTGAAGACTTGTTTCACAGAAGGGACAAGCACTAACTAGGTGTGTTGCACCTGTTGCTTCGGCTTCTTTGATGCGTTCAATAGAAGTTTCAAGTGTCCAATCAGGAAACTGCGCTCGGGCTCCGCCACCGGCACCACAACACCAGCTGTTTTCGCGATTGCGAGGCATTTCAACGAAGTTATCACCGAGAAGGGTGCGAAGAATGGTTCGCGGAACTTCAAACCAGGCCGCCTTTTCCTTGCGGTTTTTAATTAATTCACCAATGTGGCGACCATAATGACAGGGATCATGGTACGTAGCTTTAACCCTTTTTAGTGGTTTCAGCTTCCCTTTACCCGCTTCGAGTGCTTCCGCAATAAAATTCACGCTGTGCTTGACTTCAAAGGGTAACGGACCATAATATTTGGGCCAGTCTCGTTTCATTGTACGGAAGCACCCAGCACACGATGAGACGACAACTTTTGCACCAGAATTCTTGAAGAGCTCCACATTATGAGTTACATAATCTTTAACCAAATCCAGTTTGCCCACACGCATTAGTGGTGAACAACAACAGTATTCATCCTCTTTGACCGTAAAATCTGTACCCAGTTTCTCCATCACTCGTAGAGTAGAAACTGCAAGTTCTTGTAACCGGTAGGATGCCGTACAGCCCACAAAGTATATTACATCGGCTTGATCTTTCAGCTTGAACTCCTTCGGAATCCAAT
Source organism: uncultured archaeon (assembly GCA_964347045.1). GTDB lineage: Archaea > Asgardarchaeota > Hermodarchaeia > Hermodarchaeales > Hermodarchaeaceae > Hermodarchaeum. The sequence goes on from CAYFXC010000005.1 coordinate 58,139, forward strand.
CTGTCCGACAGGCATGATCCTCGTTGTATGGATTGCGCTTCACCTCTGTCGCTTTGGAATATCCCTGTTGTTTATCGAGGGGTCCAACGCCCGCCTTAACAGCTTCAGCCCGCATTGCTTCAATGATGTCAACTGTTGGTAGCTCGTTTTCACATTGTGACTCACAATTACCACAAGTGGAGCAACGGAAAAGAAGGTCACCAATATCTTCGTTAATTTTGTAGTTACCATTGAGGATGGCTCGTGCAAGCCACATTTTCGCACCGCCACTGTATGCTTCCCATTCCATGGCATTCCAGGCAGGGCATCCTGTTTCAAAGCCACCATTGGGGTTAGCGGCGTCTGCAATGGTGCATGCCTTGCAGTGGATGCAACGGGCGATTTCGAGTTCGTAATCCTTCAGTTCGGTTTTTGGTTTTTCAGTTTCGGTCATTGGGGAGTCCTCCGAAATGTGAGGAGAATTGCTGAGTTCCACATACGTTTGACCCTTTTACAGTTTGCCTTTTTTCGAAAAATTCACGCTACTAAATTTTACTCGATATATTCGTCTGGAGTCTTGTATGTTATGGCCTCCTAAACCTCGAGTCTTCCGGGGTGCATTATCCCATTCGGGTCCCAAAGATCTTTTAGTTCTTTGAGCATCTTCACATATTCGGGCATCAAGGGTCTCATCGCAGGCCAATGAATGAAGGCGTTTGGACGATAATTTAACCAGCCTTTCTTAAGGGCAATTTTAGTGAAGTATTTATCCCAGGCTTCAGCTTGTTCATAGCCTTTTTCGGTTCGGCTATCGAAGGTGATAATTGGCATTGAGATACACTGTCGCCCCTGCTCGATACTTGCTACCCATTGGACGGGTGGAATATCGAATTTCTCCATGGTCTCTACAGAAATCCGGGAGATTTCAGCGCAATCCTTCCAGGGACAGTACCATGTAATGAATACGTAGCCAGCTCGGTGCATAGCATATGGAACTGCGATAAGGTTAGGTTTAGTAAGGCGTACGGCTTTGGCGCGGGGGTGAAGTTCCATGGGGTCGGCTTTGCCACCGGTTTCTCGGATTTTCTCTGCTTCTTCTTCGATGATGTCCATTTGGCTTTGCATTTCTTTTTCGGTGTTCGCCCAGAGCTCGTAGTTCATAAGCCATTCAGGAATGTAGTATTTCGTTTCTCGCCATTCTTCTAGAGTTGTGGGGACTTCCCGCTCATCCTTTCGGCTGGGGACTAGCCACCAGTTACCCCCTTGTACCATGACACCGACTTCTTTCTTTAAAACAGCCATTGAATGGTTTTGCATATCTTCAGGGGTATCATAATCATAGGCGACCAAGTCAATATAGGGGGGATGGGGGATGATACGTATTGCGGCTTTTGTGATGATGCCCATGGTGCCTTGAGCACCAAGAAAGAGACCCGTGAAGTCGGGTCCAGGTCCCCACGGGTAATAGGGTTTGAAACCCTTCAGAGCCCAGCTACCTGTGTATATGATGTCGCCACGAGGGAGAATGACTTCAAGACCGTTGATCATTCGTCCCTGGGGACCATACTTGCTTGTGACTAAGCTAAAACCCCGTTCGAGTGCATCACCGATGAGAGTGGCACGTGGTGGGGCACCATCTGGGACGGGCGGAGCCCATTCTGGGTGGTGTTTCCGGAAATATGTCCATACCTGCCCTGAAGTAACGCCTGCTTCCACAATGACATATCGGGCATCTTCGTCGACTTCGATGATTTTATTCAATCGTACCAAGTCTAAAATAATGCCTTCGGGTTTCAGAGGCTGAGCATATCCGCCACTCAATCCTCCGGAATATGGACTGATAGGAATCTTATATTTGTTACAAAGGTTAACGATTTCTTGGATTTCATCCCGATTGCCCGGTTTCACAATCGCTTCCGCGACAGCTGCTCGAATACCCATCACAGATCGCGCCATGTAACTATGGCGCATCGCAAGGTTAGTGGTAATATGATCAGGACCAATAATTTTGGTGGCTTCATCAACGAATTTATCAATATTGCCAGGCACGCTGGACGCCTCCGTTAAGGGGAATCAAGGTGTTGATGCCGACAACGTGTGACCGCCAGTACATAAGCGTTACAGTCGTTAGAATTGTAATACATAAGTAAAACATGGAGTTTGTTCGAACAAACTTACGAGGTAAAATGAAATTCTGTTATGTTCAGAGCCACAGATCCTTGAATTGCTTATTTCGGTTAATATGAGTATATTTCAAATGTGATCCCAAGAAATCACACGTATACTTAATTTTCGTTGTTAATCTGAAAATGACAAAAGATGAATTTGCTGCATTCAAACTTTAAGCTAATTTCTTCATTGCCTTCACGATGAGAAAGTCGGGTACCATATGATCATCGAGGTAAGCTTTTCGTGGGAATTGTTGAACCACTTCTTCAGAGGCCTTCGGTTCACTCACCTCAACAAGCACGAAATTATTTTTAATTAGTTCATTGAGATATGCGCTTATCGGTCTGGGGAAAGTAATTGTTGGTGGATGATCGGTATTGAGCATTGGTCTTTCATCGAAGTAATCGATGACAACTTTCATCCGGTCTTCATTTCTTTGGCTATCTCTGGGAACTCTGATCGTATTGCATGCTGGCCAACTGAATGCCGGATGGAGAATACTAAACACAAAGATGCCCCCTTCCTTCAACACCTGGGATATCTGCTGGATGGTCGTTTTATAATCTTTAATGTCCATTAGCGCCATATTGCAGATTACTTTGTCAAAAGAGGCTTCGTCGAACTTGTCTGTAAGTTGTTCAGCGTTGAGTCTCACATAGCTAATGCCCAATTGCTCTTTTTCTTCTCTTTCGATGGCAAAATCAAGCAATTCAGAAAGGTCAATCCCGGTGACCTTTGCGCCATTTCTGGCTAGATGGCGGGCCACGTTTCCTTCGCCACAAGCAACGTCTAATATTGTCTCGTCCTTTTGTAAATCAATCAAGTGATATAATACTGGCAAAATGATGTACTTATGATGGTAATCCCCGCCTTCCCCAGCAAAAGACACCCAGGTGGGAGCTGCATTGTCCCAGAAGGTTATTAGACTGATTTCATCAATCGATTCTAGCCTCTCCCAGAATCCACATCTTCCTAGCGTGAGAACCCGTTGACGCCCCCAAGCCTTATGGGGAAACTCTTGTGATGCGATTTCATCCGTCGGGCTAGGTTTCCAGATAACAAGGCTTTCTTCTGGTTGAAGGGCTCCAACTTGGAAGGGATGGGTTCCATCATATTCCGCGAAATCTAATGCTGGATTCATCTTCCCACAGTTCGCACAAGGAATGGTGTAGTAGTTGTCATAAATCAGGAATTCGTTTTGGACCATTTTTTCTTCGACACAGGCTAGACATGTAAAGGTCTTACAGGCAGAACACCAGGCAATTCCGTTGAAGTGTCTCAGTTCTCCACATGTGTTACATTCATATTTCCAGTGCAAAGAACAGCGCGGAGTAAAGGAGATTACTTCATGGGACGCATCGTTTAAGGGATAGCCCTTGACCACTTGTGCATATTCAGAACAATAGAAACACGAAACACCCTCTAAAGAAGTCATAAGTAAGGAAATCAAAGAAAGTATAAAAAAAGCCCGCCGCCTTCCTAAAAGGTGCATTGAAAGTTAAACCGATTCTAGTGAGAGGTCTAAAAATTTTTGAGGTCTTTCTAATACCACATATGGGATATTCTTGAAAACTGCTGGTGATATGCCTACAATGACCAACCGTCGTGCGTATTTAACCATATTTGTTTATGTCAAACAAATCTGTCATTTGCGTTGCAGTCGTTTTGGATTCTTAGAAAAACGTAAGTCAAAATAGAATGATGCATTTTTCTAGCAAAGCTAGTTACGTATGTCAATAATTTCAGGCATGATTGTCAAGCTTAAAAAATGACTCTTTCGAAACAACGGGAACTATATAAAAGGGACATGTGTGCGTAATGAAGAGTTCCTAAAATTAGATGAAATCTAAGGTGTTCTTATGGTTGGATTCTTCTCGACGTTCCTCAGCCTCTCGCCATTTGAGCAAGCAATGCTCTATTTTGTTATCATTGCCGCCATTATCAGTCTTATCTACGCCTTATGGCTTCGGCGTGATGTTCTCAAACACGATAAAGGCACCCCCGAAATGCAGGACGTTTGGGGCGCAATCAAAGAAGGATCCAATGCTTACCTCTCCAAACAACTACGCACCATCCTTCCTATCATTTTCCTCCTCACTTTTGTTCTCTTTCTTTCGGTCTATATTATTCCCCCAAGCCCTGAAGCTGTTGATGTCTTTCCTCCAGGGTTGTATAGTACCAGTCTTATCATTGCCACTGGCCGCTCGATTGCCTTTATTATGGGGGCTCTCTCCTCCCTCTCTGTAGGTCAATTGGGTATGCGCATAGCCATTGAATCAAACATCCGTGTTGCCTCAGCTTCTGGACGTAGCTATCGTGAGGCTCTCAAAATCGCATATCATGGTGGTACTTTCACTGGCATGCTCACTGATGGTCTTGGTCTTCTCGGCGGTACTCTCATATTCATCGCCTTCGGCATCAGCGCCCCTGATGCTCTCCTCGGCTTCGGACTCGGTGGCACACTTCTTGCTCTCTTTATGCGTATCGGTGGTGGTATTTATACAAAAGCCGCTGATGTCGGGGCCGACCTCGTCGGAAAAGTCGAAGCTGGGCTTCCCGAGGACGACCCACGCAATGCCGCTGTTATCGCTGACCTTGTTGGAGACAATGTTGGGGATTGTGCTGGTATGGCCGCTGACATTTTCGAATCCTACGAAGTCACAATCGTATCTGCCCTTATACTTGGTGTCGCTCTTTTCGCTATTACTGGTCAAATCTTCTGGATTATTTTTCCCCTCGTTGTGCGAGCCATTGGTGTCATCAGTAGCATTATTGGGACCTTCATGGTTGCCGTCTGGCGAACTGACAAAGCCGAAAAAGCCATGTTCTACAGTTATGAAGTGAGTAGTGCTTTCACAATTATTGTGTCCAGCATCTTTGCTTTCGTATATACGGGGGACGTTCGACTCGGCATTCTAGTCGCTGTCGGTGTCCTTCTCGCCGTTAGCTTCAACCCTCTTACCAACTATTTCACCAGCCATCGCCATCGTCCTGTCGAAGAAATCGTTGAACAAGCTCACGGTGGACCCGCCACCATTGTACTTAGCGGAATTAGCACTGGTTATGAAGCAGCTGTCTGGATCACAATAGTGATAGTCGCTTCCTTCATTGCCTCATGGCTCATCGCACCTGAATATGTCCTCTATGGTATCGCGCTCGTCGGTATTGGGATGCTAAGTCACACAGGCAATAACGTTGCAATGGATAGCTACGGACCCATTGCCGACAACGCTGGTGGTATTGCCGAGTTAACGAATATGTCTGATGAACCACGGAAAGTTCTTGCAGATTTGGATGCAGTGGGTAATACGATGAAAGCGATTACAAAGAATGTGGCGATTGCCTCCGCCGTGGTTGCTGCAAGTGCACTTTTCTACAGTTTTGTGGTTGATGTGACCCGTGCTGCAGAATTCTGGGGTATCATAAACCCATTGGCATTTGGGATTCAAGTGAATAATCCTGTGGTATTAGCTGGCCTCTTAGTTGGAGCAGCATTACCGTGGTTGTTCTCAGCCTTAGCAATTCGAGCCGTTAGTCGGGCCTCCAGTCAAATTATTGATGAAGTTCGAGAGCAGTTTAAGATTCCAGGTGTAATGGAAGGAAAGGTGAAACCACACTATGATCGAGTCGTCTCTATTACAACAGCTGCAGCACAAAAAGAGCTCATTAGTTTAACGATTCTCGCGGTAGTTACTCCTTTGGTCGTTGGACTATTATTGCAGCTTGAGGCTCTAGGTGGATTTCTGGCGGGTTTAATTGCGTCTGGGTTACTCCTTGCTGTGTACATGTCAGTTGCAGGGGGCGCGTGGGATAACGCGAAAAAATACATTGAAGAAGAAATCTGTGCACCCCAGGAAGGCACTGGTAAAGGTTCTGAGCGACATAAGGCTGCCGTGTGTGGAGACACAATTGGTGATCCTCTGAAGGATACAGCTGGTCCAGCTTTGAATCCGATGATAAAGGTAGTTAACTTGGTAGCATTGATTGTTGCACCAGTTCTATTGATTTATCGGTTCAATCCACCTCCGACTTGGCCACCGAGTCCAGATTGGATGATTTTGACACTTATAATCAGCGTTGTTGTCATGATCTTTGTGACATTACTGATTTGGTCCTTCCGTCGAAGTCGGCGTTCCATTCCGCCTTTAGCTGAATGGGAAAGCAAAGATTAGTGAATACCTATTTAGAATTATGCAACTACGTTGCTAGCAGTGGCGGTTCCTTTAGGAAGCAACATAACACCCAAAAATACGTATGGTATAATGATAGATAGTACATTTTTGGGTGAGCCTTATGTTCTCACAGCCACAGTATGTATTAATTCTAATTTTTATTGGTATCGTATTCATCTTTGCAGGGTTTGGACTCTTATTGATACCCATTCTGGGCGCTCAATCCTATGTAGCATCGATATTCCTTCTAGCTGTGGGCGTAATTGCGCTCATCCTAGCAGGATGTCTAAGCCGACGCTAAAACTCCTTATCTAAGCCGACTCAAGCGTTTCTAGGATAATCTTATCAGAAATTTCAATTACTTCAGAATAACAGAACGCTCATATGAAATCAATTAGATGAATGGAAAGATAGTTGTATATGAGTCACTGGAGCATTGGCGGATTAGACACCTCGAAGATAATAAAAACATCGGAGAGGGAATGGTTTTCTAGGGGGGAGAGAGGTGCCAACACTTCTCACCGCTCCAGTGACCAATGCAGAAATCATGACGACACTAGCCCGTTTCTCAGATGAAAATCGCGTTGGCGACATATAAAGGTATATACTCGCTCTTTGGTTAGTTTTATTGTCAGCACGAGCTACACACTTTTAAGCGGTATTTCTAACTAGTCGCCAAACTTATTCCGAGGCTGAGATTAATGGTGGATTTTGCACTTTCCAAAAGGGAACAAGAACTCTTTGATACAGCTATGGCTTTTTCCAAGAAATGGATCGTACCCTATGCTCGTGAACTCGAAGAAGCCGACGAATTTCCTTGGGAATTGGCTCAGAAAGCCTATGATGCTGGACTGATGAACTCTCATGTGACAAAAAAGTATGGTGGACCCGCTCATTCGATGGTCGAAGAAACTCTTATCGGCGAAGCCATAGGCTACGGTGATGGAGGAATTGCCACTACTATTCTAGCAAATAACCTAGCACTCACACCCTTGCTCATTACGGCGACTCCTGAACAGATGGAAAAATACATCAAACCCTTTGCCACTGGGAAGAAACCTAAATTTGCGGCTTTTTGTCTAACCGAACGTGAAGCTGGTTCCGATGCAGCGGCTGTGAAGACCTCAGCTACAAAAGATGGGAATAATTGGATTATCAATGGGAGAAAGTGCTTCAGTACGAATGGACACATAGCAAAATATCATACTGTCTTCACCACCATAGATCCCGCCCTAGGATACAAGGGTATGGCAGTGCACCTAGTTGACACAGAACTCCCAGGTATTGAAATTGTAATGCTTGAAGACAAACTTGGGCAGCGAGCGTCCTTCCAAGCTGAAGTCGAATATAATGATGTTCGCATTCCTGACGACTGCCTTTTTGGTGAAAAAGGAAAGGGTTTCAAATATGCTATGCAAACTCTAGACCGCACACGGGCTGGTATAGCTGCACTTGGTGTTGGTATTGCCCAACGCGCCGTAGACGAAGCAGCTATATTTGCAAATTTCCGGCGACAATTTGGCAAACCCATTGGTGCATTTCAGGGCATCAGCTTCATGATCGCTGATATGGAAGCACGTGCCATGCACGCTCGCTGGGCGACCCGTTACTCTGCTTGGTTAGTGGATCAGGGACAACGCAACACCAAAGAATCCAGCTGTGCCAAATTCTTCGCTACCGATGCAGCCATGCAAAATACATTAGATTGCATCCAAATCATGGGCGGGTACGGCTATGCTAAGGAATATCCTGCTGAACAAATGATGCGAGGAGCTAAACTCACTCAAATCTATGAAGGTACAAATCAAATTCAACGATTAGTCGCTGGGCAGGCAATCCTAAAGGAAGCCCAAGTTACTGAGCTCGATACTGGATTCCGACTGCAATATTCCGGTAAAGATTATCCTGATCCCTGGGGTCCACGTGAAGGCGACGTCCCTGATTTCTGGGGAAAGAAGAAATCCAAGAAATAAATCTGATTTACTTCCTTTTAAAAAGAAAGTGAAAGAGCCGACATTGGGTATTCCATTTGTCGACTCTTGGAGTTTTCGAGTGGAGCAAAGATAATTACTTGTTCTTTTTCTTTTGACGTAATTGCCTAGCAGCGGTTGGTTGTCCCCCACCAACAAGTCCTGTGAGACCCATAATCTCGCCTTTCACCATGTCCATTGGGATGGCGAAAACGATAGTGTTGCTTTGATCGAAACTGATGTCTTCAAGACTAGAAAGAGTTCGTAAGTAGAGCGCCTGTGTGCTCATCTGTTGTACGGCTTCTTCAAGGTTTCGAGCTGCAACAAGTTCGCCTTCACTTTTAATGATGACGGCACGGCGTTCTCGTTCGGCTTCTGCCTGACGGGCAATCACTCTTTTCATATCTGTTGGGAGTTCGATGTTTTGGAGGTTTACACTGATGATGTCAACGCCCCAATCTTCGGTTTCTTTATCAACAATTAATTTAATGCGATCGGCGATTTGATCACGCTTCGCAAGGAGGTCGTCGAGTTCTACGTTTCCAATGACGTCCCGCATGGTTGTCTGTGCATATTGGACTGTGCTCGTTCTCACATCTTGGATGTTAATGAGGCTTTTTGGTACGTTTACGACTTTCATGAAAACCACAGCATCCACCATGAGGCTGATGTTATCTCTGGTCATTAATTCCTGTTTCATTACATCCAAGTTTTGGATTCGCACATCTTGACGAAGGAATTTTTCGGCTCCAGGCCATTTAAAGAAGATCCCAGGTCCAACTAATCGTGTGAATTTACCAAAGCGTAACACGATTGCTTCCTGCCATTGCTTGTTGACTGAAATTGTCATCGGAAGAAGGATGATAAAAATTACCCCAAAAAATCCGAAGACGACTGGTATGAATAAGGCAACCCAGCCGAGAATTGGTGCAAAAATTGGGATTGCAAATATTGCCAGTGCAATAAAAAGCAAGAATAGGAAGAGAAAGGTCAAAAATGGAGCTGGCGATCCTCGATATTCGTACATTCGTTTTTGTTCTTTATCACTTAGGGTTTCTTCACCCATTTTATTCACCAATACAACTCAAAGGAATCAAACGGATCTTTCAACTTGCTTTCCTATCAAGCTGAATATAGACAGCATTTTGATTCACTCTGAGATTGAGAAGATATTGAGCACCGAGACTATGTGTAAATGATGTAAATAAACGTCTGTGAAGCACAATTTGTCAAAGTGTAAAACCCGTACCAGGTTCGAATATCCCTCATAATAGACAGCAAAAGTTCATGCATTTAAAATTTCGGAGTGGAATTTAATGTGCGAGTCATACGCTATCAATCATCGATTTGTAAATGAGGGTAATTTGGGTCTAATTCGAGGACTCGATTAAAGCAAATCTGAGCTTCTTCTTGACGTTTTAATTCAAGGAGGATGCGACCTCTCAGATATATTCCATTAACGTAGTTGGGTGTTTTTTCAAGGAGCCTGTCTACCACGTCAAGGGCGTCTTCGAATCGTTGGAGTTTACGAGCTAATGTATTGGCAAGGTTGTAAAGGGTGAGTGTATCAAGAGGATTGATTTCGATTGCTTGGTTGTATGCGTCAATGGCCTCATCGTGTTTCTCGAGCATTCCTAATGTTACCCCTTTGTCATACCATGCCCGAGCATTCTCGGGTTCAAGGGCAATAACCCGCTTGAAAACCTTAAGCGCTTCATCTAAGCGATTCATCTTTCCAAAGAGTTCACCCATGTCGAGCCACGCTTCAATGTGATCTGGAGCAAGTTTGGTAGCTTTCTTGTAACAGATGAGTGCTTCTTTATTCTGACTTAACTGCTCATGAAGGACTCCCCGATAATACCATGCCCTAGCGTCTCCTGGATTAACAGTCACTGTTTCAATAAAACAATCAAGTGCTTCTTCAAAGCGTTCCAAATCAGCTAAAATGACTCCTCGGTTGTACCATGCGTTAGCATAATCAAGGCGATTTGATGTACGCGTTCGAGTAGCTTTAATAAAGCTCTGCAAAGCGTCTTCCCTTCTATTCAGTTCTTGATAGGCGGTACCTAGATTATTCCATGCTTCAGTGTAATTGGAATCAAGTTCTGTGGCTCGTTGATAGCAATCTAAAGCTTCATTGATTCGTCCCAGCTCATCAAGTACTAATCCCTTGTTAAACCAACCAGTGGCATCTTGTGGTCGAAGTTCAGTTGTTGAGGAAAAAGCCTCCAGGGCTTCTTCTAATTTTCCATCCTCTGCCAGAGATATACCCAAATTGAACAAGTCTTCAGCTGTCATTTTGGATATTTCGCGTTTCTTCTGTGACACAGGCTCACCCAATTTGTTGAAACACTCGCATCATCAATTGTCCCAATGGGACAGATTCATGTCCTGCTCCAATTATAATAAGCTCCCACTTTTTCATTAAATCACGAAAGTTGGCCTGTCCCGTGAAGAGGCTCATTAGTGTCTTGGTTGTTGCTTTATAAATCACTTCAGGGGATGGATAGCTCCCATTCTTTAATTCCATAGTGCCCTGTCGATGTAATATTATGTGAAACGTTCCTCTGTCGGTTTCAAGCTGTAGAACCTTCCCTTGATATGGACCAACCCAGTTCCGGATGAAATCATGGTATTCTGGTGTTGAATTTACTTTTGTAATTAATTGCTCAAAGATCTGAATTAGCTGATTTGTCACAAACTTCACCCACGATTTCACTTTTTCTCTAGCCACGCTTCTAACGCTTCTACTACCACTTCATTGACATATCGTGCTCGAATGTCGCCTTTTCGCTCTCTTACCTTTTCTAGAAATTTCTGATACATCTGTTGCTCCATTAATACAACAACACGTCCTTTTCGATTATTAACTAAAGCTTCAGCAATGTATTTGTTCTGACGGATTGTTAAAGTCTCAATATCATTTAACCGTAAATTTGGATAACCTGGCCATTGCCCATCAGAGGCTTTCTTATATCTTGGCATTTTGATTTCCTCCTTAGGGTGCTCCTCTGTTTCCTTCATCGATTGATTGGTCTCCTGGGATTTTCACAAGCCCTGGTTGAAAAGGCCAATCAACAACATATCGCATACCCTTTTTCCCATTCTTATCACCCCGTCTCCATGTGCCAACATAGATACCACTCCCATAAACGCGTACATATTCAGATAAGATTAAGATTGCAGCGGCTTCAGGGCTGATATTTGCTTCCTTGGCTTTCTCAACTAGTCCATTGTGAATTTCTTCGGGCAGATCTAGTTTCAAATTTCCGTTCACCACTTCATTTGGATTTTTTTTTCTTTGGTTGCTTCTTTTGATTTCGAAATGCAATTCGTCTGTAGGGAACACCCCATCGTTCTGCATAAAAGCTCCCTTCTAGAGGCCACCGTGAGGGACCTAACATGCGTGGCTGTTCAGGGATGCCTATACAAAATGCTGCGATTGGTGTCCATGTTCGAGGAATGCCCACTTTGTCACAGATTAATTCAACGTGCCGTTTATCCGCAAAGGGGACTGCCTGATAGGCACACGCGTAACCCATCGAATGGGCAACCAACCACATATTCATGACGCCCATGGCGACAACAACGCTTCCACAGAGTTCATTAGGATACATGGCAGTGCTATCATGCCAGGTTTCAGAGGCACAGCAGATAATTACCGCATCTGCTTTCTCAGGATACCTGAAAAGTGAGCCATCCCGCATTTCTTCATACGTGCCTGGACGACTAGCATCGGGTAAATACCACAAACGACCTTGTGTCGCTTCATAGGGGAAATTCCCGAACACGTATCTAGCTGCCTCCTGACTAATATCGGCGATGATTCGTTTCATTTCCATATCATCTCGAATTAGAACATAGCGCCACATTTGCATATTCTCTGGTGATGGTGCATATCGGGCGGCATCTAAAATTAGTTCTAAATCTTCGTCGGGAATTCTTTCTCCAGTCATATGCCGAATGCTTCGTCGCATCCGTATCAGCTCAACAAGTTGTTGTGTCGATTGTGTAAGACCACTAGATTCAACTTTGGCGGTTGTTGAACTTTTTCGTTTAACTTCTGTCATTTGTTGAACACCTTTTCTCTTGTATCGGTTTGTATTCTAATGATATTAAATGATAGCTCCACTCTCAAAGAAGAGAATTTCATAGTTTAATTGGGAGAAAAAACATCAATTCATATCGCTAGGAAGACCGGATATGCATATTCAATTCTTCTAATTTCGCAACAACGGTTGCCACAGTATCTGGCGGTAAATCTGAAGGGCTGGATTTCAGGAGAGCGATAAGCTCCTTGTATACACTGGCAGCTTTTGCTCGGCTACTTAGATTATTCATTGCAGTATCACGAGCCTGTTCAATAAGTGGCTTCAGATATTCTCGTTGAACCTTTTGTCGGTTTTTCAAATCGTTAATGATAGTTTCGTTAGCTTCGATAACAATAGCAATTTTAGTGTCTGGGATATCAGAGGGACGATGTTGTGCTGGTGCGAGTGCTGGAGCTGGGGTTGAGATAGGAGCTGAAGTAGGTGCAGGCGCTGGTGCAGGTTTGGGGGCAGGAGCGGGTGCTGGTGTGGGGGCTGGTGAGGCTATTTTTATTTGGGGAATTATTTGTTCGGTCATTGCAGATTGAATAGCTTTGTCTATCACTTCAGCCAATGTAGTTTCAATGGGAGCTAGTCCATCTGCAACGGCTTTTCCTGTCGCTGTCATAACATTACCCACAGCCTTATCTAGGGCATCAATGCGTTTCTCAATATTGATCAATTGCACTGCTAATTTCTTCTGTGCTTCATTCAAGTGGCTGATATAGGAAATGATTTTCTTCAACTCTGCCTCAATTCCACCTTTCGCCGCGGGTTTTGCCGCTGTTGCTTGTGCAGGAGTGGGTGCAGGTTGGGCTGCTTGTGGATCCCTAGACATCTGATATCAATCTCCATAAACTCCTAATAAATAGAAGTAGGTTGCAAAGAGTATAACCCTTCCGTTCTCATCTGTTCCGTAGATTCCAGATAAATGTTTAGCTCAATTTCTGGAAAAAGTCGGGTTGAAATCAGGTTCTTTGAAGAATTTCCACATTCACTGGTATCCCTTGTCGAACAGATGCAGTAACAATGCAGTAATTCTCGAAAATATCTACGCATCGCTGAAACCGTTTCGGATCCTCCTCAATGGTTTTAATGTAAATCTTAGCATCCAAATGAGGAATCCGCCAACGACCCTCTTCATTCCGTGCAGTCGTTGGTGTTACCTCGATGCGAATCGACTCAACCATCAATTTGCTTCTCTGTAAACAAAACATCAAACTTGCTGAGAGACAATTTCCAATTGCGACTGCAAGTACACGTGTTGCATTGGGACCCTTATCCTGACCCAATGGTGGCGGTTCATCTAAGGTCCACTCAGAAAACTCAGGTTTATCAAAACGAACCCGAAACTCATAATTTTCCACACGTTCAAGGATAATCGAATAGCTCCGTGGCTTTTCTTTGTCTGACATACAAGGCACCAACCATGGGTATTCACTACTGAGCTATATAGCATTTAATATAGTAAGGCAGGATTTGCAAATCTTTTGTTTCTATGGTTCTATTCACGATTGAAAATAGATTTCAAACCCATTTTTTCCAGTTGTTCCTCTTGGAGCACCCGACGGAGAACCTTCCCTATCATCGATTTGGGTAAGTCGTCTCGGAATTCTACAAATTGAGGTCGTTTGTAGTAGGCGAGTTTATCTTTGGTATATTCAATGATTTCCTCGGAAGTAGCTTCTTCGCCTTCTTTCAGAACGACTATTGCCATCACAGTTTCCCCGCGCTGTTCATCTGGAATACCAAATACGGCCGCTTCTGTGATCTTTGGGTGGTCATAGAGAACTTCTTCAACATCACGTGGCCACACTTTGAAACCAGCGCGGTCAATCATTTGCTTTGCCCGATCAACAATATAGAAGTAACCGTCTTCATCCATTTTGGCGATATCACCGGTACGCAACCATCCGTCTTCCATTAATTGTTTATCAGTTTCTTCGGGTTTGTTCCAATAGCCTTGCATGACCTGAGGACCCTTAATGACAAGTTCGCCCTCTTGTCCAGGTGGCAAGTCTTCGCCAGTATCGAGGTCAATGATTTTTGCTAATGTGCTTGGCATCGGGATACCAACGGAACCTTCGCGTTTCTTGTCAAAGGGGGGTTTTTCTTGGATGGGGTTGGCATGGGTAACTGGGCTTGCTTCCGTCAATCCATACCCTTCAACGATGTTTGCACTTGCAATATCTTCGAAAGCTTTTGCAACAGCCATGGGAAGAGGAGCGGCTCCTGATAGACAAGCTGTGACAGAACTCAAATCGTATTGATCAAGATCATCTCGTTGTAGGAGTGATGCATAAAGCGATGGGACACCCGGGAAGAATGCCACTTTGTGACGAGGGATATCCAGCAAGATTTGATCCAGGTTGGGACGAATGTGCAATACTAGTTTTCCACCAAGTAAGACAGTAATTAACATACCGACAGTAAGTCCAAAGGAGTGGAAAAAGGGTAATACCGCGAGGGTTCCTGCATTGTCTCCATGTTTTGCAAAGGGAATCCAATTTCGGCATTGATATGCATTGGCAACAAGATTGTAATGGGTAAGAATAGCTCCTTTTGGAACGCCGGTCGTTCCACCAGTATAAAGTAAAACTGCTGGAGTGTCTTTTGGTTTTACTGAAATCTTCTGTGGTTTCGGTTCATACTTTTCAAGGAGTTCACCCCACATGTGATATCCCTCAACATCAGGCGGTGTAAAACTGACACGCATACCAGGAAATGAATCTGCCAACGTGGTAACGATAGTGGTTTTGACCTTGGTATTATCCCTGATTTTTTCATAGTTCTCATGCATGATGTCAACAAGGATAATCGCTTTCGCACCAGCATCATTGAGTTGAAACTTAATTTCTGGTGCTTGATAAAGTGGGTTAATGAGTGTGAGAATCGCTCCGGCTTTCAGTCCACCAAAGAATGCGACTAGGAATTGGGGCATGTTTCCTAACATAATTCCAACCACGTCACCTTGCTTGATGCCTAGTTTGTTCAAGGCATTAGCCAGGCGATCTGCTTCTTCGTTAATCTGTTTGTAAGATTTTTCAATTCCCATGAACGCGGTTAAGGTGTTATCCGGGAAATCCTTCGCAGTTTTTTCGAGGAGTTGATACAGGGGGATTTCAGGGATCTCGATGGTTTCGGGAACATCGGGTTCATAAAATTTCAACCAGGGTTTTTCCATTGTACCTTGTCCTTCCTAAACAGAATAGCACTAATATGGCATTTATTAAAGGAAAAGGCTTGCCATTATCATGCATAATAATGAATTTGACTTTCAAACGATCAGATCGAAATAACTGCTTTAAGAAAATAATCAAAAAAATAAAATCTTCCTAGGAAATCTCGATAGTCTTGATTGCTCAGAGTCTAGTTACTGACACTTAAAAGTCACCTTGGCAATGAATAACTTGGATTCTGGCGAGGATGCACATGAATGGATATTGCTGACTTACGGCACCATATCGCAGATTATTTGGACTGTGTTCGAGAGTTCAATCAAAGTGTTGTATTAATTGATACTGGTGTTTTTCATCCTGCAGACTATCATGATCTAATCACACATCCTGAAGCGGTGTTAAATATAGAGAATCAATTTGTCAGTGAGCTCGTTCATCTTCTCAACGAATTAGATCGAGCTCTTCGTCATGCACGGGATTGGCGCCTTCATCTTGAGGATTTGACGCGAAATCTGTATTTTTCACCATTAGAGCAAACAACACTCTTTGAACGGAAACAGAAGGCAATACACATTCTCTCCCAAGATGAAATCAAGGCACGAATCAAATCTCAGACTGATGGCTTAGGATATCTGCGGTGGGTTGTTGCGGATACTGGTGGCGAACTTGAGCGGTTACTAATTGATATGCGGAATCTTGGTGTCACGGATCATGGATTTCGGAATCTATTTGCGAAGTATCAATCACCAGAATTAATTCGCTGGGAAAAAGCACTCGATGCATGGTTAGATCTAGATATTGAAGCTCTAATATCCGCTTTACAAGGCTTCCTCGACGATGCAAGTAGTGGTCTATTCGATCAGGCAATCCATGCCCTTGCAAGTTATATTGATGTGATTGTAAATCTCCTTGCGCAATTTTCAACCTTCAGTGGCAATTTTGCATTCCTTTCACTGGAATGGGTGTCTAAAGTTCAAATCCAATTTGACCTATTGACCGAAGCCAGCGTAGCATTGCATGAACTTCTGTTGCAACGAACACAAATGGGAATGCTTTATGTTGACCATGAAAGAGCCATTCTTCATGCAATTCTACCATCCGAAATTGACGTCAATGATTGGTATGCTATGTTCGCTACGAATCCTACAAAATCCGCACACGAGCTTTTACCCACCGAAATTCGCGTCGATGCCTTGTCCTATGCCATTCGTCAATCGGAAAATGCCCTAGTGTCGATGGATGATCAGGTGCAAATTGGTGGATATTTACTTAAATCTGTAGAAGTACTACCCGAATTGTTGAAATCCCCGGTAGTCGCGAAATTTTTAGATGCTGATCGACAACGACTTGAATTATTTCGAACGGGCCGTCATGAACTTTTGCGACGATTACGTCAATTACGACAATATGCTAACTCAATTGAGGTTACTTAGTCGTATATTTCGGGAATTCCTGCCGTAATTAGGAAAATACGCTTAATTGTGCTCTTTTTGTTCATTGGGAACTATTTGAGCCATCTAGGTAAATGATTTTAAAGCGAGATTGACCTAAAAGAGTGCTAGGCGACAACAGCGGGAGGCTTTTACGCTTTAAGTTTAGCATAAGCTTTCCAGCAAAACTCTTGGTAATAATGGCTCCTTAGGAATTTGATATTATGAAACATTCTTTTACGAAATTGTGTGGAATTCCATTAATCCTTCTGCTTACATTCACTTTGTTTTTTCCTTTGATAACTCCAACTTCATTTTTGCCGTCGAATAAGGCACTGTTTTCAGTGTCCCCTCTTGATTTTCGTTCATTCGAGCCAACTGTGTCCCAACCGGCGTCTCCAGAATATCTAATTATCACGCCAAACAGTGCGTGGGTTCAATCATTCGCGGAATGGAAAAACCTGAAAGGGGTTCCAACGCAAGTAGCTAATGTGAGTTGGATACAAGCAAACTATCCGATATCTGCCACGGTTCGGGATAAGGCTGAGCAGATTTGGACGTTCATTGAAGATGTGTATGATAATGTGTCACCTGCAACTCTTCAATGGGTTCTTCTCATTGGCGATAATACCACCATTCCCTCGCGCTATGTGTATTTACCTGATACTGCTGAATGGATTGGTCAAGATCCTAATCTGAAACCCACTGACTTCTATTACTCTGTCATGGGTGATTCAGATTGGGATGATGATAACGACGGACGTTGGGGTGAATGTGCTACCTTCAACATTGGTGGTCCAGGCTACGATGAAATTGGAGATTGGCTACCTGATCTCTATGTGGGACGAATTCCGTTCAATGATCAAAGTAACGTATCAAGCATATTGGCTAAAAGCCTGAATTATGCACGTAGCCCCACAAGCTTTTCACCAACCGGTTGGGATTCCTTTCTCCTCGGTGGTGCTATCAGCAATTATGATGAAGAATTATGGGCTTGGTTGGATCAAGATTACACTGATGAAGCCGAGCTCAGCGACTACATTGATGCAAACCACATTCCCGGTTACTATGATATCTACCGTTTCTATGAAGATCGGGCTTTCTTCTGGAACTATACATCTCCCAATACTTTTCAGAAATTAAATGAAACCGCCATAATCCAAGGCATCAACCAGTATTCACCAGCCCTCATTAACCTCGCAGCCCACGGCAGCCCCACCGACATTCAACGGAAGTACGATCCCTGGGGCTTTCCATATGGAAATACTTGGTCTAGCGCAACCGCTGGATGGAACACTCCAGTAACCGGTGTAGCTATTGGTGACCCCAATAATGATGGCAACAACGAGATTGTTTACACTCTTGGTTTAGGTGGAGGTGTTGGTTTACAAAATGGTACAATCTGGCTCCGTGATGCAAACACAATGTTGGATACCTTAATTTGGGATCTCTGGACTATGCCCGTCGATGGTTTTCCGACCTTTGCAACATGCGTTGATATTGGAGACGTCTGGAACAATGGCACCATTGCAGTTGTCGTGGGAACTTGGTCCGGTTCAACAGTCATCTTTACTTACTGGATGAATACAATATGGACTGCTATCCTAGTTAGTGGTCCTGAAGTAACTGATCCTGTATTGTGCATTGAAGTCGGAAATGCTGATAATGTACTCGAACCTCATGGCTACGGAGGAAGTACTACTCCTGCCACAAATGTTGATATCGCCTGGGGTCACTTCAGTGGATGGACCTTTATTGCAACCTGTTTTGGTGCACCAGGTGTATTGAACCATGTTATTTTCGTAGCAAATGTTCTGAATATCGGACAATCCGTATACTCTATAGATGTAGGTGATCCAGATGATGATGGGCTGGGAGAAATCACCTGTGGCACTGGTTATAAGAACGCGAGTGTACTTCAGGGTGATTGCTATCAGCTTTGGTACAACCCAGGAATCCAGTGGAATCAACTCGTAATAGAAAAATCCCTAGGTGGGTTTGTCTATGGGGTTGACACTGGAAATGCAGCGAACGATGGGTATAACAAAGTGGTCGTCGGGGTTAGTAATGGCGCTATCTACATGTATGAATCCGGTTGTATTCCTCTTGGACAAACCGGCTTCAAAGGACCTGGTGGCACTGATGTAGGTACTAAACAAACTGTCACTAGCTCAGGTGCGAATGCAGGTATGGTAAGATGCCTTAATATTGGCTATGTTGACGATAATGACCTTGTATCGACCTATCCGACGCCTATTGAACAGTATTCAATTATTGCTGGAAATCAATACGGTGGTATTTGGAAATACCATGCAAACAATGTTACTGGATTTCTTGACTCCTATCATATCGCAATTGAAAACTACATGTTTGGTGTCAATGTCACTGACCTAGATGTTGGCGAACTCAGCCATGTCACGGGTGAAACAACTCCCAATGAGGAGGTCGCAGCGGGAAGTGAGGTTGGCTTAATGCCTCTTTCCTTTGTTTATTGGTTTGAGTGGCCCTGGAATCTTTGGGGGAATATGTTGAATACCACTCAGGTTAATGCATCAACAGCCAGTATCCCTGCACTCGTTTATGCTGATTCATGTCATACGGCTGGATACGATTATGCTCAAGAAGCATTAGCCGAGACCTTTATTCGAAATATGGCTATTGGTTACATTGGCTCCATGCGAATTAGTTGGTATTATCGAGGTCCCGTGTCGAACTCCTTTACGTGGGGTCTAAATCGATATATGTCTCAAGACTTCTGGAATCTTTTCTTCAGTGGAACGACAGGTTATCGACCGGGTGCAACACTCTATCAGAACAAAATTGATTACCAAACAACATTCGCTTCCATTGCTTCAACCTTTCCAGCAACATGGGAAACGTTTCATCGTAAGAATCTTCTCAGCTTTGCACTGTTTGGAGATCCTGAAGTTGATGTGTTCACAAATAATCCAAGGACACTTTCTGTTAACCATCCCGCAAATGCCAACTTTAATGGCGACACGCTCTTTCGTGTCATGGATGGCACTTCACCAATTGCAGGCGCCACCATCTGTTTGTGGGATAAAGACGGATCTTATTACGAAGTTCAAATCACAAACAGCTCAGGCTATGCCATTCTCCATGTAACTGCTTCGGTGCCAAATTCCATCAATGTGACAGTGACCGCCCATGATTATGTACCCTACGAAACCATCATTGGAACTCAGCATTGGCTCGATGTCACTCGTCCCCTTGTTTCCTATACTCCAGCGACATCACTTCTTGATATTACTAGTGTTACGGCTACCTGCAGCAATTCAGCACATGGCACACTTGACGATGCTGAAGCCTCAACCAACACCTACGCAATCTACGATGACACGACTGGCCTAATAACAACTCTATCAGGTGCACTTACTTGGTCCGGAAGTGAATGGCAATACATTAGTCTGGATGTCTCATCACTTCCCCATGGGTCCTATTATGTTATCTGTACCTTTGCGGATGCGGATGTCAGTGACACGAACAGTCCACGCTCTGCTGTCTTCACAATTGGTCCAGTTGGACCACCACCGTTTGACCTTTTCCAGTGGCTGCTACAGAATTGGCTTATCGTCGTTATGGCAATTGTCATCATTCTTTTGCTGATTCTAATAGTTGTGCTATTACGGCGAAGAAAATCAGTTGAATGACCAAACATTGCTATTACGTCTCTCTCCTGCAGGAGATAGCCTGTGGGAGAGTCCTTTCTCTTTTATTCTCTTAATCCTACATCGCGACGATACGAAGTATATGCTCTAACTGCTTTGAGCGAGATCTGACTAGTAATAAACTGTTTTCTCTTATCTTGAATAATTCGCAGAGCTTGAGTGTTTGGTCCTTCGGAATTTAGAAACCGAATAGATGGGTCTGCAATACAAGACCCCCCACAAGTGAAAACACCAGGAGCATATTCATGTGACGCTTGATCCGTGCTAACGATGGGAATTGTATATTCTTTGGCTCGCACAGAAACTAATGATTGCCAAGCCCATTGCCCATACTCGATATGCAGGTTATTTAGAACCGTGGTCATTGTAGGAACCGCTAGGAAATCCACTTCTGGTGCATAATGAGACACTAAGTCGTGGTACCATAGGTCTGAACAGATAAGAACTGCCATTCTAAGATCCCCAATCTTGAAAGTTGGAAGCAGGGTTCCGGGTTCTAGGCCCAACTGCTTTTCAACACGGAAGGGATGGGATTTATCATATGAACCTAAAATTTTTCCCGAAGCAGAAAAGACAAAACTTCGATTTCTCCATTTGTTCTTATCCGTTCGAAAAGGAATAGAACCTGCAACAAAGGATACCTTATGTTGTTGTGCTAGATTGGTAATGTTAGATTGAATTTGTTCAGTAATTTGGTCGCTGTCCTGTTTTGCAGTTACCCATTCACGCAAGGTTCCAAACGCATACTCAGGTAAGACCACACAATCCAACATCCCCATTTCTGAGAAGGCTTGTTTAAGAAGCGTTTGAATTTGGAGAAATGTATCGGATAAATTACTAGCTGGTTTAATTTGAAGTGCTGCGAGATTCAAAATTTCTTTTTGATTCATAGATACTCACCTCTATAATGAAAGTCTTGAATATTGGTTTCAATTTAGTCAGGTACGTTTTTGAATTACTCTTCGATGGTTTCTAACGTTTCGCCAGGCTTAGGAATCATATTGCCTGGATTTAAAAGCCACTCCGGATCCAGCGAACGTTTTACAGCTGCCATTTCGTTGAGTCCCTCTTCCCCGTACATGATTTTAAGAAATGGACGTTTGAGTTTTCCGATTCCATGTTCGGCACTTACAGTGCCACCAAGCTCAACGGCTTTCTTAGCAAATTGCTTATAGATTTTCATTCCCTGATCGACTTCTTCATCCGTTCTAGGAAGTATATTCACGTGGAGATGGTTATCGCCGATGTGACCGAACATGATGTATTCCATTCCCGCTTCATCCAGGATCTCTTGGTAATAGTCAATAATCGTTTCCAGATGTTCGTCGGGAACTGCCATGTCTGTACCGAGTTTATGAACACGAGGATATTGCTGTTTACGCTGAGCAATAAGTGCGTTCACTGTTTCAGGGATTAGATGCCTTACTGCTTTCATTTTCTCCAAATCACTGGGGTCGATTCCTGCCCATGTATCCTCTATCCCGATACCATATTTTCCTAGCAGTTCTTGAGCTCTCATGAGAGTATTTTCCATCTCCGCTTCCAGAAAGGGAATTTCGAAGAAAATAATGGCTTCTGCTTTATCAACTTGAGGAGGAACAGTAACACCGGCTAAGCCTTTAGCTCGAGCGTCTCTGAGCATTTGCACAGCATTGGAATCGAAATACTCAACTAGGGTTGGTTGCACTGGGCTGGATTCACTTCGTACATCGATTACAAAGTTGAGAGCTTCTTTTTCAGTGGGAAAGAAGGCAAAAATGGTCAAACTCCGTTCAGGATAGACTTCTAGCCAGACTTCGGCCAGAGTGATCACTCCAAGAATTCCTTCTGAACCAATGAATAAGTCGATGAGATCCATTCCTTTATGTGAAAATAATCCCGCAGCGTTTTTTGTTGATGGCATCACATAGTCAGGTATTTTGATTTGGCAGATTGTACCGTCTGTTAATTCGATTTGAAAAATCCCATCTTTTGCGAACACATTTCCACGGGAGATATCGAGGACATCGCCATTGGCTAATACAATACGGATCCGTTTTGTCCATTTACGAATTGCTTCATATCGAAAGGATCGAGCCCCTGAGGCATTGGCCGCGAGAGAACCACCAAGGTGGGCTGTCATCTCAGTGGGATCGGGAGGGAAGAAATAGGTAGTTGATTCGGCAAGGAATTTATCCAAAGCCGCCTTTTCTGCGTCTGAACCTAGCTCTTTCAAGGAATTGAGTTGGCGTTTGTAAACCACTGAGTTAAGGGTTTCAAGTGTAATGCCCGGTTCTGCACGAAGATACCATCGGTTTTGCGTTTCGTCAAAATTAAGACCACGAAGGTTGTGCATGTTTTCAAGTGAGAGCAAAACACCCCCTTGGGGTACAGCACCACCAACTAATCCGGTTCGTCCTGCTGAGATGGTGATTGGGGTTTTGGTTTTATTTGCCCATTGAATTATAGCAACTACGTCTGTTTCCGTTTTTGCGTAGAAGAGCCGTTCGGCGTAGCCATCACCAAAGCGCGCTTCATCCGTTAGATAGTCACTGCAACTTTCACATATCGCCTCTTCACCATCAATCACTCGAATGGCATCGAGCTCCGAGGGTATGACGTGTTCTGCCTTGATTCTATTGTTTGCCATTTATTTCACCATTGATTCTAGGTGAATTCGATGACTTCGACTATTTCATAGCCATATATCTTTTTGTTATGAGAAGAGATTCCTCTTTTACAGGAATGAACATATTTATCTAGCCAATATTAGTCCATCAATAAATGAGGGAATCGGATAGCATGAAATATTCGTGGATTCAGATTATGGAATCAGTATTCGCGGTAGTAATCTTCTCTGCATTAGGGATTCTATTGTTTCTTCCACCCCAGGCTTTTGCCTTTTGATAGACCCCGTGCATAATCGTTGTGTTTTATGCACCTATGAGCTCGTCATAGTGCTGAGTTTGTGTGGGTTTGGTGTGTTTGCAATCCTGCAGACTGTGACTCGTTTTCCAAATGTACACTCTAGATTCATCATGCTGATGGCTCTGTTGGGCTCCTCTGTCTTTGGAATCAGCATTATAGTGGTTTGGATGTTCCTCTCCACAGGCCAGTTAGTTATTACGGGGGGTTGGGTCCTTACTTTGTTGACTTTCAGTATTGGGGTTGTCCTCCTCCTTGATGGTCTTCATTGGATTTTGCCAGTGGTTTATCGAGTTGATTTCGTTCGGGACCAATCTAGTCTTGGCTGGTCATTAATAGTCCTTGGTCTTGTTGAGATTCTCCTTGCGAGCCTAGTGTTTCTAAATTTAGAGATTATATGGTTTTTAATCTACTTTACAATCCTTCTTAGTGCCATTAACTTGGCTCTTAGTTCCCAGATTCAGACTAGCTCAGATTGGATTGAATCTGAAGCTTAAATAGGATTGCATGAGGTTGGATAGTTAATCATGTCATAAAAAATCATAAAACTCTCTTATGTCCAAACTCCAGTTGACAAAAATGGCTATCCTTATATCTTGTGCTTAGACTTCAACACTTTCTCTTCTTGCACGTCGGGTTTTAATAGGAATCATCCGTACAGGCTGTTGAGATAATGGTGGGGTTCCAATTGCGATGAATAGGCATCCCATTATAATTCACAATACTGCCAAGATTTGATATGGTTTGTTGGTGCTTAAGATCCATAATTTTGGAGTATAATCACCATAAGTTTCCCCCATTGTTGTACCCTCCATAGTTAATGTACGAGATTAAGAATAAAAATCCACGTAATCAAGACTCATAGACGAAATGCTTTTTTGCTGCTTAATATAGCATCACCTTGCTGAAATAAACCTGATTTAAATTGAAGAAGTAAATCAGGTTACGAAGAACCCTAACAATTTCTTATACTCACTCGCATACTAGCAGATCTAGCTTTACTCCTATCTTGTGGGTATACTGATTTCTAAATGGATGTTATACGAGATGGTTTTCATTTCTTTCTCAATCAGTTTGGCTTTGTACTTCAATCTTTGTTGTTAGTCAATATAAGCTCATAAAGTTCAACATCAACACCCCAGAAATGTTGGCGAAGAATGCCTGATTTTTGAAATCCTAGTTTTTGATATAGGGATATCGCTCCTGTGAGGTCGGGGACTGTATCCAACCAAACCTTTGTTGCATTGTGTTTCTGTGCAAAATTTATCACTTGTCTTGTAAGAGCTGTACCAACCCCTCGTCGTTGGTATTTCTGGTCAACAACCATGTGTTTCAACATACATGTTCCATGAATTAATGAACATCCCACAACTCCAATAATCTGATTTTCAATCTTAGCGACAAAATGAGTATACCGATCTAGTCGCTCTTTGACTTCTGTGGGAGAGGGCTGTCGTGAAATAATAAGTTCTTCAGGTAACTTGTCTCGATAGTCGTCTAAAACCTGTTTATAGAGTGCTGAGATCTTTTCAATATCATTAAAATCTGCTTGTAAGATCCTAAAACCAAGACGCTCAGACTTTTTTTCTCTCATGATGTAGTTTGTGTCAATTTCTGGCTATTAAGTATCTGGGATAAAACACAAAGAAAAAAAGTGATCCTAAAAAATCTTCAACTAGCCCTACTTCTGAACCTTGATTGTATTTCGGATTCAACTGGTCTTTATTTCACTGATCACTACTGTCGACATTATTTTTGGTGATGCATTTTCGAATAACATTCCAATTTAATATCCCTTATTCCTCACTTGATTTGTCATTTTTAGAATGAGAACCAACTAATTTCTAAAAATTGGTTATCCTCATATTTTTTGTGTAAGAATGAATTCGAGGTAATTGCGGTTCATTTTTCTTCCTTTTCTTGATTTAATAAACCAACTTGAATTGTTATATCATTATTTTGTTTTGGCTTGAGTTGTTCCATTCTTTCCTCAAGAATCAATTTCACATGCTTTGGCTCTTTAACTGATAGGAAAATCCTGTTCCAGCGTCCATTTCTAAGAATAAGCCTTATTCCTTCATCTCGAATTGCGAAGTATTTTTCTCCTTTTATTCCATATCTTAACCCACGACCAATCCACCTTGGAATTTTTTTTACCAATTCTACAAATTCGATATCCAAAATGGGGATTACTTGGTGATGGGTAGCGAAACATGCCTCAACTCTGTCCAAATAGACTTTGAAATAATATGTTCAGTGCTAAATCCGTCCCCTTTCCTCGTAAAGAGGAATCAATTTATTATTAAACGTGATCACTCCTCAATGAAATTTTGATAGGTCACCTATAGATAGTTGAGTGGAATTTTTCGGACTAAAATTACATATCCGTTTCAGCTCTCACCTTACTCTATTTTAGTCTATACTGTGATGAAGGTATACGACTCAAAATAGTTGAGATTTATGATTGCGCACTCAGTGATTTCAGATCCATACGTTTCAACAAAATAGTCATTCATATCCAAATTAAAATGGTACAAAATTAGGTATTCGGGTTGAATAATTTGAACTGCTTCAACGATGTCATCCCCGACGTATGTTAAATAGTAGGGGAGCATGACCACGTCTATTAGCCCATTGAGTTCATCGTATTCCTCGATGGCGTAGGCATCACCCGCGTGAAAAATTGTAAACCCATTGATGTCGATGATATAACTTGTCCAATTTGCGTTTTCCGGATGACTAGAGATAGCTGGGGGTAGATACATGTAGAACGCGGTAACGTTAATTGGTCCCACTCGAAATTGTTCTCCAGGAACCACGCCAATGCCACTATGTTGAATGATCTCTGTGGACATGCTTGCTGGGAATACGTTGTGTGTGCCTTCTTTTTGAAGCATATTGATTGTGGCAGCTTCATAATGATCACTATGTGGGTGAGTTATCAAAACCGCATCAGCTGGAGCGAATTGAAAATTTTGTGGGAGATTAATCGGGTCAATATAGATTCGTACTCCCTCTGCCTCAATCATCACTCCAGCATTATCTAATAACTGTAGATATATTGAATTGGTGTTCATTGGTGGGGAAAAAAGAAGATTCGAAGCTAGAAAGGCAAAACCAAAACCGACTAACGTGATGACGAAAATTGAGCTAGCGATAATTTTGGTGCGCCTTGAAAGGGACATATTTCTTTTGTTGTTGATACTAAATTTTATGGGCTTGGATACCGGTCGTATCGGAATTAGACAATTTCAAATAAAGCATTGCTTCAGAATCGAACTCATCAGTTCAGGATTAGACATCACGGGTCTTTCGGAAATATGTAAGTGCCAGCTCATTTGATTTTAATTTCATCTTCTTTGAGAAGATAATCTTGGAGGTGGTCTTTGGCTTTTTCTCGTCGCTTCTGGTGTTCAGTTAGATATTTTATTGCAAGGTCGATGCTGATGTTCTTACATTCGCCGCAGAGCATATCACCACTTCGGCATCGTTGTTCAAGGGCTTCAAGTTTGTCTTGTTTTGGAATAAACAAAAGTTGATAATTATCGAAAATTGAGCAAATTTCAGGCTGTCCGCCCAGTTTTCGTTGTTCTGCAGCATTTCCTCGACCCCCCGTAAATGCATTCTGGAGTTTTTTCTTGATGACTGCAGGTGGATCCACGGTAAACAGGGCTGAGTCCGGATCAGAAGCTGACATTTTGCCTCCTTGTTGGAGTCCACGGAGAAACTTTGAGTGTAATATTCCTGGTTTTAGATATCCTAGTTTTGGAAGAACATCTCGGGCAGCTCGGAAGTGGGCGTCTTGGTCAATAGCTAGCGGAATGACGCAGGGAACATTATAGCCCACGCGGACTGAGTGGAGGAATGCAGGGACGGCTTGGAAACTGGTAAAGAAGATTGATCCAATGTTATTTGAATTTGTGAAGCCGAAGACGGCTTTTGCTGTGGAGAAGGTGATGCGCTTGGCTACTTGAATGGCTAAGGGATAGATGGTTCGTGCATGATAGGAATCCAGGATGATATGTGTGTTCTTGGGGTCAAATCCGATGGCAATAAGGTCCAAGGCATTCTCCTTGGCGTAGTAGCGTGCTTTGTCGAGTTCGAGGTCGAATTTAAAGAGGAATTTCTCATCGTCGGTGAGTTGGAAGTAGTAGGGGCATTTGAATTTGTCTTGCATCCATTTCGTGAAGATGAATTGGGTCAGGTGTCCGATATGGGTATGTCCACTGGGTCCCCGACCATTGTATAAGAAGAAGGGATTACCTTTCTCATATTCGTCGAAGATGAAGTTCATATCACGATGGCTGAAATAGATGCCACGTTTCAGTAGATAGTGTAGTTCACCTGCATGCTTCTGAAATCGGGCGAGTAGTTTTTCGTCGATGCGCTCTGTGCCAAACTGCTTGATTAGTTTATCGTAATCAATGTCACCTTTCACTTCCCATGGGGTTACTACAAATTCGTCATCACCGGGCAAAATGAGTCACAACTCCTTTTTTTGGGTAATTCAACTTTGGTTTGGCTCTTCTTGGCGAATCTCAGATTACTCTTAGAAAAGGTGCACTTAAAGACTTTAAAAGTTGATTCGGTAGCAGAGCTAGCTAGGCGACAAGAAGAGAACAAATTATGCAATAAGCCAAAAACGATCGCCTTTCATTATTAACTACCAGGGGCAAATCACGAGTACTCGTATTTAAATCGTGTGCCATCAACCCCCGAAAAAACCTTTAAATCTCATGCATCAGACCATAGGCTCGTTTGTCAATCGGGGTCATGGCCTAACCAGGTATGGCAACGGGCTCCAGAAGAAGCCACCAGAAATACAAACTGACCGGATGCTCGGGATGACGATGTTCTGGAGCGACCTGGTGAAACCCGTAGATTCTGGGTTCAAATCCCAGTGACCCCACCACAATTTCATTTAGTCAACTTGGTGATTTTCTGACGCTATTTCTGATCCTAAAATCAAGAAGTGGTCATTCGTCTTGGCCGTAGCTTTGCCATTTACTAGCTCGCGCAAATCCTCTCATATATCCAACTTTGTGATTTACGCTGAGAACTGTGCCTTTGGTATGGCCCCGGAGAATTACTGCCGTTCGTCGTGTTTTAGGATCGATATATAATGGGCCTCGAATTGAGTTCCAAAGAAACTCACTGAAATATGCGGTTAGTAAGCTTATGGTTGTTGATATTGCACAAAATGATGTGATAACCATTACTGCCATTAGGAGAAAGAGCCAAGGAGATGTAAGCCATAGAAGCATTTCGTAGGGTGAAGTGTATCCATACATGCCTGCAATGATGGAGAATAGCATATTCATATTTATCATGTCGATGAGGTAGGCGTTCGAGTAAAAAACCGCAAATAGAACGGCTCCCAGTAGGCGATGACGGAAGGAATGAGAATCTATGAGTGGGATGAAAATTGCTGCGGATATGCCGATGCTGAAACTCATGATAAGAGGAATGGGTGATGAGGGTATAGAGACTATTTGAATGGAATAGCTTGAACCTGACCCTGAAGAGATTTCTTCTATAAAAACGGTGGGTGGGATGAAAATGGCGATGCTAAGAAGGATTAAACCTGCTATGCCCGAAATTAGAATGTACAAAAAAACTCCGCTATCGGAAATCCAGCTTCTTTTAGGGATTGAATAGGTGGTTGGAAAATCACGCGCCATGGATGGCGGCATGGGGCAAGCTTTGTAAGATTTCTTCAATGCATTTTTATTTAATGGGTTATTTTCCATCCTAATTGCTCCCTGATCTGAGTCAACAAGTGGAGAGCATTCTCGGAGGGTGTATGGTTGGGTTGTAGTAAGACTTGCCACTCTTTGGCTAGTTGGTTGATGGTATCAATGCAATTATCCTGGGCTTCACAATTGTTACAGGCGCCATTATGTTCAAACCAAGTTTGGATTCCGAGTTTGAGTGAGTAAAAAATATAGGCTTGGCTTTTGGTGCTGGGATTGTAACCAACAGCGAATCCATGTCGGGGGCTAGAATGTTGGATATGAATACGGTTGACTGCTGCTGAATATTGGATGAGTTGTTTAATCCTTGTTTCGGCCTGTCGTTGAGCCTTACTGATGAATGGGCGAGAGACGCCAAATTTCTCTGCAAGTTTAGAGGGGCGGATTTTTTGACGCCTTTTCAACCAGATGTGATTTTGCTGCTTAGTGGGGTATCGCAGGTTAGGAAACATCAAACAAACTCTTCCATTCATTTCTTTGGTTCTCTGAACTATTATACATAATTTAGATACATAAATTAACCTGTTTTGGGTTAACTCTTCAAATGTAATATAAATTTTGTAAAATGAAATTCCGTTTCATCCAAAATTTGGTTAGCAAAACCAATAGTTACTTAATATCCTGTTGGCATTTTGCCATATCTTTCATTGGAGGAATTTTCTTAATGGTTAAAGATATGACAGAAGCCAATTTGCGCAGTGCATATGCTGGTGAAAGTCAAGCGCATATGCGATACCTCATTTACATGGATATGGCAAATAAGGAAGGCTTTCCGAATGTTGCGCGTCTTTTCCATGCTGCTGCTTATGCCGAACGGGTTCATGCAAAAACCCATTTCAAGCATATCAAGACGAAAGGTGACTTCCAAACCGTCGGTGGTGCTATCTTCGGTACAGAAAACACTTCTGAAGCCCTTCAAGCAGGAATTGATGGAGAAAGTTTTGAAATCGAAGAAATGTATCCCGCTTATCGTACAGTTGCACAAGCCCAGGGTGAAAAGGGTGCCGATACAAGTTTCTACTGGGCAATGGAAGCCGAAAAGAACCACCTGCGTCTTTATGAGAAAGCGAAGAAAGCCGTCGATGCCGGAAAGGACGCAGATTTCAACGATATTCAAGTATGTCCTGTTTGTGGTCACACAGTAGAGGGTGCAGCACCAGACTCTTGCCCTATATGTAAAACACCAGGATCGAAGTTTAAAACCTTCTAGCTGTTTTATGTTTTTAGCTATAACCTGTTTTTACAGGTTTGGCTTCTCTCCATCTTTATTTAATGTCCTACTAATTTTTAGCCATTAACCACTAGAAATTAGTTCCTCTTTGGAGGTTAGTTTAAGGTGGTGTTCTTTGATCCTGGCATTATCATCTTTCTTCAGACAATATTTCCATATGCAGTTTGGGAGTTATTGAATCTTTTTGGTGAACCGATTTTCTATGTGATTGTACTCGGTACCTCCTATTGGTGTCTGAACAAACGGGAAGGAAAAATAGCGATAATATTGGTAATGTTTTCTAATTTCATCAATATCATACTGAAATATGCATTCAAAATACCACGCCCTCCAACAGAACTTCGTCAAAATCCTGAATACGCCGCAGATCAATCCTATGGATTTCCGAGTGGTGCGACACAAACGGCTACAACATTCTGGGGATGGGTTATGCTACGTCTGCGCCGATGGTGGATCGTGACGGTAGGAGTTATGATCATTATTATCACAGCACTTGCTCGCATGGGTCTAGGAATGCACTATTCAGGTGATGTAATTGGTGGGATAATATTTGGAGTCATTCTCGTTACTTGGGCATTTTTTTTAGTACCATATTTTGAGCCACGCTGGAAGCGTATCCCTGAATATCTCCAAAATTGGTTACTACCTAGCATAGCGCTGATATTCTTTCTCATTTATTTCACGGCCTATGCAACTGGGCTACCCTACTTCCCATCAGAGAATATTGCTCTTTCAATGGGCATCGTTTTTGGTTTCTGTACCGGACTTATACCAGAAAAGCGTTATGTGGATTTCAGTACAAAAGTTTCAAGAAATACAAAAATTATACGAGCAATTTTAGGTGTTTTTGTTGCCTTTATCATCTACTTTGCATTGACTGCGGGATTCTCACTCATTCCCGGTCTTCCGCTCCTTGACTATACAGCACGATTTATCCGGTATATTATTGTCGGCTTCTTTGGAGCCTTTATCATTCCCCTTATGTTTTCCTATATTGAAAAGTGGAGAGGGCTAACATAGCTGGCTTGAAAAATGAATTATGTCTATCAAGAGAAATAATTTGATGGTGTTGGGTTACCGCGCTTTAATACCTATGTTAAACACAATTTCCCCAAACATTTCTTGTTTGGCTTGGCAAATTGGGCACTTAAGGGGTGCTTCTTCCCGGAACGCAACGTAGCCACAAATTTTGCAGTAATAGAGTTTACGGTTGGTATCCGATGTTTCAGCAGTTTCTGAACTGGTCGATATGGATTTCGTAGTTTTTCCCATGGCTTGATCAACTTTAGCCTGGGGACGTCTTTCAGGAATTGGTTCCATGGGTTTGATTCCATCAAAGACATCTTTGTTGACATACAGGGCACAATAACATTGCCCAAACTCCTCAATATCTGCGTCACGATAATCACAAGGACAGATAATATCTCGGTCCCATTCAAAATTCCCTGAAGCTAGTCGGCAGGGGCAAGCCCCGTATCCATACCTTTCTTCGTTTTCCTTTAGTCCTTCAAAGAGGTTTTGGAGAAACTCGGGGTCAGGAGTTAAGAAATAGCCATGTGACTTCGCATTGGCTTCACAACGACGTTTTATATTTTCAATACTGGTCATAATCCCAACGCCTTAGTCAGTTCGTCCTTCTTGAAGCCTGTGATTATCGTCTTATCATCAATGATTATGGTTGGAAAGGCAATACGGCCTCCCCGGTTTCTAATGTCCTGGTTGACAATTTCCTTATCAGCATGATCTTGTTTGTCGACATCGATATATTCGTATTCTACGCTATTGTCTCTAAGAAAGGCTTTGGTCATTTTACACCAGCCGCACGTGCTCAAAGCATAGAGGAGGACTTGGTGATCTTTTCGGTCACCTTGTACTTTCTTCCGTTCCATGATTATCGTCCCTCGGCACCTCCTCGTGCTTTGACTTTAAAAGAGTTATCAACTTACGTGATATTGTTAGATCCATTTCTTACCGTTGTAACCTCGATATATTGAAAACATAGGCTCGCAATAGATAAGATGTTTGAACCTATTCTACTGAGGTGTATTCTAAATGAAGTTTGAGCTCATCAGTTCACCAGGAATTGCACATAAAAGTTATTTCATGGCAGATAAGGGCGAAGCTTTTGTTGTTGATCCACGACGCGATGCCAATATATATCTTGAATTGGCAAAAGACGCCTGTGCGGATATCATCTATATATTTGAAACCCATCGCAATGAAGATTTCGTTGTTGGTTCGCTAGAATTACAGAACCTATGCGGGGCTGAAATCGTTCACAGCCGCGAAACACCATTCAAATATGGCGAGCATGGCGTGAAAGATGGAGATAAATTCAAAGTCAGCCGATTTCATATAGAAACGCTTCATTCTCCAGGGCACACAGACGATTCCATCTGTTTTTCCGTTACTGATCCAGCCAATAGTAGGAAACCTTTCATGGTTTTCACTGGTGATACTTTATTCGTAGGGGATATTGGACGTACTGATCTCCCAGGGCTCGATATCTGGGAGAAAATGACCGAAAAACTATATCACAGTTTACATGACGCGCTCCTTCCTCTCGGAGATGAAGTCGTTATCTATCCAGGACATGGAGCCGGATCTATATGTGGTCACGCGATTAGTGATCGGAATTTTAGCACAATTGGTTACGAACGACTTCACAATCAGATTTTCCAACTTGATAAAGAGGCATTCAAAAAACACGTAATGAGTATCAAACTTCGACGACCACCATATTTTCAACAGATGGAAGTATACAATTTGGAAGGTCCTCCTCTCCTTCGGGATGCACCTGTTCCCCGTGTTTTGACAGTTGCTGAATTTGAAAAAGCCATGGAGAATTCCAACACGATTGTTGTGGATACACGCAATCCTGATGCTTATGCAGCTTCTCATTTGCCTGGCTCGTTTAGTATTTGGCTCAACGGGTTGTCTTTCTATCCTGGATGGGTTCTAAAACATGATCAAGAGATTCTTTTGGTGCTTGAACGACCTGAAGACATCAATAAAGCAAAATCCTTTCTTTGGCGGCTTGGATATGATAACATTAAGGGGTATCTATGTCCGGGCATAGATGCTTGGCGTAATAAAGGAAAACCAACAGATCAAATTGGAGCTATCACCGCAACTCAACTTAAAGACAAACTCGAAAAGGATGAACTCTTACTAATTGATGTCCGTGAAACCTATGAGTGTGAAGCCGGATTTGTGGATGGGTCAAAATACATCTATGTGGGAGAATTAGCAAAACATGTTGATTCACTTCCAACAGATAAACCATTGGCCGTAACCTGTGGTTGGGGTGGAAGAGGCAGTCTTGCCTCCAGTATTCTACGAAGACACGGTTTCAGAGATGTAACTAATGTTTTGGGAGGGCTCAATGCTTGGCAGGCCCTCGATTATCCTTTGATTAAGGATCTATGCATCGATTGATCACGATTTATGTAGTACATGCAGATGTTCCTACGAATATTTCCCAGCTTGGCTGCAGTATTTCAAATATTTGCTAGGGAATGAAATAACCCCAAAAGAACGCAAGACTCGCCACCACAAGAGTCACTAAGAGTATAACAGGTAATGCTTTGCGCATGACTTGCCCCTCTATCTCCTTTGCATCAATAACCGCTGCGGCGTTTTGTAATTTTGCTGGCGAAAGAACACTGGCTAATCCGCCACCTATTCCCGAGCTGGCACCCACGATGAGAGGTTGGGCACCTATCTGCAAGGAGGTGAGCTGGTGGTAGGGTTGGAACATGACAATGGTGGAAGTTTCACTACCACTAACAAAACCTCCCAGAAGTCCAAGAAATGCGGCTGTTAAAGGATAGAGGGGACCGAAAGTAGTGGCCGTGACAACAGAGAGTACAAAAATCATGTTCCATTCGGGGAATCGGGTCCAAGATCCTGCGACGATTACGCTTCCTGAATATATCATTATGTAGGCTAGAGCGAAGAAGATGGCGGCAGAAACAAACGGTCGCCAGGCACGGGACATCCAAGTACTTATGGTTTCAAGTAGTACCATTTTGAAATTAGAAACTTGTTTCTTAGCACGAGCCAGGTATGCATCAATTATGATTGCTAGTAGAGTTGAAATGAGCACCCAAAAATACGCGTTCCAGAGAAATCGCGTGTTGATTGTAATAATTCCGATGATGATGGGAAAGGTCAAGACATTGAATAATTGATTATAAATTGGGGGGACGAGATTCACGAGAAAGCAGAAAAAAATTAGGATCAGCCATGGTGACACCGCTTGGAGAAGTCCCATCCCTTCGATTATTGCTTGATCTTTCTCTGTGAGAATGCTTTTATTTACAAGAGGTAACCCTCGAAGCTTGGAATAGGCTAGCATTGCAGATATTACGGCGAGTCCCGCAAAGACATTTGTAAGTGTAGTCAAGCCCACCCAGATGAGATTACAGAAATAGCACACCATCCCCGCAATAATACCAGTAAGAAAGGCTAAGCTCAGGGCTTCTCGATTAAATAATAATCTTCGCCCCCCGGCTAACCAAAGCATGGCCAAAGCAATACCTGTGGCTACTATAGGCATATACAACGAGAATATGTGACCAGAAATAAACAATGGCTCAACACCAGGATATCGTGAGCTCCAATAGTCTGCAGGGACGACATCAGAAAAAACCAAAACAGGAATACCAAGAAGGGCATAGGTGGTGAGGGGGTCGTATCCAATTGAGGGGAGCATTACAGCAATTAATGGAGAGAAGCCCATGGCGAGCATTACGGGTGGAAGCATACTAACGGGCGTTGCTCCTAAACCCACGAGGAATAAACCAAGTCCAATGTTAATGAGCATAATTTGAATTGCTTTGTTACCTGATCCCAGGGTTTTGAAAAAGACGGTTATTCGTGCTAATGCACCAGTTCTAACCATGTAGGTAATCATGAGGATAGATGTTATTACCATTAAGGAGATAGGAAAAGATGCAAGAATTCCGGCAAAACTAGCAGCAAGTGCAAGAATGGGATTGGTGCCAAAGCACAAGATTGCAATCGAAAATCCCAATAAAAACGCTACGACACCAACTTTATCTGCAGACCATCGTCGGAATAAGAGAAGGTATAAGGCAACGATAATTGGGAGAAGGATAAGAAGCGTTCCTAGTAAGGGATTAGCTGCAACGAAGAGTGTAAGTGGTAAAGCCATGATAATCATCCTGTATTCTTCGAATGATTTCGTTCACCATCGCGACCTTTATCCCTATATAACTACTAAAGGTTGCCAATTTTTTACCAAAAATACAGGACGCGATATAGGTATTCAAGGAAGCTCTAAGTCAATGGAACCTAACAATTACTTTCAGGCGCCTTTGGTTGTAACAAAACACTTTTTTCGTTTCTCTAGGAGGAGGCTGTTTTAACCCCGATATTGACTCTTCTCTTTCCTTTTTTAGCAAATCCCCTCAAAGCATTTACTTTCCACAAAGAACAAAAGGAAACGCCACACATTCCTCTATCACGCTCTAATCTTGGAGGTTTTGTATCTTGACTGAGAAGTTCGATATTATCGTAGTTGGTGCAGGAATCCTTGGTGTCGCTTCTGCATATTACATTCAGAAAAATAATCCAGATGCAACAATACTCCTCGTAGATAGCCAACCCGACGTAGGACAAGCGAATACCGCAATGAGTGCTGCCGCGATTCGTAACATGTTTTCCTCATCGACGAATCAATTGCTCACTGATACCAGCATCAGTTTCTTCCGTCACATCCAAGAAGATCTCAACTTCGATCTGGCACTTCATTTCTGTGGGTATTTGTGGCTGCTGAGTAATGGGCAATTCAAGGAATCTACCGTCCAATCTTGGATAAAACGGATGGAAGCTAATAACATCGCGAACAAAGTTATCGAAAAGCCAGAACTTAAAAAACTCCTTCCCGATTTGGTTACAGAGTTCACTGATGATGAAGAAGCTGTCCTAATGAACTTGAACCCCGTTGATTATGCACTTTTTGGAGCCGAGTGCGGTGTGCTAGATCCAAGCCTCCTCGTGCAATTCTATAAAGAAGAATTTCTTAAGCTTTCCAAGATTAAACCCCGATTCAATCTCACCGTTGAAAGGTTACTCTTAGAAGCTCAACCGCCACTTGGGCTTCCCGGTGAACCCTATGTTTGGCAGGATAAATTAATCACTGGCATTCGAACCTCCCAAGGAGTTTTACACGCTGACAAGGTTGTTCTTGCAGTGGGACCTTGGACTAATGCATTGCTTGATCCTGTTGGCATTCCTAGTTACGTAAAAGCGAAGAAACGCCAACTCTTCATTGTTGCTGCCAGTGATAATGCTCCTCTTGAAAAACTACTCTTTACCAAAGGTTTTAGTGACGCAGGGTTCATTCCGTTCACAATTCTCCCTTCCGGTGGATGTTACTTTCGAGGTGTTCCCGAAGAGAAATCCTTCTGGATTGGCTGTGCTGATAGGGTCGGTCGAGCCTACACATATAATATGCAAGACGAGGACTATAATGCTGAACGTGCCTATTATGAACAAAGCATTTATCCTGTCCTCAG
Organism: uncultured archaeon; assembly: GCA_964347045.1. Lineage (GTDB taxonomy): Archaea > Asgardarchaeota > Hermodarchaeia > Hermodarchaeales > Hermodarchaeaceae > Hermodarchaeum. Next base: position 95,248 of record CAYFXC010000005.1, read on the forward strand.
CAAATATTTTCCTGCTTTTGCTAACCTGCGGCCCACTAATATGTGGGCTGGAGCGTATTCCTATTCGGTCGATGCAATTCCTTTAGTCTACGAGCACTGTGGAGTCATTGTTGTGACTGGGGCTAGTGGGTCGGGTATCATGAAAGCGGATGCCATCGCTCGAATGGCAGATGCTCTTTATCGGGGCGAAAAAGATGCCGAATTGTATGGAGGGCGTACAATACCTGCTGCTTCGCTAGGTCTTACACATCGTAAAGTTGAAAGAGAAAATGTTTTGATTTAGCCCAACTAAGGGGAATTTTCATCATCGTGGGTGCAGTGTTTTGAATGAACTTATACTTGTAAGGCATGGACAACCTGAACACCATGTAAAAGGATTGACAGGTGGGTGGACCAACACGCCACTCACTGAATTGGGTCGAAACCAAGCCTATCTGACTGGTCAGAGATTAAAAGAGTTGATTACAGAATCATCAGTAACTATGTATTCGAGTGACTTAGATCGAGCCACTGAAACTGCCCAGATAATCGGTGAAATTCTAGAGATAACTCCCAATCTTGAGAAGGCTCTTCGAGATATAAATTGGGGAATAGTAGCAGATCTGCCTCTTGAAGACGCTCTTGAACTGGAATTAGAGAGAACGGAACCAATATTGGATTGAGTTCCCTTTCCAGGAGCAGAAAGTTGGCGAATGCTTCATCAACGAGTAGCCCCGTTCCTAGATGAAATCAATACAGAGGTGTCAGACTCCGTTCTCATCGTTAGTCATGCGAATATCATTGAAGAGATTATCCTTTGGTGGCTAGAACTTCAACTTGAAATGCGACGTAAGATCGCTTTTGAGACTGCTCCTTGTAGCATCACAGTGCTCCGATTAAACGATTGGAAACAAAGAACAATTGTGTTTCTAAATAATACTGCCCATCTTGATTCTGTTTCTTCGAAAATTTGACATAGCCCATCTAGATTTTGTAAAGACTAATGAAGTTGTGCGTTACCGCAATCTTTTTAGGAATCACATCGGTTTTGACCTTCTATCCTCATTGAGGGTGACAGATTGTGCGTCGCCAAATCCAAGGTATCTTGTTACTCACCTTATTAGTAACCCTAACATTACTACCACCACTGCTTGGAGTTTTTCCTACGGCTCCCGCATTAGTCAATGCCAGTCCTCAAACTCCTGGACCGAATGACCTGAATGCAACGACTCCATTAATTTCTTATGAAGAATGGACTGTTGCAAATCCATCTGGTAATTCCTCGTTGCTGAATGTCGTAGTAACACTGGTAAATGCATCAGATATTGGTGAGTGTACAAATAGTGATCTGACGGTGCATACCTTTAGTGTTCTTTTCACATCAAATTCCAGTGTGGTTTTTACAGATAATCTTGAATATAACCCATTATTTGGATGGACTGTTCAAAATTATAGTCTATTACAGTGGAACCTGAAACCAGAAACTTACAAGGTTCGTGCCTACTTTGAACGATTTACTGGAACTGAAACCTGGAATACAACCACAGCCGATTCGAAATCGTTTTTGTATAAACACAGAACAACTATTGCAGTGCCTGACTACACCTATATTGCCGACACTTCCGACACAATAGATGTTTTCGTCGAATATATTGCCAGTTCTATCTGGGGAATCCTTACAGAAGCCAACACAACTCTTGTTTTTCAGCCTCTTGAAAATACGTCAGCAACAGAGACGTTCGTCAATGTCCTTCAATATAATGTCTCTTCGACATACTGGGAAACATACGAGCTAAATATCTCCGTTCTCATCCCTGACCAATCATATAAGATAATCTGCTCAGCTAATTATTCTGTTGTCCCACCATTTCATGAAGGTATAAGTCCTACATCTGATTCCTTCACCTTTCGAGGACCTTATCTACGTGTTGCTCAACCTCGTATCATATATGTTGGCCGTGATGTACAGACTTTGAATATTACGGTTGACTGGGTTTGGCACTCAATATTTGGTTTTCTTAATGATACAGAAGTTTCTCTTTCTAATTTCAGTATTTTTTTGGCAACTGGCTCCGGTGGAGCACTGATTAATGAAACTCTCAATTGGAATAGTACGGGCGAAAATTGGTATTTTTCACTTCTAAATGTGAGCTATTATGTCGAATTGGGAAACCTTTCAATCGGTCAATATTACAATGTTAGTGCCTTCTTCATTTCTCCTGAAAGGAGTGGGCGCCCTGCTGTTCAAAACGATAGTCCATTCTCTGAGCCGTTCGTAATTGACTTTGACCCTCCCAGCATCGATGACATCAAAATAGATCCCTCTTCTCCAAAAGATTACCAGTGGGTAATCATTACTGGTGAACTCTCTGATGATGCCCTAATTGACACTGTAATCTTGAGCTATTATAATGGTTCACAGTGGATAAACATGACCATGTTGGGAACAATGGGAAGCCACGCTAACTTCACCGCATCGATTCCGCCCTTTCCAGAACGCCAAATCGTTGAATACCGAATTTACGTAAACGATACCCAAAATGCTTGGAACACTTCCTCTAATCAGTACACTGTCGCCGACACTTTACCGGTTATCTCATTCATCACCCATCTTCCTCTAAATCCTAGCGATATCGACCCAGTTACTATCAATGCCACAATAACCGATGGAACTGGAGTTCAAACCGTGTTTCTTCAATACACCTTTGATGGAATTTTCTGGGCTACTCTTGAAATGGTGAACCTTGGAGATGATGTCTACCAGGTAATACTTCCAAGATATCCCCAACAACTCTCGAGCAACGAATTCAAATCCGTTGTATTCTTCATACAAGCCAGTGATGTCTTTGATAATACACGTGTCTCTGCGAATCTTGCCTATCAGGTTCAAGGAACAATTCCCGGACTGGATCCTGCCACGTCACTCCTAATCCTAGCGGTAATTGGCCTTGCTGGTGTCGCTCTAATCATCCTATACAAAATCTATGAACGATATTAACCGTGACACACTTTTGTGAGTGTTGTCTTGGTGTATTGCTCTTTAATGTCTGTAGTTCAGTCCGTTGGCTATTACGCAAAACTAACTCTGACCTGAATCAAAGGCACAAAACCTTTTTAATAATCAAAACTGATTTTTTTTAAGGCAGAGACGGTGTGAAAGCAGGGGGAAGACCACTCTGTATAACGCTTCTCTGCGTAAGGTGAACGCCTGTGATTGTACTTGAATATCAAGATGGAACATTTGTTGAATCGAAACAGGGATCCAGCGGCATCCGCTGTGAAGTAGATAAAACCGGCAAAAAAATCCGAATGATCATGCCTCAAGGCACTAACCTCATTGAACGACGAACCGCTTTACGATTGGTTGACACCGTTGCGCGGAGTGGATATCTCCTTTCAACCGGCGAACGAGTCGGACAGGGTTTTGAGCTTGTCATCGATGAGAAAGGCACAGCAATTCCAGATCGACTTAAACAGAGTCCACGAGTCAGTTATAGCTCAGTGACTGTCGGCAGCGTCGTCGACAAGAAGTAGTTATCACTCTGTGAAATGGGAAATCGTCAACCAAACACAAGAACACAAAACAGCTTAAACAATTGAGGTGACCTGTGTGAGCGAAGAAGAAAGTAAAGGAGAATCTTTGAGCGAGGAACTGAAACGTGAAATCAAGAAAGGTGCAAAACTCGAACATGTCCCGGAAGTGAAACAACAAGTAGGCGATTTGTCAGCAGAGAAAGCCCTCCTCGAGAAGCTCAGAGCTGAAGGAAAACTCGACGAGGAAGAGGATTAGCATCTCGTCTTGAGATTATACTTCTCTCCTCTTGTTTTAAATTAGGGCTAGTTCATGGCCTACGGCGTTTTTTCATCTCTTGTGGACCTGACACAATAGGTAACTCACGGTATTTTTGCGTTCGTTTCCTAATCTCCTCTCGATGTTGTTGATAGACAGGACCTGTTCGGAGAACCCATTCAGAGAAATGTTTGGCCATTGCTTCAGGGCTCCAACGATGTTTCCCTGTATCAATAATCCAAGAGATAGTTATGTCATTATCTTTTTCAAGTAGTTCTCCACGCGATTGGCAGAGTTGACATTCAACCTGGTTCTTTTCACGTATTATGAAGAAAGGTAGCCCACAATGGGGACACGCATTCTTTGGTATTGATAATTGAACTTCATTTTCTGGTTGTTGAATTTGATGAATCAATGCTGTTCCGATTTTCTGGACACGTTCCATGGTTTCATCATCTAGAAGTACTTCAGCAGGTCCTGGTCGGTATGCCATTACGCGGTCGACTAATTTCAGTTGGAGTATACCTGCAAGTATTGAAAGCATGGGTAAAGTAAAAGGGTCCCATTCTTGAAGTCCTGCAGTGGCAATGATGGCTCCAGGTCGTTGTTTGATTTTTCCCAGTTGTAGACTGTATTCAAAGAGACGGTCAATTAATAGTTTGACCAGACCTCCTGGACCTAAGAAATAGGTTGGAGCAGATAGTATGATGGCATCGGCCCATTGGAAATGATCCCATAAGGAATGCATGTCATCATCTAGTCGACAGGGCTCTCCCTTGAGAACGCATGCTAAACACCCTTTGCATGGAAGCAAACGAAAATCTGATAATCGTAAGGGGCGAATTTCCGCGCCCTCTTCATGGGCTTGTAATAATGCTTCCTTTACCAAAACTTCGCAGTTTCCAAGTTTTCGAGCAGATCCAATAACCCCAAGAATCCTCAAGAGGTGCACCCATGGCTACTCACATATTCTACCTTAAGAGTATGTAGTTTTGAGAAAATTCGCGAATGCTAGATGATTTCTTTCTCCTAATAGGTGATTCTAAAATCGCGAAGGTTAGGCTCAATTGGAACATTGGTAATTGACACATTATCAACTCTCGAGGAAGGGGATCCATGGTGAAGGTATTCAACAAACTCAATAATCGCTTGATCAGGGCCTTGAACGTGGCATTCAACCGTTCCATCGCGATTATTACGCACCCATCCGTTTAGATTCAACTGATGGGCTTTATCCCTCGTATATACCCGAAAAAATACACCCTGTACTCGTCCTTGAACAAGGGCTCTTATTGCACGCATTGACACTTCCTCACTAGCATATGCAATCGAGGCTCCATAAGAAAATTATCCCTCTCTTTCGAAAATATCAAGAGGAACCAATTCCGATAGGTGCCTTGCTGGTGAAGAAAGAGTGAAAAACAAAGAAATCGCTCGAATCTTTTTACAAATTGCTGATTTACTGGAACTTCAAGAGGATTCATTCAAACCTCGAGCATATCGACGAGCTGCTCGAAGTTTGGAACAACTTAGTGAAGACATCGATGATATTGCGATCCGAGGTGAATTGGAGGACATTCCTGGTGTTGGCAAAGCTTTAGCGAAAAAAATCAAAGAGTATCTAGAAACTGGGAATATTGCGTATCTTAATAGTTTACAGAATGAAATTGATTCGGGATTAGTGGAACTCCTAAGCATTCCGGACATTGGACCCAAAACTGTGAGGGTGCTCAAAGAAGAACTTGGTGTAACTTCTCTTGAAGATCTTCGTCTTGCATTAAATGACAACAAGGTACAAGAATTACGTGGATTTGGTCCCGCTAGCGAGGAGCGGATTCGTCAGAATCTAGAACTCATGGTTGGCTATTCTAAGCGGTTATTTATCGGAATTGCACTGCCAATCGCCGAAAATCTCGTCAAGGACCTTAGAAAATTAAAGGATGTAACCCAAATTGCAATCGCGGGAAGCCTTCGCCGGTGGAAGGAAACCATTGGTGATATTGATATTCTCGCCAGTTCAACGAATCCAAATTTAGTGATGCACACGTTTATTAATCATCCCGCCGTTGAACGGGTGTTCGCTCAAGGACCTACGAAAACGAGTGTATTGGTCGATGAGGGTATTCAAGTTGATCTTCGAGTCGTAAATAACGAGTCGTTTGGTGCAGCTCTCCAGTATTTTACTGGATCAAAAGCACATAATATTGTTTTACGTCGCCTTGCTCGACAACGCAAGTGGAAATTAAGTGAATATCATTTACAAGATATGAAAACAAACAAAATCATTGCCGGTAGTTCAGAGAAGGCTATCTATGAAGCATTGGGGCTGGATTGGATATCTCCCGAACTCCGCGAAGATACAGGTGAAATCGAAGCCGCCCTAAAACACAAGCTCCCCTCACTAATTGACGAACATGATATTCGAGGTGATCTTCATGTTCATTCTAACTGGAGTGATGGCGCTGATACAATCGAAGACCTAGCAAAGACTGCAATTGCCCGTAAATACAAATATTTGGCAATCTGTGATCATTCTAAAAATGCTGCAATTGTAAATGGTCTTGATGAAACTCGATTGAAAAAGCAAATACTCCATATAAGAAAACTGAATGAACAATTTAATAATTTCAAACTTCTCGCAGGGGCTGAGGTGAATGTTCTCCCAGATGGGTCGCTTGATTTATCTGACACGGTATTAGCAGAAACAGATCTTGTAATCGCCGCAATACACTTGACGCGTAAAACAAGAAGTTCAATCACAGACCTTCTTGTTAGCGCCTGTTATCATGATCTCGTCGATATCATTGCCTATCCATCAAAACAAATAATATCCCAGCACCCACGCTTTTCTATTGATTTTCCTACTATCTTTGAGGTAGCAAAACAGCAGGGTGTTTCGCTTGAGATTAACAGTTCTCACCAACTAAAGTTAACTCCAGAACTGATCCGACAAGCAAAAGAATTGGGTGTTAATTTTGTGGTAAGCACAGCTGCTCATCGGGCTAGTCAACTTGGACTCATAAGATATGGAGTAGGTCTAGCTCGAAGAGGTTGGATTGAACCTAAGAATGTGCTCAATACACTCACGTTTAATCAGCTGCGCAAATGCTTCCAACATATTCGTTAGATCAAGAAAGTCAGATTCGGAATCCTTAAATCAGTTTGCAATCTCTGCCTCACCGAGGAACGCGTTTTGAGCCCAATTAACCCCGAACAAACATCAGAAAAAGGAATCACCAATTATCCGGGAAAGATTGGACGTAGTGATCTTCGAAATTGGGTAAAGGTTTGCCCTAATTGTTTTAGCATTGACATTCAACCACTAACCAACATATCAGGTACTATTGTACAGGAACAATGGTATTGCCCCAACTGTGATTATGCAGGAGTTGTCATTGAAGTAAAGACTGAAGATCTTATTCGATTTCGCCTTCAACAACTCGCTCAGGAATATAACAAAAATCATAAAGTGAAAACTAAATAGTTACCTCAAGAACTTATCCTATGCTGTTGGAAAAGCTACTTCAGCGGCGGCTCCCATCAACGTCTTATATAGCAGGTCTTTATTTCGCGGATCAATCGCAACTAATCCTATTGTCCGCAAACCAAGTAATCGTGATACCGTGTCAGGGAGCAATGCATCTTTGAGATCCTGCTTGTTGGCAATTGCCCAAATCAGAGCACCGTCTGTCCACTTTTGAATGATTGGAACTAGTTTACGTGTCGACATTACGTTCTTCAATGTTGAATCTGAGACCATAATGACAACGTCAGTCCCGCGAAGATAGTCCTTCCACTTCGGAACTAAAAGCTCTTGGCCTGGAAAATCCCAGACTGCAATTTCGTAAGGACCTAATTTTGCGATTTGCATCTCCTCTACATAAACTGCCATAGTGGCAATGTGATCAAGATCCGCTCGCTGGCTCATTAGCATTTTAAGAATTGTGGTTTTGCCCACTCCTCCTTCACCAAGAAGTACAATTTTCAGGGTAGAAATGATTGCGGAATCGAGAACAGGTCCGAGACCTTGAAAGACTTCTGAGTTTCGATTGCTTTTAAAGTCCCATATTTGTTTTGCATACTTTTGTTTCATTGTTCGGACAGCGAAATCAATTTTCTCTTGAAGGATTTCATCCTTGTCTTGGCGGTCGGCAACGATAACGAGAATCAAGTCGCTGTCCACGTATTTATGAATAAATTTCATGCCATCTAAAAAAATTGGAACGGGGAGATCTTCACCGGTATCTCGTTCAAGTTGGCGAAGCGATTGGATATATTCAGAGACGACTGGTTGATCAATTTCAATTGCCCAATATGAGCGATGAAATAGTTTGATTCCATTTCTTGTTAATAACAGAACATTATGGATCAACCTAAATCGCCTCCCAGCTGGAAAGATCTATGTATCTGGGTGTGGGTTATTCGTTTTAGGGCTTTAAAATAGTTCCACCTACTTGCCAAGACCACTTCCCAGGTTAAACATTTCTAATTAACAGGAAATATATTCTCAAGCTGGTCCATGGGGGAGAGAAGGGCATTTATAGTGTTTCATAACTTTTTTCATAACCGAATCTAGGTCCTGGCTTTGCATCTTGGTAAGTGGTTGAACCTCATGGGTTGTAAGAATTTCTTTGACATGATTTCGAGCCCGTTCTTTACTTGATAGTGATCCCTGATTTTGCCAACTTTCGTAGGGTTGACGATCAACTAATATTCCTGGCATGTAATGTTCATTACGGAACCAGGTTAGGGTATGACGTAAGCGAAGGAAATCACCACCCTTCGTGCCTACTTCGCGTAGCTCATCGAGGGCAAGTGTTTCATCATTTACATCAATGCCTCTAATGAGTCGTTTTATCATGCCTGCTAATACATTGTCAATAACAAGTTTTTCAAAACTTTGAGTGCTTTCAAAAATTAGCATGCCTGCGCCTGCGATGTTATTAATCCCTGCCATCGCTGCGAGAAGAAATCCTGTTGCCGCTTCATATCCTGTTTGGGAATCGGCACCTAGTTTAGCATCAGAAAGTCCCATATAGCCATGAGAGGGAAGTCCGTAATGCTTTGCCATCTGCCCATATGCACAAGTGAGCATAATGCTTTCAATTGCTCCAAGTCTTGCTGTACCATATTGCATATCTACAGCCGTCGGTGAGCCCCCATAGATAACAGGCGCACCTTTCGCTTTGAGTTGCGTGAGAACTACACCACTTAATGATTCGGCGTTATGCAAAACTAACGAACCAGCAATGGTTATTGGACTAGTTGCACCGAGTTGAGGCATTGATATGAGTTCAATAGGGATACCCGCCTCCGCGCCTAGTAAGAGGTCGTGAACTGTAAGTTCGCTCCACTGTAACGGCGCTGATGGGCAGGTATCAAAGATTGCTAGAGGTTTTTCTCTGAGTTTTTTTGGTCCACCTACAACCGCTTCCAGCATATGTTTCATGTCCTCAAAGGCGTCGAGGGCAAAAGTTCCCGTTATAATGGGTTTGGTCGAATGTTGTAGAATAATGTATAATCGATATCTATCTGCAAGTTTTGATGGAATATCTGCGGGAATGAGTGCTGTGCTTTGAGCATCGATATATTGTAGAGCATCAGTAACTCGAGCAAACTCGATTACATCTGAAACATAGGGGTGGCGTCTTACGCCGGTCTCACGGTCTATAAGATGTGTGGCCGCAGATCCAGGATTGAAGAAAATATTGTCATTCTCAAGGGTAAGTGCAAGGTTTCCTTCCCGACTATATAGACGAATTGATGACGGTGCATGGGTAAGTTGTTCTTCAACTAGCGAAGAGGGGAAAAATGCATGATTTTTTTCATAATCAACCGGTGCTCCCACTCCTTCTAACAGCTCTAAGGCTTCCTTGCTATGAATTTTCATCCCCGCTTCTTCTAGGAGCATGAGGCTTTCTTTGTGTATGCGATGAATGTCTTCTTCTGAGAGTAGTTTGAGTCGAGGTTGTTGTGCCATGCTTGGTTAGCTCCATTAAATTAGACTAAATTAGTCGTCTGAATGTCCAGTTAATCGTTTGGCGATTTTTACGGCCTGGTTGAAATCGACACCATAACCATCGGCCCCTATACTATTCGCAAATTGCTGACTAACTGGAGCGCCTCCTATCATTACTTTAACACGTTGATTGAGCTTTTCAGATTTTAACAAATCGATAGTTTCTTGCATATGATCCATTGTGGTAGTCAATAGCGCTGACATTGCAATTATGTCAGCATTTACTTCTTTGGTTTTTGTGACAAATTGTGCTGGTGTCACTTCAACTCCTAAATCGTGGACAGTGAACCCTGCGACAGTAAGCATAGTCGCTACGATTGATTTTCCAATGTCATGAATATCTCCCTGGACTGTCCCTATCACAATCGTACCAAGAGCTTCCTCTTCAACGGATTTCGCTAAATAAGGCTCCAGAAATTCAAGGGCTTGTTTCATAGTCTCTGCGGCAACAGCTAGTTCAGGAAGAAAAGCTTCTCCCTTCTCAAATCGGTCTCCTAAAACTCTAATGCCTGCAGTTAGTCCTTGGTTTACAATTTTGGAGGCATCGATTCCCTGGTCAATTGCTTTTGGAACAAGTTCTAGAACTTGCTCGGTTTGACATTTGATCATTTCATCACGAATCTGATCAATAATTTCATAACCCATTGTGTATGCACCATGCTATTTGTCAGGATCTATTTATTCGATGATTTCCCAATTGTTTTGGTATTTATCAAGCTCAGTTTTCGTACGCTCATCCATTGGATGTTCACGATCAGGGATATCGAGATGCTTCGGTTCGCCACACAAGGGTGTGCTGAAGTACCGTTGTCCACTGTCATTAATCATGGTTACAATGGTGTTGAGGTCAGGATGTCTCTTCGCCAATTTCAGTGCAGCTGCAACATTACACCCTGAAGAAACTCCACAAAAGAGGCCTTCCTCGCGACTGAGCCATTGTGCCATTTCAAGAGCTTCATCAGAGGTGGTTGTAATTATTCCATTTAAAATACTTAAATCAAGATTTTCTGGTACAAATCCATCACCGATTCCTTCAATGTGGTGAGAACCCCACTTTCGATGTGCAAGCAGTGGTGCTTCAGTCGGCTCAATTGCATAAAGCTTCACATTTGGATTTTGTTTTCGTAAATATTGACCGACACCCGTAATTGTTCCCCCTGTGCCTTGGCTAGCAATGAAAGCATCAACTTTCCCGCCTGTCTGCTCCCAAATTTCTTGCCCAGTTGTTTCAAAATGAGCAAGGGAATTGTCTGGGTTACTAAATTGCGCAGGTTCCCAGTACTTGCCCGGATTCGCTTCCTTGAGTTCTTTGACCTTAGTAAGGCACAAATCAACATCGGATTCGCCCCCCGGAGTCAAAATAATCTTAGCTCCATAAGCCGCCATGAGTTTTCGACGCTCTTGGCTCATCCCTTCAGGCATGACAATGGTCACCGGATAGTCCAGCATTCGGCCAACAAACGAACAGGCAATTCCCGCATTTCCCGTGGAGGATTCTATGATTTCCATTCCCGATTTCAAATCTCCCCGGGCAATAGCCTCGCGAATCATTTTAAAATAAATACGGTCTTTTAGACTTCCGGTAGGAGAATACCATTCGATTTTTCCTAATATGTTGACTCCCGCTTTTTTACTAATTTTTGGCATTCGAAAAAGTGGAGTAAGTCCAATGAGATCAAAGATGTTTTCCTGAACCTGTTTATATTTATCCCAGTTAAGGGGCACGTCAAACAACTCCTACCTAATTATTCGCTGCATAGATTAGCCCGTATATAAGCATACGGCATAATTTGATAGAAGAAGCGAAGAATCATAAGGGTGCAATACTGGGCAATGAAAGAAATGCTGAAGGAGCCATTTTTGTGAAACTTCAAGGACCTTTCCACTACGGGGAATTTCTCGAGCGGCCAAATCGGTTTCTAACTATTTGTCAACTCAACGGACAACGGGTCCCTGCATATATTCCCAACCCTGGCCCCATGCCAGATCTACTGTTTCCAGGTGTTGAAGTGCTGCTACGTCACAAACCTGGAAACCAACGAAAAACTGATTATGATTTGGTTTGTTCACGAAATAATGGTGTAATGCTTTCTTTGGATTCTCGGGTCCCAAACTGGATTTTAGCCGAAACTCTTCACCAGGGTATTTTAGCACCTTTTTCTCAGTATCATGAAATCCATTCAGAACCGATATACAAAGAAAGTCGACTGGATTTCCTTCTCCAAGCTAGGGGTGCTCCTTCATGCTATATTGAGGCCAAATCATCAACTGATTCAAAAAATCGTATCGGGTTGTTTCCTCGGGTTCCCACAGAACGAGGACAACGCCATGTTCAGGAATTAATGCATGCTCTTGACGAAGATTATCGTGCAGCTATTGTGTTTATTGTTCAGCGTATAGATGCTGATAGAATGCGACCAAATGATCTTATTGATCCCGAATTTGGTGTAATATTACGGCGAGCAGTCGAGTATGGCGTTGAAGCTTATGCATGGACTACTCAATATATTGAATCCAATCACGAAATTGTTATAGATCGATCAATTCCTGTGGATCTTAGCGAATAGTTACTGTTGGTTAGTTACGAAAATTTTCCATATTTTTCAGCAGCAAGAACCATCGCTCGAATATTCTCCAACGGCGCTAGTGGTGGAACTTCACAGCCACTACTCAATATGTATCGACCATCTTGACCAACAGTTTCAATGCATCCTTTTGCAGCCGCTTCAATTTCTTTGGGGGTTCCCATCAATAGAAGTTCTGTAGGATTCAAATTTCCCATTAAAATGACTTTGTGCCCTACACGTTTTTTAGCCTCTGCCATATCGACGAGGTGATCGAGTTCTAGCATCTTAGTACCAGTCTCCGCCATAAGCTCAAGCATAGGCATTGTTTTACCGCATATGTGTAAAGAGGCAAAAGCACCTGTCTGTGAAATCGCGTTAACAAGTACTTTTTGTTGAGGTGCCGCATAAGTTCCGAAGGTTGTAGGGCTAATAAGACTGCCACTAGCTGTTGGATCCGCTATTACTATGACATCTATTCCGGCTTCAATATTGGCGAGGGCATACTTTATTGAAGCCTCTAATGCTAAATCAGTAAGTTCGGTAACAAATTGTGAATCATGAATGGTCGCAATCATAAGGGGATTTACTCCAGCTAGCTGCCCGGCTAGTGTAAATGGTCCCGGTGTATAGGCAAAAAGAGGAATCTCGTCTTTTACTTTCTTTTTAATTAAGTATACCAATTCCATATGTAGAGGTAAGCGTCCGGAGCTATTGGGATCAGGCACTTCTATCTTGTCAACATCAGCTGGTGATTTTACTATATTTTCTGCTACTTGGGGCACAGAGTCTTCTGGAAAGCGCATAGTGCACCCCATCGCTTCTGCCAGTAAATTAAATGAACTTTCCCATCCCACATAGATGGCATCATATCCAAGCCTACGTTGCCCAGCCAATAAAGCTTTAGCCGTCTTCTTCGGACTATGTAACGCCTCTATTAGACCCACGCCAGTTATTTGAGCAGTTGTATAAGTGACTTGAGGGATAACTGGCACTCGATCCGGTAACTCGCCTTGAAGAACTTTCATTACGCGCTGAAAGGGAGTGAGCGAACTCATTTTCGTGTTTCCTCAACCACCAGATTGATTTCAGGCTACATTAACCTTATACTACTTTTTCCTGTATAATTTCGTTTGCTACAGATGGAATAAAACTTCTATGCCTAAGGCAGCATCTTTAAATTACTATTAACCACAGTTTGGATGGGGAATGTGTCTTTCCCCATGCGTGAGTTGGATAGGCTGGGTTCGGATCCGATCGCTATGTCAAATAATCCTCCAAAGAAAACTCAACCGGATACAAGTCAGACAGAGGACGAACCACATACCTGTCCAAACTGCAGTAGCAACAAGCTAATAATGACCTCCTCACGTGAACTTGTGTGTTCTAATTGTGGTCTGGTTCTTAACGATGATGTTATAGATTTTGGAGCTGAATGGCGCGAGTTCTCTCCAGAAGAACGTGATAAACGCGCACGTGCCGGACCTCCCTCTACACTTACCATGCATGATCGTGGATTATCAACTACAATTGACTGGCGAGATGTCGATGCACGAGGACATAAACTTGATGCTCGGCGACGAGCAGAAATGCAACGGATTCGGAAATGGCACAATCGCAGTCGCGTCTATCAAGCTAGTGAACGCAATCTTGCTAGTGCCATGAGTGAACTCGACCGATTATCTGGGCAACTAGACCTTCCTCAACGAGTTCGTCAATCTGCGGCGCTTTTGTATCGACGTGCCTTGGACAAAAACCTCATTCGCGGACGGAGCATTGAAGCCATCGTTGCCGCATGCGTTTATGCTGCATGTCGGTTTACCAGTTTTCCACGAACGCTAGCAGATGTAGGGCGATATACTCGGGTTGGGCGCAAAGAACTAGGTCGCTCATACAGGCTAATTGTACGACGTCTTGGACTTCAAATGCCTGTTACTCAGCCTGAGGATTTTGTATCTCGCTATACTAATGCACTCACCCTTTCCCAGCGAACTCATGCCCGGGCACTTGATATTCTCATGCAAGCTCGTAACAAAGGAATAACCTCTGGAAAAGATCCTACCTGTATTGCCGCGGCTGCGATCTATATCGCCTCAATCCTTGAAGGAGAGCGGCGAACCCAACGTGAGATTGGCGAGGTCGCGGGTGTCACTGAAGTAACAGTTCGTAATCGGTACAAAGAATTAGTTCGTGCCTTAGACCTTGGAGTAGAGGTTTAGATTCACGCAATCTCTTTTTTCTTACCATTTGGTCTAGACAAAATTACTTAAAGGCATACTCCTGAGTGTATGCCTGGTTTCCAGCTGAAGCGTATTATTGCCTTTTCGCTAGTTTTGTTATGGAAGCGATTATTGTGAGAAAAACAGCGCTCTTCTTTGGGATGTTCTTTTCCATTCTTTTGTTCGCTAATATGGTGCCTTTATCTTCATCAGAACAGATTTCAAATAATGTCTCATTTCTAACTAGTTTGGACGGGTTCCAGGTATCAAAGATATCCACTCCACAATCCCCCGCACCTCCGCCACTTGAAACAGTGGCTATTATTGTACAAAACACATTGTATTCTAGTATATCTGGAAATGTGACTCAATATCGGGCAGATCTTAACAACACTGGATACAACACACTTCTTGTCACACAACTATTCAATACGCATCAGGAATTACGTGGTAATCTTACCCAATGGTATCACAGCTATACCAATTTTGTTGGAGCTGTCATAATCGGTCGACTTCCCTTTGCACAATTCTACCATCCAACATCGGGACAATTCACTGCAGAAACTTTCATTGCTGATCTCTATCTCATGGATTTAGATGGAAACTGGTATGACACAGGAATGGCAGGTCATGCTGTAGGAGTATATGATGTTCATAATGCTTCAGCTGGAGCAGACATTTACCCTGAAATTTTCATAGGACGTATTGATCCGCAAAATCTCTCTTGGGATACACCTGCGAATTTCATCAACACATATCTAGATCGGGTTCATCGCTATAGAACCGGTGGAGTTCAACGTCAGAAACGTGCTCTTGTTTATATTGATGATGACTGGGCCGGCTATTGGGGTTCTGTATGGGATGGTGAGGTAGGACTTGCTTATTCAACTCGAACCTTCATCGATTCCCCTGCAACCTGGACTAACTCAACAGATTGGGCAAATAATCGACTTATTCAAAATTATCAATGGACTCATCTTGCCGTTCATAGTTCTGCTACAGCCCACTGGTTTGGTCCAGGTGGATTTGGTGGTGAGGGCATCATCTCTGCTAATCCAACCATACGTCAAGCTCCTCCCTCCTTTAACTTCTACAATTTGTTCGCTTGCCATGGGAGTCAATGGACAACCACTGACTCGTTGGGGTCAACGTATACTTTCAGTGGAAACTATAGTCTTGCAACCATTGGAAGTACCAAGACTGGCGGTATGATGGACAACAACCATTTCTATAACCCGATTAGCGTGAACGATACCATAGGTGAAGCTCTTCAATACTGGTTTGCTAATTCCTTGAATACGAGTAGTACAGCAGGATCACAGTTCCTCGAATGGTATTATGGCATGAACATCATCGGCGACCCATTCTTGACAATTAACTATGATAGCACAGCCTTACCTCCCACTATTATGTCTAGCACGCACCCTGATCCTTCTGTCTGGTCTACCAATAATCAACCCCAATTCAACTGGACCGTTCCAATCGATGTTAATGGTATTGCCGGGTACTATTATATTATTGATCAAAACTCATCAACAATTCCTTCGGCGATTACAGGAACGTACACATTAACAAATGGAACCCAATCCTCAATCCTCTTAGCGGATGGCACTTATTATCTTCATGTGGTAAGTAGAGATAATGTGGGTAATGTAGGAAAAATCGCTGCCCACTATCAGGTTAATATCGATGTGACTAATCCTGTTGTCACGATAACTATGCCGTCTACTGGTGCAACAGTCACCACATCAGTTCTCCTCTCATGGTCAGTTGTGGAAAGTGGCTCTGGTTATGATTATGCCCGCATCCATGTAAATGGTTTATTCGATTCCCAAGTGAATACTCCTTTAACCAACTCTACCCTCATACTTCTCAACACAGGGAGTGTTACAATCAATGTTACTGTATTCGACCAATCCGGGCTTAGCGGATCAGACCAAATCACAGTAATTGTCTCATTACCTCCTCTTGGAATCCCCGGATTTCCAATTGAGGCTATTGCAATTGGAGCTGTACTTGCATTAGGCTTAGGTGTTATCTACCGTCGGAAGAAACGATAGCGAAAGAAATTACTTATGAAGATTTCAGTTCAAATAATATATGCATTCTACACCTACGTGAAGGATGAAACGAAATCTCTTGTTAAAGTGCCACAATGCGATATCGAAAGCGTTTTAGGAAAGTAGATCCGGTGGCAGTAAAGCGCGATCTTTGCTCAAAAGTATTTATACAAAATTAGCTTTTAATGAGAAGCATTGTTCACCCGAACTTCCGGTAGAAGGTCAAAAAACCAGGAATGTTAGAATTGGGATCCGACGTTGAAGTTGTTAAAAGTGTTTGTCGTAGTTGCCATGGTGGTTGCGACGTACGAATCCATGTCAAGGATGGAAAGGTCGTTAGAGTTGAAGGCGATCCTAAAAGCCCGATAAGCTATGAACCCTCTGTGCTAAAGGCTTAGCATCAATGCAGCTTGTCGAAAGCTCAAAGCGTTTGCTTCACCCTCTCAAGAGAATTGGTGAAAGAGGAGACGGGAGGTTTCAACAGTTTGAGTGGAATGAAGCATTAGATATCGTAGCTAATAAGCTTAAAGAAATTAAGCAAAAGGATGGTGCAGAATCAGTAGTTTTTGCCCATGGTACCGAATCGGCGTACCTCCACTTCGTGCATAGGCTAGTCAATTTATTCGGAGCCCCCAATGTAACCTCACCCGGCTACGTATGCTATATTCCTCGTGTAGGCTCATCCATCATCACATGTGGGGGTTTACCCATCTGCGATTATGATAATAACCCAAGCTGTGTAATGGTTTGGGGTTGTAATCCTGTTCTCACCAACCCGTATGATAATTCAGCCAAAGAGGGGGCTTTTCGAGCATCACCATAACAGCACTCTAGTGTTACAGGATTGGAACCACTAAGATTCACACAAATTTATGAAACTAAAAGGTTAATACACGATCCCTTAATTCATTTCCAAATTCTATTATGACTTTATGCATATCTCATAAAAGTTATTTAATTCCTTAGATAGACTTCTACCATGAATCAAAAAAAAGAAAGGAGCATTACCGTCATATTTGAGCCTGAGGGACGAAAGGTAAGAACTGTAATCGGAGCAAGCGTATTTAACGTGGCCGGTAATGTGGGTGTCGACATAAGATCTGAATGTGGAGGAAAGGGAATCTGCGGAAAATGCAGAGTTATTATCCAAGATATGAAAGCCGTGAACAAGGTAACGGGGGCTGAAATGAACCATTTATCCCCGTCAGAAATTGATTCAGGCTATAGATTAGCTTGTCGTACTGTATTAAAAGAAAACATCACCATAATGATTCCCCAAGAAAGCCGAATTGGTGAACGTAAAATCCAAGTCACAGGGTTAGAAAGGCTTGTACCGGTTTCACCTTTTGTTGCAAAATTTTATCTAGCCTTAGCGAAACCGACACTGGATGATGCCAGATCAGACCAAGAAAGGATCCTTGATTTTTTAAAAGATAAGTACGGTCTCAAGCAATTAGAAATCAAGTCTGGAATTGTAAAGAACATGCCCACTATTATTCGCCAGGCCGATTGGGCCATCACCGTCACGGTATGGAATAGTCAGAAGATTATTGCAATTGAACAGAGTGACACGTCCAAAAAAATTCTAGGATTAGCAATTGACATCGGTACATCGAAAATTGTCGGATGTGTTGTTGATTTGAAGAATGGTACAACCATTGGTGTGGGTTCTATTGAAAACCCCCAGATAATCCATGGTGAGGACATCATATCTAGGATTACCTTTGCTAGAAATAGTGAAGAAAAACTAGAAACTCTACAGACACTGGCATTCAAAGGAATAAATGACGTAATAAATGAGGCATGCGCCCAAGCGGATGTTGATTCTCAAAACATCTACGAAGCAACAATCGTGGGCAACACAGCAATGCACCACCTATTCTTAGGCGTTCAACCTAAATTCCTAGCCCTCTCACCCTTTATACCGTCAATTAGTAAATCAATAGATCTTTCAGCCAGCGAAGTTAACCTCAAAATACATCCAATGGCTAATGTGCATGTTTTACCGATTATCGCAGGTTTCGTTGGTGCAGACGCTGTTGCAAATGTCCTATCCACGGGGATTTACGAATCGAATAAAGTTTTCTTACTTCTGGACATCGGAACAAACACAGAGATTGTTCTCGGCAACTCTGAGGACCTCGTTTCTTGCTCGTGTGCTTCAGGGCCTGCTTTTGAAGGCGTCCATATCAAACATGGGATGAAAGCTGTAACAGGTGCAATCGAAAGAGTGCACATCCACCCAGATTTAGATTATAACGTTGAGTTTGAGACAATAGGCAATGTAAAACCACACGGATTATGCGGGTCAGCTATGGTTGACGTTGTAGCTGAATTGGCTAAACATGGGATTATAAATCAGCGAGGACGATATGACCTAAAAGTGAACACACCTCGATTGAAAAACGTTGACAATAATGTCGAATTTATTCTCGTTTGGAAAAACGAAAGCGCCACTGGAAAAGAAATAACGGTTACACAAAAAGACATTAATGAAATTCAACTGGCAAAAGCGGCAATTTACACAGGATGCTGGATCTTGATGAAGGAGAAGCACCTGAAGAGTGAAGATATTGATCAGGTCCTTCTAGCAGGTGCCTTTGGGAGTTACATAAATCCCGAAAGCGCGAGAATGATAGGGTTGGTGCCCGAAGTCCCGACAGAGAAAATTAATTTTGTGGGTAACACTGCGCTAAGTGGTGCTAAAATGACATTAATTTCACAAGAAGCAAGAAATATTGCCGAGAAGTTATCGAACAAAATCCGGTATCTAGAACTCACAAGAGATCCCGATTTTAATTCCGAGTTCGCTAAAGCCATGTTTATTCCGCATAAAGATTCAAACCGATTTCCATTGGCTAGGAAAGATTTCAGGAGATTAGGAAAGGATGTTCAAATTTGAAAAGGAACAAAAGGTCTTCGATATCGCCGGAGTAAAAGTAGGTGGACAACCAGGAGAGTATCCTACCGTTTTGATAGGCAGCATTTTCTATGATAGGCATAAAATCGTCACAGACACAATGAGAGGTAAATTCAATAAGGCAAAAGCTGAAACTTTACTTATGAAGCAAGAAGAAATGTCTGAAATGACAGGAAACTCGGTGATTGTCGACGTTGTAGGTCCATCAGCCGAGGCCCTTGAACGGTATGTTGATTTTGTGTCTGAAAAGACTAGATCCCCATTTCTTGTCGATGGTCCATCAGCTGATGTGAGACTTCCGGTAATGGCGGTGGTTATATCATGACTAATGGGGCATTCTTTGATCGAGTAAAACCAGAAAATCTAAAGGCCATGGTTGGCGTCACCAAAGAATACGGCGTATACAAGTAGATACCTTACGGGCTGATTTATAACATAATCGCACTGGAATGGTAGGGCATCATACAACCATCATTATAATTGACCCCATTACGCCATTGATTACTAGTCTAGCATAGTTTGGCGTTTCATATCCTAAGCAAAGTATGGGAGCAATATCGTTGTTTCAGTACATTCTACTTTAAACGATTGTTTAGAATAGTTTCACATTTCTTGAATAGCTGGTCTATGTTCTGAGAAAATAGGTGGCTGGGATTTGTTTGTACGAGAATTTGGCGGCTCCCTAGTTCAATGAGTCGTGTGAACAATGGTACCACTGAAGCAACTTCAAAGCCGTACTCTTGTTCGATATCTTTTTTCACCTTGTCAAAGTCAAAAATCCCTGGACATTTATTACACACAATGTATGTGGAAGGTACTTCAAGTTTTTTAGCAAGGGCCAGGGTGATTGCCGTTCCAAGAAAGTCTTGTTGGTCCAAACGCATAATTACAAACAGGAGATCCGTTGTTGCCATTGAGAGTAAAGTTTCTTGATCCAAACCAGGGTGAGTGTCAATGAAAAGGTAATCGAGCTGTTTAGCTTGCATAATACGCTTAAATCCCCGGCGGAGATCCGCAACCTCATACCCCTCTCGAATAATTGTAGAAATATCTTCAGCATTCAAACTGGCTGGAATAACATGCAAACTTCCTGGTCCTAACTTCATGGCTTTTGAATGGTTTATAGTGGCTTTCTCGATGGTACACTTCTTTCGCAGGTAATCGTTGAGCGTGTAATTGAATCGTTTTCCTGCGAGCCCAAAGAGGACATGCAGTCCTGGGCTTTGGATGTCTGTGTCAATAACCCCCACTTGTCGTCCTTTCATAGCTGCAAAGGTGGCAAGATTTGCAGTAAGGTTGCTTTTACCTGTGCCCCCTCGGAAGCTGTGAACAGTAATGATTTTACCCATAAATTTTCCACCTAGAAATTTACCTTCGATCTTTCTCTAAGATTTGGAGTTTATGCTCATTGTTTCGAGGTAGAATTGTGTGCTATTAAAGCATTGGTTTAAGTCAGCCACTCCACATTTTCTCCTAGTTTCCGCAAGACTACGGTGAGCTTCTCTTCGTCGACACCTATGCGCTGTGCGATGTCGCCTATCGTATTGTTCCCGTCGCAGTAGGATTTCGCGTCTTCAAGAATCTTATATTCGTCACGAGGCAAGCCCACTGTTTCCAAATAAGCTAGAAATCGACGGTCGCTAGCGACTAACTTCGGATAGAATTGCACACGCCGAATATACCCTCGGGCGGAGAGGTAACTGAGAATCTCAGAGAGCTGACGCCCATGTACGCCTGTTCGGGTTCTAATCTCCTCGACATTAGAAACACCGTCGATGCCTTGAAAGACATCACGTCCCGCATTCCCAAATAAGTTATCAAATTCTTTAGCTTGCCCTGTACTCTCAGCAAATAGCTTGCCTTCCATCATGGGGTTAGAGGCAAAGACATCAAACTCGGAGAATGTTTCTACGCCAATAGTCTTGGGTTGAACCTTCACCATACTCGAATAGTCGACATTACTCAAACCATAGACTAAAGGAGATATGATTTCAGCACAACGTCCCACATTCATATCTTCACGAATTATGGCAAGAAGAGCCAAGTCTGGCTTTACTTGGTTCACAAAAAGTTTGGTACCTTCTTCCAAAATGGTTTGAGCCACTGCAAAATAGCTTGGAAGCTCCATATTTCGGGATTGGCTAATTTGACGTGTACCAATCTCTAATTCGTGTTGCTGGAGTTTCGTTGATATGACAAAACCATCTTTGGTCAAAAGTGCTGTTCGTAAAATTCCTGGTTTTCCCTCAATGATGTTGAGGAGCTCTTCGACTTTCTGAAAAATTTCTGGAGGAAGGATTGCTGAGGGATATCTCTGTTGAATCTCAGGAATTTTATCATATTTTCCAAGAATTTCCATGACATATTCACGAAAACCCACAAACAAATGAGATGAGATTACTGCTTGTTTCAATATCTTCCCATATTGTCGTTCGAAGGTTTGTGCAATTTCTTTGATAATCACCCGATAAACGTTCTCATCATCTCCTTGTCCAATTACGATGATGAATAGCACATCTTCTCTGCTTTCATAAACAAATTTATTTTCTGCGAAGGTAACAACTTGAATCTGACCTTCACCAATTTCTTCAGCAAATCCTGCTTGGGCTGAAAGAAATCCAGCAACAAGTGCATCGAGTTTCGGTGCACCATCGGGGGCAAAATTAAACAAAGGCATGCCTCCTTTTTTAAGAACAATGATTTCTTTTACCGGCAAATGGTGTCACCAAATTCTGACCTTTACTGATACCACGCATAGATTAACCTTTGTATTGAAAAAACCACATCCAAGCCAAGATTGAAACGCTTATAATCTTTTCTTTCTAATGTTCAGGCGAGATAGTGTGGAATAAGCGGAGATTAACTTAATGAAAATAGATAGAAATTGGGTTACAGCTGCAATCCTTACACTTCCGTGTAATTGGGTGATCGCGTTTTTCTTTTTTATGCGTCCATATATCCTTTCGAATCCAATATTCATTTTTCTTTTAACAATTGGATTACTGATTGGGCTTTCTGTAGGTGGTCTAGTTGCTGACAAACTACGTGGACGAAATCTTATCTTTGGTCTCGTTGAAACAATGATTCTGGTAATCGGTATCATTCAATGGTCCCTTCCCTCAGATATTTGGTTAACATCCTTTGGTCTGCTTCTTTTTTGTCTTATTCTATTTCTTTTTGGTGCTGCCCTCGCACTTTTGACTGTATTTCTTAATCAATTAGTTTCGAGTATTCATCGTGGACGCCTGGTGGGTATTCTTACAGCTTTGTCGCTAGCTTTCGTGGGGCTTTTTTCCTTTGTCTGGAGTTTTCCCACTCCTTCATCTTTTGCCCCTGCTATTACAGCTGGTATACTTCTACTATTACTTGTAATCACCTTTATTATACAAACCTGGAAAGGAGAACTTCAAACGTATATGGTGCCAGGGTCTATCCGTCCATATGCTATTTGGTGGATAATCTATCTTACTGCTTTTGGATTGTATGTCTGGGCTACTCCCTTAGAGCGTCGCTTTTTGTTACCCATTCTAAATTTATCTGGACCAATTACTATACTCATACTATTAGGACTTGGGGGTGCCATTTTCGTCCTTACGTTCCTACCCGATAAACTTGGGCGAAAACTCGGCTTTAATATTGGAACTCTTCTTCTCGGATTACTGTGTATTTTTGGCCCAGCACAATTCACTCCCATTATTGGTTTACCTGTTTCAATCGTTTTGTCAATCGTGGAAGCTTTTGTAATTGCATTTATTTTCGGAATCGGAGTTTGGCTTGTTTGGGCTGAAGTTGGGTCCGTTGGATTGAAGGGTCGTCGTGTAGCGTTTGGTTGGGGGATGGTGGCACTTCTTGGAGCACTGCTCTGGGCTATTATTATTACGCCATCCGTTTCTCTTATACCACTTTTAGTATATCCGATTGCTGCTTCACTGGTTTTGATAAGCATTTTTCCTCTCACTAATGCTCGTGAAGTTGTCTGGAATGAAAGAATCGTTGAAGATATTGATGTTAGCGTCGACAGTCGACAAGTGAGTCGAGCTCTTCGAGACCTTGAGGTTGATACTTCGCTTCGAAGCATTGAAGAACAAATTGAAGCTGAAATCGCACAACTTACAAAAATTAAGGGTCTCACAAAAAAGCAAGCTAAAGAATTACGCGATGCAGGTTATGAAACCCCTGAATTAGTGGCTCGTGCCAACAGGGAAAGTCTCGCTCAAATGTTGTCAATCTCGCTTGAGAACGCGGAGCAAATTATCAAAAATGCTAAGACAGTATCACTCCAAACAATGAGACCACGGGCGAAATCCTCAAGAAAGAGAAAAACTAAGTAATAGAACTCTAGATGATGTAAAATCAGAAGCATCCAAACGCAATTCGTTATGTTGGGAGACTCCGAGAGTTCATGACATCGAAAGGGCGAAAGAGGACAAAAGCTAGGCAAAAACGTCTGGGACAATTTTTCACTCCAGACTGGGTGGTCGACTACATTATTCGACACACACTAGTTCCTGCCATTGATGAAGATCCTGAACGGCTTCTTGGTGAATTCACGGTTCTCGATCCGGCTTGTGGTGATGGCGCCTTTCTTCTTGGTGTGTTACGTTTCCTATCAGCAAGAGTTGAAACATATCCTGTCTCTCAACAAAGTTTATTCCTTCGAAGTATTGTTGACAGCATTCACGGCATAGATGTGGATCCGAGGGCTATAAAACGCTGTCATCAACGCCTAGAAGAAGCCAGCAAAGAATTTCTAAATGCACCTGCTGATTTCTCCCAACGGGTTCTTCGTGGTAATAGCCTCATCCAAACTGATGAAAATGCCCAAAATATCTTTGGAGCGAACCTTGAAAAACAGCAACCTGTCGATTGGCACCGTGTCTATCCTTGGGTGATGCGCGATGGGGGCTTTGATGCGATTGTTGGCAACCCTCCTTTTCTTGGCATAAAGGCTATGGATCCTGAATTCAAAAATTATATTCGAAGCCGGTATCGAACCATTCATCAGCAATTTGACATTCTTATCCCGTTTATCGAATTAGGCCTATCTCTTCTCCGTCCTGGTGGGCGCCTTGGCTTCATTATAAGTAACAAGGTTCTTGCAGCAGATTATGGACGCGTTCTCCGGAAAACTATTATCAATAATTATGTTATCGAACAGATGGTCGACCTATCTCACCTCAATGTTTTCGAAGATGCCGCAACCTATCCTCACATAATTATAATTCGAAAACCCCGAAACCCCGACGAAGTCCGACAAAACAAAGTCTTAGTTCCTACTACTCTTCTACACCCAGATGAACTAACATCTGGAAAAGACTTCACTAACTATGTCCCCCAACATTATTACGCAATGTTACCTAACTCCATTCTTGCTCCCTCATTAACAGAAGAAAAATTCTCCATAATTCGGAAACTCCTTCACGACACAATTCCTTTAGCTCAAGCCTGTGCAATCCGATGTGGAATCGCCAAAACAGGCTTTACCAAACATCTCATATCAGTGTCTGCCTACAAACGGTTAAGCAAAAAAATCCAAATGAAAACACTCCCCTTTTTAAACGCAGGTGATGTCCAACGCTATTCCCTTCGACGAAAGAAATTCCTTTCCTACACGTCAGTTCTTGCATCTCCTGATCAATGGAGGGACTTCAAAGAACCCAAAATTGTAATCGCCGGCATGGCAAAACGTCTTAGGGTCGCCCTCGACCAAACCGGACATGCTCTTGGACGAGTCTACTATGTCACCCAAACTCGTACTCCCTATGACCCTCTTTTTATGCTTGGACTTCTCAACTCTCGCCTTATTAACGCATACTTTTCAATTCTCTTTGTTGCCACCCATCTGCGTAGTGGTTATATCCGCTATAATGCCACCTACCTGGAACAAATTCCTTTAGTAACCCCTACCCAACACCAGGAAGAACAACTGGCTGATCTTGCCCGGCTGGTTGTGCAGAATCCAAAATATTTGACAAAGGGGCTAGATCATGAAATTGATGAAGTGGTCAATAACTTGTATGGCCTAAGCTTTGATGAGGTTTCTTTGTTAGAAGAATAGATTTAAAAGGAATTAGTATACAAAATTCTTCAAGATATAATATTCTCACCTCGTGAGAAAAGGAGATTAAAAACAAAAACCGTCCTATCTCTCTTTGAGAACAACAAGGTGGTAAATATGGCTCATCAAGATGTAATAACATTTGAACCTGAACGCATTAAGATTATATATGATCGAAAGATTAACGAGATCTTATTAGACCCGAACCATCTTCCCATTATTCGGGCACTCCGGAAGGGGCCCATGACGGTTCGGGAAATCGAAGAAGCATATTCTAAAGCAGCGGAAGATTCTGATGAAATTGAAGCAAAATCTGATAAAACTATTTATCGTTATTTGAAAGTATTAGAAAAATCAGATCTTGTTGTTCCTGCAGGTCAACGGGTTGTAATTGGTAAAACAGCAACTGAAACGCTTTTTTCACGAACTGCTGAAGCATTTATCACAGGGCAAAGTGAAAAGGAATATTGGAGCTGCGACATTGGAAAAGAACTCGCTGAAAAAATGGCTCAGATACTCGGTAAAATCGTTGGTGACAAAAAACCAGACATTAATTGCATAGTCACATTCATGAACGACTTCGATGCAATTGGTAACAAATACATTGTCAGCCTAATCGAAGAAGCTGATGATGAAATGATTGATCTCATCACTGATCTTGACTGGAAGTACAAAGATAAAATACTCAATTATGTCAGTTTCTTCGCGACTGTTCTAAAAAATCCTGCGCTCTTTGAAAAGCTTCAAGCCTGCTTTAAATAATTGAGCGCAGGCGTTCTTAGCTTCCCTCTTTGCTTTTGGTGGGTTGCTCCTCGGATTCGGGTTGACTACGCCGATTACGGATCTGAAAGTATACTTCTATACAAAGGGGAATTGTAACAACTACGCTCAATAAGATAAATGCAATAATTGTAATCTGTTCAAATGTTAATGGAAAACGCGGAGTGGCTGGTGTCTGATACCCAATCGCTGAGATGATGTAATCTTCCATGATAGTTGAAAAGGAAGCTTCTTCGTACCAAGCAGTAAATACTACAACAAGATTGTGTTCAGGAACGACGTTGATCTGTTGACCATGATAGCCAATCGCTAGATAGGTATTGATTGGTAAATTTAGCCACCACTGGTATCCATAGCCTAATGTATCTGTATCATTATATGGTGTAGCGTGATTTGCAGTGGATTCATTTATCCAAGACTGAGGAATTAATTGTTGATTGTCCCAAGTACCATTATTCAAATATAAGAAACCGAACTTTGCCATATCTCGTGGTGTGAGGTGCAGGTCGGAGCACCCAATAACGACACCTTGGGGGTCAGTATCCCATTGGTAATCTGTAATTCCGAGGGGTGAAAATAGGTGGCTATCTGCATATGAAAGAGTAGTGCTACCTACAGTCTGGTTGATAATCATTGAAAGAAGATGAGATCCGCCTGAATTGTAATCCCATATCTCACCTGGATTATATCTCATGGGTTGGTCCAACACATATTGCACCCAATCGGCGCTATCATTCATATAGGCATAACTGCTGGTCGGACC
Source organism: uncultured archaeon (assembly GCA_964347045.1). GTDB lineage: Archaea > Asgardarchaeota > Hermodarchaeia > Hermodarchaeales > Hermodarchaeaceae > Hermodarchaeum. The sequence goes on from CAYFXC010000005.1 coordinate 122,400, forward strand.
ATAAGGCCATTCATACCAAGCCAAACCAGATGTCATTGTCAACACCTGTTTCAAAGTAATGGCTTCCTTCTCCGTAGTGAGGTTGGCAATTGTACGGTCTGGGAAGAAACTCACCAAAGTTTCATTAACGCCTGCAATATGCTCTTCTTCAATCGCCATCCCGATCAACGCTGATATTATACTTTTTGTACACGAGAAAATGTTGATTTGCTGATCTTGATCATATGCGGGGTCGTAATATGATTCCCAAACAATGTATCCGTTACGGATTATCAGAATAGAGCGTATCAAATTTCCCCATGATAATCGCTGAATATATCCTTCCATGGCTTGCAGCTGAATCGAACTCATACCTTGTGCTTCTGGGCTCGTTGAACGCCAACCATCTGTTGGCCAGTAATCGGGGGCTGCCGAAACACGAAATGCTGGTTGATTGTTTTCTGCTATCGATGGGCTTATCACTAGCAAGGCCAACGCTACAATCATGATGAACCAAAGTTTGCTTCTTAAAGCCATACAGACCGACCTAGAAGTTGAGTGTTTCACTCCTCATCCAAAGTTTCATCTTATATGCTCATGGAATGTGGCAAGAAATCGTTTGCCTTGTTGTGTGTAAGAGTTTCGTGTTGGTGGGGGCTAGTATGGTCTTATTTTCTCATCATATAGTAGTCATTATCTCCAAAACCGATACATTTATATTATAGTTGTAGATAGTATTCTCATCCCGTAAGAATATCGGGACATGTGGTGGTAAAGAATAATGTCAAAGAAAAAAATCAACTTCGCTGGAATTGGTATCGGTGAACGAGCTGCCCTTGGGGGTCGCAATCCTCATCCAACCCCGAACTTTCAGCGAGCATACAAAGTCATGGCCTCGCGAAGAGGTTCAAAGTGGTGAACGCCGAATAAATAATCAACTAAAGTGGTGATAAATATGGCAGTTAATAAGAAAGCTCATTATCAAGCTCATAGTAAAAATAACTTCGTGTACACTCTAGTCCTTGTTCGAAGGTAGCCTGAATACAATCATGAAGAAATAAACCGGAGAGGGGCTCTTCCTTTATAATGATGTCACGAACTCGGGTCTTCCGGAACTTACAAGCTACTCAATTCCGTTGTCTACCTAGTAGGCCCACAAACCTCATTGGCGCAAATAACCATTCCTCACTTCTCCTCTTGGCTAGCAGTTTCCGGAAGGCCCATTATTTTTTTTATTCTAGTTCTGTGTAGGTGATTGAAATGGGGGAGTTCAATAAGACATTTCAAACCGGAATTGGCACGGAATTAGTTTTTTCAAGGTGGTCTTGGATGTTAAAACCCACTGCATTGTGCCTTTTCCTATTCAATCAAAGACGAATTTACCACCGCGAATAGGGCGATCCTTTCGTCAATAAAGGCGTTAGGTGGGTTTTAGCATCCATTTCACAATTTCCATTATAGTGGTTTTTGAGATCTTGAGAAATGAAAAAAGTATAAAAACCACTTCGATACTTAACACCGTTAACTCCAAAGTGTCTCAAGTGTTAACTAATACTTACAAAGCACCGGTTCTATCAGCGACTATAATTGGCAAAAAAATAAGGGGTGACTGTAATGGTACGATACGAATTAAACAAATGCAAAGTACCCGTCTCTGAAGATGAGCGTACCAAAAATTCTCCGGGGCTTGCCGAATGCCGCAATCCCAAAGCACTTTATAAAGAACCCTTTGATAAAGCGCTTCTCTTTCAGCGACGCTAAGAAATTGGAATAAATCTTTCCGTTTGCGGGTCGAACACCTACTGGTTGTTCGTCCTCCCATTTCTTTTTATCCAAAATTTATTTTTCAATGCCAAAAGGGAAAGGTTTTTACACAACATGAGATAACATTCTCACTGCATTAGAAAACTAATTTCTTGCACTTATTCACAGGCAAATAAACAGGTGAAAAACTTGCCCTCAAAAGTCTATTTTGGATCCATCCAACAAGGTCGAGACTCCGCATTTGCCTCCCTTGCTGCTAAACTCGAAAAACTCCTCGAACACCTTGATTTCTCCACTATCGAAAAAAACGACAAGGTCGCTATTAAAATGCACCTGGGATTTCATGATGGGTATCAAACTGTACCAGTCTTTTTTGTCCGTCGCATTGTCAAAGCCGTCAAAGAAGCCGGAGGTTGGCCATTTATCACAGATAATCCCACCGCTGTGTACAATGCTGTAGAAAGAGGATACACCCAAGAAACTTGCGGCTGCCCCCTAATCCCGGTAGCCGGAGTGAAAGATGGATACATCAAACCCGTCAAAATCAACTTCAGGAATGTTAAAGAAATCGACATGGGCGGTGTCCTCCACGATGCAGAAGCCTTAATCGATCTCACACACGCTAAAGGCCACGCCAACTGTGGTTATGGCGGCGCTGTCAAAAATATCGCTCTCGGTGGGTATTCTGGTCCTTCACGATGGCACCGTATCCATGGTGTCGAAAATGCAGACCTCTGGTGGGATGCTAAGAAATGCTCACCTGAACACGCTCAAAAACTTGTAGAATCTTGCCCATACAATGCTCTCACCTATGATAAAGAAAAGCATCAACTCAATATCGCGCGATTTTCATGCCACTACGGTAACTGTACCGAATGCATCAAAGCCGATAAAGACATTGGCTCTCTTAACCTTACCCCTGAGCAATTCGAAGCCTTTCAAGAATTGATGGCTATCGCGGCTAAACACATCATCGACACCTTTGATGAGAACAAACGCTTTTACATTAATGTCGCAATTGACATTACACCTCATTGTGATTGCGTGGGGCTCATTCAACCTGCAGTAGTTCCGCACATTGGTATTCTCGCTAGTCGAGATATCATAGCGTTGGAGCAGGCGACCTTGGATATGGTTGCGGAGAAGGGTCTGATTGAAAGCGAGATTCCGCTATATTTTCAACATGTGAACTTAGATCCAGCTGCTGATCTACATCCGTTCCAACGTTTATGGGGTCCGTACAAGAATCCATATCTAGTGACAAAGCATGGCGAAAAACTAGGATTAGGTCAGAGAGAATATGAACTGGTTGAAATTCTTTCGCCTAAAAAGACTATGAAGATGAAACCGCCCAAACAACAGTTTGAAAGGGCCCCATCTTTCTTCTGAATCAATTGATTACTTAGGATCTTTAGATACGTACAAAGGATTTTTAATTTTCAGCATCCATCTTTGCGATGACAGTTCTCTATTCTTGAAAAGAATAATTTTTATAGACTTAACCAAATCAGTTTCTTTGAGGCTGAGCAGATGACAGGTGTTCACTTTCCTAATTACCCACCAATCGTTTAAAGCCACCCACTCTATTTTTACTGCTCAACGTCTCCTATGTGTAGAATCAAAACACCAAATGAATGATACCGTTCTTCGACAGGTGATATCATGACAAAAAAATCAACAAAACAATCTAAGAAGGAAGCTTCCAACCAAGATGAAATTGTAACCTTCCACTATGATAAGGTCGATGACTTTTCCAATTGGTTCACAGAAATCAACAAACGTGCGGAACTCTCTGACCAACGTTATGGCGTCAAAGGTCTAGTAGTTTTTCGTGCATGGGCAACCGTGACGCTGAAGATTATGTATCGACTACTTGAAGAAGATTTAGAACGTCACGGACATCTCCCTGTCATTTTCCCTGCCTTAGTTCCTGAATCGAATCTCGTTAAGGAAGCCGAACACGTTGAAGGCTTTGCTCCGGAAGTCTTTTGGTGTACACGCGCAGGTGCTGATAATGTCTTTGAAGAACCACTTGCACTGCGTCCAACTAGCGAGTCCGCTATGTATCCCATGTATGCTCTATGGATTCGAAGCTGGCGCGATCTGCCCTTCAAACGCTACCAAAGTGTAGCTATTTGGCGATATGACACAAAAATGACAAGACCCTTCTTGCGCGGGCGGGAATTCTATTGGATAGAAGCCCATAACGTGTTTGCCACTGCAAAGGAAGCCGAAGATCAAGTCCTCGAAGATCTTGCGATCACCAAAAATTTTGTTGAAGGGCATTTAGCCATTCCCATCATTGTTCTCAAACGCCCACAATGGGACAAATTCCCTGGTGCTGTCTATACAGTGGCGGGTGAATCGATTCTGCCTAACGGGCGGTTCATCCAAAACTCAACTAGTCATATGCTCGGGGATAACTTCGCGAAAGCCTACGGTGTTAAATATGTTGATGAAAACGAAGTGGAACAATTTGCTCAACAGACCTGTTTTGGACCCGGGCTAAGTCGAATGTACGGTGCACTTATCATCATGCATGGCGACGATGATGGATTAATCTTACCCTTCAAATTAGCTCCAGTCCAGATTGTCATTATTCCAATTCCTAAGAAGGGTGCTAAGAAAACTGTTCAAAAACGTTGTCTTGAACTTGAAGAAATCTTACGCAAGGCTGGATTTCGTGTCCACTTTGACAACACTGAGAAACGACCTGGTGATAAGTATTATTATTGGGAAATGCGCGGTGTCCCACTGCGACTGGAGATAGGCAACCGTGAAGTGCAAGAAAATACTGCAACCATCTTTCGACGGGACATTCGGACACGAGAGGCCATTCTGGTTGATGAGCTAGTCAAAATGATACGTAAAACCGGTAAGGCGGTCACACAGGAACTCTGGCGTCGTGCAAAGGAGCATTTCGAAAAATCCTTTCAAGACGCAGAAACCTTCGAAGAAATCTGTCAAATCATTGATCAAAATAACGCTGCCCGTATTAATTTCTGCACCATCGAAATGAATGGTTTAGCCTGTGCTGAAAAAATCAAAGATGCGACTGGAGCAGATATTCGAGGTGTGAGACTGGACAAAGATGAGAAACCATGGGGACCTTGTTCAATCTGTGGAGAACCTGCAACAGTTGTTGCCTATGTCGGAAAACAATATTAGCCAATTCAGTTTTGTCTCGTTTTCTAGGATATGGCTAATTTTTTAGGTGTAGCTCCATCCATTGGCGCATTACAGGATATTTCCCAGGGAAATTCCGGTCGATGTATAAAAAAACAGTATAGAGCAGGTCTCGGTCAAACTCAGGACCAAATGCAACATCTTGAATGCCATCGTCGCCGTAAAAGAAGATATTTTCACTGGGCTTAACAGTAATGCTTGCTTCGCTGCCATCGACGTAGTAATCCCAATGTACAAAAAGTTTGGTGAAATATTCAACATTCCATGGCCGTTCAACAGTGATATTTGCATACCCTGAAGCAGTGATCTCAATTTCCAAGTTACCAAGAAAAATGGTGTCACCTTGAATTAGAGGGTTCACCCCTTTCAAGAGCGATATCAATGCCTCTTTACAACTTTGTTTAGCAGCTTTATTGGTAGACAAGCCCGATATCCCCCTATATGGTTACAACAATCATTTTTTACTATTCCGTTTCACTTCATTTGCCCTGAAATAAAAAGGAAAGAAAACAAAGGTTCTCGATTAACGATTTGTGTCGGGATTTTTTGTTGCAAGCACTTCGTAGGCAAGTCCGGTGGCTCCTTCAATGAAATCACGACATTTCGTCTCCCAAAAATTCTGTTTTCTATACACCTGTAAGTCATTTTCTGACGAAATATCAAGCCCGAGCAGATCATTACATCGGATATGTCCGAATCGAGCAATGAATAAGTTCATCATGGTCTGGCTAAACTCATACGGTGGTTTGTCTTCTGGTGTTTCTGTGGGGTGGTCTCGACCAAATTGAAGACTTAGTCCCATAATGGCCCCAGATAGTGCCCCACAGATTTCGCCATGTCGACCTATCCCCGCTCCAAAGCCCGTGGCGATTCGCGGAATGATTTTACTTTTAACATTCAATGCTTGGCTCAGCGCTTTGAGAACTGCTTCAGAACAAAGAAACCCTTCTTCAGCGTATTTCTTTGCTTGGTTCACTACTTCGTATTTTGAAAGCATTAGCTGCACCTTGAGACGAGAGAGTTGGTTTTCCTTCAATTAGTTTATGGTTTGGTCTTCAGCTGATTCTTTATCTAATTCGGGTGCTTCACTAGATGAAGGTTGGGGATCATGACGATAGTACCACATTACAATTCCAAGGATTAGTAACCAAAACGGTAGCACAATGAGTTGTAGAATAGGAATTAGGAAGGATACGATAACCAATGTGACAGCAGATCCCGCGATAAAACCAACAGCCATGACTTGGCCTTTTTTGGCAAACCATTCTTTACCATATTTACTATCAGTGTAGAGTCGCAGGAATCCTCCAATGGAGAATGGAATGAAATAGGAAGGTGGTAGAAACATTGCCAATGCAACGCCCAAAGTAGATATTGGGAAAGCTACAGCTAGTAATCCGACAAGAACGCCTGCGATGAAGAATGCTGCAACGTTAAAGCCGGCAGCAAAAGCATTGAGTGCGAAAAGAGAGACAATGGCAAATCCCTGCAAAACACCAACAGCAGGGAAGACTTCGCTGGGAAATCCTATCAAATACCAAGCGGCTATGACAAAGAGAACACTCGTTATCGCCCCCGGGAACATCTTAATGAGTTGAGCAATGAGAATAGACCTACGGGGAGTTTCGGTCATGTTGCCAATTTTCATGTTTCCAAGAGTGTCCGTTGTGATAAAGGGATTGATAGCTGGATATGCTAGAAATGCAGTGTATCCTTCGAGACCGATTACCGTGAGAGGGATTTCGTAGAAGGCAAGTCGTTGAACGCCCATTCCAATTCCGGCTTCACCGACGAATTTAACCATTACAAAGGTATCAATGAGAACAATCGGTAAAAGTAAGAATATTGAGATGCTGATACTAGTCCAAATGGGGAATGGTGAAAAGACATTCAGTCCAACGATAATGATGAAATAGATAAATATGATGGCTAAATAGGTCAGACCCAAGCGTCGGTTTTGGACTAATCCTAGAATAAATGTTTTCATATAGCTCCCAAAACCAACGGTGTCTCCTTCTTCACCATCAAATTTTCGGCTCCTTTCATTAGCGGGTTTAATTCGTCTTCGTAGGCTAATGACGGCAAAGACAACCAATCCACTGAGAAGCATTATACCGAGTGCGGGTGCAAGAATGTACTCGAAAAGGAGGTTGAAATACATCTCCATGCCTGTAAATCCATCGCTAACTACGCCCAATGTCACTAAGATTGGTGAAATCACAAGGTATGTGATAATTCCAGCGAAAAGCATAGTGATGGAGACTTTTGGGTCAATTATGTAGGATATAGCCATAAGGCTGATATTAAGCATAAACCCGAGGGCTAGCCCAGGAAGCAAGTAAGGCGTAAGATCCCAACCGAGGGTCGTGTACCCGAAGGGCATCACTAAAACATTGATAAAATATTGCAAGACTGTCACAAAGATTCCGATTCCCAACCAACGGAACATAAACCGGCTTTGTTGACCTGTTTCCATGCAGGTGTTAATAGTTACTCCACTCGCAGTATAGAATGGAAATTTGGTTTGCTTTCGGGACTGTACATAATCTGCGACAGCGAGTGCCCCAATGAATCCCAGAAAAGTGCTTATCCACACAAACCCAAGGTGAAAAATAATTGGCGGGATCCAACTCGGATCAAAAGCACTCCCATAGAGTAATACATCTTTCGATGGAACCAACCACCAGGGTAATGTGTACTCAGTATAGGCTTGCACGTACATAGAAATGGTTAAAGTATAGTATACCACGAAACCAGTTGAAGCGATCATAGTCGTTGCGAGTTCTTGACGGTTAGATCCGCCCCGGGCAATATGAAATACTGTGTATGCGGTGAGGACCGTGATAATACCAAAGCCAAGGCCAAATCCAAAATTAATGCCAAGGTACGCGTTGATAGTAGTATAGACTATATTCAAAATTAGAGCTAGAACTATCCCCCGGATAGTAAGACTGGGGGCTGAGGACTCGCTTCTGGGATCCTTAGGCAAAGTACACTCCTCATCTTTTGATGCCTTAAGTTTATTCCCTTGTTTTCCTGTTTCATCGCTTAGATGTTCGGAATCAGTCATAACGGGTTCATCTGCTTCTCACTCAATAGTTAGGTGGTTTATGATTCCGCTCATAGCGCTTCATATAGTACATATTGTTTTTGAAAATGGCATAAAATCGCATAATATATCATCATAATCCTTATGGTGTGGTCAGTGCACTAATGCAATCTGCGATAAACTGCTCAAATTTGTGGTTACTCATTGAACAGATCTGAATACTTCTTCGTAAATAGCAAGACAGTGTAACTCAAATACTAAGACTTCCTTCTCGCTATCGAGGTTTGGGTAACCATGGTTGATTTTCATCTTTCTGATGAGCAGTTGGCTCTTCAAGCTAAAGCGCGTCAATTCGCTCTCAACGAAGTGCTTCCGGTGTCCCGGCACTATGATCGAACCGGGGAGTTTCCCCGGGAAGTTATCGCAAAAGCCCATAAAGCCGGACTAATGAATCTTGGCATTCCCACCGAATATGGTGGGCTTGGCTATAGCTCCTTTAGCTCGGTCTTGGTTGTTGAAGAGTTTGCTGCTGCATGCGCTGGAATGACAACATCCATCTATGTCAACGATTTAGGAACAACACCAATAGTGTTGGGTGGAAATGAAGCACAGAAAAAACAATGGCTAACTCCTTTTTCGAAAAAACTTCAATTTGCTTCATTTGCCACCAGTGAGCCTGGAATGGGTTCCGATGTGGCTGGTATCCAAACCAGCTACGAACGCAAAGGAGACGTATTCATTCTCAATGGCAACAAATTCTGGATTACCAACGGCAATTATGCTGATCTGTTTGTTATTTTTGCTCGTCAAAAAGGCACTGAACGCCACCAAGGTCTTTCTGCATTCATTGTTCCAGCGGATACAAAAGGTCTCTCAACCGGAAAGCCTTTGAAAAAATTGGGTCACCGTGCATCAGATACTGCAGCTGTAATTTTGCGCAATGCTGAAGTTCCTACTGAAAACCTTCTAGGCAGTGAAGGGATGGGCTTCTTGCTTGCGATGATGACCTTCGTCAAAACCCGTCCCGCCATTGGGGCTATGGCAACAGGGCTAGCTCGCTCCGCGATGGAGTATGCCATTAACTATGCAAAACAACGAGAGGCCTTCGGGAAACGAATCAGCAGCTTCCAAGCTATTCAAGACTTGGCTGCGGATATGTATGCTCGTATCGAAGCGATGCGTCTTTTAACGTGGAAAGCTGCGTGGATGGTGGATCAAAAAACCGATGGTAATATCACTAACGTCGCCTCCAGCTGTGCTAAACTTATTGGCGCAGAAGACGCCATGAAAATCGTCACAGACGCCCTACAAATCTACGGCGGTAAAGGTTACCTGGAACAATACCCCATCCAGAAACTTTTCCGTGACGCAAAACTCTATCAAATCTATGAAGGAACAAGTCAAATCCAACGCTACGTCATCTCACGCTTCCTATTCAAAGAATATGAATCAATCATGAAGAACTTCTAGGTGCAATTTTTCCATCGGATGTTGCCGGATGGGTATCAGAAAGAAATATGATAATTTAGTAATTAATGCGGTGGCGCTAAAGCGGATTTACAAAGCTGTTTGGTTTTCTCGTCTTTTCTTATTTTTTCCACGCAGGCATTTTCGCCATATATTCATCAACATTCTTTTCTGCTGTTGTTCGATCAACTTTTTCGCGTTGCATCCAGAACTGAATCATGCCTTCCCGGACTTCGTTGCGGGGTTTGAGAATGCCTTCATCATCGCTACAGTAGACGCAGCTTTCGTTGCCTTCTTTTCCGCCACCGAATTCTTCGGGTTTTGTCATGTTCATGCCACAGGAGATACAGTGTTCGACCATTTGAATCACCCATGAGAAAAATGGGCTAGCTGACATTTAAAAGTCTATGCAGAAATGCCTATAGGTGAAATTGCATATAGATTGTGTTATGCCAAGCCAAGAACTGGTTCGAAATCAAATCCTTCTCATTCTTGATCAGCAAGGCTGTCATGGGTATGAACTCCGTCGACGACTAGTCCCATTGGTAGGAGATGTTGAAATTACTACATTGTATCGGTGGCTCCATCAGATGGAGAAAGAAGGACTCATTACAAGTAGGCAGACCTCCGGACCTCATGGGCCTAATCGACGTGAATATCAACTAGGAGAAAGAAGTGAACGAGCCTTACGTCGCCTTTTACGTGATTCGTTAGGAGTACTATTGCATTTCTATGACGAATATCGACGCTCGCTACTTAATCAGATAGACCCTATTGATTTACCTCGCGGTCCAAAGCCCCCTGGACCTACATTAGCAGGCATTCTTGCACCGTATTATGGTCATGAACGCAGCTTTTTTAATTTTCAATTGTTCCGATTAGAAGGCTCTCCTCTATATGTGTTAGGTGATTTTGATGCTATGGGGGCTCGAAAAGGAATGATGATCCCCGTTCAAGGAACGCCTTGGGATGTTGCATCAAAGGGGAACCGTTTCGGTGAAATTTGGCTGCTTGGAGTCCCTCCCCGCGATAAGTTACCTCGAACTGTAGTAGAAGCTAAACGAATATTGGTTCCAGGTGGGATTTTCCGGTTAAATGTCCCTTTTGTGTTTTTTGACGAACCAAAAGCCCCAACCTTGGAAGCTTTCATTCAAGTGACAGCTTCTCATCTCTTTCCTGAACTTGGTTTCTTCGAAGGAAATGAGTTAATACAGATTTTCAAACAACACTTCCTCCGCTCAGGTGTAATTGAAATCGTTGCTGGATATGTCCAAATGTGGGGGCTCAATATTCCATGTGATGAATCTTCGACCTAGATTACTCCTCCTCTTCGAAGAGCTCTTTACTGGACTTCCGAGCTCGTTGCATACTCATCGCTGCATCTTCATCGGCAATCGGTGCAGCTTGAGCGACACCCACCACAGAGCGTTTACTCATTTCAACCTTTTGCCTTTCAGCGACCTGTTCGGCTTCCGCGATTTCTTCATCAAGAACCTTGTCAGCCTTTTTGATTGCTTTTGTCAGAGCGGCCGGGGCTTGATTCTTTACAGCTCTGTATGCTTTTTGAGTGTCTTTGAGAATTTTCTTACTCTTGGCTACCTCACCCCGATACTGTTCTTCGCCTGCCCTTTGTACAGCATAAGTGGCGGGAAGTTCAGCGTCTAGGGTTTCGATGATTGGTTTTGCATCATCAGTTACCTGGACCCGTTTAGTCATCACGCGCATTCGCTGGTTGCCTTCCTCATCCCTGTAGGAGATTTGCACTTGAATAGGAACTTCTTTTTCTTTCACCTTTGCTGCCGGGGCTAGCCTGACATATACCTCTCGATCTTCTGTTACAGATCCTATTCGGATACCTTGTTTGAGTTGGCTTGCATCAACTCCTCCAAGCCCACTGACTTCAGAGAGTTCTACGTCTTCGGGGGCAATTACACGCATCTTCACACTTCGTGCAACAATCTTGCCCGCTGAAGAGGAGCTCATGGCATCGGCGATTTCAGAAGCTTGGGCATAGTACATCGTTCCCCCTGTCTGCATAGGCATAACAGCGAGAGCTTCTAGTGCCATGAAAGCAGACGGATCTTTGATTCCAACCACATCAATGATGATGCTAGAATTGGCAGCTTTGATTGCAAGATCCTCATAGAGTTGAGCTCCAGTTGTTGAAGCGCCTTCAAGCGCCCCAACGCCTTCATTGGCAAGACCATCGGTGAGGAGAATAATACGTCCTCCTCGATCTTTCATAATCACATAACCAGCGACCATCGCGGGTCCAAGGGCGGTCATATCGATGTCGCGAAGTTTTTCGATGTTTGAGACCCATTGTTTCTTCGTCTTTTTCAAGGGTTTGAGCTTGACATCCTTGAGTCTCTTTTTGACGACCTTGCTGATTTCTTTAATACTATATCGTATATCACCAGAGAGAGTGAAGATTTTCTTCATATTTTCATCATAGCAATATACATCACTGTGGAAGGCGAGAAGACCAAAGGCAGTTTCAGGAGCATTAACACTCAAATCAGTCACTGTTCGAATTAGCGATTCTTTCACTGCTTCCAGTTTTCCCCCACTCATTGAACCCGAAATGTCAATCACTGCTAGTAAGGTGTCTTCGTGAATGGGTTTTGCATGGGCGAGTTGCCCTAATACGAATTCGGAGAGATCGGTTCCAGGCATCAATTCCTTTGGAATAATGTTGATGGTGCTACAAAATTCGCATTGAAACGTCTTCCCTTTAGTAGGGGATGTCTGAATGATATCTGGATTAGTTAGAGCCCCACCACAGTTACTACACATAATAGGTCTTGTGGAAATCTCTTTGACTTTCTCTTTCATATCGGCAAAGGAGACGCGTCCGACCCAGGGCATATCCTTGAGGACTTTACTGTCTTTGGGAAAATAATCTGAACTAGTTTTGAACATGATACTCGATTCCCCGTGAGTTTACTGTTGTAGGCTGATAGAAATCTAGGTACAAAAGCTTGTCGTCGATGGTGAATGCAACCTTCTAATTAATGGTTGGGCATTTACGCTTTCTTCAAGCCTCAGGGAAGCTCCATTTTGCATCAACTAGGCTTTTCACCTGAGTTTTCGTGGTTCAGATTAGCCAATTACTCCTGTGGTTCGAGCAAGACGCTCCGCAGCCTCTTCGGTGAGTCCCCTTTCACCTAAAATAGTGTACCTGCTAGGATTAATGGTGTGCGCAATCTTCAGTGCTTCGATAACATCTTTGGCTTTCAATCCTAGCTGTCTTGCAGTCGTTGGGGCACCAATTGTGGCCAGAGCATCGCGAATTTTTTCCCAATCAATTGCGTGGAGATATCCCATCATGATGGTGCCTACTCCACATTGTTCACCATGCAAGGCAGGTTGGGAGGCGATACGATCGAGAGCATGACTAAATTTGTGTTCAGCACCACTTGCAGGGCGACTGGAACCTGCAATTCCCATAGCTATTCCGCTAGCAATCAAAGCCTCAACAACTAAACGGATACTGTATTCGTCATTTGGTTTGATTGATGCTGCATTCTTTATAATGATGTTAGCACCCATTAGGGAGAGGGAAGCAGAATATTCTCCATAGTACTCGTAACCAAGAGCGTGGGCTAGTTTCCAATCCCGCACAGCAGTGATTTTGGAGATTAGATCACCACACCCTGCAGCGGTAAATCGGTAAGGGGCATTTGCAATAATGTGGGTGTCAGCAACAATGGCAATGGGGGATTGACCTTCAATTGATACTGTCGTTCCATCTTTTTTAATTGAGGCTCGAGGACTTGATATCCCATCATGCGATGCAGAGGTTGGTACACTAATAAAGGGCTGACGTTCTCGGGTGGAACATAGTTTTGCTGTATCAATAACTGATCCTCCACCAACTGCAACCACAACTCCCGCACTTTTCCTCTTTATCCCATCACAAGATTTCTCGACTTCTTGTTCCGTGGCTTTCTTGATTAAGACAAGTTCAACACTAAATTTTGAGTTTTCGAGCGATGTGATAGCATCATCACCTGTAATCTTCATCACATCACTATCAGTGATGAGGACTGCTCTACGAGTCGATACAACACGTCGTGTGACGTCACCAAGCTGATGAATAACTCCTGATCCAATCATCACTTCACCAGGGAGTTGCATGCGATGGGTATTTTCTTCCTCACTCATTGCACTTTCACCTATCAAACTAAGAACAGAATAGCTATCGGTTTAGTCCTCTTAAAAATATAAACTGTACATAGTAGGTTTAAGGCAGGATTATATTTGCGAGTGACTCAATATTTCCAGTCATAACAAACTATGAAAACCTAGGGCGGAAGTGATACATTCAAATGACCAATAAACCAACAAATCAAAAACGTCCAGACTTCAATCTAAATGCAATACTTTCATTAGTTGGGCTCCTTCTTGGATTCCTATTCATTGTTGTGATATACATTCTTGAATTCCCCTATGAATTTCAATCAACCTGGGGTATGCCATTAATTATGTTTCTCACCATTTGCTATGCAATTGGGCTTCTCAATATTGGCTACATAATTAGTCACGAAATTAATTTCTATTTAGCCAATAAAACGCGCGAGATTGAGTCAAATGAATTATCTTCAGAGAAATATCTTGAATTCAAACAAAATACCGAGAAAACCTTCAGACGAAGCATTCAAACGTTCTTGTATTTCTTTTTCAGCTTTGGATTATTTTTAATTAATCTCGCTTGTTTTACGGCATCAAAGTTTGTATATCCTGTAATTGAAATAGTAGAGACATCAATACTCTTAACTTGGGGTCTACTTGGGCTCATTTTCATTCGATTATTGGTCATGTTCCTTGTCCAACTAATCCTTATTATTCCCTTTTCTATATTCCAAGGTGATTTATGGGATTCTTTCAAAGTTGTTGATAATCTTCAGAGCATTTGAGAAAACCCTGAAAAATTATGCGAAAACCTAAGACAAAAAGGAAAAAATATCACTTTATGTGTGTAGCAAAATTCAGTTTTAGATCCGCTAATCTGGATTTGAGAGCTTCTATTACATCGGCTTCAATGCGATCACCTAACTGGTTTAGGAGGGCTTCATAGGAATCAATAGCTATTCGTGCTTGGTCAAGATCCTTCTCGATTTCTTGTGTCATCGGATTGACAATAAGTCCCATTTTTTGCCAGGCAACTGAATCGAGTATTCGAATGAAAAATGGGATGATATGCCAGACCGGTAGGGCACTAATGTCCACCATCTGGGGTGTTCCCTCCGCTTCTTGTGAAGGTTCAGAAGCTTCTTCGGGTCCAGATTTGGGTGTTTTAGGTTTCGATTTAATTTTTTTCTTTCCTTTTGCCAAAATGACCACCTTCTCTATTAACCGTTAGGGTTCAAAGGTCTCACGCTAGAAAAGTGTTACTGGGTGCTACTCATTACGGATAACTTTAACCATACGCCATGTTCGGTAGTCAACAAGAACTCTGATGAATCCACTGAGCATTTTGTCCACATTAAGATCACCGGTATCAACATGTAACCCTCGATCTGCTAAGCTAGCAATTTTACTATGAGTTGCAATCACAAGAATTTGTTCAGGTGGGATTCGCCGAATGATATTTGGGCTAATTTGTTGGTTTCCTCTCCCAAACAACATTCCTTGATTTCCAATTGGTGAAACTACTATCCATGTGTTTAAGAAATCAGGAATCAATTCTATCAATTGTTGTTCGTTTACATCCAAGTAGACTTTACCAGTTTGGTAGACATCGACGCCTAGTAAAGTCTTATCAACACCTAACGCATTTGCAAAAGCCCGAACTGTTGAACCTGGACCAAGGATGTAGGTATCACCTTCAACCATGTCTTCAATCAAGGTCCTTGCGACAGCCTCCTGATTATCTTGTTCATCAACCGTTGTCGGTGAGGTCATCTTCGATCCTGGCATCCGAGCAGGTATTAGCGGACCTCGAAGAAAACCATATAATTTCACCGCAAACTCATCCTTTCGAATTGCTTCTTCATCGGCATCCATGATTTCAAAAGATTCTTCGAGGGTATCACCTTTTAGCCAGTCTACCACAACTCGAGCAGCCGCTGCTGGTGAGTAGGCAAAGATTCCACTATACATTTTCACACCAGCTGGGACTCCTAGCACCAAAATCTTAGAGTCTTCACCAACAGCGTCCTGAATATCTCGGGCAGTTCCATCTCCACCAACAAAGATGAGCAAATCAACCTCACGTTCAACGAAAAGCTCAACCGCTTTCTTCGTATCCGCGGCGAATGTCACTTCCTCCAGATCCATTGGTACAACTTCTGGTGTAATTCCCGCTTCAAGCAGCTCGCGAGTTCCCATCGGTTCAGGGCAAGAGACCCATTCAAGTTTAACAATCGTTGGATACAATCTTTTTAATATCTGCAGAAATAGGGTCGCCCGATTGGATGCGACTGGTTCTGCGCCTAACCGTTGAGCTTCTTCTGCCATCCCGTCTGTGCCTTTTAGCCCAACTCGACCTCCCATACCCGCTATGGGGTTGATAAGGAAGCCAATACGATGTTGTAACTCAGGACCAGAGGTCAAAGCTATCCTTTCCCAACCAATCGCGTTCGTAATCTGAAATAACCTTTACTCTCAGATAATAAAATAAAGAATTACTGGTTCATTCTTCCACCAATTCTTCGTCTTCTGGCCGCCAATATGGATCAACAATACAGAGAAAAACGATATCTTGGTCACCAGTATTTTCCAAGTATTGAGTGGCATTGGGAGGAACATAAACTATGGATCCAGCACTAACTTCACATTTTTCATCATCAACGTGCATTATACCAGTTCCTTCGAAGAAATAATAGACCTCCGAGGCTTTGGTCAGTCGATGTGGTAGTGAGGCGTTTCCTGTAGGTATTAGCGCATGAGCAATACTGTATCGAAGTTTCAAGGTTGGACCATCACGCAAGGGATTTAGTACTTCTCGCAGGATGGTTCCATCAAGTGCAGTGATGACATTACAGTCGTTGAGATTTCGTACAAACATAATTAACACTTCATCCGCTATTGGTCTTAGGTTATCTTTTTAATTATGGAAATGAAGACAAATTCCTTAAGGTTTTTTACATCATGTGACGGCATTTAGTTAATATTCAAGTGATATTTCTATTTCTCAAAGGAGTAACTCAAGCATGACTGAAAAGAAAGATTGGACGCGTGAAGAATTGCAACGAAAATATATTGATACAATGACTGCAGTGACTCTTCCTGTTCAAATAAAATTCGATGGCACAACACGCATATTCGATTTTAATCAAGCCGGTGCGATTCTAAAGAAGGCAAAAATAATCTCATTGGGGACTTGTTGTTGTCGTGAGAGAGTCCAAGCCTGTGAAAGCCCGTTGGATGTGTGTATAGGCATTGACAAAGAAGCTGAAATAATAATCCAAAAGGGTCATGGGCGGCTGGTCTCTCTCAATGAGGCTTTGGATGCGTTACAGCGATCTCATGATGCAGGGCTTGTTCATATCTCCTATACTGATAAAGGCGAATCTGAGCCTTTCATTATCTGTAGTTGTTGTGCATGCTGTTGTCATTCCTTGGCTGGCTTAATGCGGTTTGATTTTCCAGAAGCGGTTGTCGAATCTGATTTTATTGCCTTCCAAGATGAACAAACTTGTGATCATTGTGGGAGTTGCATAGATCGGTGTCATTTTCAAGCCCGAAGTATGGAGAACGGGTCTCTTAAATATGATTCTTCGAAATGTTTTGGCTGTGGAGTTTGTGTAGGCACTTGCCCTATTGAAGCAATCTCAATGGTTAAACGATTTTAGATAAAATCACAGAAAGCTTAAAGCCCGTTTAAGAGAGGCGAGGTCTAGAATTGTTGAGGTAAGTGTCTTGGGTATAGCTGAAGCTGAAATGGTTCTCCGAGAAATTGAGGCATCAAATAACCATTACATCATCGGACCTAAACGGGGGCATATCCTAGTACGAATTGCTAGTGAATTCCATCCTCAACGCATTCTTGAAATTGGCACAAATGTTGGATATTCCACTATTCTGATGGCGAAGGAACTTCCCAAACGGGCACGAATTACAACAATTGAAATCAATCCTGAATTTGCTGCAAGAGCAAAAGAAAATCTCAAACGTTCAAATGTCGAACCCACTGTTGAAGTTTTAATTGGTGATGCCCTTGAAATCATTCCTACCTTAAATGATGAATATGATTTCGTGTTCATTGATGCTCACAAAACTCAATACTATGATTACATACTAGCGATCGAACCACATCTTTTTCGGGGGAGTATGATTATTGCTGATAATGTGGGCAAAAGTGAAGATAGAATGCAAGATTACCTTAAACACGTTCGTGAATCTGGTCTTTACACCAGTCGCTTCATCATGGTCGACGATGATGGCGTCGAACTAAGTATCCGCCGATAAAGTGAGTCCGCTGAGTAATTTTCCTTTTTATTATGCAACGCAAAAAGACAAATAGCACTCAACATCAACACCTTTTATCGGTACACAGAGCTGTTAGTCATGGAAGCGTTTTTGAAGAAAAAACCTGGACCCGGCGTTGAACGAGGAACAGTGGATAAACCTACTATTAGTGACACCGAAGTCTTGGTCGAGGTGAAAGGAGCCGCAATCTGTGGAACTGATATTCACATTTATCTATGGGATGAGTGGGCCGCAAACCGCATAAAGCCTCCATTAATTGTTGGCCATGAAATGTCCGGCAAGGTGGTTGAAGTTGGAAAAGATGTTAATCATATTATTGTTGGTAATATGGTGTCTGCAGAAACCCATATAGTTGACCAAACTTGTTTACAGTGCCTTACAGGGCGTAAACATGTTTGCCAAAACATGAAGATTCTCGGTGTCGACCGCGATGGTATATTCGCTGAGTATGTGGCCATCCCAGCTCATAATGCTTGGAAAAACGATTCAGATTTAGATCCAATAATTGGTGCAATTCAAGAACCCCTAGGAAATGCTGTGCAAACCTTACTTCCGATTAATAATGTAGAAGATATCGCAGGACGCAATATTGCCGTTATTGGAATGGGTCCCATTGGACTCATGGCAGTTGCGGTTGCTAAGGAACTGGGTGCTGACAAAGTTTTTGCCACTGCTGGAGGACGGAATAAGACCCGCATGGAACTCGCTCGAACCATGGGTGCAGATGAAGTCTTCAGCGCTCGCGAACTGGATCGAGACGCCATAGTGAAAGCTATTCAAGATTCTACAGATGGCAATGGAGTTGATGTCGCCATCGAGATGAGCGGTCATCCAGATGGGTTAGTAACTGCTTTTGAAGCATTAACCCTTGGTGGGCGTGTAAGTCTACTTGGTTTATTTCCTCAGCCCTTTGAGGTTGACCTCAACCGTCTCATGATTTTCAAAGCGGCAACAGTCTATGGTGTGAGCGGACGGCTCATGTATCGCACATGGTTCCAAGTTCGAGGGCTCCTTCGCCGCCCAAAGCTTCGCGAAAAAATCGCAAAGGTAGTTACACACCGATTGCCAATTAAAGAACTTGAACAAGGATATAAGCTCATTCTCTCTAAAAAAGCTGCAAAAGTAGGTCTAACACCCCAGTGGTAATTGTCCTCCATTGTTTCCTTATTATTTTGTATAACAAGTGCGAAATTGGCCTAACTAATTATGAAGCGTTCAAGCAAATTAATACTGCCAAAAAATCATTTGAAGGTGATGAAATGCAGCTGTGCATCGATTTGAATCGGTTCAATATCATTAATGTCCTTAAACTGGGTTGTGGCTGCAGCACGAACCTCTTGCATGATTTGTCGGTGAATTACATCTGGAAGATTACGCCACATTGATGAAAAGACTCGACGCTCAAGATATGAAATGGTAAGATGGAGAGGAACTTCAATAGTTGTTTGATAATAATGAGTTTCAACAGCAGCGTCTCGTGATTTGAGTTCAACGACCACCTCATTTGGACCTACTCCAAAAGTAGAAGATGAATATCCGAGCTCTTCACGTCGTTCCCGATAGAGTAGATTCAGAAATGATTGGGAAGTTATTGATTCTACGTAACCGGTGATGATTGTGCCCTCAGACGCAAGAACATGAATCGTTTCTGTTAATGCCTCTTGCCAATCTGAAATCAGATGGAACAAATGAATGGCTAGAATAGTCTGAAAGATGCCATGATTCAGTGGAATAGCCACCGCATCTCCTAAAGCTAAATTTGATCGAAGAAATTTCGTTGAAAGCTGATTGGAATAAGCTTTCCTGAGCATTCCCTGTGAAACATCAATCCCTACAACGGGAATTTTCCGGGTCGCTAACGCACGGAGAAAGCGCCCAGCGCCACACCCTAGTTCCAAGACAAGATTTTCTGGCTTCAAATCACAGGTATGGATAATATCATCAATGAGCTCTTTCATGAACGCTTCTGGAATATAGCGTGTAGTTTCATAGTCCTCTGCAATATGTCCAAAATCAACACGTGAGGAGGGGTTTCTAGGAGGATTACTCATAGTGGTCTAGAACTGAACATGTCTCTTTAGTCTAATGCCTTATGATACCAAGCTTTTATTTTTCTGAGTTGTTGTCGTCTTCATTAATGATTGAAGACTTGGAATTGATTTGTATCGTTTCAAAGATTTGACAATAGCTGGCTAGCATCTCCGATGTCTGAAATCGCCTTGCCGTTTATTACAAAAAGGGGAGTTTGGGTTTTTCCCTTTATTAATAACTTCAACCGCTCTAATACGCTGGACCCAATATCAACGATTTTCACCCTAATATTATATTTCTGTGAAATTTCTTCAATAATGAGTAGGGCTTTTTGATCTTCGGTTGAAAAGAATTTCCCCGAAGAGCTGGCAATTTTTGATTTGAGAGAATCTAAATCTGCTCGAGTATGGCAACTACTTGTTGAGCCCATTCGATCGATCATTGGCTGAGATGAAGTCTGATTCGACCGAATATACAACACGATATTGATAGCATTAAATGACATAGAAACTATCTCAACTCGCCCTCAGAAAAAGGTGAATAAGAATACATGGGTATCGGCAGGTTCGTTTTTTAGTATTTTGAAAGCGTTTTATTCAATCTTGATAAACTGATGGGTTTTCATTTTTCCTTTCGAATAGTTCATGGAACTCTGAAACAATTTAAAAGCTCCAAAGTAGAGTTGCACACAAGGTGAGTTCTGCTATGACTCGCGATCCAATAGCCTTCCTTAAAGATGAGTTCGAGGAGCTTGTTAAACAAGCCCTAGACTGGAGGCTCCGCGAACTTCAGGGTCCCAGTTCCCCACGAGCAATGGTAGATAACAAAGAAGTAATCATGTTATGCAGTAACAATTACCTCGGGTTGAGTAACCATCCCCATCTCAAACAAGCAGCCATCGATGCAATAAAAACCCATGGCGTTGGTAGTGGCAGTGTTCGCCCCATTGCGGGCAACATGGACCTCCATGAGGAACTTGAACGTCGCCTCGCTCAGTTCAAAGGCGCTGAGGCTAGCCTCGTTTACCAAACTGGATTTGCAGCTAACGCAGGCCTCATTCCACAACTTGCAGGGAAGGATGACCTAATAATCAGCGATGAACTAAATCATGGCTCCATCATCGATGGAGTACGGCTAACTCGCGCCGAGCGTGCCATTTTCAAACACGCCGATGTTCCTGATCTCGGAAGAGTGCTTGATGAAGCTAAAAAGCGCAAACCTGCTTATCGGCGCATTCTCATCATTACGGATGGAGTCTTCAGTATGGATGGTGATATAGCGCCTTTAGATCAGATTGTTAAAATTAGTAAACCTCATGGTGCCATGATCTATGTTGATGACGCCCATGGTGAAGCTGTACTTGGCAAGGATGGTCGAGGTATTGTTTCTCACTTCAACCTGACTCATCAAGATGTTCATGTTGAAATGGGCACATTCAGCAAAGCCTTTGGTGTTGTTGGGGGTCATGTTTCGGGAAGTGAGTATCTTCGAAAGTTCGCCTATAATAAATCCCGCACTTGGCTCCTCAGTGGCTCACATCCTCCACCAGTCGCAGCGGCATGTATTGCGGCAATCGACATTCTTGAAAATGAACCACAACATGTTAAGAACCTCTGGAAAAATACAGATTATTTCAAAAAAGCTCTTCTTGATCTTGGGTTTAATACTGGAATGAGTGAGACACCAATAACACCTGTCATCATAGGTGAGAGCGACAAAGCACAGAAATTTAGCCTTCGCCTCTTTGAAGAAGGTGTCTTTGCCCTTCCAATTGTATACCCGATGGTCGCCCAAGGTACCGCACGAATCCGCACCATGATGAATGCAGCACTGAAAATGGAAGACCTCAACGATGCCATCACAGCATTCGATAAAGTAGGGAAAGAACTTAACGTAATTTAGATGCCTTCATCCTCGAAAGCATGCTTCAAATAATTCTATTCTAGTAGCAAGTCTCTTTCGAGTTTACGGGAAGATTAAAAACATATATTCGGTCCAATCTAGATAAGCAACTGTGAACTTCAGATGGCTAACAACTGGGCTTGTTTGTGTGGAATGAAACTTGGCTGATTTTAAAAAGTATCATATTCAACGTGGTCATGTCCTACGGGTTCCTGATGATATGACCAATGATTTTGGGGATGGAGACTGCTATCTCGTTGATACAGGATCCATCATTTATCTTTGGTGTGGCAGCAAAGCCACAGTGGATGAACGTTTCATTGGAGCGGTAACCTCTGTTTGGCGTGATCAAGACCGAGAAGGGGTAGCTCGCCTCATCACAATCGAAGCTCGTAGCGAACCACCCGAATTTCTTGCCCTATTTGGGGGCAAAATCACAATAACTGATCAAGATACTGAAAGCATACTAAAGGAGGTCATCTTAGAAAAACATGAGTTCAAACTTTTCCGCCTTAATATCGTTGGCGGTGTACATTTATTCATTGAGGTTCCAAGATCAAAAGAGAGCTTAAAATCTGATGATGTGTTTATTCTAGATACCTTTGATAAGATCTACATTTGGCGTGGCAATTCTTCGTCAGGACGAGAAAAATTTCATGCAATGCTGATTGCTAGAAGATACGATTACGAGCGGGCGGGTGCTCAGAATATACTTCTTGTGGAAGATGGTGAGGAAACAAAAGAGTTTCTTCAAGCCCTCCAATGATATTCCTATGAAGAATTGATAAGTCTTGGTTTAGAGCCAAATTTTTTCTAATATTATAAAGAATTGTTTACTGGAACTAATGCGCGAAAGAATATAAATATATTAAATATAATAAAAAATTGGGTTTATATCAATTTATTATGACAAATTAAAATCAAATTTTTAATAATGATTGATTATAAGAATCTAAATTCCTATTACCTTAAAGGATATTCGGTAATTCTTATCGCGTTAAATAAATAAGAATCTAATTTTTATTAGTAAAAGATAATAAAAAATTAATCAACATTCAACAAAAAAATTAGGATAACATTAGTAATTATTACGGTTTAAACAATTTTTCATTTAATACTTACAGTTATTACATAGGGATTTTTATGGAACAATTTTGTAAATCTTAATTCGTTGGACATTCTTTGGAAGGATTCTATGGTTACACAAACAGCTCAACTTGAAGGATTTGTTGCAGACGTTCTCATCCCGCGTATTGACGAGGTAGTAGAAGCTGCATCGAATGGTCTTGATGATGAGCAGCTTCGTGAACTATTTTGTGCCAATATTTACAATGGCCTAAAATTTTTTTATGAACGTTGGACGCCTGTCTATCTCTCAATTCATGGACAGAAAAAAACAACTCACGCAAACAAAACCCTCGATAAGCTATTTCAGGATGTAATTAATGTTCCTGGTAAACAACTTAGGGAATCATTAGTAAAAGCGATCTGGTACATTCTATCCATCAGCCTTGAAGATATGGACAATGTACCTGTTTTTTCTGATGAGCTCACCTTTTCCGAACTACAAACGGCTATCAAGAATGCAACACGACGAATCTCCTAAAAACAGAACCAAATCCGCGAGATTTTTCATTTATATCACCAATAAACTTTTTACGCTAGCCTGCATGTCATCAACGCGGTATTTGGAGTCGGTCAGTTATGAGTTTTCTTTGTGCTAAAGAATGGACAGATCCAAAGATAGCCCGGATTCTGGTGCCGCTTCAAGGTTTTCCTGCTGAAGTCAATAGTATCCAATTGGCTTTTAACTTAGCAGAAAAATCAGAAGCCAAAGTTTTACTTCTACATTGTCAAGAAAGGATTCGTAGATCGAGGTTACAAATGGTTGACCGATTAATCAGGTTTTCTAAACGTCTATCAAAGTCGCTCAAAGTCCAGTTTGACGAAGAACGAGTAAAACGAGTACGGGCTTCCGATGCAATTCTTAAATCAAGCCAACAGGAAGATTGCGATCTCATCATCATGTCAGCCGCCCATACTCCCGTTCATAAACGGCTTTTAGGCTCCACTGCTCGAAGGGTCACGCGGAAAAGCGACATCCCAGTCATCATCGTTGCATCATGGCTCGAAGATTTTGCGATAGATCACAAAACGACTCTCAACAAGATTTTGTTACCCATTCGAAGTACAAGCAAAGATCAGGTTGCCCTTCGGCTAGCTGCTGCTTTGAAGGCCTGTTCAGCTGCAAAAAGTGCGGAACTAATTGCATTGAACCTAACTACTTTTCCATCTGTTAAGAATTCGACTCCCTTAGGTGCACCAGAAATTAAATTACATCGTGAATTGTTTATGGATGATATCTCGATTTTCTCCGAGCAGACCGGTCTCACACTCACACCAAGACATTTGGCAACACAGAACGTTGGAGAAGCGGCGATAGAGTTTGCGACAAAGGAGAAGATAGATCTCATTCTTTTAGGCGCTCATCGCAAACCAGGTCGAATTAGAAGTTTTTTAGGTACGGTATCAAAAGAGATTGCTTCGAAATCATCATCACCTGTAGTTATTACGTATGTCCCCTAATTAGCAATCATCTATAGTGACTTTGCTATACTGGTTTTTTCCCTGCAGATAGAATGAAATCTTCAACTTGTTGTGCTGTTGGTAAACCCTCACGTGCTCCTGGAGTGGTGATTTGTATAGCTGCACAAGCGGCCGCTCGAATGGCAACCTCTTTGATGGAAAAGAGTTGGTGGAAGTAATGGATGAATCCTGCTGAGAATGCGTCTCCGGCTCCAGTTGTATCCACGGCATCAACTTTGAAGGCAGGTGTTTTGAAGCTAGTGCATTTAGTTGCTGTAATGGAACCTTTATGTCCTAATGTTATATTCAAGATTTCGAGGTTTCCACCAATTTCTGCTTGAATATTTTTAATAGTTGGTTTTTGATTGAATATGCGCTTAAAGGTTATCTGATTCATAAAGACAATTGAGAAACTGCAAATCAGCTTCCTTAATTCGTCAATTGGTTGCTTTGATAGTTCTTCACCAACATCAATTGCTGAGAGTGCTCCTATACGTTGACAGATCACCGCAATTTGTCTTGCAATTGGAATGGAAACGCTTGCGGCATAAGCGATTTCAACATTTTTCAAAAGATTGGGCGTTATCTCCTGTGGAGAAAGACATAAGTTAGCTCCTCGATAACGGAGTTTCATTGTTTGTCCTTCTTCTCCGACTAAAATTATAACCAGACCTGTTGGATGGTCTTTTTCAAGGATTACTAACGAGGTGTCCACTTGCTCTTTTTGAAGGGAGCGCAATGCTTCATGACCCTCCGCATCATCTCCCACATGTCCAAAAATACCTACTTTGGATCCCAATCGTGCAAGATTTGTAGCGAAATTTGCGGCAGACCCACCTGGAAATATAGTGAGTGATTCTATGTTGATCTTTTCATCGGGCTCTGGAAGATGTGAGAGTTTGCATATCCAATCCATGTTGATATTACCAATCGCACATATCATTGATGTACCCTTGCCGTTAATGCTAATGTGTCCTGATTATAATATGTCTTTATGTCCACTTGTTTTGACAAAAATGTAGTTGTTAATGCTAATCCAGTCGATGTGTTATTTGGAATCCTTCTATTGCTTTTCGCCTTCGTCTTGGTGTTAGAGTATCTGTATCACAAAGTTTTCCTTCAATGACTGGAATTAATTTCTCATCTATTTCATATCCAACACTATTTCGGTGAGTTTCTTTTGCGACTTTCATAGTTGTGCCTGTTCCTAGGAATGGATCTACAACAGTGTCCCCAATGACAGAAAACATTCGGATTAGGCGATATGCTATTTCCTCAGGAAATGCTGCTACTCGACGTGATACTTGACGATTCTGTTGCCGTGCTCCTGGGAGTTGCCATATCTGCGTAAACCATGAGTTCCTTTCACTAATCGTGTAGTGACTAGCGTATCGAATTAAGTCCTTGGGTGGAAATGCACGAGGCTGCCCTTTTCTGAAGAGGAGTATGAATTCACAATCTTGGGTTACGTATGCGTTTGGAGGAATAAAACCGGATCCAAGGAAAGGATTAATCCGTTTGGTGGGTTTTTTCCATAAAATAAAGGGGAGAGTAGTAAATCCTACGTTCTCACAGTGCTCAATGATCTTTACATGGTTAGGATATAATTGGAAGTTACTGTCAATTTTCCGTAACGCGTCACCAATATTGATACAGGCGATACCTCCATCGATAAGGATACGATAGCATTCATTCCAGACTTGGGCAAGATATTCATGCATTGCATTAAAATCTGTACATCCCATCTTTGTAAACAATTCATCCCACAATTCAATCATAGGATAGGGGGGTGAGGTCACAATCAGGTGAACAGATCTATTTGCTATTTCTTGCATGAGTCGGCTGTCACCAATTATGAGATTGTGTTTGGTTTCCGGGAGTTTTAGAGGTCGACCCTTGAGCATTTTGGCAAGTTGTCGTTCTGGATATGAAGCTGATTTTGATTTCTTGTCTGGTTTCATATCTTGTTTTTCTAGTTCAGTGCGCAAAGTCCGACCATCCACTCATCCCTAACAGTCTTTCGGACTCTAAAGCCTTTGCCATCTAATTGGAAAAAAGTACTATAATGAAATTATTAGCCGTGCAGTATCAGAACTAGTGAGTTCAAGAACTCCTTTATTCTCCATCTCTTTAAGGACTCGAGTTGTAATTGCCGGAGGCGATTTGGCAGCCCGTTTAATATCTGAGATAGATACTTCTTTTTTGTGAATCAACAATGCAAGGATATCTAATTCCGGAGGCTTGTGGGCTTCAGAAAGAAGATAATCTGCTACTGGATTCTCCTTCTTCACTTGTTTGATTTGTCTTTTTGCTGAAGTGAGAGCTTCTTTTTGTCTTGTGAGCTCTTGATCCTTGCTTGCTTGTAACCGCCCAAGCTCCTTTTGTTTCTCATCTATGAGATTCTGTTGTGAACCAAGGATCGCCTTTCGTTCTATTAGGTTGGCTTCGACAGTTTCCAGTTGACCTGATTTTTCCATTATGGTTGCCTTTAATTTTGCAATTTGTTGTTGTTGCTCACTGAGCTCTGTGTATAATCCTGCAATTGTTGCTTCAATTGCTGAACCTGTTTCGCGCAACTGAGTTAATTGTTCCTGGCTATGGCTTATCAACACCTGGTGCTCTTCCAGACGGGAATCAGATAACTGAAACTCGCGTTCAATTCGTGATAGGGTTTGCAGAGTGCTAGCTACTTCATTGACCAGAGCTGACATTTGGCTTCGGAACGCTTCACGTAAGGCTTTCATCCGGGCTTGATTTTGCTCAAGGAGCTGTTGGAGTTGCTTGATCTCAGCCATTTTTTTTCACTTTCTTTTTTTTATAAATCAATTGGTTTGAGTACTTTCACTTGTTCTGTTTCTTTTTCTAATTTGACGATTTTTCGTTCGGCTAGCTGTTCAATTATTTCTCGCACCCTAAAAAGTCCAATAAAAGTGGTCTTTTGTATGTGATCTAAGGTGGTAGTGTCCTTCCCTTTGAGCTCCACTGCTACTTTTGCCTCTGGCATCGTAATGATACCTTGCTGTAGAAGGTATCGTAATGCTTTGTATTTGGCATTTTGTAATTCAGCTTCATTTCGAGCTTCAGTAACTTGTATATCTAGGGTTTGAAGTTGATTTGCTAGCTTTTCGTCTGAAGAACTTAGTTTCTCGTCCACGCTAGTCATGTTCTTCTCCAAATTACGAAGAGCTCTGTCAGTATTTCTTATTTCGTCTTCCGAACTCTCTAACTTTCTTTCAATCTCAGCTAGTTCCCGTTGGAGTTTCTCCCTTTCAGCCTTCGCTTGAACAATGACCTTTTGTTGAGCGGCACTCGTCGATTCAAGTTTCACCCGCTCTTGGCTTTCAACTGAAAGTTCTCCTTCCAGTGCTGAAGCCTCCCGAGTCAATTCTTCCTCCATGGCATTTCGTTCATCCCAAATCTCTTGGAGGCGATTTGCCAACTGTTGGAGTTGTTTAATTTGGGTAAGAATCACCGATAATTCTCGCTGTGTTGAAATTTGTAGTTCATCTACCACAGATAGGTTTTTTTTCAATGATCCAATTAGTGAAGAAATTCCTGGCATAGGCGTCATCCATCCATTACTAGTTTCCAATTATTAAGGGCACTCAGATAATAATATCTAAAACTCTCAATTGTATCGAATTCCCAAAAGGGTTTTGCTAACGGTTTTCCAAAAAAATTAATTTATTCTGAAGAAATGAATGAACTTCTTTAGGAATCTGAATCCAAACCTATTGAATTCGGTTCTTCGTATTATTAGTAAATTAAATTGCTTGAATTGTTTATGTGTGTTCTAATCGTTGTGAAAAGGTTCGTAATTCCCGTGTTAAATCCCTGTGCAATAAACGCGAGAGTGCACCTGAATCTCTTTGCCGAGAGGTTTTGTTCTTTGTTAAGTTTCTGGCATCTAAAATTCGTTCCAGGTATTTACAAACAGCTAGAAGATGACCAAGAATTTCTTTGGCAGCCAAACATTCCTGTACTACATCCTTATTTTCAAAGTCTGCCCTCTTAAGTCTACGATCAAATTCGGTTATGTGATCATCAAAGATTAGATTGAATTGATCCTTCAATCGTATAATTCCTTCCTCATTCATCGCATACGAAGTTGCCAATACCTTTCGAAGCCAGTGAATCGCCTCTGGTAAATCTTCCGGCGTTTCCACATTTGTCGCACGCCGTTTTGGTGTCTTCTCATGTTTTCTACTTCGACTGGATTTACTCATAATTGCACCCGCAGTCTGAAGCCTAGATCCTATCCCAGTATTCTGGAATAGAACAGGAAATATTTCGTATCGGTGAGCTATAATTATTCCGAAATTAATGTCGGTACCAATACTAGCCAAATCCGCCCCAATCCGTTGGGTATAGACCGCTGCACTATGCAGGAATCACGTAATTAGTCTAATGATTTCAAATGAAATTTCATATCCGCAAAACTGTTAAGACTTCAAAACTCTTTGTGTTACTCATTCAAAAAACCTGAAGGACCAAGAAAGTTATGCCATTTGTTGAACTTGAAAAAGAGAAGCAGATTGCTATTGTTACAATAAAAAATCCACCTGCTAATACACTGACTCCTGATGTCTTTCATGCTCTTGAAGAAACATTTTCAAAACTTGATCAGGATGATACCAAGGTAGTAATCCTCACCGGAGCGGGAGACCGGTTTTTTATTGGTGGTGCTGATATTAAGCAATTCGAGGGAAAGGATGCCGATAAGGCAGATTCGTTGACTAGGGTAGGTCAGAATTTTACATTATCTTTAGAAAGGATTTCAAAACCAATTATTGTCGCCGTCAATGGTTTTTGCCTTGGAGGAGGCATGGAAATAGCAATGGCCTGCGATTTTGTTATTGCCTCAGAAACAGCGAAATTTGGGCAACCTGAAATCAAATTGGGAGTCATTCCAGGATGGGGTGGTACTCAACGGATACAACGATGGATGAATCCCCAACTTGCCCGGGAATTAATTTTCACCGGTGAAATTTTACCCGCTTCAAAAATGGGGGTGTTTGTATACAAAATCGTCCCACCTGATCAGCTAATACCTACGGCAAGGGCTCTAGCAGAGCGCATCGCTCGTCATGGCCTCGTGGCATTAAAATTCGCTAAACGGGCACTCAAGGAAGCAACTCAACGCACTCTTGAAGAAGGATTGTTCATCGAAGCCCAATATATGAGAAAACTCCTTGAAACTGAAGATGCTAGAGAGGGTGTAAGAGCCTTCTTAGAAAAGCGCGAACCCAAAGTAGTAGATAAATAGGTGAAAAAAACTTGTCAAACATATTGAAATTTGGAGTGGTGAGTACTCCGTCCGCATGGGACAGAATCCTTGATACCGCAACCTATATCGAAAAAATGGGCTTTGATTCTTTCTGGATGCCAGATCACACGGTTGGATTCGGTATAAGACGATGGGATGCATTAGAAGCTTGGTCAGCACTCTCTGCTGTGGCTACTCAGACAAAGAATGTAAAATTAGGCACCTGTGTGGGTGATACATATCGTCACCATCCAGCAGCTTTAGCACAGATGGTTACGACTTGTGATCACATCTCAAATGGACGAGCTATAGTGGGAGTCGGACTAGGCGAGGCTATGAATCTCTTCCCTTTCGGAATTGATCTCAAGAAACCCCTCAGACGCACTCGCGAAGCAGTGAGAGTCATGAGAATGTTATGGACACAAGAGGTTTCCAATTATGAAGGTAAGTATTACAAATTGGATAATGCGTTCCTCCATCCGCGACCAATTCAAGAACCTAACCCTCCTGTGTGGATAGCTGCCAACTCACCTAAAACTATGAAAATGGCTGGAGAATTAGGTGATGGTTGGGTTCCAGCAAGCATGTTTCCTGACGAATATGCAGAAAAATTACAGATTGTCCGAGATCACGCAAAGAAGGCAGAACGTGATCCGAATGCAATTGAACCGGCTGCATTTGTTTTTACAGTCGTAGCAGACGACTACGAGACAGCTCGAAAAAGTGTGGGATTGGGGGCGAAAATCTATTTCCTAACGCGACCCCGTATCCTTCATCGATTAGGATATCATGATATTACAGACGAGTTTGATATGACTTGGAATCTGGTCATGAACTCAGATGTTACTGAAAAATTGCTAACGATGGCAAAAGAGATTCCCGATGAAGTTCTTGACAAAGCCCCAGTTTTCTTCGGTACGCCAGAAGATGTTATCAAAGGTATCCGAGCTTATCAAAAGGCGGGTGTTCAGCATATGGTTGTCAACTTCTTTGTTCCCCCCAAAATGCTCAAGGATACCCTGAAACTCTTTGCCACTAAGGTTATACCTGAATTCCGATAATCAAATTAGGGTATCTGAAACTCATACGACACTCGTTCTTCATCGATTTTACACGGTACTAGTTGAATTGCCATCCCAATCTTCATTTGTTCCAATGACAGATCCTTGGAAAATCGTGCGAAAACGTGTTGGCCACTATCAAGCAATCCAAGTGCTAGGATATAGGGGACATCTTCTTGGAATCCCGTGGGTGCAAAATTTACTTCGGTGTAAGTAACGAGTTTGCCATCACCTTTGATTTCAACCCATTCAATGTCATCACCAAAACAGGATGTGCAATCACCACGTGGCGGAAAATAGATTCTTCCGCATTTTTTGCACTTCGTTCCCATTAATTGATTATTTTTCAAGTATTCAGTGAATTCACCGATTTTTGCCTGTGAAACATAACTGACAAAACCAAACTGTTCAAATCCCATTATTTTCACCTCAAACCTCAGAACTATACCTCAAGAATGGTCACACTCGTATACATTCCGATACCACCAACATTATGACCAAGCGCGATTTTCGCACCATCAACTTGCACTTTTCCACCTTCACCACGAAGTTGATGGACTAAGGTTCGAATTTGTGAACCTCCCGTTGCTCCGACAGGATGACCCTTTGATAAGAGTCCCCCATCCACATTTACGGGAATTCGTCCACCAAGATATGTCTCTTCATCACGAATCATTTTAGGGCTGTCTTCACGTTTACAGAATCCAAGATCTCCATAAGCAATTAGTTCTGCGATTGTGAAGCAATCGTGAACCTCTGCAACATCGATATCTTTGGGCTTCACTCTAGCCATAGAGTAGGCTTGACGAGCTGCTTCTAGCGCACTTTCAAAACCAGTGAAGGGGGGTTTTCGGCCAGCAAGAGACATTGGTGTCGATCCTAGACCTAACCCTTTGATCCAAACAGGTTGTTCTGCAAACTTCTTTGCCCTCGTTTCATTTGCTACAATCAGACAAGATGCACCATCCGCGTTTGCACAACAATCAAGACTCTTTAATGGGCTAGCGATTACACGGGTTGACAACACCTTCTCCAAGGTGAATTCCTTCTGAAACATTGCCTTTGGATTAAATTGGCTGTAATAATGATTCTTGACGGATACTTTCGCGAGATCTTCCTCAGTTGTGCCATATGCATCCATGTGAGCTCGCGCAAACATGGCATAGTATGCAGGCATGCTAGTCCCGAAAGGGGATTCAAACATAACGTCACCAGCGCGTCCCATCACCTCTTGAATTGCCTCTGATGTCATATCTGTCATTTTCTGATAACCAATAACGGCAACAACATCATGAAGACCAGATTTTACAAAAGACCACGCTGTCCGTAACGCAACTGTACTTGATGCACAAGCAGCTTCAGTTAGAAAAGTCGGGTGAGGATTCAATTCTAAATGTTCAGCAATAACGGCTGCAGGTGACCTCTGTTTATCATAGCCTGCTGCAGTAGCAACCAAAGAAGCATCGATATCTGTCCTACCTAAATTCTTGGTGTCCTCAATGGCTTCATGAAATGCTTCAAACGTTAAATCTCGAATTGATGAGTCTGGACGTTTTCCAAAACTACTTTGCCCAACGCCAATTATAGCAACACGATTTGTCACAATCGATCACCTTTTCTTCGAATACAGACGTCCTCAGTAAAAAGTGTTTTATTGTTTCATACTCATCAGCACAAAGAAATATGAGCAAAGACCGAACGATAACACTTTACTATAATCCTCGGAGTGTTCCGGCATGGTTGAAATTGTTTGGCATTCAACGGGCGATTATCAAACCAACAGCAATATTCGCCACTTTATGAATAAACATGGCATCAAAACATATGATGAACTAATTCATCGAAGTACAGAAGACATTGAGTGGTTTTGGGATGCCGCTCTCAAGGATCTTGGCGTTGAATGGTATCATCCCTATTCAAAGGTGATGGACGACTCAAAAGGAATCGAATGGACTAAGTGGTTTGTTGGTGGCAAAATTAACATCGTACACAACATACTAGACCGTCATGTTCAATCACAACGCGCTGAAAAAACAGCTCTCGTTTGGGTGAGTGAAACTGGTGAAGAACGAATCCTTTCTTATAAACAACTAAATGAAGGAGTCTGTAAACTTGCAAATGCCTTGCAAACATTAGGTGTTGAGAAAGGTGATCCTTGCGCAATCTACATGCCAATGGTCCCAGAAACTGTAATGGCTTTATTAGCGAGCTATAAAATTGGAGCAATCGGGGTTCCAATCTTTTCTGGGTTTAGTCCCGCTGCAGTAAAAATTCGTATCCAAGATGTGGAAGCAAAAATCCTCTTCACTGCCGATGGCTCAAATCGACGTGGAAAACAAATTCCTCTTAAACAAAATGCTGATTTAAGTATCGACGGAATCGAATCAATCAACCATTTGGTTGTGTTCAAACGTCTAGGTACTAAAATTCCTTGGAATGGAGCTGTAGATCTATGGTGGCACGATGTCATTGACGGTATGGAAACTTCTGCTCCTACAGAACAAATGGATTCAGAAGATCCTGCAATGGTGTTATATAGCTCAGGTACAACTGGAAAGCCAAAAGGTACTGTTCATTCCCATGCTGGAGCCTTAGCCCAGGCAGCAAAAGAAGTCACGTATTATTGTGATATCAAAGAAACTGACACTCTTTTCTGGTTGAGTGACCTTGGATGGATGATGGGTCCCTGGCAAATCGTTGGAGCACAACATCAAGGTGCTGCTCATCTCATCTACGAAGGTGCAATTGATTATCCTGAACCCGATCAGTTATGGAAAATCGTAGACGACCATAATGTAACAGCATTTGGCATATCACCTACTGCCATTCGATATCTCATTAGGTTAGGCGATGATTGGGTAAAGAAGCATGACCTGAGCTCTCTTCGCATTCTAGGTTCTACTGGCGAACCATGGGATGATACAAGTTGGTTCTGGTATTTTGAAACGGTTGGAAAAGGCAAACTCCCCATAATCAACCTGTCTGGAGGAACTGAAATCTTTGGATGTTTCCTAAGTCCCATGCCAATCAATGACCTCAAGCCCAGAACCCTACGTGGTCCCGGTTTAGGGATGGCTATAGATTGCGTTGATGATGCTGGAAAGAGCATTCGAGGAGAGATTGGCACACTAATTTGTCGTAAACCTGCTCCTTCAATGACAAGAGGCTTCTGGAATGCATCAGAACGATATATCGAAACATACTGGTCAAAATTTCCGGGAATCTGGTGGCATGGAGATCTTGCTCAAGTTGATGAAGATGGATTCTGGTTCCTTTTAGGGCGAGCTGATGATGTCATCAAGGTATCAAGCCAACGGGTGGGACCATCAGAAATCGAAACAGCATTAATCAGCCATGGGGCGGTCTCCGAAGTCGCTGCAATTGGAGTTCCTCATGAAATCAAAGGGGCTGGAATCATTTCCTATGTTGTCCTCAAATCCGGATTTGAAATCAGCGAGGATCTCCGTGAAGAATTAAGGCAATACGTCGGAAAAACCATGGGCAAACCCTTCCTCCCTGAAGAAGTTAGATTCGTTTCTGCATTACCAAAAACCCGATCAGGTAAAATTGTTCGACGATTAATCAAGCGTGTATATCTTAACCAAGAAGTAGGTGATTTGTCTTCCGTTGAAAATCCCGAAGCCTTTGATTCAATTCGTGATTCGAAATAGCTTCCAGGGGAAGTAGCCTGTTAAATGCACTTAAAAGACTGCACCGTGCAATGATGTTGAGTCACACCTTTCCGTTTGAATGGTGAATTAGAATGAGACCTGTATCTGTTGTTGGAGTTGGACTCACTCAATGGGGTAAACGTGATGACGTTTCTTTGGGTGAGCTTATTGTCGAATCAGCAGAACATGCCTTTGAAGATATGAAGGGGCTAGCATCCAAAGATATTGAAGCACTGTATGTTGCTAATGCCCAATCAGAAAGATTCACTGAACAGGCTCATCCAGCAAACCTTGCTGCTGAATTTCTTGGTATGTCGCCAAAGGTTACCTCCAGAGTTGAAATGGCCTGTGCAAGTGGAGGTGCAGCGTTTCGAAATGCCTTCTTTGCCATAGCGTCTGGACAAGCAGACTCTGCCCTTGTTTCTGGTGTGGAAAAAATGTGCAATGTGCCTTCCCCTGAAGCCATGCGCAATCTTTGCCTAGTTGAAGATCTGACCTGGGAAAGTTTTCATGGTATGATTCCTCCTTCCGGATTTGCCCTCATTGCATCACGTTATATGCATGAGTATGGTGTGACCCAAGAGCAACTAGCTAAGATTGCTGTGAAAAATCATAAGAATGGTAGTAAAAATCCCATTGCCCAATTTCGGAAGGAAATCACAATTGAAACCGTCCTTGAGTCTCCAATGATTGCGCACCCACTGAATCTTTTCGACTGTAGTCCGATTTCAGATGGATCAGCTGCTGCAATTCTTGTCCCCGCAAAAGATGCGAGAAAATACAACGATACTCCAGTTGATGTAATCGGTTCAGGACAGTTTATGGAACCTTCCTTCAACTGTTCGAATATGCAGAGCCTTACGACTTGGCGCGCATTAGTTAATGCTGCGAAAAATGCCTATTCCATGGCAAAACTCACACCCAAAGATATGGATCTAGCTGAAACCCACGATTGCTTTACCATCGCTGAGCTCATCGAATATGAAGATCTTGGGCTATGCAAAAAGGGTGAAGGCCCGAAACTCGTTGATAGTGGGGATACGGAAATAGGAGGTCGAATTCCAGTCAATCCATCTGGAGGTCTCAAATCAAAAGGACATCCAGTTGGTGCTACAGGAGTTGCCCAAATTGTCGAAGTAACTGAACAACTTCGTGGTGAAGGCGGCCCTCGTCAAGTCGATGGTGCAACAATAGGGATCACCCAGAACCTAAGCGGCTTTGCGACACATCACGTGGTTCATATTCTTCGGAGGCAGAACTAAGATGACCGAACAACCCATGGATATACCCTACACTCTTGTCTATCCTCAAACTCAAATCAAGCAATTCTGGGATAACCTTGCTCAAAACAAATTCACCACAACCAAATGTCCTAGGTGCGGTGTCTTATGGCCACCCAAATCAACTTGTCCCCAATGTGGAGCAAAGGCTGCTGAGTGGATTGAACTGAAAGGAACTGGTGAAATCTACGCAAAAACCCTTGTTGGAGCTGCACCTCCCGCATACAAGAAATTGTTACCTTACATCCTTGCTGTTGGGAAACTCGAAGAAGGGATACTAGTCGTTGCTCGGGTAGAAAATTCGAAATTTGAAGACCTCAAAATTGGAACACCAATTAATATTAGGATAAAGAAATCATTTGGTCTTGATTCCTACGTGTTCGTACCTGCCTAACTCACATTAACTTTCAGATTTGTAGACACTTTGAAGTCAAAATATAAACTAACTATTTTCATAGTGTTTTTTATGCCTATTGAAAATTGTCGTATCAAGTAGAAACTTCAAATAAGAGAATTCGGTATTAACCCAACTACTTTGGTGGTTATGTTGGCAAAACCCAAATACAAAGAAATTCTTTACGAGAAGAAAGACTGGGTCGCCACCCTTACAATCAATCGCCCGGACAAATTCAATGCATATACACTTTTGACACTCAACGAAATGTGTGATGCCCTTCATACTGCATCATGGGATGATGAAGTAGGTGTCATTGTTGTCACCGGTGCAGGCAATAAAGCATTTTGCACCGGAGGTGACGTAAAAGAATATGCAACAAAGTATACAAAGAAACCCAGAGATTTCTGGAAATGGTGCGAGATTTTTGAACGCGCTCTACATCTATTACGGCATTGTGGAAAACCGGTAATAGCCAGGCTAAATGGCATTGTTGCTGGTGGTGGCAATGAACTTCAAATGGCATGCGACCTAGCAATCGCTGCAGACCATGTCGAAATATTACAGGTTGGAACTCGTGTCGGGAGTGTCGCTGCAGGGGGCGCAACTCAGTGGTTACCAATCATTATTGGCGATCGACGAGCCCGAGAAATGCTGTTTACATGCGATCGAATCAGTGCTGAAAAAGCCAAGGATTGGGGGCTGGTAAACGAAGTTGTTCCCTATGACAAGCTAGATGAAACCATAGCTGAGTGGTCAAAGAAAATTCTTGAAAAATTCCCTGAATGTCTTCGTTTTACCAAGGCTCAAACTAATTTCTGGAAAGACTTTGTTTGGTCTCTCACCTGGCCAAGTGTTCGAGACTGGCTCAGTGTACACTTCAGTTCCCAAGAACCCCATGAAGGTATGTGGGCGTTCGTTGAGAAACGACCTCCAGCATATATGCGACTCCGACAAGAAGCTGCGGATGGTAAATCACCTGAATTCAAATGGGGACCTTGGGAAAAGACATGCCCCAGTTGTGGAACGCAATACCTACCAAGCGAGTTTACACATTGTGGAAAATGTGGTGAAAAGCTCGACAAATAACCCAGATTCACTTCTCAAATAACCCCTAATTCCACCTCAATGCGAGGTTTTGAGTCAATGGTGGGTTCAAGATAGGATTAGAGTTTATTTGTTCCAATCGTAGAATCCTTGCTTTGTCTTCCTACCTAGTTTGCCTTCTTTAACCATCTTTCCAAGTAATGGCGCTGCTGCGTATTTTTGTTCATCCATCTCTTTTTGGAATACTTTTGTGATGGAAAGGGTGGTATCTAGTCCTACATAATCCAAGAGCGTGATTGGTCCCATTGGCCAGTTCAACCCCAACTTAATGGCTTTATCAATATCTTCTGGCTCAGCAACATCCTCTTGGAGTAACCAGATGGCTTCGTTGAGTGCAGGAACTAGTATCCGATTGACAATAAAACCTGGTGAATCCTTTTTGCAAAGCACGGTTTCCTTACCCATTTTCTGTGATACTTGTTTAACCACTGATACTGTGTTATCTGATGTTTTATCTCCCCGAATAATTTCAACCAGTTTCATTATTTGTACGGGGTTAAAAAAGTGCATACCAACGACCTTATCAGGGCGTTTTGTTGCCGTGGCTATGCGGCTAATACTGATAGAGGAAGTGTTCGATGAGAGTATTGCATGCGGTGGTGCAAGTTGATCTATTTCAGCAAAGATCTTCTTTTTTAGCTCTAGATTTTCGGGAACTGCCTCGATAACGAAATCGGTGTCACTCATTGCTTCTTTCATATCAAGAGTAGGATGAATTCGTTGGAGTGTTGCATCGGCATCGGTTTGAGCGAGTTTCTCTTTTTCAACAAGTTTTCCAAGGCTCCATTGAATTCGACCCATGCCTGTGTCAATGAATTCTTGTTTGATATCTTTCAAGGACACCTCGTATCCAGCTATCTGAGCTAGGACCTGTGTTATGCCGTGACCCATGAGTCCAGCACCAATGACTGAGACTTTTTTGATTTCCAAAAGCGTCACCTCGCAGTGGTTATGCAAGATGTTGTTAAAAAATCTGTCATTCGCCAAAAATACGAGTTACTACCCAGCGTATTTTTATGAGAAATTAGCTATCTTTGGGAATAGAGAGGATTCATATGCGCCTTGTGATTATCGGAAGCGGAGCTGCTGGGCTAAGTGCTGTACAAACACTGATAGAACATCAAAATTCCTCTGAAGTTGTGCTAATAACAAAGGATACGCGATTCTACGCGTTGTTCTCTCTTCCCTCTTTCGTCGCTGGAGAAATTGATGAAGAATATCTCGATCGATTTGACCTACAATACTTTGAAGACTCTGGAATCACAATGAAACTGGACACAAATGTCACAGCGGTGAATCCTCAGACCAACTCGGTTCTCCTCGAAACCGGGGAAGAACTTCCTTATGATCGGCTCCTCATTGCTACTGGTGCATCTGCAATCAAACCTCCAATAGAAGGGCTTGATAAAGATGGTGTCGTAACTCTGGTAAATCTACGAGATAGCAAAGACATCCTAGCGAGAGCGAAACGCAAAGTAAAACATGCAGTTGTTATTGGCGGGGGATTTGTTGGTATCGAAAGTGCTACAGCGCTCCATCGCCTTGGTGTCCAAGTGACAATCATTGAAAGAGAAAGTCATCTTCTCCCTCGAATGCTAGATGAAGATACAGCCAAAATCGTGAACCAACTACTGCAGGAACATGATGTAGAAGTTCATACTTCAACTAGTGTAAGCCAAATTCTTGGTAGTAATAACATCCAAGGAGTACGAATTGATGGAAAACAACTTGAATGCGATTTGGTCATCGTGGCTGTGGGTGTTCGTCCAAACCTTGACATCATCAAAGGAACTCAAATCACAACCAATGAAGGAATTCTAGTCAACGAATACATGCAAACCAATGTGAAAAACATTTATGCTGCCGGAGACGTTGCGGAAGCATTAGAACGTGCTACGAACGAATTAAGAGTCAATGCAATATGGCCCAATGCTATTGCCCAGGGTCGTGTCGCAGCACAAAATATGGTTGGTCAACAGGTTTCCTATCAGGGATCTGATGCCCTCAACCTGATTAACATCTTCGAGACACCTGTGGTTAGTATCGGTCAGACTTCAAAAGAGATAGGGGCTTGTGAAGTGTCCCAGGTCCACCGAAAAAAGGTTTACAGGAAACTTCTTCTTTGTGATGGTAAGGTCATGGGGTACCAAGCAATTGGAGATCTTCGAAACGCCGGATTTATTCTGCAAGCTCATCGAACAGGCGCTAATATAAAAGGAGTCCTCAACTCTTTGAAAAAAGATAATATCATCGGCCAGCATTATTGGCGCATTGAAAAAAAGTGAATTTACTCAATGTGGTTCTTTAGCTTATTCACTGATTTCGATCTTATTTCCGATATCTCAGAGTCAAGTCCTAAGTTGATTTGCTATTTTTTTTCCGAAATCTATGCATTTTGGGAACTCTCCATCTGTGACTGGTCCCTTCATTCCATCAACTCTTACTGACAGACCAGAAGCTATTAGCTTCAATCTGGGAACCTTTTCGTTTATTCTCTTCTCCATCTTCTTCACAGACTTTTCGAAGTCTTCTCCTAGATAGGTGTCGAAAACAGCGACCCATTTCGCTTTCAAGTCAAGTTTGCCAAGTTTATCAATAAACCTATTAATACCTCTAACGGGCCCTCCAAAATGTGTTGGTGATCCTATCAATATTGCATCATAATTGGCTGCCTCTTTGGGATCGATTTTCTCCACATCACTG
>CAYFXC010000006.1:0-40036 GCA_964347045.1 uncultured archaeon
AGTCCTCCTCACTAATCAATTGTCGGCGCAGTTGTTTACGGTTATTATTCCGAGGACGTGGCACATCTATTTGCAAGCCACGTGCTGGACTCAGTAATCCTAAGAAATTGAGGAACCGCTGAAGAATATGAGCATACACCCGTTGAGACGGTTGGTAGTTTTGCCATTGCTGAAGCCACACATCAACATCTTCACTTCTTAACTGCCGTAATTGTAATTTGTGATCTTTGAGGAATTGCTGAAAATTGCGGAGGATGCGCGTGTACATCTGCACAGAGGCATCTGCCATGTGAGATTGGCAGAGATCTAAAAATATGTTGAACAGTGATGCATCCCGTTTACCTTCTTTGATGAGGTGGGGACGGTTCTTGAACCTGGCTGGTGACATGCCTACCAGGACCAACAGCAGGGCGTACTTAACCGTATCTACTTATGATGAGCAAAATCTGCAAAAGAAACACTTATGCAGGAAATTATTCGGTATATATATTACTAGGTCACGGGAATGTAAACCGTGAATCCGGCTGTGGAGAGCTTGAGCACGGAAGTTTATGTCGCAAAAATTCGTGGTTATATCCAAGAGGCACGGAAAAAGAGAACTCTCCAAGAGTATTTCGCAGCTGGTGTGTTGTATCAACGAGCAGCGAAGATTGCGCACAAGGCAGATCGATCACCACATAAATACGAGTCTCAAGCTCTCGCCTGTTTTGAGATGCAACTTCAACAGAGTCTTGGCGATGAAGATTTTTCTAAGGCCGCAGATACATTAGAAAAAATTGCAGCAATGCATGAAAAAAGTGGCGATACTCAGCTAGCAGCTGAGTTGCGGCTCCAAGCCAGTTATCTTCGCCTTCGGGGCATTGAGGCTTTGGTTTCGTAGTAATTAAGTGAAACCTTATTCTAGTCTTCGCTACGTTCCCGAATAATGAGAATGAAGATAAAGATCAGCCCGACAGCGACCAAGACATCACCTAGCTGGTGTAAGTAGAGGGATTCAATGGTAATGATACCGATAGGGCTTGCGAAGCAGGGGATACCTGGTCCCACTGCTGAGCATCCAAGTTGTGAAGTAAACGCATAGTTCATGAATGCAATTGCTACACCTAAGTTTATTAGACCAATCAAACCAAGGATGACAAGAACTGGTTTCTGGTTTAACCAGTGTCGGAACTGCTTGAAAATTTGAAACCACGGAATTCGGTCACTTCTATTACTTGATTCAGTTTGTGGGCTCCGATTGAGAAGAAGAGTAAATCCTGTAAGGATCATCCCGCTGATGAATAAAAGAATACCAAAGTAGTGCCACAAATCCGGAAAAACTCGAAAGTATGGGAAAAGAGACCATTGAATTACAATACGATAGCGAAGGGCAAAGATAGCTTCATCAAGGCATATCCAAACGGCGAAAGTGATTATGAAGAAGGGAATGAACGCTAGTGTATAGAACATCCAATCGTGTTCAATTGTCCTTATGCGGTGAAACCAGTGTCTTCTTTTTCGCTCTTGTTGTCCTATCAC
The DNA here is from genome assembly GCA_964347045.1 of uncultured archaeon. Classification (GTDB taxonomy): domain Archaea; phylum Asgardarchaeota; class Hermodarchaeia; order Hermodarchaeales; family Hermodarchaeaceae; genus Hermodarchaeum. Next base: position 1,519 of record CAYFXC010000006.1, read on the forward strand.
CAAACTAACATCCCCTCTATGGAAAAGAACCCAAGTACAACTCTAATAGCGTTGATCGAGGCAATAATAATGAGCCCATAAATAACAAAAAGATTTCCAATTGTATGAAGAAGAAGCGGCTCGATTTCGAAGATGAGGAAGACGTAGATATTCGATTGTAGAGTACCTTTCAAAAATTCGCCTTGATAGAGAAATGCCTGATGCATACAAAACCATACACCCATGCTTGCTAATAACAATCCAAAGAATCCAAGAATTTTAAAAAAATCAGAATGACACAGGAAATGAGTAAGGCGACTTTCAAATCGATTTGAGGTAGCATCGGATTTCTCAATGAAAACTAGAGTGAGCGAAATGGGAAGATAGAGGAACACAAATCCAACCGATGCAAGAACAATTCCAATGTCATGCAACTGTGCTAAATTAAAAGCGGGGAGAATTGCGATTATTTCAGGAGGTAAATACTGTCCAAAATAGAGCTCCATGAAAGCACGACCTAAGAATCCTTCAACACCAATGAAAACCAAAAGAAACGCAAAGACACTCAACCCGATAAAAATCACTAGCAACTGTCGTTTTCTACGTAATTGTTCACTGAGTCCGGAAGCAGATTGGATCATATTCAATCCTCCAACTAATTCTTGGGTGAGTTTAGAATTGATACTTGTATTTGCATTTACCATCATACTTATCTTGAATTTAGACTTACTTGTGAACCGATTTTAATCGGCTTTTTTGTAATTTCTTTGTGGCAATATTTAGACTACTGACCTGACTTGTTGGCAAGGACCAGTTCTACAAACAAACCAAACATTGGTTGAACCTTCACTTCAAGAATGGTAAAATCAGCTTGCGCCAAAGCTTGACTTCCATAAATCGGACGGCAATCCACCCATTGTGGAAAGAGTTTATGCACCCACTCGTAGAGGCGTTCAATTCGAGATTCATCTGTTTGTTTTAAGAGTGATACGTTTACAATCCGTCCATGCGGCTTGAGAACCCGTTTGCATTCTTTAAGCAGGCGTGGAATATCTGGAGTATCAAAGAGCTCAAGAGTGAAACTCATGAAAATCGCATCGAATTGAGCAGCTCCAAAGGGCATCTTCATTGCGTCTTTACAATGAATGGTTACCCGGTCTGCGATTCCTGCCTTTTCTGTTCTTTGTCGAGCTATTCCACACATTCTTTCTGAAATGTCAATTCCAGTTACTCTTCCGTTCTGTCCAACAAGATGAGCCAAATACACCAAGGCATGCCCTGTACCAAATCCAACCTCGAGCACATATTCCTTTGACTGTACATCAAGCATTCTTAGCCCAGTCATTGCATATTGCCTTTCAAATGAACCACTAATGAAATCATACAAAAGACTATAACGATTATAAGTCGTCTTTGCAGCTTTACGTGAACGATTTACCCGACTAATTGGAGCTAGATTGGACATAGACAATCCCGCATTAACGATTCATGAAAATAATACGTTGCCGGAAGATTATAAGTGGTACTTTGTTTTACATCAAAAAAGAACAGAAGGATTGTGGACATCCCACAATCCAATTTAATCACCTATTCACCTCGACGTCTTTTTAGAATATAGAATATCACCACAATGATGATGCCAACTCCAATAATACCTATAATGAGGATTACTATTTCAAGGGGAAGCGGAAATACTGGTGCGAGGAACAGCCCTTGACGTGCAAAATAGATATCATGATCAATTCCGTTGCGACCATCCGTCCAGACGATGCACATTTCGCCGGTGGGAGCGGGGCGCATACAAAAATAGTCGCCAGGTCGAGAGAAGGTTAAAGAGAATCCTACCTCAGAGATTCGTTCATTAGTAGAGAATGTCGATGCTCCATCCGTGGAATAGCTGTAGAAAATGTTCCATTCCCCGAATCGTGCGTCTAACCAGGCAATATGAATCGTGTCATCATCAGTGATATACATTTCCACCATTCGTTGAATTCCAGTGGAAACATCATTGACTTGTACGGGTGCAGCCCATGTTTGACCGCCATCAGTTGATTTGATAACAAAGATTTCTCCATAATTGGGAGCATTATTAGAGCCTGCTCCATATGCCACATAGACGTTTTGTTGACTATCGGTATTAACAACGGTAATTAAGTCAACTAACGGATATACAGGATTGACAAGAATGCTGGGTGTCCATGTCACTCCTCGGTCATCTGATCGTGTTAGAAAGATTTGAGTATCATCAGCTTCATCAGTTGTGCCATTGATATAGGTAATGAAGAGAGTATCATTTGAGGAGCAATGAATATAGGGGATAGCTGGTTCAGCAGGGATAGTAGTAGGGGAAAAGGTGGCGCCGCCATCAGTTGAGTTTGTCAGTCGTAGATCGACATCTTGGATATGGTAGGATTCATTTAACGTGAAATGATCCCAGATGATATACAAATTTCCTTGTGAATCAATGCAAGCGGTTTCCTTATCGTCAAATTCAGGTGTATCTGCAGCGTTAACCGGAGTTTCCCAAGTATCACCACCATCAGTTGTCTTAGCAACTCCCATGCCTTCAGGCGAATAATTCTGGGCGATATCATTGAACTCGATCCAAATGAAGTAGACATTATCATTTCCATCAGCGACTAGCCATGGATCGGATTGAAAATTATTGGATGAAAGACGCGTCATGAGAATATTCGGAGAATAAGTTATTCCATCATCTGTCGAATAAGCAAACCCAACACGGCGACCAGGCCCGTCATGAGAATCAGCTTCTTTCCAACCCACAAGAATTCGTCCATCACTAAGGATAGTCATTGTAGGTTCAACTTGATCTGAATAAGGAGAAAAGCCATCTGTAACGCGGATATTTGTTCCAAATTCCATACTACCATTTTGAGCAAGCACTCCTGGAGAAACACTCGTTACAGCAAGAGGAAGCACAAAAAACTGTGCCAGCATAAATATTATTAAAAGAAGTGCGCTTGAAACTTTCATCAGTTTTCACCGGTATAGAATGAAAAAACTAGTTTCTCCAAGTTCACGCGTATAATATGTTCATGGGAACCGGCAAGTTCGTAATTTTGCTCTTTTGTGAGCCAAATGTTCTACATACCTAATAGCGGTTTGAGGAATCTTTATGGGGATTACTCGAATCTGAGTACTTTTGATTATATCGAGGTTTCAAATATGCGATATAATCGTAGTTTTGTTATCCTCTTTGCTCTCTGTGCTATGCTTTTTCATTTTGAATCAAGTGAGTCTACAGGGATTCCAACGATAGCTCCAATTACTTTTAAAGCACTCCCAGCGCCCACCGATTGATTTTCCCCCAGGCATTCCAGGTTTCCCGATCGAGGCGATGGTATTTGGGCTAATGCTGTCCTTTGGTGCGATTTTCATCGTACGTCGACATAAATAGCACAAGGTATCTTCTTAGAGAGATACCTTCCCTCTCTCTTTTTCAGTGAATCAGTTTTTGTACTTCCCGTAGTGGATATTACATTTCGAAGCCGGTTTTACCGGTTCCCCATTTATCTAATGCCACTTGTAGTTCCGGATGATTTTCTGCATAGTCTTTGAGAGAGATTCCCTGTACTGTCGCATCAATGGCTTGACGAAAAGCGCGTGCACCTGCAGAGGGTCCACCATGTTCAGCGGGGAAGGCATGAATTCCGCCTCCGGTTCCTATCATGATTTCAGTTCCTAAATCTTCGATCACCATGGGTACATGACCTGGTGTAATTCCACCACTAGGCATGGGCATTGTGGGTTTAATGTGATGCAAGGGGTAATTCATTGCGCGTGCCATCTCAATGTATCGTTGTTTGAGCAAAGGGGCCTTTCCATAAGGTGCGGGAAATACTTCGATATCTACTCCTACCAATCGAGGGAGTTTTCCTATTACAAGCTGGGTTGAAAGGCCACTAATTGGCGAGTAACTCATTGCACCGGCTATGTCCATATGTCCGAGTACGGGCACATTGATACTGGGATCATCGGTGACTTGACGAACCGCACTATACCCCACTGCAAGATAATTAATCATTAAAGCATTGGCACCATGTTCTAAGGCAGCTTCAGCATTTTCCATAAGCCTAGGAATTCGATCTGTGATGTTAACCGTATAGAGGGTTTTTTCACCTTTCTCAGAATTAGCTTTATCAATGGCATCCATATAGAGAGGTAAGCGTTTGGTGACTCGATTGAAAACAGGATCCGCGATTAGTTCATCGTCTTTAATAATATCAGCTCCACCTCGTGCCGCTTCATAAAGTAATTTTGCCCCAACTTTTGGTGGATATCCTGTACACGGTTTAATCATGTTATTGAGTAGGGGACGCCTTTTCACTCCTAGAGCTTTGAACACACCCTTTGTGCCAAACTTGGGACCTTGAAAGCCTTTCAACCAGCTCTTTGGAAAACGAAGATCCAGTACTTTGACACGTCCCCCCATACTAATGTTGCCAACAACCGTTGAGAGAAGCATCGGTATTTGTTGACCAAAGTTTATCCATGGAAATGCGACCTGTACAATATAGTGGCGATGAGTCACATCTTTGGGTAGACTATACTCATGATAAGGTCCCTCATAGATGCCAATGACTTTGGCAACATGTTTTTTACGCATCTGCGGCGTTTCCCCAGGAACGAGCACCCATGTTCCCGTACTCTGTTCCACTGCGGCCATCTCACAGATATCTTTAATTGGCAAACCAATTGGTGCCCCAAAATAATAGGTCGCGATGACATATTTTTCTGGATCAATTTCATCAGGCAACGCATTCGGTTGACTTTCAACTGGAAGTTCATTCGGCGACATTCTCATTACACCTCGAACACAAAATCTAATTTAAAAAAGGGCTCAAACGCAGTATTTAGCCTTATTCATCAATCATTTAAAAACAAAACAATTCAAGAGCCATCACCTTACTCGCTGTTATCATCGTCGTAGTCTTACTCATCTATTTTTCCTTCGACGCCGAGGTATAAAACGATATAACTTGTAGAAGCCGAGCCCCCACCTCCCTCTTATTTTTGCAGTAATAACTGCATTCTGAAGAGTTTGTGATGTAACTGGTATCCGCGTGATTCACAGAGTGCAGCAAGGTGTTTGTTTTCATGAAAAGTTATTCGTAGAACCTTTGAAGGAGGATCACAAAGCGGTTGAAATGCCAGAACATAATCATCAAACCCTGAGAGAGGATGTAATTCAAAAGGGAAACACCCGGGAAAACTGGGAGTGAATCTAGTAGCTCCCACAATGCGACCAGAGCTGTCTTTGAGGGTATAGACATCTTGGCCCTTTTCTCTGAAACGTTTTATTGCCCCTATAGGAAGGGAGTTGGGAAAGAGATTAGCAACCATTTGGTGTTCCGCTAGTTTAATTAGATGAACTGAATAATGACCTGACGCGGTAAGAGTTTTGAAGGGAATAAAATAGTGCCACGTTTGCCCGATAATGTTGAATCCAAATTTTTTATACAGTCCTTGAGCGTGCAGATTATCTACTTGAGTATATAACTGGACTTGGCTTACACCTTTTTCTTTCTGAAACCAGTTTAATGCGTGCTGCATTAATCTTGAGCCTAGACCTTTGCCTTGCTCAGATTTCCGAATACCAATCCGCCCAAGGTGTGCAATCTCGTTGGTAAAACGCCCTAACACTAGGTAACCAATAAGGTCTCCCTGTTGTGTTTCCATTGCAAAGAAACCGGGAGTCTTAATACGTTTTTTGAAAAATTCCTTAGCGATTTGGTCTTTTTGATCGAAAATTTCTTTATCTAGCTGATGGAAGGTTTTCCAATCTTTGCTTCGCATGGGACGAATCTTTAGTGGCTTTGACAAGACGAACCCTTCGGATACTATGTCATTTTCTGCCATATTTGTGTTGAATGGCAGCTTGAGCGGCTGCTAATCTTGCAATGGGTACACGAAACGGTGATGCACTGACATAGTTGAGACCAACAATATGAGAAAATTCAACGGAACTGGGTTCACCAAAATGTTCACCACATCCGCCAATTTCGAGCGTAGGATTCGCTTTTCGTCCTTTTTCGATTGCCATTTTCATGAGGGCACCAACTCCATCTCGATCTAGGATTTCAAAGGGATTGTTTGGGAGAATTCCCCATGTGATATAATGGCGAAGGAATTTTCCTTCTGCGTCATCGCGAGAAACACCATACGTCATTTGTGTTAAATCGTTAGTTCCAAAGGAAAAGAAATCCGCATATTTTGCCACAATATCAGCGGTCAAGGCAGCTCGTGGGGTTTCAATCATCAATCCGAATTTATAGTCAAGCGGAGACTTCTTCTCTTTCATCACATCTTTGGCGACTTTTTCTAGTTTCTCGCGTTCTAGCATTAATTCGTTCACGTGGCTGACTAGAGGAATCATAACTTCCGGATACACCTTAATTCCCTCTTTTGTTACGTTACATGCAGCTTCGAAGATTGCTCGAACCTGCATTTCAGTTAGCCCAGGATATGATATGCCAGCACGACAGCCGCGAAGTCCCATCATGGGATTGACTTCCCACATGCTTTCAACGATATCTAACAGATTTTCTGTTTCTTTGAGTTTCTTTTTTAGGCGTTTTTGTTTAGCTGGAGTTGGATTGTTTTTGATATTAAGTTTGAGTTGACATATTTCCTCATTGAGTTCATCTTTTGTTGGAAGAAATTCGTGCATGGGTGGATCGATAAGACGAACAATAACGGGAAATCCATCCATCGCGCGAAAGATATCTTCAAAATCTTCACGTTGAAAAGGAAGAAGTTGATCGAGCAGTATCTGGCGTTCTGATTCATCTTCTGACATAATCATCTTGACAACAAGGGGACGGCGTTCTTCCTCGAAGAACATGTGTTCGGTTCGACAGAGGCCAATTCCTTCAGCACCAAAAGCCCGTGCACGAGCAGCATCGTTTGCATTGTCAGCATTGGTCCAAACTCCCAACTTTCGGATTTCATCAGCCCATGTCAGTAGGGTCACTAGTTCACTTTCTTCATCGAAGCTCGCCTCGATGGTAGAGATTTTTCCTTTGAAGACAGCTCCTGTAGTACCATCAATTGAAATATAGTCGCCTTCACGGACGACTTTATCACCAACGCGGAAGCTGCGAGTATCCATATCAATCGCGATTGTTTCACATCCTGCTACACAAGCTTTACCCCAGCCACGTGCTACAACAGCAGCATGTGAGGTCATTCCTCCCCGTTGTGTCAGAATCCCCTGTGATTCAATCATGCCATGAACATCATCAGGATTGGTTTCTGGTCGTACGAGGATTACTTTTTCGCCAGCTTGTCCCCGCTCTGCTGCCGTATCAGCATCAAAGATAGCATGTCCAGTGGCTGCTCCGGGAGATGCATTCAGTCCCCATGCGAGAAGATTACCTTTATTTTTAGCTTTTTCAACGGCTTCAGGATCAAAACGGGGGTGCAGAAATTGATCAATCTGTATAGGATTAACTCTTAAAATGGCATCCTTCTTTTTAATTAACCCTTCATTGACCATATCAACCGCGATTTTAACTGCGGCAAACGCCGTTCGTTTTCCGGTGCGTGTTTGCAGCATCCAGAGTTTTTCTCGTTCAATTGTAAACTCCAAATCTTGCATATCACGATAATGGCGTTCCAATCGATCTGAAATCTTGATGAATTCCTTCCAAATCTTGGGCATATCATCTTCGAGCTCACTAATAGGATGTGGAGTGCGGATTCCTGCCACAACGTCTTCGCCTTGTGCGTTTAGCAAATATTCACCCCAGACTATCTTCTCACCAGTAGCTGGGTTTCGTGTAAAGGCTACACCTGTTCCACTACGTTCGCCCATATTCCCAAAAACCATGGTCTGAATATTGACAGCTGTCCCCCAATCGTGGGGGATGCCTTCGGCGTTTCGATAAGCGGTAGCAGGAGCGCCAAACCATGAATTGAAAACCGCTCCAATTGCCTCTCGAATCTGCTCCAAAGGTTCATCAGGAAATTTTTTCCCTAATTCGGCTTTATAGAGGGCTTTAAAGTCATGAACCACATCTTTTAACATGGCGACAGTAAGATCTGTGTCGCGACCACCTGAGGTCTTTGCTTTGTATTCATCAAGAATGGCTTCAAATTTATGGCGATCAATTTCTTTCACAATGTTTCCAAACATCTGAATCAAACGTCGGTAGGCATCCCAAGCAACCCGTTCATTTCCTGTAAGCTCCGCAAACCCTTTCAAGACCTTTTGATTCAATCCAATGTTCAAGACTGTATCCATCATTCCAGGCATGGAAACACGAGCCCCGGACCGTGCAGAGACCAGGAGAGGATTTCTTGAGTCCCCGAGACGTTTTCCCGTGCTTTCTTCAAGTGTCTTAATTGCAGCAAGTACTTGATCCCACATACCCTCAGGAAACTGTTTGTCATGAGTAAAATACGCATTACAGGCTTCAGTGGTAATTATGAATCCGGGTGGTACAGGAAGCTTGGCATTTGTCATCTCGGAAAGATTGGCTCCTTTTCCGCCTAGGAGATTACGCATATCCTTGTTACCTTCACTGAACAAGTAGACCCATTTGGTTGTCAATTTCGAATACCTCAAGTTTATGATGGTTTCAAATTATTCGTAGCTTCAGCTCAACCACTCAAACTGCATCCACGACTTTGCAGGAAACTAATAAACGTATTGATTTTTCTTACTAGTGTCCATTGCATTATGATATTATCTTAAAGGGAACCTATGAGGATTAATCAAGACTAATCAATTCAATGGATTGTATGACTTTATGTTATCCTATCCTCGACGCCTTGCCTATGGTATGGGTCGAACAGGTTCATCATTACTTTTGACATTTGTTGATTTTGCCGGACTTAACATCTATTATTCATTTTTCCTGCTCAACCCTTTCTACGCGGGACTCGCGGCCGCCATTGGTTTCATCGTTATTGGAATCTCTCATTGGGTATTGGGATATGTAAGTGATCGAACAATTAGCCGATTTGGCCGAAGACGTCCCTTTATTATAATTGGCGCTCCAGCGCTAGCCATTACAGCATTTCTGATATTTTACCCACAATGGATTATTCCACCCTCCCCAGATCCAATTACTGACCCCAACTGGCAGCTCATGACTTTTAGTTACTATCTTTTCACGCTTGCATTATTCAAATTCTTTTATGCATTTTTAATCACTGCATACCAAGCTTGGCTCCCTGAAATTGCAGAGCCAGATGAGCGCCCAAATGTTGCAGCTATCGAAAACACTGCATCATGGATTGGTACCGGCGCTGGTGTGGTGTTAGGGTTTGTGTCAGGAATTCTCTTCATCCCAATTATTGGACTCCCAACGACAATTGGTCTCATTGTGCTCGTGACAATCTCGATGCTTTGTGTTGTTTTCTATATGCCATCCATTCTCTTTGTACGTTCAAGACCTGGTATTGAACCTATTAAACGTTCAATGACAGCTGAAACACGGACAGTCCTTAAAAATCGAAACTATTTGAAATGGATTTTTATTGTAGGATTCTGGTCTATCACACTTTCAACGATTACTTCAATCATTGTTCCCATGCTCCAAAATGGATTGCTTCTAGATTTCACTCAACTTGCAATATCAGCCGGTGTGTTCTTCCTAGCTCTGATGATAATTCCCTTCTTTTTGGCAATGCTCGTTCGTCGAACTAGTAATAGACGCGTTTTAATGGGAGCTCTTATTCTATTAGCCCTTATACTTCCACTAACAGTCATCCTTGGATTGCCAATACTAGGACCCGTTATTGTGCAGGTTATTGTATTCGGTGTTCCACTTGGTGGCTGTATTGCCACACTTTATCTGATGCGATACACTGTGATTGCTGATTTTGCCCATAAGGATGAACTTGAAACAGGTGAAGCCCGTGCGGGAATGTATGAAGGATTTCAAGGAGTCCCCTTGAATATGTTTCAAGCTTTTGGAGCCTCCTTTCTTGGCTGGTTCTTACTACTGCTCCAAATCGATCCAGGTCCACCACCAGTAAATTATGGCTTCTTCTGGTGGGGACCCGTATTCGCCACATTTCTAGTAATTTCAGCGATTATTCTATACTTCACAGATATTGATCCTGATTTCTCAGAGTTAGAAAAACCTCTTGGCAAGTGACTCAACAAGGTGGCTACTCATAATGCCACCTTGATTACTATTTTTCATCTTCTTGAAGGAGAAGATAGGTATTCAGTTTTTTGATTTTTTTATCAAGTTTAGACAGCACCAGGAGTTGATGGATTGAAGCATCATCATCGATATCCAAAGCGGTTTCCATCGCATGATAGATAATGGGATAAGCTCCTTTTGATTCAAGTTCATAGAGATGTTTTTCAAAACTATTTTTGCCAAAATGGAGTTTAAAGGTAGGTGGATAGCTAAAGAAAAAAACATTCGTGCCCAAGCCTTTCCAGTCTTTTGCAATTACAGGTCGATGTGATCGGAGACCCGACCAGATGATTTCGTCGAGTACTGCACCTGTTATAAGTGGTAAATCACCGAGAATAATTAAGGCATGACCTTTTCCTTTTCGACTGAGAAATTTAATGTACTCTGTTAGCTCTCTATTAAGTCCTTGATTGACACTTCGATAAATTTCAAACCTAGGAGGAGGATTAGCTATGAGTAGGTCTTCATCACTTGTTACGATTACGATGCGAGTAATCATTTCTGATTGACCGATGGCTTTGATTTCATCGGCAAGCATCGATTTCACTAGTTTTTTCCGCTGTGATTCATCCATGCTTTGTGCAAGTCGATGTTTCAAAGAGGGAAGAAATCGGATTGGAATAATTGCCACAATATCCTGTAATGACATGAACATCCCAAGTTTCAACTATTCAAACATAATATTCGTATGGATCATATTCATACCCAGGTTTAGATCGATTTCTCCAAACGCGAATGTAGCGGTAAGTGTTGGCAAAGAGGAATCCGCCCACAAATCCGAATACATGTGCTCCGTGGGCAATTCCAGAACCAAAGGCAAGAAACATTTGAATGACCTCGAGGAAAAAATAAAGGATAATAATATTCCAAGCAGCGATTGTACGTCCTGTATCACCAGAAACCCCTACAGGACGTCGTGGGAGAAGATAAGCATATGCAGCCATGATACCAAAAATAGCACCTGATGCACCTATGGTTGGAATATGGACACTAAAAGGGTCAAAGAAAGCTCCAAGAGTAAAAACAATGAGAATATGACCTAGTCCGCCAACAATACCTGCAAAGATGTAAAGAGCCAGATAGTTGAAAGGATGCATTTCGCGTTCAACTACAGTGCCAAAGATGTAGAGAAAATACATGTTGATAAGAAGATGAAAGAAGTCACCGTGCAAAAACTGGCTTGTAACAAGCGTGTACAGGCTTTGACCTAATACAATTTCCATAGGAATCAAAGCAAAGGCGTAAGTGATGATTGGATATCCGAGTTGGATTTCAATTGTATAGACAATGATGAAGATGACGGTGTTTAGGAGGATAAGCGTATAAGTCAAATAGGATCGGATTGGACGGATAAATTCAGAATAGGACAAGATGCGTCATCTCAACAATTCCGCTCGGCTAATTTTCTTTATAAACGCTTCAGAGGAAAAGGCTATTATGCTTTATGTTTTGATTATGGAAACAAGAAAAACGAAATTTATTCCAATATGAAGTATGTGAAATCCTATGGCGCTACGAGATTTCCTCTACCCTCATCTTGAGGTTCAACTCATTCTTGCCCGAGCTTTGGATGTTGATGAATTGCAGGCTGGTCAAGGGAGCCTTTCGAAAGAGTATCAAGAACGTGCAGCGCGAATAACTATTGCTTCTCGTGACGCTCAGCGACTAAACCTCGCTGATGGAGAAAAGGTGGAAGTGAGTTCAAAAATTGGGAGTGTAGTTGTGGTTGCAAAGCTTCATGAAAAGCAACCTGAAGGAATTGTGGTCATGCAACCGGGTCCTTGGGCTTTTGCTGTCGTAGAATCGATGGTTCCTAGTCAAGGTACTCAAGTCATTATTAAGTCAACTAAAAGACCAATCACGCCAATTGAAAAACTCCCCTAGGTTCGAAATGATCTAGTGAAACTACAAGAAATCATCTTGATTTGGTTATTTTTTCCTTGATGAAGGAATACCTTTCTTGCTGGGGATTGGTTTTCGTTTTTTCAGAGCTTCATTTTTGATTGCCGTACAAAGCGGGTCAACGCGACCTCGTTCGAAAAGCAACCGTAAACGCCAATTCTTTTGGATAATTTCTTGAAGTTTTTGTACACGTTCTTGAGCTTTTTGCCGACTAACTTTTTCTGTTGACCATTGATCCGATTTTGTTTGAATTCTTGGTGAATGTTTTATGGGTGGGGTTTTGATTACACGCTGGTAAATATCTTTATGCGGTGTTTCTTCCCCAACGAGATGGTCATAAAACATTCTCGCACGTGCGCGCTCCCAGTCTCTGGCTTTCTCAATTTGGGATAATTTGTAACTGTTACGTGTAACTTTAAGCACCGTTTCAGGACAAGCATTTTCACAAGCCCCGCAAAAAACGCAAATTTCTTTATTGATGGCTATTTTGTCTTTATCACCAGTGGGATAGATTGCCTTCGTAGGACAGATATTGAAGCAATTGACACACCCAGTGGGGTCACATTTTTCGAGGTTCTGAATTTCGACAGCGCCAGTTAATGGTAATGATACATCTAAGGCTTCATAAGGACATTTTTGGGCACAAAGGGTGCAGTCGACACAAAGTCCCTCGTCAATGGTCATAGAGCCTTTCACTTTTGGCTCTTTGATGGTTCGTGGTGGGGCTTTATCACAGGTTACTTTTACTGCATCGGAAGGACAGATGGTTTCACATAGTCCACAATAGTCACATTGTGTCGTGTCGACTCGGATTCCAAAAGCAGGAGTAAAATCGGGAGGTTTAGGTTTTTCCTCCGACCAGTAAATAGTAATGCATTCGGGGCAAAGGAGTTCACATAGTCCACACCAGGTGCATTTGTCTTCAGCAATAGCAATTGTTCCCTTTGCATCAGGTTTTCCATCGGCAACACGTTTGGCAGCCTTTGGATCCTTATAAGAGACTAATTGAGTCTTAGGCATAACCTTAACTTCAACGGTGATAGCATCACGAGGACAAAGTTTGGCACATAATACACAGGGTGCACATTTTTCTTCATTGAGTTCATGTTTTCCTTTGAGCCTAGAGTATTGATTGTCAGCAGGTACATCATCAAATCGGGCTTCGATTGCATTGAATAAGCAGGCTGAATCACAGAGTCCACAAAAAGTGCATTTGTCTTCATCAATAAGTATTAAGGGAGCACCTTCAAGGCGCCCTGCAGCAATTTCTTGTATTGGACCTAAAGTAATTGCGTCCCATGGGCAGGGAATACAAAGGCTGCAACCCACACATCGTGAAAGATCATATTTGAAATTTTTATTGAGTAACGAGGTTTTCCAATTATAGCGGATATTTGTATCATCTAAGACTTCACTGGTCACTTTGGGGCGTTCGCCCACAATGATACGATCTCGTTGGACTTTAGTCATGAAGAAGGTCCCTTCGCACGTGTTTTGCTATTCAAGCTTTCTGAATCTTTGCCTATAATGCTTGTTCCCATCCTAGGTACAAGCCTTAATTCGTTGTTTTAACTCTCTTTGGCTTCTGAAATACAAACTCACAGCGATTCCAAGAACAAACAGAGCCAAGACTATACCCAGAAAAGAAAAAGGAAGATTCACTTGCCGCGGGTTAATTGCCGGTGGCGGAGCATTAGGAATGCAAGTAAGCCAAGCAGTTCCACCCTGATAGCCATAACTGGAAGTAAAACCTGCTATAACTAGGTCCCCATCCAAACTTTCAATAAGTGATATTCCAAAATCATTGCCTTGATCACCATAGATCTTTTGCCAAAGAACAACACCATTATCATTTAGCCGAACGACGATCATATCAGTCCAAAGACTATCCCCGGATTGTGATATCTCGCCTGTGAAAGCATAACCTCCATCAGAACAGAGGGTAATCGCCTGAGCTATCTCATCTAATTCTAGACCTATAGTTTGATTCCAAAGTAGAGCCCCATTTGATGTAGTATGAACAACTAAGGCATCATAGCGATCTGTTTCGATATCTTGTGTAAATCCCGCGATAGTCAATTCACCAAGGGCATTACTAACAATACTATTCCCCCGATCATATCCTGCACCTCCAAAGGTTCGATTCCATTCGACCATACCTTGGAAATCGGTTTTTACTACCCACATTCCTTCCCTTGCATTTCCATAACTTTGTGTGAGTCCGGTAAAAGCTATTCCTTGATCCGCTACCAAGGACATTGAATAGAACCACTCGTCCTCTAATCCCCCGTATTCACGGTACCATTGTAATATACCGTTTCCATCAAGACAAATTGCGAGGCCATCTAAAGGATTTGTGGGTCGGTAATGCCAAGCCCACCCACATATAACTAAATTTCCGGTTGGTAATTCCATTATTGCGTGGGCTTCTTGTTGTTCAGTGAACTTTAGAATCCGTTCCCATATTAGATTCCCATCAGGGTCTGTTCGAAATACGAAGGCATAAGAGGATCCATTATCAATAACTCCTGCTACAGCTAAATCATTATTCTGGCACTCAATCACTGATTGTCCCCTACCGCGGTAATTGCCACCATACAAACGTTCCCATTCAATATTGCCATCAGAATCTATTTTGGTCATCCAAACATGCTCATCTCCAAGACCTGCTGTTGATTCTATTTTGTATCCAGTTACTACAAATCCACCCAATCGACTTTCAATAATAGAGTGTGCCTCTCGTGACTCGTGACTATTAAAGAATTGATTCCAGATTTGATCATTTTCACGCTTAAGATAGATTCCAGAAAGCGTTTGAATGCTGTGTGTATGAATAGAAGTAAGAGTCGAAGGTGGAAAAAACCACAAAGGAATGTTTATCGAAAAGAGTAACAAAATTAAAAGCAGCCCATCGATTCTCTGCAATCGACGTAAACCTCGTTATGAAATCTTTGAAGAAAATTGGACTACTATAGATTAAAAATCATTTTGCTAGGTGACTATCATTCTCTTTTCCCCACAATATTGAGCGAAAAAGTGATTTGAATATTTACGCTAACGGCTTTTCGTTGTAGTGGTTAGCTCCGAGCCGAGTGGACCCATTTTAAGGATGGTCTTGACAAAATCAGTAACAATCTCAGATAACCGGGCTCCCTCGGAGGCTGATGTGCTTCCAAAGATTAAGCGGTTGGGATTAATTCCCATTTCTTTTAGTAGAGGTAACATTTTGTTAACACGATTTTTTGCCCTTCTCATTCCTGTACGATAATGGCAGTCGGTTTCATAGCAACCTAAGACTGCTACTCCATCTGCTCCTTGGCTAAAAGCTTCAAGGATGAGTAAAGCATCCAAGCGGTTTGTACATGGCACACGAATCGGAATCATTTGTGGTGGATAGCGAATTCGATTTACGCCGGCTCTATCTGCTGCAGCATAGGCACACCAATTACAGAGAAATCCGATGATAATGGGTTGTAGAGGGTTATCTTGACAGGCCGTTTCAACTGCAGAGAGAAGTTGTTGTCGAGTATATCCTGGTAAATCAAGAGCCCCGGTTGGACAAGCAGCGACACAAGCTCCGCAACCTGTACAAGCTAGCTCATCAATCTTGGGAAATTCAGAGGTTTCAAATGAGATAGCGTTTGCATCACAAGTCTTTTCACATAACAGGCAATTCTCACATAATGCTTCATTTACCACGGGTGCATAGACTTCTAAGTCGATTTTACGTCGATGTAGTAGAGAAGACGCCTGAGCAGCAGCTAGTCCAGCATGTGCTACAGAATCAGCAATATCTTTAGGTCCTTGGGAAGTACCGGCTAGAAATATCCCAGACGAATAAGTTCCAGTTGGATCTAGCTTGGGATGTTTTTCTAAAAAGAAGTTGTTCTCATCCAGTGGAATGTTAAGTAAAGTTGAAAGTTTTAGATTAGAAGGAGCAGGATCAATTCCAACACTCAAAACGACTAAATCGGCGGGGAACTCGATAGGCTCACAGAGTTCGGTATCTTCAGCACGAATAAGAAGCTTCTTGGTTTTGGGATCTTCTTCGATTTCAGCAACCCGTCCTCGAATAAACGTAATCCCATGTTCACGAGCTGCTCGTTCGTAAAGTTCCTCAAACCCTTTTCCAAACGTTCGAATATCAGTGTAGAAAATAAATACTTCAGAATTGGGCTGGGCGAGACGAAGTTGAACCGCTTCTTTGACAGCATAGGTACAACAGACACGACCGCAATAGGGTCGGTTAATCCGGATATCCCGGCTTCCAACACATTGTACAAATGCAATTCGTTTTGGTACATCTCCAGTTGATGGACGAACAATGACACCACGAGAAGGTCCTGCAGGGTCAAGTAACCGTTCCAGTTCTGGTGCAGTGATTACATCCGGATATCGTTCATAACCGTACTCACTTAGATTTTGAGGATTGAAAGGTTCAAAACCCGTTGCAACAACGATTGCACCCACATTGAAGGTATGATCGCGTTCAATATCCTCAAACCGGATGGATTCTTTCTCACAAACACCAACACAGGATTGACAACCAACACAAGCTTCCATGTCGATATGGGGAGCTAATGGTACTGAGCTGGGATAAGGACGAATTATTGCCTGTCGAGAACCCATTCCATAGTTATACTCATTGGGTTCTTCAATCGGGCAGATTTCAAGACACTTGTTGCAACCATTACAAGTTTCCAAGTCAACATACCTAGGTTCTTGATGGATATTGATCTGGTATGCGCCTGGTGTTCCTTTAAGATCTGTGAGTTCACTTAGCGTGAAAACTTTGATTTTCGGATGATTTTCCACTTTTGTCATGAGAGGTCCTAAAATGCACAAACTGCAATCAAGGCTAGGAAAGAGTTTGTCCCATTTAGCCATATGACCTCCTAAAAACCCACTCTTTTCAACAAGAACGACTTCATGACCTGCGTTAGCAAGTTGAAGAGCCGATGTAACACCGGCGGGTCCCCCACCCAGTACAAGTACACGCTTGGTAATTGGTACGCTAACAGAGCTGATGGAAAGTCCATGTTGGGCCATTTCTATTGCTGCATCAATCATAAGACGGGCTTTTGCGGTAGCGGCTTCAGGATTATCCCAATGCACCCAACTACATTGTTCACGGATATTTGCGATTGAAAGATGTCCTCGATTTAGTCCTGCTTCTTCTACGGTTTGGCTCATGAGCTCACCTTGAAGCTGTGGCGAGCAAGCTGCAACCACAACATGACTAACTTTTTTCTTTCGGATTGTATCACGGATTAAATTCAATCCCTGTTCTACACAAAAGTGGGCATCATCAACAACAATAAGATTAGGTTGCTTCTTGTAATGGTTAATCAACGCGTCAACATTGATAATGCTTGCGATATTTGATCCACAGTGACAAATAAATAATGCCGTTTTAGATGGTGATTTTTGTGTAAGTTTACGGCGAGTTTTCTTGGGTTTAGTTATCTTACCTTTTATTTTGGAAGGTTTTGCCACCGCAGTCACCGTTTATCTTCGCCCAGTTTTTAGGCAGCAATATGTGCTTTAACACTTTTTACGTTACTATTTTCGAATTTAATTATAAATTCCACCGCCAATTCGCATAAAGAAGGCCAGAAGAGTGCCTCCAAATCCGAATCCAAGGAGAGCGTCTGGGGCAGCGATACCGAAGAAAATGAAGATCACGATACCGCCCAAAAGCTTTTAGGAAAAAAGACAGAAATTTGTAATTGGTGGTGGGGACGTGACTAGAGACGAGCAGAAATACTCTGATTATGTTAAGGATTTGTCAAAAGTACGTGTGACCATGTTGTCTCTTATTTCAGGGTTTACGTTCACAACTATTATTTTTCTTCTTTATTGGCTTCCAGACCCAACCAGTCTTCTTGCTCAAATAACTCTTCTCTTCTTAACAATTATCTTTAGCTTGCTCTTATTCTTGCTAGTTTGGCAAACGGTAATCGTGATGGGTTTATATGATGTGCGTAATCCACCATCTCGTGAAAAATGGGAATTAACCGTTTTCAATTTGATATTGTTCGTAATTTTCTTTCTTTGGGGTTTAACTCCAACACTGATTTTCTTTCTGTGGAACCTTGTTTATCTTGCACTGGCAGCAGCTATTATGTGGATTCTAATCTTCATTTTTAGTGAACGCGTAGCACGGGCAATGCGTAAACGCTTAGGCTGGTCAATCAGAGAGGGACTAAAAAGCTAAGAGGGTTTACACTGTAGATAACTTAGGAAACCGTTTTCTAATCTAATTATTGAGGCATTGGGTATATTACACCTCATAGTAATAACCGAAGAGATAAAGGGAGAAATCTGAAAACATTACTAATAGGCTGTGTCGAAAGTAGATGGTGGACAAAAAAGTAAACCCAATGCAGTTGTACAAGCTTCTTCCCCAGACGAATTGTAAAAAGTGTGGTATGACTTGTATGGCTTTTGCTACCCGCCTTGCTCTACGTGAAGTGGAATTAAAGGATTGTACGCCCCTTCATGAAGAGGAGCAATACAAAGAACAAAACGCTAAACTCAATGATCTCATCACACCTCTTCTCGATACCGAGGAAACTGGTCTTAAACTCGATGACACAAAATGCACTGGATGTGGCAATTGTGTAGTCGTCTGTCCTGTGGATGCCTCCGCGGAACCAGATACCGCTTCAGGAAAGGCAGCTCGTTCAAATGACACTGTCTTTCGCGTCGAGGATGGTCGGGTGAAAATCACTAATCTAGAAAAATGTCGACGGTTTCCCCCAGAACGAATGAATTGTCGCGTCTGTGAACAAGGATGCTATATTAACGCCATTGAAATATGGTAGCCATTGATCTCACCTTTAATTGAAGTGAATAAAACATGCAAGATACGGTTTGCTGTGGTTGCTCAGTGGTCTGCGATGATGTAGCAGTATCAAAGAAAAAAACAGAGCTACAATCGTTAGGACTCTGTCGACTCGGTCACGAATACTGTAATGCCATCTTCAGTAGCAAACGTCTTACAAAACCCCTACAGAAAAATAGCAATGATAACCAAAACCCAATCACGTTTAAAGCGGCTCTTCAACAATCCATTAGTCTCCTTTTAGAAAGCAAAAAACCGCTATTCTTGGGCTGGTCAAATAGTACAACAGAGGCTATCAAGAATGGATTGAAGCTAGCCCAACACACAAAAGGAGTCTTTGATAGTACAGCAAGCTTTGAGTACGGACAACTATACGACGCAAAACTCCAAGGGGGTGAAGCCAGACAACTTCAGTTAGAGGAGGTCCGCGACTTTGCAGACCACATTGTTTATTGGGGAGTCAATCCCGCAGAAAGCCACCACCGACACGCCAGCCGATATACTGTTTTTCCAATGGGAAAGAATATTCCCGAAGGTCGTGAAAGCCGTGTTGTATCAGTAATAGATATCCGAGAAACCGAATCAATGCGGCTTGCGAACCATCAGCTCATACTATCACCAAATACTGGAGATGTGGAATTCCTTCAATTTTTAATAGCCGAACTCGAAGGGACCCAAGAGCACTTGCCTGAAAATGTGGCTGGCGTTCCTACAATTGAATTTCTTAGCTTTTCCAAACAGCTTCAGGAAGCAGATAATGTTGCCCTATTTTATGGAAATGGCCTATTACATGCATCTCATTCTTCCAAAAGCCTACCATTGATCGCTGAAGTGAGAAGACTTCTCACCCGCGATCAGCACCAATGTTGGACTTTACCAATGATAGCGTATTGTAATACAATTGGTGCTGTGAGAGCTAGTCTTGAAGCCCATAAGCTTCCATTTTCTATTGATTTCAGTTCAACACCTATCAAACCCGTTAACTCAATCGAAAAGAGCATCACTGATTCTGAATTTGACTGTGCACTCATTGCTGGTTGGGATGCGTTAAGCTTCTTGCCCGGACCTGTGGCAAAAGCACTTTCTGAAATCCCAATAATTGCGCTATCTACGCATCCTACTCTAACCACGCAAAAATCTTCAATAGTTTTTCCTGTTGCCCTCACAGGCGCAGAGACTAATGGAACAGTCTATCGGATGGATGGCACAGCAGTAGCATTGAAACCTTTCAACGACCCCCTGAAGGGAATTTTCACCGAGGAAGAACTAATTGACCAGTTCTTGACAAATCTCGGTTAATCCGATTTTTCGATAAATGACAATCCTTTAAGCAATATGACCAGTTACTACGAATAGCGGTGCCAACCATGAAAGTAGCAGTTGCGGGAAAAGGAGGGGTTGGAAAAACACTCGTCGCAGGAACACTTGCACGATTTCTGGGACGAAAAGATATACAAGTCCTAGCCGTCGATGCCGACCCTACTCCAACGCTAGCATCAACATTGGGAATTCCGCCTGAGATTGCCGAACAAATCGTTCCCCTAACCGAAAACGATGAGCTCATAGAAGAACGAACAGGCATGAACAAACAGACTTTTGGTGGGATGTTCAAACTCAATCCACATGTATCCGACCTTGCGAAGAAATACGGAGTCCCTGGACCCGATAATGTCACGCTTTTAGTTGCCGGAACAGTCACGATTGGTGGAACAGGCTGTATGTGTCCTGCGGGTGCACTTCTCAAAGCGCTCATACGACACCTCATTGTCGGAAGTGATGAAGCATTTGTCATGGACCTGGAAGCAGGAATTGAAAATCTTGGTAGAGGAACAACACGTGGGATGGATGCCCTCATCACCGTTGTAGAATCAGGACAGACTTCAATTTCCACTGTTGCTCGAATTAAGAAGCTTGCTTCAGATATCGGCGTTGATACAATCTTTGCGGTTGGAAACAAAATCATAGATGAAATCGATGAAAATGCTATTCGGACGACTTTAGAAGAATTGGAAATACCACTGTTAACGGTTATTCCCTTTGACAAAGCAATTCGAAACGCAAATCTGGAAGGTAAAGCGCCCATAGATTATGCTCCAAATTCAGCGGCTATTCAAGCCATCAAAAAACTCATCCCAGAACTCCAAAACCGGCTTAATCATCGCTTTAAGTGAAAAGCTATGCCAATTATCGCCTGGGTCAACTTCCTTATTCTCCATGTTGTTACGATTCTTTGTTGGTGGTTTTATATCCGCAGCGTCCAGCCCTATAGTAGAGCCATGAAATTTGGTCCCATTGCTTGGAAAATAGCAAAACGTGATCGGTTCATCACAGGGATTCTTATGATCGTCATCGTTGTTAACATGCTACTCTGGCTCTGGTTACCCATTCCAGGACTTGCATGGTTTGTGAGCTTAAACTGGCTCTTCAGTATTCTAATCGGTGTTGTCCTTGCCTGTGTTTTTACACCAATTTGGATCAAAGGTATAAAGGATGCAGGTCGTGAAACCATGGAACCCTCTGAGTCAACCCAGATGTATGGAGGAATTTACAATTACATACGTCATCCACAAATGTTGGGTGAGATGCCTTGGTTTGTCATTATCGCTTTATTTCTTAACTCCCTTTTACTTGTGATTTGGTCCATTCTCATGATTCTTATCACAAGCCCAATCATCATCTATTACGAAGAAAAGGATTTAGTAGAACGATTCGGTGACGATTATAGGGAATATCAACACCGAACAGGGGCCGTATTCCCAAAGCTTAGAAATTCGAAAGACTGAGGGATTTCATTGCTACCCAAAGCTTTTCGTAACACTTCACGTTAATGTTATGGTGGTGAGCTTTTTGCAGGCCATAACCAATGCAACAATTTTATGTCCTGTACAGGGTCGAATAAAAAAAGGAACACTTCTTTTTAATCGTGGAAAAATCGTAGGTGTGGGTAAATCCATTCCAATACCAAGCAAAACCAAGATTATCGATGTTGATGGACAATATGTAGTTCCCGGATTTGTTGAAGCCCATGCCCATCATGGATTGTTTGATGGAACAATTGGACCGATGGGTCAAGATGGCAATGAAATGACTACACCGATTACACCAGAAATGCGAGGAAAAGATGGTTTTTATCCGTTTGAAGGATCCCTTAAGGAGATTCTGAAAGGCGGTGTAACCACCGTAAATACGGGTCCAGGGTCAGGGAATGTCATTTCGGGAGAAGCGTTTGTTTTCAAACCCATTCCTGAAACAATTATCGAAAACATGATCGTCTTGTCTCCATCAGGTTTGAAAATCGCATTGGGCGAGAATCCAAAGCGGATTCATGGTCATGAGAATAAACGAATGCCTATGACCCGAATGGGAATTGCTGCATTACTTCGTAAAACCTTCACTGATGGTCAGAATTATTTGGATGAATGGAAAGCCTTTGGTGCCAAGGCTAAGGAAGCTAAAGAGAAAGGTGAAGCCATTCCTAAACCACCTAAACGGGATATCGGGTTTGAAACCATTGCAATGGTTCTTAAACGTGAAATCCCAGTTCACGCCCATTGTCACCGAGCCGATGACATTGCGACCATCATTCGTATTGTTGAAGAGTTCAATTTGCGATTAGTCCTCATCCATTGCACGGAAGGGCACAAGATAACGAAATTCCTTGCCAAAAAACAATATCCCGCAGTAATTGGACCTACAATGATTTGGTCAGGAAAACCTGAGGTCAGGGAGAAAGGATTCAAGACTGCTGTAATCCTCAATGATGCAGGTGTTAAAGTAGCCCTTCAAACAGATTCACTTACCCCCGCGCTTTATTTCCCCCTACTTCCAATGCATGCAATTAAGGAGGGAATGAGCCGTGACGATGCACTTAAATGTGTCACCATTAACCCCGCAGAGATTTTGAATCTCCAAAACCGAATTGGGTCCTTTGAACCCGGAAAAGATGCAGACATTGTTATTTGGTCAGGTCATCCCTTTGAATTCTACAGTCAAGTCACCGAAGCCTATATCAACGGCAAGAAAGTGCCAATCGAATAAATTCATGAATCAAAGTGAAGGATTCGGAAAGAATATAGCAATTTTTTCTTGCTTAACCAAGGCGATAGAACTTGTCTCGAGCACATAAATCTACAATTGCCATCATTGCATTGCTTCTTTTGGCATTTGTTGCTCACTTAGGATTATCATTCAAACACAACAAATGTGTTAATACTCCAATGACATAAGATTTTTGGAATCCAACATGGTAAGTTACGATATTTTCTAGTTCCAACGTTTTTTTCCAAACCGCAAACTAACAAGACTAGTTACTGAAATTGCAATGACTAATAACAGGAACATGAAAATAAAGACCAGCATAGTAAAACCCGTTGGGAGAGCCATAGCGAGAAATCTGTTCCCAATAGTTCGTTTCAAATGATATTCTCCATTATTTCTGAATTGATGCTCATCTGTGGCAAACTGATAATTTGTAAGAACTCCATCAGGAGCATATGAAATTGCGAACGAAAATGCAATAGTGTCATTTTGAGAATAGCGATCTGTGTTAACAACAATAGTGGCTTGAAATTGCCCATTATTGGGATTATTAAAGGAACAGAGAGAGTGATTTACAGTGGGATTTGCAATTATCGCAGAAACCGAATTACTCCAGCTTTCATTATGTGCTTCCCAACTGTTATTGAGAAAAAAGAAGTTGCAAGGTGTAAGATATGAAAGTCTAGGAGAAATATTAAAGCTTGTAGAATCAGATCGATTATCATCATCCCAATCATATGAATTTAGTTTAAAAGAGAAAATGTTATTCATGGGTATAACAGAGTGATTCAAATCACGAAAACCCAAACTGACATGGAAACCTTTGAAGTTTGTTATCAATACACCGCCAGACGATGTTTGATAGATTGTTATTTGGAAGTTTGTGGTAGCTATGGAACTGAATTCCTCCTCGTCGTCCTCTTGGATGACATCCTCTAACCTGCTCTCATAGTAATAAGTAAAGGAATCATATGTAGGGAGATTTGTCTGTTGAATACTAAGGGATAATATAATTGTAAATAGCAAAAATCCTATCCATGTTTTCCAGCGATTCAACTGAAAACATCCTCCAAGAGATCCCTTCCAGATTGGAATTAATTATGATATTGCATTTTATCCTTTCTATTTTTACATTACATCCTAATCCTAACATAAGAGATTCAATTCAAATCAAAAAAGAAGAAAAAAGTGGGGAGAGGCTGACTAGTTGATCTTGACATCAACTGTCTTGATTGCCTCTCGGAATGGAAGTGTTATGTTGAGGAAGCCATCTTTGTATTCCGCTGACGTTTTGTCAACGTCGATGGCATGAGCGAGGTGATAGCAAGTCGAATACTCGACGTCGCCTCGTACACCCGATATGCACAAACTATGTTGGGTGGCCTGGACCTCTACATCTTTCTTCTTCACTCCAGGGAGTTCAGCCTCTACTGTATAGCGCTCTGCGTCATGGGAAACGCAGGTTGCAGGAGTAATTCTAACACTAGGTTCGTCAGGCATGGTAAGTACCTCCAAATAATCATAAATTAGGTTAGCCTAATAATTAAATTAGGTAGTATAAAAATATAATGGTTCGATGAACTCTACAATCTCAATTTAATAGAAATGATCAAGTTATAGAAAATTAACCCTCCAAACATTTGCCTTAATTTATATTCTCGTTGTTGTATTGTCTGAGGGTTGCACTTCTAAGTTAGTTTCATTTCCTTCTTCTTATGAACCAGACAACAATAACTATGACGATGACTATGATGACTGTCGAGGCAATGATGAGCTCCCAGGGCGGTGGTGGCGCTTCACAAGGACTGGTGTCACAAACTTCAACGTTGTCAAGGGCCTGCCCTTCTTCACAAATGAAATAGAAAAATACTGATTGTAAATTGAACCAAATCGTACAAAATTCGAGTAGATTCGTCTAATCTTACAGGAACTATCTAGCATAAAGTTTACAGTCCTATAAATTGAGCTAGACAAACATCAGCTGCAACATTATAATCGTGAAACTTGGCGAAGCATCAAAACTTAAAGGACAAACTGCCACTATTTCACCATCCCTTCACGCTCAAAAAAACGCGCGTAGAACGAAGGATGAATATACATTGACAGAACAAAAACGAGCTCGACTTAAAGCTGATAAGCTTGACACCGGATTTGGGTCCTTTCGAAATGTCGAAGTCACTATCGGTAGGATCATCGATGATGATTGGGACGAACCCATGGGACCCACTCCCATGCCTGATGTTACCACTCTTCGTAGTTGGGATCATAAACTTCTAGCTCGGTACCGACCAGCGTATATGCCAGCATGCCAATTGTGTTGTTTGTGTACGTTTGGGAAATGCGATTTGACAGGCGGAAAGCGGGGAGCTTGTGGACTGGATATTGAAGCGCAGTCAGCACGAATTGTCTTGGCTGCAGCAAATATCGGGTGTGCGGCTCATCTTGCACATTCCCGACATATGGTTGACCACTTGATTCACGAATTCGGGCCTCGCTATGAACTCGCCCAAGGGGAAGGAGTTGAAATTGAAGCCCCACTGAGCCGATTAATAACAGGAATTCGACCCCGAACCTTAGAAGATGCATCAGCAGTACTAGATTATTGTGAAACACAATTAACACACACACTCTCTGCTGTAGCCACAGGCCAAGAAGGCAGTTGGATTGACTTTGAATCCAAGGCCTTCCATACAGGCATGATCGACCTTCTCGGAATGGAAATAGCCGATCTCGCCCAGATATCCACCCTTGGATTTCCAAAAGCAGACCCAGAACCCCCTCTGGTTGAAGCAGGAATCGCTTCAATGGACCCCAAAAAAGCCATGATTTTAGCTATCGGCCATAACGTTGTACCAGCAACTTATATTATGGACTACGCGACCGAAGCAGGTCTTTTTGATAAAATCGACGTAGCAGGAATCTGTTGTACCGCATGGGATATCACTCGATATGAAGCAAAAGCAAAAATCGTGGGTCCCATCTCCTGGCAATTACGATTTGTCCGAGCTGGATTTGCGGATGTCGTTGTCGTTGACGAACAATGTATCCGCGCAGATATCCTCGAACATGCCAAGAAAGTCAATTCCCCAGTAATTGCCACATGCGATAAGTCAGCCATGGGATTACCCGATCGCACTGACGACGACGTGGATGACATCGTAAAAGACCTTGTTTCCGGAAAAACCCCAGGAGTCTATCTCCGAGATTATGAAAAAATCGGTGAAGTCGTCGTCAAAACCGCAATCAAGATGCATCCAAAACGAAAGAAAAAAGGTTCCCTACCGAGCCAAGCCAAAATAAAAGAACTTGCCACAGCTTGTCGGCAGTGTTTTGACTGTGTACGAGCTTGTCCAAATGACCAACCAGTTATGGATGCTGTACTTGCCGCTCAGGAAGGAAATTTCGGACCACTTGCGGATGTATATGATGAATGTATCGGGTGTGCCAGGTGTGAATCGGCTTGCCCTAATGATTATGAGCTCCATAGTTGGATGGTAACAGCCGCAAAAGATCGATGGACCCAAGATTCCTTCATGGTCCGTTCAGGTCGCGGTGCTATTCAAGATACTGAAATTCGGAATGTAGGACAACCCATTGTATTTGGCGAAATCCCTGGGGTGATTGCTCATGTAGGCTGTGCCAATTATCCCGATGGTGGCCGCGCCATCCACGATCATGCAGAAGAATTTGCAAGACGACGATTCATTGTAGTCTTCTCAGGGTGCGCTGCAATGACCGTAGGTGGCATCAAGGATGAAGAAGGCAAATCCATCTATGAGAGACGACCTGGTACTTTTGATGCTGGGAGCGTCATCAATGTGGGTTCCTGCGTTGCAAACTCTCACATTGCAGGAGCAGCGATAAAGATTGCAAGCATATTTGCAAAACGAAATCTCCGAGGTAATTACGAAGAAATCGCAGACTACATTCACAATCGAGTCGGCGCAGTTGGAATTTCGTGGGGTGCAATGTCACAGAAAGCTGCATCAATCGCAGCCGGATTCTGGCGACTAGGTGTCCCTGTAATAGTCGGGCCCCATGGAACCAAGTATCGACGTATGCTACTAGGTCGCGCAGATAGAGCGGAGGACTGGATGGTGTGGGATGCCCGAACAGGTGATCGCGTACAAGTTGCTCCTGGACCAGAACACCTCTTCTACGCCGTTGAAAACTTTGAGGAGTTGATGGTTCTAACTGCAAAACTTACCATCCGACCTAACGATACCAGCAAAGGGCGAGCCATTAAGCTCAGCCACTACATCGATTTACATGAGACTTACAAAGGCTTCTTCCCCGAGGATGTCCATAGCTACATTCGACGTGAATTTGATATTCCAATTACCCTCAAGGATAAGATCAAAGCTCAGATGAAAGAAAACAAGTGGAAAGAAAAGCCCATACCCGACCCAACATACTTACGACGAATGGTCTATGGCGGCAATGGAGGTGGCAATTAAAATGATGCGCGCTGAACCATGGCAAACTGCGGAAACATGTGGACCAAAGAAAGCGAACTCCATTACTAAAACTGCTGTTGTTGGAGCACTTCTAAAGAAAGCGAAATACCCGCTAATTATTGTGGGAACTCAGGCATTAACAGAGAAAACACGCAAGAAATCAATGATTGACTATTTCATAGAATTATCCAACACTAGGAATATTCCCATTGTTGCAACAGCCAATACTATCAAAGCTTTCAAAGAAAAAGACTTCAATAACGCCTACTCCTTTGGAGCCATGGAAATCATGGGAAGACTGCAAGACCATGACTGGATGGTTGCTCCGAAGAAAGGACCCCATGACCTTGTTATGACCTACGGATACCCATACTACATGGAATGGCTCATGTTATCAGGACTCATCAATTTCTCTCCCCACATTAAAACCATAACTCTCGGTCGTTATTATCAACCCCATGCAACCTGGAGTTTTCCAAATCTCAAAAAACAAAACTGGAATGAGGCACTGAAAGAAATCCTTGTCACTACAGGAGGTGCAAAATAAATGTCGTTTGAAGACCTACCAATCGATGTTGGTGTTGTTCACGAAGGTGAACGTATTCGCAAAGCCGACATGCAAGTTGAACTAGGTGGACCCAAAATCGAAAAGAAGTTCGAACTAGTCCTTTCTAGGAAAATGAACGAGATCGAAGACGGAGAAATTCAAATCATAGGTCCAGATCTAAAGGACCTCGAAGAAGGGGGAAGCCATCCCATTGGTATTCTCATTGAGGTTGCCGGAAAAGAAATTGAACAAGATCTCGAAGGTGTTATTGAGCGACACATCCATGAATATACAAACTTCGTTGAAGGCACTATGCACCTCAATCAACGTTATGACGTTTGGATACGCATTGGGAAAAAATCCTTCCAAAAAGGCTTCAACCGCTTCAAAATCCTTGGACAAGTCTACCAACGCCTGTACAAGTCGGAACTACCAATCATCGAAAAAATTCAAGTCACCTTTTACACTGATGCTTCGAAGATGAACGAAATCTACGATACGGCTATTGCTACTTATAATGCGCGCGATGAGCGTACACGTGGTCTTAAGGACGACGAAGTTGATGTTTTCTATGGGTGTACTCTGTGCCAGTCTTTCAGCCCCACTCATATGTGTGTCATCACTGCACAGCGATATGCGAATTGTGGAGCAATCAGCTGGTTTGACGGTCGTGCAGCTGCTCGAGTCGATCCTAAAGGTCCACTCTTTGCAATAAAAAAGGGCGAAACCATTGATGGAGAAAAGGGTGTTTATGCGGGAGTTAATCAAGCATATAAAGAAAAGACTCTGGGCGCAGTTACAGATGTTGCTTTGTATAGTGCTTTTGAGAATCCACACACCAGTTGTGGGTGTTTCGAGGCAATTGCATTCATCATCCCTGAAGTTGATGGATTGGGTATTGTTCACCGAGACTTCAAAGGAACCGCTGTCAATGGATTGCCATTCTCCACGATGGCTGATTCCACAGCTGGAGGTCGACAAATCCCTGGCTTCCATGGACTAGCAATTGAATATCTGCGGTCACCCAAATTCCTGACTGTTGATGGGGGATGGGAGCGTATTGTTTGGCTTCCAAAGTCAATAAAGGATCGAGTGTATGACTTCATGCCAGAGACCTTAAGGGACATCATTCCGACAGAAAATGATGTGTCAAATATTGATGAGTTGAAAACATACCTCAAGGACCACAATCATCCAATTATCGAGCGCTGGGTTGAAACAGGTGCTGCAGCACGATTGGAAGAAGAAGAACGCAGGGAAGAACTTGTGCCAGCAAGCCAACAGGCGCAACCATTTATAATGCCGGGTCAAATGATGACAACAGTGCCTGCTGCTGGGGGAGCTCCTGGGTTTCAAATCATCTTCAAAAATGCAAAGATCTATGCTGAGAAAGTCATCATCAAACGCTTGGATGAAAAAGACAAAAAATAGTTGAGGCGATGAATAATGTCGCCTGAAAAAAAGAAAGAGAAAAGCGAAATAACATTCTCAACAGATAATCCCGAATTGGGCATTCTAGGCCCACTTGAAGCACTTTTCGGAAAATTTGAAGAACTCGAATTGGAAGAGATGACCATTGATGTCGATGAAATCGAAGTCATTGTGCCTCCAGGTGCAGGTACAGGAATGTCTGATCAAGCCCGACGATTCCTAGCTCAAAATGCCTTTGCGGTTCAACAGTTTGCGCAACAGATGTTATCGGCATTAGGAATCCAGATGCAACTCCCTACTGGTCAATCAACTACACCAGTAATTCCAGCACCCACTCGTCCTACTCAGCTCCTAAAAACCCGTTTTAAAGCCCCCCTAACTGAATATTCAGGACAGATACGTGAAATAACTCTTGGAGCCACGAAAGGTGAAGGGGGTTCACGGAGTAAGACCATTACGATTGGAGGCCATAAGGCCCCTGCATGGAACCTTTTCCAAGCACTACCAAAGCATCCACCTGTTGTAGCGGCCGATGTCTTTGATATGCGTATCAAACTCGCCAAAGCAGTGCGTATGCATTACGAAGATGTCATGGATGACCCAGTGGATTGGGCACGTTTAGTCATCGATAAATTTGGAGCCGATCTCATCACTTACCATATGATAAGTACAGATCCACTCCTAAACGATACTAGCGCAAAGGAAGCGATGAAGGGCTTTGAAAATATTCTCCAAAATGTGAAGGTTCCCATCATTGTTGGAGGTTCTGGAGACCCTACAAAAGACGCAGAGTTACTTGCGTTAGCTGCGGAAGTAGCTGAAGGTGAACGAGTTCTTCTAGCCTCTGCCACAGTTGATATGTGGGAACCCGTGGCGAAAGCTGCGAAAGCCCACGATCAATTAGTTTTGTCGTGGACAAGCATTGATATCAATGAACAAAAAGAACTCAATCGTCGTCTCCTCGACTATATTTCACCTGACCAAATCATCATTGACCCCACAACAGCCGCGCTTGGATATGGTGCTGAATACAGCTTTACCATTATGCAAAGGATGCGCTTAGCGGGAATAATGGGCGACGAGGAACTACAATTCCCCTTAAGTAGTGGAACCACTAATGCCTGGGCAGCCCGCGAAGCTTGGATGAAGAAACCCGAACTCGGACCCCGTGAATTGCGAGGTCCCATTTGGGAAAGTACAACCGCTTTAATGTTTCTTCTTGCAGGGGTTGATGTGTTTATGATGATGCATCCCGCTGCCATCAAAACGGTACATGATCTAATCGCTTGGCTCAGTACTCGAATTGACCGGAAACGTCAGGATTTTGTTGATTGGACTCGCTTAGTACTTCCATCAAATTAGAAGCAGCAGATAGGTAATCATTCCTCAAACCTACGCTCGAGTTTACTTAGAAGATTGTTTTTTTGTAAACTGATACGCTTGCATACCTGCCATGGCACCTTCACCGGCAGCAGTGATAATTTGCATTCCTCCGCACGTACAATCACCAGCCGCAAAAACTCCGTCTAGGTTTGTGGCTTGTTGACGGGTGACTTGGATACATCCTCGTGTATTCACTTCAACTCCTGCTTTTTTCACTAGTGTTGTTAAAGGCACACTGCCAATTGACACAAACACCCCATCTATTAAGAGATTTTGTTCAGAAGTATCATCAAAGCGCTGATAGGTGACTGCAGACACGACTTGGTCGCCTTTAATAGAGAGGAGTTTCCCTAGAATCAAGTCAAGATTCGGTTTTTCTCTTGCCTCATCGACAAATTTTTGACCAGCTTCAAATTCTGGAGTATGAGTGATCAAAGTAACTTGTTTGGCAATATTTGCTAAATAGAAAGCATCTTCAAAGGCTTCACTACCTGACCCAATTACAGCAACTTGTAATCCACGATAGAGAGGACCATCACAGACTGGACAGTATGAAACTCCTCGACCAACAAATTCAGTTTCTCCCGGAATACGCAACTTCTTGCTTTGTGTACCTGTTGCAACAATCACAGCATGTGCCCTATAGGTTGCCTCACGGGTTACAACTTTCTTAATTTTTCCCTCAAATTGAAGATCCACAACCTCAGTGCCATATTTGAGTTCCGCTTCAAATTTGTTGGCTTGCTTCACCATTAAGTCGATAAGTTCTGTGCCAGAAATTCCATCAGGAAATCCGGGATAATTCCAGACATGGGGGGCGGTAGCCGCACGACCTCCATACATTTTCCCTTCTAATAGAAGAGTTTTTTTTCCCATCCGCGCGGTGTAAATAGCAGCAGTTAATCCAGCTGGTCCACCACCAATAATGATGATGTCATAAATCTTATCACTCATGGTAAATCCCTTGAATTGGAACACAAAGGGGAATATCCTCTTTTAATTTCACTTCTTTAACAATAAGAAACCACTTGTTTCAATTTTTTAACAAAATAACAGAAGTATAACGCCCACTAGTAGACTCAACGCGACTCCTGAAAAAAGTGTGGAGGAAGTAGCCTTCCACACGCAATCCTTCCTTTTTATTGGATGAGTTCAGACCACTTTGCAGCGAATTCATCTCGTTTTGGTTTATACACCAAATTGAAAAACCTACTTTGTGAGAGCAGTGTTTCTTCATCAAAGGATTTAACATAGACTATAGCCTCATTCCAAGCCTGATCAAAGGAGCCTCCAAATCGTACTTCTATTTGCCGTCTAAACTCGTCCTCGGTTTGAACTTTCCCACCAATTGTGAAATAAAGAGGTTCCTTTTCTTTTTTTGACTTGAAGGCAACTTCGCTGCCCAAATGATACGCTTCATGTGTTTCAGTTATTGGTTGTTTTTTGACTTCGCTTCGCGACCGTTTCACAGGTTTTTGTCCTTTAAACCCTCTCTTAGCTGCAGCATAAAAAATTGCCCGGTTCAAGCCCCAGCTCTTTGCAGAAGGAACTTCCAATCCTAGTAGATGAGCCCGCACCGCTTGTAGGATAGCCATGACTTGGAATCTACCCACTGCCATATCAACACCTGAAGTACCATAGAACATAGGTCCCCTTAGCTTTACTTATTTGCAAACATAGAAGTCTTCGAAAAACAAATAGTTACTGCCCTAGGACTAGACTTGAAAGATTTGTTTGGATGTGAAATCTTGTTTCGATACCGCGCTCTCTTTCATCTGGATGAAAGAAGCATCTTTCGTTTAAAATTGATGTTAAGTAATATCCGAAATCTATTCTTTGATCTGGCGATGAGGAGGTCGACGTAGAATGTGTGGTAAACGGAGCCGGAGTAAAGCTCTTTCACACAAAGACGCCTTTTGAGCTTGAGGTAATTGAAACACTGGTGAGACGTGGTGTGCATTTTATGATTTGAGAGAACTCGTTGGCAGAAAATTGTTTGAGCATTGATTCAATTATCGATGTTGTTGATTTTGGTTTCTGGTGTAGGTGAACTTTTAAAAAATAAAAGGAAGGGTGGATGTACATCAAATCCTGATCTCTTAGAAACAACGGTATTGTATGACTGTTATTTCTTTAGTGTGAGTGGTTTTCCACAGCATTCAAAGGTGCAGGGAGCTTCACAGCCACAGGCACCCTCAGTTGTTTCGCATTCAGTGCATTCGGTGATAATCTGAAGTTCTATTCCACAATCATCGCATGTGAAGATTTGACCTTTTTTCATATCATGACAATGAATTTCCATGTTACTTTCACCCAATGGATTGGTGTTTTATTATCTCTTGGTGTTCTTTCATAAATCTTTACGAATTGCGATGATTTGTTGCTAGTTTCTTGGATGAATGGAGTTGAGAAGAGGATTATCCAAGGATAGAGACATAAAAGAATTAAATGACAACAGCTTTCTCCACGGTGGTTAACCATTGTCCCTTCTCATTGAAGAGTTTCGCTCCCTTCCTAAGAAGCCCCTGAAGTGGTTTCTGAGCGCCACATCGTCGACAGACCTCCATCACACCTTCGATAGGGCCTTCTGGATCATTGTTGAGCCTCGCGTACATGGACACGAAATCATGTCTACCAGGTAAACATCTTGCCATGGAATCACATGCTTTGTGGATAAGCCATTATGGATATTGTGGAGGGCGTTATGAACCATTTGGAAAGGTTCGTCGCCAAGGGTTCCGAGGAATCTTGGGAAGTTATCCCCTAACAACGTATATTTATCATCTAGCTTCTTATCAGTATCCATTGTGGGAATCAGAGGGTCTACTTAGATGAGTATAATTCATCGACGGCTTTTATTGCCGCTTCGATCTCTTTTGAGATAGCTTCGACAAGTAAAGGGTTTTGTTCACCGGTTTGTTCGGATTCATCTGTTTGTTCACCTTTTTGATTTGAATGGAGGTTTCCATCGCAAGCTAAAATGGATCCAGCTTGAAACCCGCGGGTTTGAGCAAATACGAAAAGAAGTGAGGATTCCATTTCAACACATTGAACTCGAGCCCGAGTCCATCGGGCGAGCATATCCGTCTCCCGTTGGTCGTAGTAGATATCCGTCGACCAGACTATCCCTGTATAAATTCGATTGGAAGGGAAAATATCCCAGATGGCGGTTAATAAAGCCGAATAGATTTCTGGTGTAGCAACTGCGGGATATGACATCGGAGCATAATTTTGACTAGTGAGCTCATCTCTTACTGCTCCTGTTGCAACAACAATGTCACCCGTTTTGACTTTCGGATTTACTCCGCCACAGGAGCCAATTCGGATAAAAACTTGAGCGCCGAGATTCGCTAATTCTTCTGTCACGATATGTGTCGATGGTGTACCCATTCCAGAAGTAGCAACTGTTACTTCTACTCCTTTCGGCGTGAAAGCACGATATGAAACTAGGCCACGATAGCTACCAATTTCTTCAGCATCTTTCATTTTAGCAGCAATTTTTGGAATCCGATCTGGGTTCCCAGCGATAAATACAACTTTTGCAACGTCACCTTCGCCTAACCGAATATGAGGTTGTACACGTTTCTTCAAGGATTCATCACCATTTCTATGTTGGCGATTGTGTTCCTCATAACCTTTGCTCTACCAAAAACTGAATCACTCACATGGCTTTTATCGGATTTGAAAAGCAACGACTTCGCCAGTCGCCGTCTCAACACCTTCTGAATACAATGAACAAGTAACAGTAATCTTACTTCCTTTGATTTCCGTAATCCGTGCACGAAGAGTAACAGGCTTGTTCACTGATGTTGGTTTAGTGTGTTTCACCGAAAGGGAACCGGTAACGTAATTTTTAGTTGGTTCTGAGTAAAAATCACGTCCTTCGGCTTTGTATGCCGCAGGATTTGCAGTATTCGTTGAGTGACAATCGATTAGTGAGGCAATTTTTTTCCGCAGAGAACACCAGGAAACGCTAAATGATATGGTTTGGGTTCCCAATGTGCAACCGTTTGATCGTCTTCCCAATAGCTTTTCACCTGCAACCCATAATCGTTATTTTTTCCACACCCCTAAAAAACAGTCCCCAATTCTGGCCACTGATCTTGAATTGCTTTGCGGGTCATTGAAAATTCACCCAATATTGTGAAATGTACGCAACTTTTGTCATTAATAGATTGCCTGGTTACTAAACTTGGCATTTTGGACAA
The DNA here is from genome assembly GCA_964347045.1 of uncultured archaeon. GTDB lineage: Archaea > Asgardarchaeota > Hermodarchaeia > Hermodarchaeales > Hermodarchaeaceae > Hermodarchaeum. Next base: position 36,492 of record CAYFXC010000006.1, read on the forward strand.
ATGTAGCTGGTTGTACTTCCTACTCTAAGTTCTTCAATTCGCGTGTTACAATTGGGACAAGCTTGGTTAGTTTTGTAGGCAATATGAGGCCATCCGGGTTGTTTACCCCATTGACCACGATTTCCCCAAACATCTTGCTCTCCAGGTCCCGGTCCATAGCGTATTCCCTCTCGGAGTACATGCTGAATTGCATTATGTAATTTGTCAATATCTTTAGCTTGAAGTGTATTTGATTTTCGATTCGGATGGAGCCGGGCATGCCAGAGAATATCTTGGACATACACATTACCAATACCAGCAATGAACCTTTGATCTAATAAGTAGCTCTTGATACGGCCTCGTTTTTCGTGTAACATAGATGTCAGTTTTTCTTTTGTAAATTCATCGCTTAGAGGTTCAATACCTAGTGTACCAATCTGTGGGTGCTTAACAAGTTCACCTGATTTCAGAAGGTGAATATGACCAAACCACCAAAAGTGAACCCAGAGTTGACTTCCATCATCGAATGAGAATACGGCTCGTTCCCGTTTCAAATCAGGAACTTCAGGTGGCCAATGGATGCGTAATTCACCACCCATCCCCAAATTAAAAGCAAGAATAGAACCATTATCAAGATCACTGAGTACCCACTTTCCCCGTTGACGAAACTTTGTAAAGATTCTCCCTTTCATATTCGTTCTAAATACTGAAAGCGTCCGATTCAGAACCTTAGGTTGATAAATCATTGCGTTGAAGAGCTTCGTTCCGCTAAGTGCTTGGTTCAGACTTTCAGCTAAAATAACTATATCAGGGAGTTCAGGCATGCATTACACCTCTGAAACCTAGGCTAACATAATACATTTTCTTTGTGATAAGAAATGTTCAGGAAAAATTGGGTGGCGGGGGGGCGGAGACTAGAAGAATCGCCAACAGCTGGGTGGCATGTGATCCCGCCAATGCGACCATCCTTCCAAACTTCTCAAGCGTCTCCGCCCTTAAGAGAAGCGGACTGAGTATCAGAATAAAGGTCTTTAATGGTTCCCATTACGGCATCCAATAAGAGAACTAGTTAGACCAAATAATAACTAGAATGTTTGAAGAAAGGAATTAACTGCCTTATTGAATTTAGTCGGTTGCTCAAGCATCACCAGATGCCCAGCGCCCGCTATTATTTTCAATTGAGCGTGGCGGATATTGTCCGCCAGATATTGTGCCCATTTGACTGGAGTTAACCGATCTTCTTCACCAACTACCACAAGAGTGGGGACTTTGATTTCATGAATCCGATCACGCACATCAAAATCATTACATGCCACAAAATCTGCATGTCCGATAGCTGGCTTACATCGAAGACATTCAGCTTTTGCCAGCTCAACCAACTTCGGATTAACGCCGGATGCAAAGCCGAGTTGACCAATCGTTAAATCTATTACTGCCTCAAACTGGGTTTCTAAACCTTCAAGTATAGCAGGTAAAACCCCAAGTTTTGCCCCTGTTCCAACCAAAATTAGACCCCTCAGGAGACGGGGATAATCTAATGCCAATTGAATGGCAATCGCGCCCCCTAACGAATGACCAACTGGAACTACGGTTCTAAGCCCTAGTAGCTCAATAAATTTGGCGATAACATTAGCGAACCGAGAAACAGAAATCTCATCATCTAATGATTCTGACTCACCGTGTCCAGGTAAATCCAATAACACAATTTGGACCTGATTAGCTAGAATTCGCTGTTGATCCCATAGTCTGTGACGACATAAGGATCCATGAAGCATAATCAAAGGAACTCCATCACCCCGTATTTGATAATATAATTGCTTTCCATCGATTTTGAGTTTGGACATGGCTGGTCAAGTTGGATACTTCGATATTGTATTTAAATTCATCATTAATTATAATTAAATTTTTAATGAAGAGATAAAATATATAAATCGTCCTGCTGCAATTATGATATGGCAAACCAAGGAGCAGGAAACAGGATTAGGCTTAATCGACTCATCTCATGGACCCTGTTATTGGTAGCCATTGGCACAATTCTTACCGGGTATCTATCAGCCCGTGGCATCATACCCCACCTCATCATTGCTCCATTCCATTTGGTAATAGAAGTCTTGTTCGTCGCACTCCTAATAGGACACCTGATCTTGTCTTTGCTGACCAAGTTCTATTGGAAAAACACATTTCACAAGATTCGAATTGGAACTGCAACATCGTTGAATTGGTTAAAACTGATTCAACGCCTAACCGGCTTTATCATTGTAGGGTTTGCCTTTTTGGTTATCATCTCCGGTCTTGATTGGTATGCTCTCGGGTTAGGTTCCGTATATCCCTTTACACAACATTTGAACATGGATATCTTCTTGACAAGTCTTCTAATCATTCATGTGGGGATTGGAGCAAAATTTGCATTAGCTCGCCGCCAAATCCGAGGTTCAAGAATAAATGCCGCGTTGTTACTGGCAATTCTTCTACCCACCATATTGATTGGTGTGTGGGATTCAGGAGGAAAATACTATCTAATGATTCAGTTGGCTGGAACACAACCAACCCTCGAATCCAATCTTGTATGGGTCGATGACCAACAGTTTTCATTTAATCCAACTGAGGTTAACACCCTGCGTCCTGACCTTTTCAAACCCGGCTATTTCTCCGCCTTCGATGTCTTAGTACACCTTGCGGATCAGGGCTTTGTAAACCTTGAATATCATTTCAATGAATCTATGAACACCTATCTCATTGACACAATCAATGGAGAAGTGAATTGGTGGTACCGCATCTGGTATGATGGAGGTTGGCCAGAAGAAAATGTCTTCCGAATGGATCATTACCCTTGGAAAGACGGAACCTGGTTGAAATTCGTTCATATCCAGCCCAACCGCCTAGCAGCCATCTACCAGGAATTTCGTGCCGAAGTCGCTCGCTTTAATGAGACTAATGGCAGCATAATCATTCCTCAAGTGGAGATACTTGGCAATCTTGTCCAGAAAATCTTCTATAATGTGACCGTGACGCCTCATAATCTGCGAAATGACGTATTTCAAGACGGAGTAATTACTGCAATAGATATCATCATGTCCCTCGGGGATCAAGATCTCATCACATACGACCTCCAATGGTATGAAAGTATCGGCACCGCAGGGATAGTGAAAAGCTATTGGATTGATGGCATCAACCAAGATTTAGCCTATGGCAGATGCGGCTTTGTTTATGAAACCGGGTCCTTCCATTTTCGAAATAATGGTAACCATATTCACCTGCCCTCCGATACACGTATCCTCAATTCACCAGAATATGGAATCTGGATTTGGATTTGCATATAACATAACATGAAAGGAATCTATGTGTAAGAGCTGAGAATTAATAACACTTGCCGGAGCGTACCTTTTGATGCCAACCCGTGCTTCCCCCCGAACAATTCGATTTAATCGGATCGCCTCTTGGGGACTTTTACTCTTTTCAATAGCTACCATTATCACGGGATATTCCCTAACTAAGAATCGAGGAGGTCCACTCAGCTTTTACCCCTTTCATTTATGGGTAGAGATAGGCTTCGTTGCATTCTTTGC
>CAYFXC010000006.1:40046-100414 GCA_964347045.1 uncultured archaeon
TTCATCTCATTCTCTCAATACGGACTCCCTTTTTCTGGAAACGATTCTTCATCAAACTCAAAGATGGAACAACATCGCGAATCAACTGGTTGAAATTTGCCCAAAGAGTTACAGGATGGTTACTTTTTGGGTTGGCCATAGTAGTCATAATCACCGGTATTCAATGGTATGGCTTTGCCATCAATGACTTAGTCCCCTTCCTCTACCACGTCCGCATCGACCTTTTTATGATAATTCTCATCATGGTGCATGCCGTTATTGGAGCAAATTTCGCTCTAGTCCGAAGACAGATTCGAGGACCATGGACTACGGGGTTACTATTAACAATACTCATTATTGCTTCTTTTGCCATCATCAATATCGATCAAATTGGCTTAAACGGAGAAACACTTTCGGGTGGGGGTAATGGTCCAAACCGAGCCGCACTTATTACCTTGGATGGAGAAACCTACACCTTTGATCCAACGCTTATCCAGACCGTGCGCCCTGATATTTTCCAACCAAGACACTTCTCGATATTTGATATACTCGTTGATTTGGATAATTCAGGCCAAATTGCATTAGAGTATCACTTTGCAGCAGACATGAACACTCACGTCGTCGACTCAATTAATGGACACCCCCATTGGTGGTACCATGTCTACTACGATGGAGGCTGGTTAGAACCGAACATTTTTCGAATGGACCATTATCCCTGGAAGGAACGGTCAACGGTTCTAATAGTCAAAGAAGCAGAAGAGCGACTCAATGATCATTACGAAATTTTTCGTGCAGAAACCACACGAAAAATAGCAATGGGAAACGAACTAATCGTTCCCCAGGTACAAATTCGAGGGCACACATTTGATATAACTTTCACCAACGTCTATGTCACAGCCCATAATCTTCGCAACGATACCTTTCAAAACGGCGTCATAACCGCCATCGATGTGATCATGTCCCTCGGAGACCAAGGACAACTAACCTATGAACTTCAATATTATTCAAGCATCGGCGAATATGCCGATATCGTCCAAAGTTATTGGGTTGACGGTATCAACGAAGACAAGGCCTATGGCGGGTGTGGATTTGTTTATGAAGAGGGATCTTTTCAAGGACGAATATTTGGAGGAAATCATATCCACATCCCTTCAGATTGGCGGATTCTAAACGCTCCACAATATGTCTTATGGTTTTGGATTTGTCTTTAACATCTTAACATATGTTAAATGTATTACCATCTAGAGCAAACGATTTTCCAAGGAATCAAAGTTGAATCAACAATTTGACAATACAGGCACATGCTAGCAATACTAAATAGAACTTTACCCGTTGAAAATCCGTTCAAAGCAGCGACTTTAAAATCGATGGCGATATCTCACGTATACGAATCTACTAATAAAAGTAGGAAAGAACGAACCCAGCTTCATGATTACCAACAAGTGATTTTATCAAAATCCCTATCAGCTCAAAATATCACTATTTAATGATTAACCCCCAGGACCTTCATACCTACGACGCCCTCGACTCCAAACGATTCGAGCCAAGATCCAGAGAATTACGAGCCAAATAATGATGAGAATGGTTATAGGAAGCATCTGCTCAGGAAGATAGTATCCTTGCAGGATGATTGCTGGGATATAGTAACAGTATTGAAAGGGAAGGAGACTGAACACAAACTGTAATGTGGGTGGGAAGAAGCTCAGGGGAATAAGTCCACCACCAGCAATAATCATTAAGAGACTGAGTAGGTTTCGGAGCCACCAATGTCGGTTTATCCAGAAAGTTCCTAATGACATTGTGAAGACCAGCAAGAAAGCAACTAGGTATGCGACGATGAAGAATGGAATGAAGAGTAGAAGATTGTAAAGGGTTGGCATTGGAAGGGGGATGAAGAGCATGGTTATCAGGTAGGTAACGCTTCCGAAAATCATGTAGAGGATGGAACGGGGAAGTTCACTGAAGAATCTGAATCCTGAATAGTCGATGGGCTTTGAGAGATAGGAAACTAGGGGTCCCCGATCGATGTCCTTCTCAATTTGTACGCTCAACCGCCAACGAGGAAGGGCCCGAGCGATGATAAGAGCAATGAATAGGTAGCTAAGGAGCTCATGGTAGGTAAATCCTCCAAGGATAAATGTCCCGGTTAACAACCCTGCTTGAAGATAAACTATCCAATATACAAGTGCTAAGGCAATAATCTGAGCGGGAAAGAAGGCAAAGTGGGTTAGGAAGTCTGTGGTATACTGGCGGAAGTTCTTGAAGGAGATACGCGCAACTGCAAGATAACTTTCAAAACGTGATCGATTTACCATTCTTGTTATCCTCCCACGGGCTGGTATCGTTTTAGTCCTCGACTCCACGTGATTCGAAGAACCACCAACCACAGAATCACAAGCAGCATTGCAATTACGATGTAGAACAAAGCAGGTGCAAGTGGAATCATGTTTAACATAATCATCGTTGGTACAGTTGAAATGAAGATCACAGGAAAAATGAACAAGAGGAAGTATTGGACACCTAATGGCATTATGTCAATTGGCATGCGAGAAAAATTGTATTCCAGTGCATCTGAGACTTCAAGCAATCCTTCATTTCTACCAATCCAGAAGGCTAGGCAGCATAAACACGCCCATAGCAAATACAATGCGGCTTGCCCAAGAAATAGAGCTAGTGCCCCTAAACCAATACTGAAAGGCGTCACGGGTAGGCCAAATGTAATGACAGATAGTCCTAGCATAACTCCTCCAACCACGAGTTGAACGAGTCCCCCGGCCCAGAACGAGGTTGTAAGAATTTGGAAGAGTGATCCTGCTGGGCGGATTTGAAAAGTTTCGATGCCGATTTCCGTGATATACCAGTGAATTTCCCAGATGCCCATCCAAAAGAACGCTCCAAAGCCCCAGGCTACTTCGGTCATACCGATGAGGAAGGTGAGTTCGCCTCTTCCCCAAATAGCCCAACCAAATCCAGTGAGAATTGGGATTTGATATGTTATGACTCCCCAGAAGAGAAGGTACATGACAAGATTGACTGCAGTGCTGAAGAATGCTCCAAAAATCTGAATTTTGTTCTCTGAAATCCGAAGGAAGGATAGGCGGATATAATCTGGCAGGAGACGTAATTGGCGCATAATATCTCTTGAAGCCATTTATATCATCTCCGTTATCTGGCTGAGTGGGCGTTCTTCGTCACCGAAGATTTCACGGATGATATCTTCGAGGTTGGGTTCTGTGACTTCAATATCGTCAACAGAAAGCAGTGTCATTGCGTTTTGAAGAAGGTCACACACGGGGAGTTGATCTTGGTCAATGCGGAGTTCGACTTGTCCGTTGTTAACTTCAATACTAATGACACCTGAAAGGTCGTGGAGTCGCTGTTGCCATCCTTTGATATTTTCTTTTTTATAGAGAATTCGGACTTTGCGTTCGTTGCTCCATTGGCGTTTGAGTTGTGTTTTAGGTCCGTCGAACCTAATATTACCTCGACTGATAAGGATGATGCGGTCCGAGAGCTCCTCAACATCTCGCATGCTATGGCTGCAGAGAAGAACGGTGACATTCTCTTCTCGGTTAACCCGTCGAATGAAGTCACGGATCCGCTTTTTAGCCACAACATCTAAACCCACAGTGGGTTCGTCGAGGAAGATCACCGCTGGTTGGTGGAGCAACGCAGCGATGAATTCGCACCGCATCCGCTCGCCTAATGAAAGGCGTCGAGGAGCATTATGAAGGTGTTGCTCTATTTCTAGTATTTCGGTGAACTCTTTGAGGCGTTCATCGAAGACTGGTTTTGGGACATTGTACATCTTCTGGTAGAGTTTTAGGCTCTCGAGCACTGGGACGTGTGTCCAAAGGAGTGTGCGTTGGCCAAACACCACCCCATACCGCATGGCACATGTGATGCGGTTATGGTAGGGATCCATGCCAAACAGTCGGACTTGTCCAGATGTCGGGTGTAGAATCCCGCTGAGCAACTTCACCGTGGTGGATTTGCCTGCCCCATTGGGTCCAAGCAGGGCTACGCATTCACCAGGGTGAATATCAAAACTGACGTTATCGAGTGCGTGGATGATCTGCTTTTCACGCTTAAGGAATCCAGCAAATCGTCGTGCGGCTCCTTTGCGTGGTCGGTGCAGGGGTTTGGTGTAAACCCGAACTACATTTTTGATTTGTGCTATTGGTTCTTTATTTGGGGGCAAGGCTAAGCCTCCGTTGGTTTTTGTGGGAGTTACAAGTGTTAGTATAAAAATATTTCTAAAAGAAAAAACGTTTAGTTAACCTTATTTGGACTCGTCTTGTCGCATCGAATTTTGCGAACCTTCCCGTCTCCGACATTCAAAGATCCATCCAAATAAGCAATTAGCAAAAGATTCGCCAATCTCACTATCCACATGGCGAAAAGGGCTATTTATCCTGCTTAAACAATTCCACCGGATATGCCTCAACAGCGAATAGCCTAAGCTAGATTAAAAATATTTCTCCCTTGGGTTTACCTCATGGAACAAATGCTAATTGTTTGTAAAAATGGAGTCAACGGATCTGCGTAGACTTTGAAATAAAGAAGCCTTTGATGGTCACTTTCAGGCTATTGCAGCAAAGATGCACTTCTTCCCTGGTAACAAGGATAAGTGGCAATGGAGATTATCGGAAATCCGTTACTATTCGAGTCATTTCGACTCAGTTTCAATATTACTGGCATCCTGGAACATTTCACTTGTCAGCGCTACGAAACAATGATCATCACAGCTTGACAAACTTAACGTGTTACAAATGGATTCGGGTTGCGCCCTCCTGAAACAAAGCGTTCAGCGACTCACATTTTTGCTATCTTGTTTTCCTTTCGTTTTTGGGCCATTTCCTGGTTCCCTCCAACTGTATTGTCAACCTGAAACCCCTCTAGGGTTCTTAGTTGCGAGGAAGTGAAGCCAAAATTTAATATAAAAATATTGCTATAAGAATCAGCGTATATTTAATCTATTGTGGACTACCCCAGTCGCGTTGAAACTCGCGATCATTTCCCCTATTCCGAACCTAGTATTTACCATTCTATCACTCCAATCAAAGGTTCTGAAAAACAGATTCGCCAATCTCAGTATGGACTCAGCGAACGGGCGAGTGTATACAAATTAAGAAGCCTCATTGGATACATCTCAGCCTCGAATTGAAATCCTAGACTAAAAATATTGCTGGATATTGCTCACTCACGGCGTTGACATATACCGAAGGATAAATTCGCATGAATGATAAAACCAAGCCTTCTGTAGATGCGTATAGCATTTTGATTTTCTGATTCCACCATTAAAGTCACATATCGATACTTTGAGAATAAATCATTAATTACTGAGCATAACACGCTGGTGCCATACCCGCGGTTCTGATATTTGGGAAGAGTAATCAAGTTCCCGATTACTGATACTCCAGGACTTACCGGGTAAACTCCAATGGTGCCGCATATAGAAACCAGTTTCGATTTTTTCCTGATTCCATAAAACGGACCGACAGAGAGTTGAGACGGATTCCAAGCACCTGCAAATGTACTTTGATAAAAGGCATCTACTTCGATAAAATCGGTAGCGGAAAGTTTGACGGTACTGTGAAGTTTGGGCATTTGATACCGAGACTCTTCAAGGTTCAAGAGTAAAAACTCGCCCTGCGAGAGAAATTGATAGTATTTCTCGACAATAGAACGGTGTTCTGGTGGTACAATGGCAAAAACCGAAGGGTATTCCATGCTCGCAATAAGTTGTTCCACTACTTTAGGTCGACCTCGCGTGAAAAAGCTATACAATCCTCTCCCTCCTTTATAGACAATAAGACAGCCCGCTAGTTTATTGTTCTCACGAGCAATGAACCAATCATTGGAGTCCCACGCCAAAGTAAAATCAAATAATGGTAACCCATTCAATGGAATATCCTTTCTAAGGTAATCTTCTACTTCTTTTATGGGCTCTAAAAGAGGCTGAACCTCAATAGACATGATAAATTTCACTTTACCTTTTTACCTGAAAGGAATCTTAGAGCCCTTTGAAAGCGATAGAGGGCTAGGGGAGTTGGAACTCGCCATCTTTTTCTAATACCACGACACGGATGGTTGAATTCGATTCAACCTTATCTTTGAATTCAGAGACACCTTTATCCCAAGTATGCATGGGAATTGCTACCCTGGGATTAATTGCAATTGCGGCATCTGCACCATCGTCATTTTCCATAGTATAAGTGCCACCCACAGGAAGCAGGGCTACATCAATAGATCCAAGATTTTTCATTTCTGAGATGAAATCAGTATCACCGGCATGGTAGATATTCTTTCCCTCTGCAGTAACAATGTAACCAACGCCCAAGCCCTTTGGGTGAAAAGGCTGCCCTGGAGATCGAAATCGAGTTTGGTTATAAGCTTCAACGGCACGTATTCGGATATCTTCAACTTCCTTTTCTTCTCCAGCTTTCAACGAATAAACGGTTCCTCCGATTTTTTCTGTACAATCAGCAGGAGCAATAACCACAGTCTGATCACCGCGAACGCTCTTAATCTTCTCAGGATCACAGTGATCAGAATGAGAATGAGTAGCTAAAATAATATCTGCTCGTTCTTGAGGATTAGCCGCCTGTTCAAGGTCAATATATATGATTTTGTTATTAACTTTAATTTGGAAGCTAGCATGTGCTAGCCATTTAATGACAACAGACAATTGAACCACTCAGACTGTAGAGAGGCAATAGGGCTATTAAAATCCTAAGTTGCATCATAAATTCCAACATGAAGATGATTACACTAGTTATTGGTATGCTTTTTTATGCTGATATATAACCCTAAGAAAGCTATAGAGGCTCAAACCTTGCGAGCTTCGAGCAGTATTGGATGTTGTGCTAATATGCCGGAAGGTCCCGAAAAAGTAACAGTCCCTTTAAATCAATCAATTTACATGCTTCATCCTTATAACGCAACACTCGTATCTTCTAAAACCAAAGATGGACAAAACAACGTATTGACAATTGCTTGGATTATACCGACAAGCGTTAATCCCCCACTTCTGACCATGAGTATCCGAAAGGGTCGGTTCTCTTACAAAACGATTCAAGAAACGGGCGAGTTTGTTGTCAACATTCCAACCTTTGATATTGCAGAGAAAGTTCTTCGTGCAGGACGTATGACTGGAAAAGACATCGACAAGTTTGCTGAACTCTCTTTCACTCCTAGAAAGGCAAAAATGGTTAATGCACCGTTGATTGAAGAATGTGTAGCCCATCTTGAATGCAAAGTATGGAAGACCTTTGAAACCGGTGACCATGATCTGATTGTTGGTGAAATCATGGCAGCTCGAGTAATTGATGGATATTTCTCAAGAACCTGGGACATTACAAAGTTTCGACCCTGTCAACATACTGGAAAAGAATTCTTTACGACATGCAGCCTTGAAGCTATTGAAATTAAATTCTAGCACTTCTCATTTGGTAAACGAAGTTTCCTCTTCATATTTAATAAAGCTAAAAAGTGGCTTATGTCCGTGAAACGATGACAGACGAAAAAGAAACAAGACCCATTAGTCTAAAATCACGCCTGTATGCCAGTTTGATTTTCTTAATCATATTCGTTGTTATAGTGACTATATGGACAATTTTCTTTTCCCCCGATTTTCAACCCAATGAAAATTTGGTAACGCTTCTAATTTTCTTTCTTGTCTTTGCAGGGCTAGCCATGCTTCCGTGGCTTCCTCTATTATTCCCCCGTGAACCACCAGGTGGTCCACCCCTGGAAGATCTTTGAAAAGATAGGTCTTTTGCTATTGAGGAGATATGTGTAGGATAGATTATGTAGCAGAATTTCATATAAGAATTAGTAAATCCAGAGCTCTAGGAAGTGTGATGGTTGACTAAAGTTTTTACTATAAATGGAAGCCCTCGAATGGAGAAAGGCAATACGGCTAAGATTCTATTTCCATTCATTGAAGGTATGAAAGATGCAGGAGCAAAAACGGAAATAGTGTATGCCAAACAGCTGAAGATCAATCCGTGTATTGGTGATTTCCAATGTTGGTTTGAAAAAGTTGGTGAATGCATCCACAAAGATGATATGCAGACAATTTACCCTAAACTACGAGCAGCCGATATTCTTGTACTAGCAACTCCGGTGTATATCCCTCTACCGAGTGCCATGCAAAAGTTCCTTAATCGTCTTCTCCCCATTGTCGAACCATTGCTTGAATTCACCGAGGGGCGGACTCGAGCCCGATTCCATCAGGATGTAAAGATTAGCAAAATTGTACTGGTTGCGTCTGGAGGCTGGTGGGAAAAAGAGAACCTAAAAACTGTCACCCATATTGCAGAGGAAATTGCATCAAATACATCAGCTGAGTTTGCAGGGGCAATTATCCGTCCACATGCTGGACAAATGAGAAATTTCCCACACGAAGCTGCAACTGTATTCACAGCAGCTAGGCAAGCAGGCCAGCAACTAATTACAAAAGGTAAAATCGCTGAAGAAACGCTCCAACTCATTAGCCAGCCTTTGATTTCAGAACCCGAGCTCCGTAATCAGCAAAATCAAGCTTATCAAAATGCAAGGAATAAGTAGACATTTACAGACCAATTAGTGGGATTCGAGCTTCTTTAACTCATTTTCCACTTCACTCAAGGCATCATTCATGCGATCACGGATTTGAAGCAAAAACATCTTTCGCTCCCTGGGTTCTAATTGCTCTAAGAGCATTCTAGGCATCTGCTGGAAAGGGAGACCTGATGTGGTGCTCATCAGTTGAGAAATCATTTGTACCATTTGTTCAACTTGTTCTCTAAGAAAGGTCTTCCCAGCTTTTGTGATAGAGTATATGGTTCGTTCTACTTCACCTTTGTACTCCTTCTGACTAGAAACTAACTGTTGTTCTTCAAGATCGCCTAGTGTGTTATAAAGAAGCGAATGAGATGGTACCCAAGCGCCTCCCGTCTGTTCCTCGATCAATTTCATGAGTTGATAACCATGCATAGGTGTATCACTGAGCATACGAAGGATTGAAATGCGTAGCAATACGCCCTTAGGTCGCTTAAAGAACGGCGGGAAAGCCATAGTATTAATGAATTCCGAAAGCTTATATATGTTTGTTAATTTCATGTCTTTCAGAGTCATAAAATAATTGAGACCTACCGCTATTCTTCAAACCGGTGAAAACCATGACTGTAATCCCACCAACCCACCCCGAAGAGGCGTTGAACGCCCTTTATGATTACCAATCCCGAACCTCGAAATATATTATTGAAGCAATAAAACTTTGTAAAACCTATCAGATGGGCCCAATAGAGGTTCAAGCTGTTCGAGGAGTCAACCTTCAAGTTAATCGTGGTGAATTCCTCGTAATACTTGGCGTTTCGGGTAGTGGTAAATCAACCCTCTTACATTTGCTTGGAGCACTAGATCAACCCACAAGTGGTAAAGTGTTCGTGGAAGGACTTGACCTATCGACGCTAGACCACAATCAACTCGCAGATGTCCGACTTCGACGAGTGGGGTTTGTGTTCCAATTCTTCAATCTAATGCCACAGCTCACGGCCCAAGGAAATGTTGAATTGCCTCTTAAATTCGCGGATGTTCCGTCAACGAATTCCCACAAACGGGCACGCGATCTCTTGACACGAGTAGGACTGGGTGAACGGCGAGATCATATTCCATCAGAACTGAGTGGTGGCGAACAGCAACGAGTTGCAATCGCACGTGCACTCGCTAATAACCCACGCATCATACTTGCTGATGAACCCACAGGAAACCTTGATACAAAGACAGGGGCGGAGATTATTTCATTACTACGCCAGTTAAACCAAACCCAAGGCCTTACCTTAATTGTTGTGGGCCATGACCAACGATTAACAACCGTAGCAGATCGGGTCATTGAGATGCGTGACGGCGAATTTGTAGGTGAAAGAGAAGGAGGAAGACAGGTGAAGAGTCTATGAAATTCAGAAATATAATGAGTCTATCATACACGAATATGCGACGACGAAAAACGCGTACGGCCCTCACAACCTTGGGAATCATAGTGGGCATTATGGCTGTTGTATCAATCTCGGCGCTCAGCGGTGGCTTTGAAACCCAAATCAATGCTCAACTGATGGAAGGTTTGGATATGGACATCCTTACTGTTTTACCGGGTGGGGGAATTCTTGGAGGAGGAGGATTGACTACGTTTTACATTAAGGATTCGTACACCATTCAAAATATTACAGGTGTTGAGGCAACCCTACCTTTTTCTCAATCAGGTATTGCAGTCTATAATGAGACAGGGGGTACACTTGATACTCGACTAGTAGGTCTGAACATCACCGATTTAGAAGCTACATACGGTCATAGAATTACATTTTCGAGTGGAGATTATCCAGATCCAGGAGACAATGAAACGTGTATAATTGGTTATCTGCAAGACCCAGTAGCCAGTGCTGGAGACAATGTAACAATCGAAGTCTTAGTTAGAGGAGACCTGGGATTTGCATTCATAAACTACTCATTCATTGTAGGCGGCGTTCTCGATGAAATTGGATCCTCAGGAATGCTTCCTTTCGATCGCTCGGTGTTCATACCATTAGATACCTACCAGAACATCTTCAATACCGAAAACATCGATAGCATCCTTGTCAGAATCTCAGACCCCAACCAAGCTGATACTATTGCAGACGAAATTAGTACTGCCTTTGAAGATCAGGTATATGTACTTGTACCAACTGCCATTATCGATACAGTAGCAGGGGTGTTTAATATTATGGAAATATTCCTACTTGCGATTGCTTCAATCGCATTACTTGTAGCGGGTATATCCATTTTGAATATCATGCTCGTATCGGTTATGGAGCGCACTCGTGAAATTGGCATCATGAAAGCATTAGGCGCAAAAGATCGAACAATTCTCAGTCAGTTCCTCTCCGAAGCAGTTCTTCTCGGAATCATTGGAGGAATTGTAGGGATTCTCGTTGGTTTCGTACTTGCCTACGGAATGGGTTTGATGCTTCCTGCATTGTTTAGCGGAGGATTTGCGGATAGTTTCGGTGGGGGGAACGGTGGCGGTTTTGCTGGATTCGGCGGAAGTAGCAACTTCACACTCACTCCAATATTACCGCTTGAGACCATACTCATTGCCATTGGATTTGCCATCTTTGTTAGCGTCGTCTTTGCGCTATATCCTGCGCGAAAAGCAGCCAAGCTGGATCCTGTGAAAGCGCTTCGTTATGAGTAGTGTTTCAATTCTTAATACCCATTTCGCGCGATGCTGAAAAAAACGCGTCAGCATCGGGTTTTTCTCTTTTAACCGTAAACCCGTTCTAAGCCTTTTATTATAGACACTTAATATAATATATAATAATTTAAATATAGAGGGATTACAAGAAATTGTAAGGTTCAGCTCCTTGACGTCAACAAGCAAACTCTCCACGCTAATCAGCGGTACACGTCGCAGGATTCTGGAGTATTTACTGAAATCCGATGTGAACGCCGTCACTCTTGCAGAACTACTTAACATTAACATTAGTGCCATACGAAGTCATCTTGACGTCTTGGAAATTGCTGGGCTCGTCTCCTCACGTCACGAACATGCAAACCGAGGTCGACCCAAACGCATCTACTTTCTAACGGAGCTAGCGTACAGTCTTTTTCCAAATCAAACAAATAAAGTCTTTTCAGCGCTAATACAAGCCATTATTCGATCTTTTGATATGAAAACGACCAACTCTCTCATTCGCCGAGTAATAGCACAATTATGGCAAGAAATACTCCCTGACAAACCTAGTGGAAGTCTACAAGATCAACTTGCCTTCATTGTCCAAGCACTGGATGATTTCGGATTCTATGCTTCGCTAGAATCAATAAAAGACCAATATGCAATTGTGATTCGTAACGACGTTTTCCTTTCTGCATTATCCACCCTCCCCAAGGCTCAGGCAGTTTATTTTCGAAAAGAATTCTGGAATCGGTTGAGCCGCATTGTAGAAGGAATACACATTCGATTAGCAGAACCCCCAGACCCAAATCAGCATGGTTTTCGTGTTCTAGTAAAGGAGAAAAAGGGAGTAAGGAATCATGTCAATTAGTAAAATTAAGAAAACCGTCGTGAAAGACGATAAAATTAGTGACCGCCTTCTCGAAATCGGGAGGGATTATTTATCAGGTCAAACACTTGCCGCGTTGATGGAGCTGGCAAATGTTGGCCCAGTAAAGTTCTCGGATGCCTTCTATGTGCTTGATAAGCTGGGACCTTCCTTGAACCGTCGTGAGCAGCGCCTTCTTTTAGATCTGCTCACTGAAGTGGTAGTTCTCAGCCAATGTGACGTTGGAATGGATAAACATGTACTACGTGATTATCTGAAGAAACGAATTCGCAACAGCGGGAACTTTGGTGAATTTATTTTTCAGATTATCCAACAAATCAATGGGCTCCACCACACCTGATCTCACATCCCACTTTCAGCAATAAAAAAATCGGAAAAGAGCCGCGATATCATAAGGTTAAAGGCTCACTCAGCTGTGGAATATGCACGTAAAATGTGATTTTACCATGCGTTATGAAGAAATTAAAGCTAAGACTTTGTTGTCAAAGTTCAGATATGGAGATGCCTGGTTTCACAGCAATCGCTCTATGAACTCATATCGAGGCTGTGAACATGGGTGTGTCTATTGTGACGGCAACTGTCAATATTATCGCATTGATAACTTTTACACTCATATTCGTATCAAAAAAAACGCCCCATTAATTCTCCAGAAGGAATTAGAAAGAGCTAAGTTTCGGTCGCACAGCAAGATGGAATCCGATACTCTTGTCCGTTTTATAGATAACAAAGAGGCTTCAAAGTTATTGGATCAAGGACCGCGGAAAATCATTATTGGTATTTCTGGAGGGGTATCGGATGCCTACCAACAAGCAGAAGAAAAGTACCACATCACTCGACAAGTGCTGGAAACTCTTTATGATTTTCGATTACCTGTCTTTATATTAACGAAATCCAATCTTGTGCTAAGAGATCTTGATTTATTAAAGGAGATACATAAACAAGCCTTTGTAAGCGTTTGTTTTAGCATCACGTTACATAATGAAGACACGAAACAAATTTTTGAACCAAAATCATCAGCCACCTGGGAAAGGTTCGATGCTTTAAAGCAAATCCGAAAAGCAGGATTATACGGTGGCGTTATGGCCTACCCAACTATCCCAACTATCGGTGATAATCTAGAAAATATGCGAGGACTAGCTACGGACGCAAAGCGAGCTGGCGCAGAATTCATTATGTTTGCTGGAATGACACTCAAACCAGGACGTCAAAAAGAATATTTTTTCAATGTGGTTCGCCACCGAACCCCTGAAGTGTTTGATCGTTTGCAACAAATCTATGCGAATAATCATACCTATGGACATCCCATCCATGAACTTTTACCTGTAAATCCGCAAATTCAAGGTCGAAATGTGTGCAAAGAAATTGGAATATCTGATCGTTCCGTACGTCATGGAATCCCAAGTGAACCAAAAGCGAACATCCAAGTCATGAATAGACTTCTTGACCTCGTCTACATGCGCTCAATGATACTTGGAAAACCCAAGAGAACGTGGGAATCATTTCAAGAAGTCGCCATAAAAATTGAGAAAATCCAAGATGACGTCACCGAACTCTCCCAACAGGGTCTTTTAGAAGAACACTTAGAAATCAGCTCTAAAATGGCTGGAGTGATAGAAGAAATTCTGAAACAGGATACATTTGAAGCATTAACAAAAACCCAATTAGAAATCGATGCAATTGGAGAACAATTGACGTGAATCAAGGCTAATTGTACAATAGGGTTTTAACGAAAAAATAATTGGAAACAATAAAAAGAGACAGCAAAAACAGATTCTTACGCAATAGAGAAATAAATTCCGATACACAACAGTATCGGAGCGGGTCGAGATATCAGAGGATTGTTGGTACTGTGGGAATACAGTCGAACATGACAAACAAAATCGATGCTCAAAATGTCATACCCAACTATCACGATTTGACTTAAAACTTCGTATTATTGAAGAAGCAGATGAATCCTTAGAATTACCAGCACAAATAACTGAGCAACGGGACCCGATTAAGAAGAAAGAGGCAGATATGGCAACTCAATTTCATAAATGGTTGAAAGAGAAGGAACTTCTACCTGGTGGCTATACAATTACTTCTCAAGATGCATTGGTAAGCGATTTATCACGTCGAGATTTTGGTTTGAAACTTCTTTTAGTTGCTGAAAAAGAATTGGACCTCATCCCCCTTTTACAACGATCAGGATTTGAACTTTGTAACACAGATTATCGAGCAACTCTCGGGTTCAATCTATCATTTCGAGACTATGAGACCTCTGATTATCGAATTCGAGTCATGGCATGGAATGTTCTTCCGCCACACATATACTATTTTTTGTCTCATTATGGCGGAGCTCATGGAACTTTACTAATATTTGATATTTATAAGACGCAAAATTTAGATCGAATATCCTCCCTTCATGATTTAGTGAAAGACATCAATGGCGATATTCCAATTGCACTTGTGGGCCATAAACCCAATTTATCCGGAAAGCGAAAATTTACGCAAAAAGCTGCCCAGTATATCGCAGAACAGTTAGAGATTCCCTATCATGAAACTCAGGACCCTAGGGGTCCCACTTTAGATCCTGTACTAATAGAGCTACTACCTTAAATGGTCAATTTCGCACGTTATTAGCATCTCCTTCACTTCATTATGAAATGAAGTCGATTTTTATTTGATAGCAGAATAGTGACTCGTCTACTAAGGCGTGGTTAAGAGGCTAACCTTTTCGGGAATTCCAATAGTTAGGTCATTGCTTGCTCTTTTAGAGACTTGGGCATTTTTTCAATAGCATATCGGAGTGCCCGCCGAGGCATCTTGTCCTTATTACTCATTACATATTCAAAGACCTGATCTTGAAAATATTTGGTAGCTTCCTTAAGCATCCAGCCATAGCCATTTTGAACATACTTCCGAGGATCTAATAACATGGTATTTGCAACATCAAAGATATACTCAAGATGCGCTTCCCGACGTAGACCGTAAATTAACGAAACAGCAGCTGCACGGAGAATCCATGGATTCTCTGAGACCGCCCAACTCTTCACATGATGAGTAAAATTGGGGAAAGTGAAAAAGAAGAACCCCATCGTATGGGTACAAAAGTCATCGACGCCACCCCACGTTGATAGGTAAAGTTTTGTCCATCCCTCAAATATGGAGAAATGTCGGGGTTCAAATTGTTTACGAATCCGAAATGACCAGTCGAAGGCAATGGTCCGATACTCCCAGCTCCACTGCTTCAATAAGGTATTACAAAACGTTAAGATTGTATCCACGTTTCGCAACCCTTCTGTTCGGAGCTCTTGAAAGAGTTTCCCGCTTACTTTCCGAACCATCGGCACATCGAGGGCTGCCACCCGTAATCGGCGATGATAACTTGGAGAAAGGGAAATGGGCACGAAGTAGTACAGGCCTTTATATCCTGTAGAAAAGTCTTCATACCAATCCACCTTCTCAGCTTGCGCTATGACGTCAGGATATCGATGTGCTTCTCGACTGATTTCTAGTAGAGCATGTTTAATTTTGGTCACAATGCCATCCTCTGATACCATTAAACGTTCACCACCTAGCCATATTCGATTCTGCTCTGTCAAGGACCAACATCCTTTATTTAAGATGAGGAGTAAGGAATTTGGGTTCATATGGGGCAAAGGGATTTGGAATATGCATATGAACGGTTCAAATTCGACCGAAAGATCATCAAACCCTATGACGATGAGATGGCGATGGTAAGCCGAATCCAGGGGTATGAGGCACATTTCTTCCCTTGGTCAATATGGATATTTACTGCCTTAGGGAGCGCTAGCCTGTTCTTTAGTTGGGGAATCATGGTTTCAGCGAATCTCCTGATTTCGGGTTCCATATTTTCCTGGATAATCATTGATTTAGTTACAATGCTTTTCTTACTCCTGGCGATTATTCTTGGTGTGGGGTCCTTTTTCCTCCGAAGAAAGTACATGGTCGTTTCAATTGCGGGGATATCACTTCCACGAGTTTTGGGAAGTAATCACAATATTCCTTGGCCCTCAATCCGTCGAATCACCTTCGACGTCAAAGGATTATTACAAGTAGACCTCATCATCGAACATGCTCAGCGGAAAACAAAAACGAATCTCAGCTACTATACGAATATCTATCTGGCTGGCGCTAAAAAAGAAATCCGATTGATCCGTGTTCTTCAAGCCTATCTTCGATTTCGGGTCTACCGTCAAGATGTCGAGCCCATACGACGGCAAATCAAGAGAGACCAGACAATAACGCATGGGCTCCCTCAGATTGTCGCAGGCATTCTTGTTGGATTATGGTTCCTTGTAACGCGAGGCTTGATGTATCTCTTTGGATGGCTGCTT
Organism: uncultured archaeon; assembly: GCA_964347045.1. Taxonomy (GTDB): domain Archaea; phylum Asgardarchaeota; class Hermodarchaeia; order Hermodarchaeales; family Hermodarchaeaceae; genus Hermodarchaeum. The sequence continues at coordinate 56,449 of CAYFXC010000006.1, forward strand.
ATCATCCCTGGCCTTGTAATGGGCCTACCTCTTTCGTATCTAACCTTTATCGTGGTGGGTATTTACCAAAAAAAGAGATGGAATAGTAGAGTTCGAAATGTAATGGTCGCTTGCATCTTCGGAATTGTTGTGTGTTCTCTCACAATCATCATGATGATTGTGCCACTCCTTCCGTAGCGGTGCAGCTGTCAAGCAAACGCGTTCTTTGCACCATCTAACCATGCATTGAACTGTTTCAGAATTCTACCCTCAGCCGTGGACGTCATTCCAGTGACGAAGAATCCCAGAGCAGGAACACCAAGGGCTATTGTCAAGGGGAGAGGAGATGTAGTGCATTTTTTCTTAATGGCAAACATTAATATAGAACTATTCTATTACTAGAATAGTAGTATTCTATTATTAGAATAGTGATAAAATATGACCAAAACCAACGAATTAACCCGATCCGAAGTTGCTATTCTCAGCCTCCTCAGCGAAGGTGAACAACACGGCTATGGACTCAACGAAGCCATTCAACAACGCGGATTCCGTAACTGGACCAACATCGGCTTCTCCTCCATCTATTGGATCCTCAACAGAATGGAAAAAAGCAAACTTATTACTAGTCGGAAAGATCCCTCTAAGAAAGGACCTGATCGCAAACTCTATCGCCTAACTAAAAAAGGTCGAACGGCCCTACTCGACTCTATTAGGACCTCGATCTCGATTCCCGAACATCAACGAACCCGTGTCGACTTGGGAGCCGCATACGTTGAGTTGTTGCCCCGCGATGAAGCAATACAGGGCTTTGAGACCTATCGCAAAACGCTGCAGGAGCGTCTTGATGGCATCGCTGCAATACGTAAAGCGCAAGAACCGCTCCCCTTTGGCGCTGAAATCATTTTCGATCATGGAATCATCAAGGGGAAAGCTGAGCTTGAGTGGGTGGATGGTGTACTAGAACGGTTGAAACATCAACAGGAGCCTGAACTAGAATGAGTAACCGTTACATCATCAGTGACTTTAACATATTTGGTGGACTACACTGCGGAACTAGTGCGGTCCGAAAAATCTTTCTTTACAATGAGTTGCCCATCACCGAAGAGATGCTCTTTGACCTTGGAGGTGGAATTGGTTTCATTTACTGGTATGTCAAACAGATGCCCGCACCCATGGTTGGAGGACGTGGTGGAGGTCGCTATTTCATTGAAGACGCAGCTCGGCGAGCAGGAGTCACCCTCGAAGTGTTGCGAACAACAAGCAGTAAAAAGGGTCATGCTTGGCTAATGGAAAAGTTAGCACAAAATGAACCTGCGGTGATATATGCGGATATGGCTTTCCTCCCCTACATGGGAGTAGGCGAAGATGCTCACTTTGGCCAACACGTCTTCGTCGTTTATGGCGTCGATGAGCAAGAGGACGTGGTGTATATCTCGGACCGGGCTCTAAGAGAAATAACAGTAACAGTTGATGAATTGAAGAAGGCAAGAGCCTCAAAGTTTCCACCTTGGCCCCCACAGCATGCTATCTTTAATTTTCACCTCCCGAAGAAATTGGTCATAACCAAAGACATGGTAATAGAAGCAATGCAGCAAACCGTTGAAAGAATGCTGAACCCGTCGATCCGAAACATCGGATTGAAAGGAATCGAAAAATGGTCGAAGCTCATCGTCAAATGGCCAATCCTGTTTCCCGGCAAGAAGCTCTTGGATGCCCTCTATCAAGGGTTCATCTACATCGAAACGGGAGGAACAGGAGGAAGTGCATTTCGACCCATGTTTGCCCGATACCTGCAAGAGATATCGGAACAATTCTCGATGCCGGGATTAGATGCAGTGATTGCTAAGTATGAAGAGGCAGCACGTGTTTGGAGTGAGGTTGCTACTCTCTTGCTCCCCGATGAGTACCCGATGCTCAAGTGTGCCCGTGAACTCATAGTCGAACAAAATCGCATTAGCGAAGAACAGCCGCCTGGCGCAACCGGAAAACTACATGCAATGAATCAATAATTCGAATTACAAATCGATGATATTCTAGCGGAGGTGGCAAAGGCACCGAAGTTTCTGCCCATCGTGCAACAATGGATAACCCAGCTCTATCGGGTGGAAAAAGAAGCGATAGAACTACTCCAAATCGTGATTAACTAGGAAGGATTTGAAATGGAGAAAGTAGATCATAAGAAAATCTTAAAAGAATTTTATAAACCAGGTCGAAAACCGGTCATCGTTGATGTACCGGACATGCAGTATCTGATGATTGATGGGAAAGGCTATCCAGGGACCTCAGTAGAATATACGCAGGCAATGGAAGCCCTCTACCCTATGTCATACACATTGAAGTTTGCTCTGAAAAAAGTAAAGATTATCGATTATACGGTAATGCCGTTAGAGGGCCTCTGGTGGGCAAAGGATATGGAAGCATTCGTCATCGATGCTCGAAAAAACGAATGGCGCTGGACCTCAATGATCATGCAGCCCCCTGAAGTGACCCAAGACCACTATCAGCAGGCAACCGAAGCAGTTCGGAAAAAGAACGCCCCCGTTGCACTCTCAAAAATGCGGTTGGAAACATATCACGAAGGTGTTTCTGTTCAAGTGATGCATATTGGCCCCTTCTCTGAAGAGGGCCTGGTTATCGAAGCTATGCATCAATATGCTTTTGACCAAGGCTATGAGCTTCGTGGAAAGCACCATGAAATCTATCTCAGTGATCCTCGTCGTACAGCACCAGAAAAGTTGCGAACAGTAATTCGCCAGCCAATCAAGAAGGTGTAGTCATCAGAGTCCTCGAACTTAAGTGAGTCATGAGTAAATACTCGAGTTTAAAAAAATCTGAACCAAAGACTTCAGAATTTTCAATATTTCATTCCACTCGCAGCATATTTCCTCATAACCCTGTTGCCAGAAGAATATATCCTACAATTTACTGTACTTATCTTAGTTGTTTCCAATCATTAAGATTGAAGTTGTGGTCAAATAGAATGGTAAAATGCTCCAATTGTGGTGAAGGAATCACTGGAAAAAGCTATACTCGATTGAAGTACAAATGGCTCCGGAAAATGATAGTACCCGTAAAATATTGTAAATACTGCTATTTGGAAACAAATGATGATGCCTATAGTATTCCACCAGGTTTGGTTATTGCATTCAGCATGGTTGCAATATATCTCGTTCTCCTCATAATCTTATTCAGCTAGCATTCAACTAGACAAGTACGCATTAAACCTGAACCGTCCAGTTCGTAACTATGCCTTATAGTATAAATTTGAGGTAATTTTCTGAACTTATCGGGTGCCGTGCAATTATATTTGAAAAATAATGTAACAAATCCTATGCCATTATCAAAGAATATGAAAATCATCATCGCAGTTGTAACCGTGGCTACTGTCGCAATAGCAGTACCCGCAATCGGATTTTCATTGATTAACACTAACGCCATACATTTCACACTTTTGGAAAATGCTGGGGTGATGATTGAGGTAAATGGCTTTCGGGTATATGTGGATCCCACTAACCTTCCTGACAGTTACGGGAATCTTCCTGCAGATGTTGTCCTTGTCACTCATCCCCACCTTGATCATTACGATGTGGCATCAATCAATTTAATCCAAAAGGAAACAACAGTGAATGTGTTCCCAGCAAGCATGCCCCTAGAGATTGCTAGACATCACGGGCAAGGCGTACAACCACGAGACGAACTCCAGGTTGCATCAGTTCGCCTTACTGCATTCTTCATGTACACTTTTGATATTGAAGGGGGAGACGCAAGTCATCCCATCGGAGAGAACTATACAAGCTATATCATCGAAATTGGTGGTTTGACCTTCTTCCATGCGGGTGATTCAAAAAATATCCCTGAATACAGTGAGTTACAGGGAACAATTGATGTTGCCTTGCTACCCTTGGGTCCTGGATGCCAAACAATGTTTAATCAAGAAGTAGTTGATGCACTAGAAGTGATTCAGCCGCGGTATTTCGTACCAATCCATTATGCAGAAGGAGCTAACATTGAGTGGATCGCCACATATGGACCTCAGTGCACAATGTGTCAAATCATAAATCTAGCTTACTGGCAACCAACGAATTTTCTTCCTGAATAATCCTCAGCTTCAATAGCTCAAATGGCTGAGTGACATCATCGGTTAAACAGATTCAGAAAAGCTGTGACCCGTTCAAAGCAAGTGGACTTTGAAAATCCCAAAATAGTTCTAACTATCATTATACGTTAATATGGTAAAACATCTCTATTGTCGGGACCTTTTTTTATTAGATTTATAAAAATGGATTAAGCTTTTATCATAGTTCAAGAGTATGTTCTCAATCGTTGAGAAAGACCCCTGAGAACTAAATCACTTAATTGGGAAAATGAGTACAATGGAACCACCTGAACCAGATCAACACACTTTTCGAAGTTATCTTATTTTCTGGGGTGGCCAATTGGCTTCTTTGGCAGGAACGAACATCGTTACCTTCAGCCTCACCTGGTGGATCACAATTCAAACTGGTAGTGCGTTTTTCCTTGGAATTTCAGCGTTTTTTGCGTTTGGGAGCTTCATTCTAATTACACCTATCGCCGGAGTCTTGGTGGATCGATGGTCACGAAAAAAGGTCATTATTATCGCCGATAGCCTTTTGGCTCTATTGAGTTTTATCCTCGTCATTTTCTTCTTTCTAGGAATCGCTAATATCATCCATGTACTGATCATTCAGCTCATTGGAGGAATGGTGGGAGCCTTCCATGCCATGGCAGTTCAAGCCATTATTCCAATAATGGTTCCCCGTAAACACCTGACTCGTATGAATAGCTTGAATTATTTCGCGACGGCGTTGATTCAAACGGTCGGTCCAGCAATCGGAGCGTTAGTGTTTATTCTATTATTTGGTGAGATGGGACGTATTCTACTCATCGATATTACAACATACATTATTGCAGTTATTCCAACTATTTTTGTCTACATTCCCGCGGTTCGGATAAAAACTCCTGTAGATAAACCTTCATTCAGACAGGAATTTTCAGAAGGCCTAACCTTCATCAGAACTCGTTCTGGGCTACTCACCATGCTGATCCTGTTTGCCATTACGAATTTTTTACTTCCTCCTATCTTCATATTGCTTCCCCTATATAGCACCATAATTCTTGCAATTGGAGACGTTTCGTTAGCAATTGTGTTTCTTGCTGTCTTGTTGTCCTTTCAAAGTGGGAGTATGATGATTACCTCAGCTGTTATGATGGTCTGGGGTGGATTCAAACGTAACATCATCGGAGTTTTTCTAGGTATCTTCTTTGGTGCCCTCGGTATGGTTATCCTTGCCTTAACACCACCAGGTATTTTCTGGATTGCCGCATTTGGCGTCATTCTAATCGGCTTCACTATTCCCATTGCCAATATTTCCAGCCAAACCATCTGGCAAAAAGTCGTTCCCCCTGAAAAAATGGGACGAGTCTTTTCAGTCCGAACCACAGTTGCTCAGTTCACAGCACCCTTTGCTTTCCTCGTCGCAGGTATCCTTGCGGAGCTATATTCGATTCCCCTAATTTTTATCATATTTGGGTCAACTTTGCTAGCCGTATTGCTAATCTCATGGATGTTTACCGGTCTACCACAGGTTGAAAAACAACTCGAAAAGGATGAAATAAAACCCGTTGACGAAACTAATCAGACTAATGAAAAACCAGTAATCGAAGGACAATAACAGAGCTAGCTAGAAAGGCTTGCGATATCTGAAACAAATCAAGGGATTTCTTTTCTAGGTACAAAAGTTTTAGGCGGGAAATACATGGTTTGATGTATGACAGAATTTCTAAATGTGTCTGTCCAGAATGGTCAACTCGTGCCTTTGGGGCATGAGAAAGTTGGAACAACCATTGATGAAGTAAAATTTGAGGGGACTACTGGTCGCCTTGCACTATCAGATATACGACTTGTGTGGTATAAACTCGAGAAACCAAAAAGGGGAGGCTTGTTCGGCGGGTTTGCTAAAGCGCTAGCTGTCGGTGTGGCTGGATCAGTAGCAGCAGATGCCGCCCGTCGTCATGGGGGTTTTGTTGGTGGTGCTCTTAGTAGAGGTATCCGCCACGCTACCCATGCTACGGCGACAGCTATAGTTATTGACACACTATCAAGTAACGATATGGTCGCACGTGGGAAAGGAGGCGTCGCAGAATCTCTAGCAATACCACTTATGGTCATCGATAATATCGACAGCCCGAAGAAAAAACTCGTCATTACGCTATCTAGCGGAGAAGATATCGAGTTTGAAAGTAAAAAACCGCAAATGTTTGCGGTCGTTGAGGCTCAAATTGAAGCAGCAAAAACTAAGAATAAATGCCCATTTTGTGGTACACATGTCCCGTCTGGTGATACCCATTGTCCTCATTGTGCTGCACCTGTAAAAAGTTGACCTACAACCTCATCAACAGCGCCAGTGACTGGACCGACCACGATGCCAAGTAGTATGCCTTCCATGCCATAAGTTCAAAGTCAACACTGAAACAAAACTGTACCAATCAGTGAACAGTGTACACAATGTGGAACACCACTCATTGCTCACTGCGCGAACAGCGGATCTGAGCTTCCACTTTTCATGTATCAGGGCAAATTCCGTCCAAAAAGCGAATATAAACTGACCGAACAAAAAATCCCAAAAAACCTGTCTTTTAGAAATCGTTCTATAAAATGGGCAGTCTTGAAGAATTTAAAAAAATTTCAATCGTTTCTTTACACCGATACAATTATTATAGCCATTTCCGTAATCAGCGGTAAGCAAAAAGCGATTCTTCCTATCCAGCGGGAATCGTTTCACTTTGCTCAAAATACGAACTAAAGTGAGATTAAGAATGAAAAAGATAACCTTGAAAGCAAGCCTTTTGATAATCAGCTTACTAGTGTTTAACTTTGGGTTGCAAAGCCCTTTCCTACCTATTGTACAGAGGAATGAAGGCGCACCTATAGTTTCTGCAATTTTAGCTCCGGTGAATAGCGTAACAGCATTTAGCGTCAATGCATCTGATCCAATTGAATACTTTGATGTTCCGATTTTGGAACCTGGTGTATACAGCATGAATGTGAGCTGCTATACAGACTCTGGATTACCAGCACCAGGCCCCGGTGTCACTGTCGATTTTCTCTATTCAATGGAAATGTGGTATCCTCATATTGGTACGGTTCCAGGATTCCAATCCATGGCATCTGCTGGTTGGTGGCCCCAGAATGAAAACGAGACACGAGGGTATTTCTTTGAAGAGGTCGCTGTTATGCCCGGTGCCTTCCGAATCGAATTCACACTCACTAATACCGATCCTGATGACCAGATGAGTGGAAATGTCACTGTTACCCAGGAACTGGCGTTTTCGATGTTGCCTTATGCCCAACCGTTGGGTCAGAATTCAACCATCAGCTTTTCTCAAGACAATTCTTGGATGGGTCTTCGGGTTAATTTGCCTGAAAATGGCCTATACAACATAACGGCTTTTAGCGCAATGAATTGGTCAACAACCGGAGGCTGGGTTGGTGATGCAACCTTTAGACCATTTGATGATGTCATGCTTATCGAGCTAATTCATGGCAGATATGACTACTATAATGATCCCTGGCATATGATATCCTACAATATTCCAGCAGGGGCAGACACTAATGGTTCCACTTGGGGACCGGATTTCAGTCTAGCTCCGATGGAAGCCGGTGATTACTATCTACTTGGCAATGCCGAAGACTTCGAATTCCTTAATGGTTCATTACTTGAGTTTACCTTCAATATTTCCCCAATACCAACACAAATCCTCTATCCCAGTGTACCACTTCAGCTTGCATTCAACACCACGCCCAACGTCTATGACACCTACATTGCCGTTACTATTCCAGAAGGTCACTACTTCAGTTCCTACTTTTCCAATCCGGTTGGTCAAAACTGGACTGTGATGACATATGATGCATGGACAGGAGCCTATTCAGGTCCCATGTTCCAAACATATGCCGATCCTTCTGGTTTCTATATAGACCAAGAAAACCTTGAACGCGGTTGGGTTACAGAGGTGAGTATGGGAGGATTTCCAGCACCGGGTCTCGTTGGTGATTGGAATACCGATTGGTGGACGGCAGATGCCACCTATTCGATCTATGTCAATGGTACAAATGTCGGCGCCATTCCACCTGGTGGATTGGGGGCATTGAGCCGATTCAACACCTTCTATTTCCGTGTCCTCGCGATCCCAACCGGAACTCCCAATACGACATTTCATATCGATGCAAACTTCGAAATTACCCCATTCCCTGAATTGACCGCCAGTGGATTAACCTTTGACTTCAACAGCACCATTGGACCCTTTTACCATATCTTTCAAGTACCTCAAGCCAGTGGGGCAATCTATAAGGTCAACGCCCTTGCCAGCAATTACACCTCAACCGGTACTATCGCCCTTGAAGATTTAGAGCAATCTAAAGAGTACGAAAACTGGCAGTGGATGGGAATGTTCCTCGGAAGTCCACTTGCATATGGCGATCCAGCTGCGGGTCCAGGAGCTTCGATGAATACGAATGACACTGCAACCTTAACCTATGTCTCTGTTAAAGATTTCATGAATTATCTGTGGGTTCAAGGACCTGGAATGGTTGGGGGTGATATGACCGAAGGTAATGTGTCGCTTGAAATTACACCATCCACACCATACTTCATTGGCACTGTGGGTTCAGCAACAGTCGCAGAGAAACAGTTCGCTAGCTACACCTTCAACGTTGCAGCTGGTACTACTTACTATTTCGAGTTTACACTGAAACCGGATGGAGAGGAGGCCGTTGGTTACTTCCTTGATCCCTTTGGTTACTCACCCTTCGTAACTAGCGGGTTTTTCGACCTTTTCATTGCAGTTGCAACCACATTGCCATTTAGTACGACCTACACTGGTACTTTCACTGCAAGAATGACTGGTAGAGTTAGTCTCGTTATAGTGGGAGGAGGACCCATAGGATCAATGATTGAGAGTCCTGTTGAATTCTATATCGGTATTGTGACTCCACCGTTTTCGATGCCTATGATCGCCGCAATTGTACTAACCGCAATCATCATGGTAGTTGTAGGTATTTTTGTGGGCTACTTAATTACTAAACGTCGCTTCCTACCATAAGCTCATTTATGGATCCAATTCCGAAAGAAGGGGGTAAAAAATTCCTTAGCCCCCTCCTCTCTTTTTTACAAAATTGTTAGTTCTTTATTTTGGATACCAATGATTTGAAACTGTAATTAATCCAATGACGATTCACTTTCTTCCCAGTTTTATACAAGTAAATTACTCTATAATTACAAGGATGATGTCTGTGACAATTAGTGAGGAACTTAAGGCAATTGAACAGCGACTGGAGAAGGAAGGTGATACTGAAGCGGTTCGAAAAGAATTCTGGAGAATAGTTGGAAAAATCAAGCGCATGGATCCTGATAAGCTAGATGAGGCGACAATTGAGAAAGCCTCAGACATCCGAAATCACTTATTCAAACAGAAGGTTGTTTTGAGCCTTGGAAAAGGATTAATCGTATTTTTCCTCATCGCCCACCTCACATTTGTATGCTTTCTTTGGACACTCCTTTATTTTGAGATAATAATCTCGCTGTTCGTTACCCTCCCACCATTTATTCTACTCATTGTGCTGAATGGCATCATTTTGGTGTTATGTCTTTTCATTGTCTATGGGATTTATCCGTGGGGGCGGTACTTGGGAGGTGTGATTGCCCGAGTGAAATTCGAAGGGTTCTATCGTTATTCTCCGGTTGAACTGGGTCTGAAAATCGAATACACCAGTTATTTACAAACGACTCAAAGTCGTCGGAAATGGGTCTTTGGATTCCCAATTCTCGTGGTCTTTGGATATCTTTTGGTTCTTCTAATCATTTCTTGGTGGCTGAATTATACAGGAATTTGGGCACCACTTTTCCTTGTCAGTGGTTTTGGAATATTTTACTTGATTATCTATTATAAGAAAACAGGCGAACTCTATCGATTTATACGTGAACTCAGGATTGAGCGCGAATTGGAACCAAAAACAAAGTAACGAAATAGGGAGTGGAATTTTATGAAAAAACTTGAGAACCTGTTCTTCAAACCCTACTTCGTTTCACATCTTGGATGTTTAGGTGGCTGCTTTGAGTATTATGGATTGGATATATCGAAACCATGGCTCTTCGGAGCCACTGGCCACGGTTTCATCATTAACATTGCAACAGACATGTGCCCAAGTGGACCCACGGCTTGGAATACATCGATGATTCTTCAGCTAGCACAAAATCTTGGAGCAGAAATCGATGGTATCATAGCCTGGAAAACGGATGCTGATTTTTCGAAAAAACAGAAAGAGGCTTGGAATTTCATTCGGAAAGCCATTGACAATAATCAACCGTGTTATGGCTGGCAAATCGGTGATATTCATGATTTTGACATCATCTATGGATATGATGATGACGGGTATTATTACAACGGGTACACCAGCGAGGAAGGAAGTGGCCCAATAGCATGGAGCAAAGTTGGAACCACTGGTGTTACACTATTAGAAATGTACCGAGTCAACCGCATACGACCCACAAATCAAAATGCAATGGTTAAACATGCGTTTCAACTAATCCTGAAACATTCTCAGAACCCTAAAGAGTGGATTCAGTATCCAAAGTACAAATCAGGGCTAAAAGGCTTTGACCAATGGATGAGCGCAATTGAATCTGGTAGCGCAGTTTCATTTGGAAATGCATACAACGCTGCCGTGTGGGCTGAATGCCGAATCATGGCAGTAGAATTTCTGAAAGAAGCACAAGAACGGCTTGGACCCAAACATAACCTCCTTTTTGAGAAAGCGATTGGATACTATGATGCTGTTGCCCGAAACCTAACAAAATTGACCGAGATGTATCCATTCTCACCCCAACTCCCAATGGACCCAATTGGACTGAATGATCGCACCCAAACGTGTATCGATATTTTGAAAGGCGTAAAAGAAGCGGAGGCGAAGGGATTACAGACTTTAGGAGAGCTTATTGAAGTTCTTTAGACGCATGCGATAGTTGCCAAATGACCCAGTTTATGATATAGGGAGCGGCCCAAGATTAATAGAAATTATTGTTTGATACTCGGTTATTCCAACAGGATCGTTAAACCCAAAGGTGTAGTATTTGCTATGGGTGAGTGCACTGAAGCATACGTCAACCAAGCCTTTTGGCACATCAAAATGCTGCCTTCAAAAAAACAATCTACCTCAACCCCAATTTACCACTTTGGATTCTTCCTCAAAATTCTGATTGAATGTTAAGCATTTTAATGCCGTTACATACTGATATCGTCAAAGATGGTGTTCAACCAATGAGTGCGGACCAGAAGTTTGATACTCTAAAAAATAAGATGTATGAACGGTTCTACAAAACGTTTCCAGAGATTGCTAGCCTACTTGGACTTCATGATCCGTTTGATAAGCAATTTTCAAAAGGTGATTTAACAACAGACCGTGAAATAGAGAAGATGTTGGAAGAATCTGTTCATCGTATGAATGAAACAATCGATTTTGATTCGCTAAGTGATTTGAACAAAATCGACTGGCAAGTCTTGGAAAAAACTCTTGACTTATGGAAATTTAAGTTACACGAACAACGCCAAGCGGAATTGAATCCTGAGGGATTCAACCTAATTGGCGCAAGTTTATTTCTAATGATTTCAAGAGACTATGCTCCCTTGCAAAAACGGATGGAAGATGTGCTTGCAAGGCTTGAAGAGATTCCCAGATTTCTCAAGGAATTCCAGACACGATTTGAAAACACCCAGCCCGTGAAGTTATGGACTGAGATTGCTATCGAAACCGCCCAACAAATGCCAGGACTTTTCCAATTTCTTGCAGTATTAGGAAAAGGGCAAATCCCAGATAAACTCCAAGATAAATTGGAAAAAACTGTGGCAGCCCTTGAAAAACCTCTCAAAGAGCATCTAAAATGGCTTCAAGAACTTCAATCGAATACAATAGAAGAGTGGGCGCTAGGGAAAAAGCGATTTGAAAAACTTATTCAGCTCCGAGGCTTGGGAATGACTTCACAAGAAATCCTACAATTTGGTATTCGATCTCTCAAATCCCTTAAAGAAGAACGATCCCGAATCGCGAGCCAAATTGATTCAAGCAAAAGCGTTGAAGAGGTTATGATAGATATTACGAAAGATAGTCCAGAAACTTTCGATGAAGCATTACTAGCAACCCGCACTGCTATGGAAGATGGGAAGCAGTTTGTTATTGAAAATGACCTTGCTACTGTTTATGAGGAAAATAAACTCTATGTCAAAGAAACTCCAGGCTTCCTTGCGCCCCTGATTCCGTTTGCCGCGTTGATACCTCCTTCCCGGTTTGACGATCCAAAGATTGGTATTTATGTTGTCACACGCCCCAAAGATATGGCTAACCTGAGTAAGAATCTGAACAACCCTAGTATTCGGAATGTTGCTGTTCACGAAGCGTTCCCCGGTCATTTTTTACAGGGATCAGCTTCAAATCGAGGATCGTTAGTCCCTCTTCTAGGTACGACGCTTACCGACCTAGGAGTCGAAACTGTTGAGGGCTGGGCTCATTACTGTGAAGAGTTGATGATGGAACTTGGATTCGTTACTGGTCTTGAAGCTAAGATGGTCCAACTTACTGAAGCTATCTGGCGGGCAGTACGCATTATTGTAGATGTGCAACTAGCACGTGGTGAAATGACCTTCGATGAAGCTGTGAACATGCTGATGAATGAAACAGGACTGTCAAAAGAGGGCGCTGTTGCTGAAGTCCGCTGGTACACCCTGTCACCTGGCTATCCTTTATCTTATTTATTTGGAAAACACTTGATTTTACAATTACGCGAGGATATCAAACATATGATGGGAGATAAGTATTCAGAAAAATTCTTTCACGACACAATCACAGCAAATGGTTATTTACCCATAACTTTACTCAGAAAGGTGTTTGACCAAGAATTTTCGAAAAATGAATCCTAGCAGAATTCAGTGATAATACACAAATTAGTATATGCCTGGAAAAAGCCGGTAGCGTGTTTGTTCTATATAGTTGTCATATCCTTCAAGTTCTTTTCCTAGTGCTTGATCTTCTTTGTTTGTTCGATAGATAAATGCGAAAACCATTATGATTCCTAGAAAGAAAGCCCACCACGAGGATAGGAGCAAGGGTGTTCCTAGATAGTAGAGGATTTGACCAAGATACCCTGGGTGGCGTACCCACCGATATGGACCTTTCGTGATGACACTATGATAGCGTTCCTTTTGAATCACCATCATCCCTTGAAAGAAGGGATTTGAAACCATAGCCCACCCGAAGATACCCTCACCAACCATAATGAGCCCGAGCCCACTAATGACCAGCCACAATGGAACTGTAAATGGAAAAAGAAACCAAATTCCAAAGACTTCTTGATAATCGAGTCCAGCGAAGATGGGAATCAGAATGAATAATGGCACATACATTACGAAGAAGATTTTATCGTATGGAGGCATGGGTGCTTTTCGCATGGCTTTTACTGGAGCTCCACGAATGTTGAGAAGGCTAGGATTTTTCCTTGCCATAGCGAGCATGAAGACTGCAGAAAAGATGAGTAGGAAGGTAATGTAAAGCCAGGCATTGAGCCAGAGTTGGAATCCCGCAGAAACCCAGAGAAGGACGGCAATAAAGAGAACAAGGGTAAATTCACGGATGATACTATTAACTCCATACTTGTTGATGGATTTAGAAGGAGTAATTGACATTGAAGTATTCCTCCAATTCTAACTATTATCACCTATTTCTTCCTTCTTTCGAAATCGGGGAAACAAGCGTCCAGTTTGCAAAATGTACTTTTTGTATTCATCCCCAAACTGGTCGATGAGCATGGCTTCTTCCTGGGGAATTCGGGTAACAATGAAGAGCGTCATTAGAATCCATCCGATGAAGAAGAAGAGATTTGTTGAGATCAGAAACCAAGTAAAGAAGTAGACGAGAGTTGAAGTATACATGGGATGTCGAATATAACGATACGGACCCTCTGTGATTAATGTGTGCTTGTCTTGAATAGTCAATATCTTTGAGAATTCACGGCCCAAAGTTACATGGACCCACCAGAAAGCCATTAACGAAACGAACCCAAGGATTACTCCGATCCAACGGACCCAATCAGGAAAGGGTAACTGTAGCCATGGAAATAAAAAGGGAAAAAAGAGGTAAAGAACAAAGGCGATGACAATAAAAATTCCAGCGAACGTTCCAATTGTTAGAGATAGACGACTCTCATGTTCAAAGGATTTTTTCATCAGTTCTCGCATTGGCTTTTTTAATTCAGGGGATTTTAGCTGATAGTATATACGAATAATGAAGAATCCAATAATGATTATGAAGAAGAACACGAGAAAGATTAGGTCCCCGTTCATCTAGATCGACCTCAAGTTTTTTTAAAGAAGGATCCTTGCTTCTTTATACATTTTGGTCAGTTTTTTGACTGACTGGTCAGTTACTTTTTTATACTATGAGTTTATTTTAGAACAACTAATTGGTGAGCAAAATGCCACGCGTCCTTCAAGATTATAAAATTCGAGCTAAGAAACGCATTGTTGAAGCAGCCATTACCGTCTTTGCGAAAAAAGGGTATCACCAGACAAAAATGACAGATATTGCCAAGGAAGTCGGAGTGAGTAAGGGTACACTGTATCAGTATTTCAAGAGTAAGGAAGAGTTATTTCGGGCAGTTGCTAAAATTCCGTTTGAAAAAATTGAAGAAGAACCACTCTCTCACCTTCTCGAATCAGGGAACCTGCTAGACATCAGTACGAACACGTTTTATGATAAGTTATGGAGTACTCCGTTGTTTTTCTCTGAGACTAGCTGGCCACCTAGTTTAATGTTTGAGATTGTTTCAGAAGCTTCAAGAAACCCTGAATTGGCGAATTCACTTCAATTCAGGTATGACGAAGCACTTTCATATCTGAAGAAATTCTTTGAGGATCAAAAGGACAAAGGGATAATGCGTCGGGAAGTAAACACCCATAATTTAGCAATGGGTCTCATAGCGTTACAGGATGGGTTACAAGGCTACGAGTTATTCGGCATGAAGCGTTCTGAAACCGGAAAAACTTGGTCTGAGATTTCAAACATCCTTCTTCGAAGTGTAATGGCGAATAAAGCCAGTCGTGATGATTATAAATCTTCGAAGTAAAGGTAGGATTATAAATCCAGCTTGAATTTAAGAGAAAAGACTAGAGGAGCTCCAAAAAATGAAGGGTGAAGTTTTAAAGAATTACATTAACGGACGCTGGATCGCCTCTAAATCGAAGGAATTTCGCGATATTATCAACCCAGTTACGGGCGATGTACTCGCGAAGGTTCCGATGTCCACTGCTGAAGAAACCAATCAGGCTATTGCTGCAGCCAAAATAGCCTTTAGGAAATGGAGATCCACTCCCGCGCAAACACGGATTCGTTATCTGTTTCAGTTCCGTGATGCGGTTGAAGAAAATTTTGAAGATTTGTCCAAAGTGATCACAATTGAACATGGAAAAATCCTCGATGAAGCCCGAGGGGAATTCCGTCGCACCATTGAAAATGTGGAAGCGGCGGCGGCAATACCTTACCTTCAGATGGGTTATAACTTTGAGGATATTGCTAGCGGAATAGATGAAATATTAATCAAACAACCATTGGGAGTGTTTTTCTGTGTTGCACCATTCAATTTCCCTGGCATGGTTCCAGCCTGGTTCTGGCCTTACGCGATTGCCTGTGGAAACACCTACATTGTGAAACCCTCTGAAGTAAAACCGATTAGCCAGGCCAAGCAATTTGAACTCATTGATGAGATTGGTTTTCCAAAAGGCGTACTTAACCTTGTACATGGTGGACCCACCGTAGTCAATACGTTAATTGAAAGCCCAGATACTGTTGGCATGTCCTTTGTTGGGTCTACAAAAATTGGTAGATTGTTATACAAAAAATGTGGAGAACACGCCAAACGAGCTCAAGCTCAAGCGGGTGCTAAGAATTTCCTAACTGTCATGCCAGACGCAAATATTGAACGGACGGTTCCAAATCTTATGGGTTCGTTCTTTGGTAATTCCGGTCAGCGGTGTCTAAGTGGAGCAGTGCTGCTTGCTGTTGGTGATGCATACGATCCTCTAAAAGAGGCTGTCCTTGACGCAGCGAAGCGCTTGATTGTCGGAAATGGGTTGGATGAAGGTGTCCATATGGGACCTTTAGCCACCGAAGCCGCATTGGAACGTGTGAGAAAGTACATTGAACTTGGAATTAAAGAAGGAGCAAAACTTCTCCTTGACGGCCGGAGTGTGAAGGTTCCTGAACATCCGAAAGGCTACTTTATTGGCCCCTCGATTTTTGACAAAGTCACTCCTGAAATGACAATTGCAAAAGAAGAAATCTTTGGACCAGTAATGTCGATTATCCATGTGAAGGATTTGGACGAAGCAATTGAAATCATCCACCGTAATCCCCATGGAAACGCTTCGTCGATTTTCACATCGAGTGGAAAGTGGGCCCGTGAGTATCAATATCGTGTCCGTGCGGGTAATATCGGGATAAACATTGGTGTCGTTGCCCCGATTGCGTCATTTCCATTTTCAGGAATGAAGGATTCCTTCTTTGGCGATTTGCATGGACAAGGAAAAGATGCTGTGGACTTTTTCACTGAGAACAAAGTCGTAATTACTCGATGGTTCTAACGGGAGACAAATGAGGGAACCCAATGGATTTAGGAACGACAAGTGCCGTTATCACTTTCGCAATCGAACTAGACACAAAATCACAAATCTACTATGAGAGGGTTTTGGAAGCGAGCAACGATTCCAAACTTCTAGAAGTATTAAATGTCATGCAGAACCATCAAATTAAGCGCAATAAACGTTTACAACGCTTCCGACGAGAACTAGTTACTGAAATGATTCTTGAGCCAATCCATGGATTCACCCGAGAGGACTACAAATTAGATATCGAAATAGTCCAAGGATTGGATATGAAGAAAATTGTATCGGCCTTGTTATTAATTGAGGAGAACATGAGACGCTATCTGATTACTGGGTCGGAAAAAATCAGTTTTCTCCCTGAATTAAGCGAACAGTTTCAACTCCTTGCTAAAGATGTTGAAGCTAACATTCAAGCCCTTAAAGAAATACAATAGATATTCCTAACCCCAAAATACTAAATAGAGAAATCATCACTATTAGAATTCAAGTGGATGGTGTACGGGGGATGGATGAAGAAGAATTTCGGAAATTCCTAAAACTTGGCGGACGAAAAACACATACTATTGAAAATGTTGTCAGAATCGTTCGCAGCTATGAAGCTTATTTGCAAAAGTTTGTAGAAGGCAAGACCCTTGACAACGCAACTTCTAATGATTTAGATGCGTATGTTGAGTGGTATGAAAAAGAAGAAGCGAAGTCAGCAAAAAGGCAGTTGTGGGGCATTCGGTACTATTACCGATATAAAGGCAACAGAATAATGATAACCTGTGCAAATGAGTTACGCGAGGAACGGACGTTAAAGACTCGGATTCCTTTTCGCCTAAAGGATTTCAGAGATGTCAATCCAGAGTATATAGCAAAGCTTGAGAATGTTGGCATTCGGGATGTCACCCAAATGCGCGAGAAGGGAGCCACTCATGCACAACGGGCTAATCTAGTAAAAGAAACCGAGATTCCTGAAGAGGCTATTTTAGAATTGGTAAAACTATCGGATCTTGCTCGTTTGCCAGGGGTCAAAGCAATTCGTGCTCGTTTATATTATGATGCAGGAGTAGACACTCTCGAAAAAATGGCGAAATGGAATCCGGATGCACTTCGATTAATGCTGATTGAGTATGTAGAAAAAACTGGGTTCGAAGGCATGGCACCACTCCCTAAAGAAGCGGCAAACGCAGTGAAAGTAGCTAGTGAGTTACCAAAGGTCATTGAATATTAACCCAAGAAAAAGCATTTCCGCTAAATAAATTCTAATAGACCATCAATTCTTTATCCAATCAATATTCCTAAAAGAATACAAATTATTTGAGGCTTCGCCTTCGCTGATACATGACTATTACAATTATTAACATTATCAACACAACAAAACCAATGACGATGAAGATTTGATATATAGTTGGTGAAGACGCAGATGGCTCAAAGAGATTGGATAGCGCTATTTTTCGATAGTGCATGTCAACACCAAAGCCATACGCACTAAACAGGGGATTTTGCTCAAAGTATCCTATAACCCCAGGCTGCACAAACGCTAACTCTTCATCAAGATTCATTATTACTACCTGAGTGTAGTCACGGTCATACCAAAGATAGATGTCACGGTTTACACAGTCAAATACATTACTGTACTTTGTGGCATATATTCCGTTTTGATGTACAGCATCGAGAACGTCGCGACATGAGTCAACCGTAAGGTTATCTTCTGCAGTGATGGCAGTTAGCATGGACATAGCTGTGCTATACCGCCAACAATCATAGACATCCCTTGTTGAATCAGCTACATTGATATTTGTGGAGACTAGACCGGAATCAAACCCGATTCGAGTGAATGCGATTTCATCATCATCACCAGCACTAACCACAACGGCGTCACCTGTAGCATCGGCAAAGTGTAACTGATAGTTCATAGATGAACCTATTGTGTGAGTGAGAAACCAATCAATCACTTCATCTACAGTGGCACATTCCCACAAGATCTGGGTTTATTATTTGGATTCAAGATAAACCAACGGACAGAACCGTAACAACCTAGCTGATAATGATACTTAGTTATCTATTGATTCCAGAGATTAAGACCATTCGATCCGCTTACAGTCACAAGCACGAAGCTGCATGGTCAATTCTCCCAAATGATAGGTGTTGTGCCTAATGAGGTATTGAAATTTCTCAAGAACCGAAGAAAGCCAATCAAAACCATCCTTTTCTAGCAATTCTTTATCAGAAACCCGTTTGAGATAATTTTCAATGTAGTGTGCAATGTCATTAAGGAAGACTAACATATCCCCTTTCCCAATCATCTTTGCGGCTTCCTTGTGCGAGATACTTTTCCACCAATTGACCTTCCCAAGACGTGCGCCCCATTGCATTCCATTGGGTGTTTCACGAGCATAAAACTCCGCGGCTTCAATAATATGATAGATACGGAGTGAATAGAACCATTTCTCATCACCTTTAACACCATGAGCCCAATGTTCTTTGGAGATCTGTTCAATTGCCTGGCGAGTCATCGCCCACATTCCTCTAAATTGACGAGCTAGACCAAAGGCAATTCGGCTCTTGAACTCAGACTCTACAAGCTTTGACATAATATCACCTGAAGGTGCTATAACGATTCAAACACTTTTAAATTTTGAATGGGAAGGAGTTTAAGGGAAATCCTCTATGTCCGCTAGACAACATCTCCTAGCGATTCTTTTGCTTCCTTTCACTGGAATTGTGTTCATTCCATTCGTCCTACTCACCCTTTCTATTTGGACAGGATTTTCCTGGATGTTCTTGTATCCCGTTAATTTTCTAACCCTCATCCTTGGATGTATTTTCATCATCCTTGGACTTATCATGCTAGGTAAAACGAACCATGATTTTGCGCGGGTGGGGAAAGGCACTCTTGCCCCATGCGCGCCGACCCGGCATTTTGTAGCGGTGGGATTGTACCGATATGTTAGGAACCCCATGATTCTTGGCGTGTTGTTGACGCTTCTGGGTGAGACCATTATCTTTGGATCTGTACTCATTTTCATTTGGTTGATGCTCTTTGGAGTGATGAATCATATCTGGTTTGTTCTAAGGGAGGAACCAGAGCTTGAACAGCGGTTCGGAAATAAGTATCGACAATATAAAGCAAATGTACCCCGTTGGATTCCTCGCCGACACCCTTGGAAGCAAAATTCAACCCCAAACGAATAACAGGTGGAATGAAGCATCATATAAGCTCCACTCCCAAATTTCATCCAATAGATTGTATTAGGTTCAATTCTATCAACTGGATTTTTTGCTCAGTTGATTTGGATCAGCTGAAGTTAATGGTTCCTTGAGTTTTTCGTTGATTTGAGCAGGTATTTCCACGGGAATCGGAAGTTCTGGAACGCCCGCCTCAGGGATCCCTGGAATATCATCGGAAACTTCACCTAGCACTTCTTCAATAGATTCATCTCTAGGAATGGGATATTGAAATCCTTTGCGAACAAGAAATGCTCCTGCTAATGCAACCAATGCAGCAATGACCAATACAATGGGAAAGCCAAAAACTGGTAATAACTGACTTATGAGAAAGATTAGGGGGATTGAAAGGAGGAACGCAATTGTCGGACGAAGGCTATACATGCAATTACGGATGCGATTAGGAAAGACATCTAGCATTACTCGTCCATTGAGCACTTCGGTAATTCGACCAATAGAATCACTGCCAACGAAAAGGACCCAAATCAAAATTATTGGGATAATCGATGCTATGGGTAATGTGATGAATGGCATTGTGGTAAACGGAATAAAGACACTTATGAATTGAGCACCACTTTCTGGTGGTGGAAAAATCGCAGTAAATGCCATGAGCCCCATGAAAAAGACAAAGCTTCCAAATTGAATAAAGCGCAATCGCGGAATCCACTTGACAGGGTCGAAACGCTGAGACACAATACCACTTCGTTCTTGACTAACAACCATTGGAGCAAACATTGAGGTTCGAAAGGTTGAAACAGCAACATCACTTAGCAAATATCCAAAATAGAGTGGAAAAAGAAGGATTTCCCACCAGACAATACCGATTGCCCACATGAGCATCTCACCTGCCATCGTGAAAGTTACAAATCGCGAAGATCCCATAAACTGAATCCCATCTTTTAGTAATCGCCCATATTCTCGGAAACCAGTTCGTTCTTCTTGTTGTTTTCGGGCCCCTGGAAGGTCCCGAATGAAGATGAGAGCTAGAACTGCGAGGATGATAAAGAAAACTGCTTGGAGTTGGAATACCCAAGATCGCCCTAGAATTAAGGCGAATAAGCTGCCAGGAATGAGGATCAATGTGGAGATGAGTTGGAACACCATCCCGGCTCTCGACCAAAAGACGCCGTATTCTTTTCGCT
This sequence comes from uncultured archaeon, assembly GCA_964347045.1. Classification (GTDB taxonomy): domain Archaea; phylum Asgardarchaeota; class Hermodarchaeia; order Hermodarchaeales; family Hermodarchaeaceae; genus Hermodarchaeum. Next base: position 77,505 of record CAYFXC010000006.1, read on the forward strand.
CTTTATCATTGGGTCGGGCTACTCGGTAGTTGTTATCAAACCATGCAGCCATAGCACCACTTTCTTGGGAGGCACCAAGCCCCATGAGCGTATAGATGATCACAAAGATGATGAAAGGAACGAATACGACAGAGACGGCATAGGCTGTAAGCCAGAACGCAATACTATAACAGATAAGGGCGGAGGCTATGATCCACCGTTGGCCAATCCAGTCACCAAGCCCTCCTGTGGGATAATCTAAAAGAGTTTGAACCACAATCCGAAGAATGACGAGCATTCCGACCATCGCCATGCCTACGAGATAGTTCCCACCTCCAAGGACGGTTGCGATGGAAATCATCCAAAAGGTTGTAGAGATCTGGAAAGCAAGTGACCAAGCGGAGCCTAAGAGCAAGACCACTGAGGCTAACCGTGTTGCATGTGGTGATGGTTTGGTGAATCCCAGCATTCGACTGAACCGGCTCAATTATTTCCACCAATGGTATTCGATTTTTCGTATTGAGTTTGGCATCTATGCCTGAGCATATTAAAGGGAGACTCACTAAACGAGGTCACCGATTGTGACTAGCCAAATTTCGGTTGTGGTTTCCCCGTGATGGTTCGATGGATCGAATCAGACAAAGTGAGTTCATCGAACGACCTAATATTCTCAGTTAGCGAGAAGATACTCTTGAACTATGATATAAAACTTTCCATTAAAGGAAGGAATATATGAACGTTCAAATCAAAAAGACTGAGAAACTAACCGTTGAAAACAGTTCCTCTATTTCCTCAAAAAAAAGGACGGAGACGCATTATGACTGAAATGATTTCAGCTATGGATTGTACAAAACAAGTCCGCCGAATGGGAAATCTCTTTGGACTACTCTATTATCACTTTGCAAAAACTCTCATCGAAGAATTAGGAGTTGAAAATGGTAAAAAACTCATCAGGAAATCTGTTCAAAGCTTTGGCGCTGAGCGTGGACGAGTGATTCGTGAAAAGGTTCTCGCAGAGGGGCTGGAATTATCGATTGAGAACTTCTTCAAATTCCATTGGTTGCCCACATTAGGTTGGGAACACGACGAGAAAGGAGTGATCTACTGTAGCTATGCAGAACCATGGATTGAGCGTGGTGAACACGAACTAGGTAAATTATATTGTGAAATTGATTTTGCGAAAGTTGAAGCCTATAATCCTAGAATTCGTGTGAAACGAGACACTACGATCTTAAACGGAGAAGCCTGCTGCTCATTCACCTTTGAGGAGAAATAAACTATGCAAGTGCTGGGTGTTGTAGGAAGCCCTCGACGGGGAGGAAATACAGAGACTCTCGTTGACGAAATCTTGGATGGAGCAAAAGAAGGCCGAGCTGAAGTTGGAAAAGTAATCCTTGATGAACTTGATATTCGTCCTTGTAAGGGATGCTTCGCTTGTTCAAAAACTCATCAATGTGTGCAAGATGATGATATGAATATGGTGATAGTAAAATTGCAGCAAAGTCAAGCGTGGGTGTTAGGAACACCGATCTATTGGTGGGGTCCATCAGCTCAATTCAAGGCATTCTTAGATAGATGGGTTTGCATATCTCGGACCATCTTTCGAGGAAAACTTGTAATTCTTGCAATTCCCATGGGAGGAGGTTCAGAAAGTTATGCTCGTCACACCGTAGCTATGTTTGAAGACATATTCCGGTACCTAGGTCTTAATCATATAGCTACAATATTAGCTCCTGGATCGGATAATCGAAACGCAGTACGTAACTCACCCAGCATAATTGAAAAAGCTCGCCGAATAGGAAAAGAAACAACTAATAAGTATTGAATCCCGCACCAAGTTGATGGAGGGAGTTGATGTGGATTCGACATCACTTAGTTTCGAGTTTAGCTGTGATATTAACGAGCTTAGGGAATATTATGAATCCGTCCGTGAATGATTTACCGACTTAGAAATAATGCTATTTGAGCAAGATCCCAAGCAGTTGATTGTTTGGCGCTAGAATAACGAGATTGTTGCACATGCATTCTGGCATAGATCATCAACAGATGAGCAGCAGAAAGGCAATCCACGAAATGCGGAGGATAAAGCGATTTTACAAGAACTTTTCGGAGGTAAAAGCGAGTTAGTGGAACTTCATGAGGTTTGGCTTAGGAAAGAAAAGAGGGGCAAAGGTTACGGTCAGGAGTTTTTTGAATTCTTTGAACGTTTCATGAAAACTAGGCACTATACTGAAATTGCATATTACGCCTACTATCCAGCTGCACTCAAAATATGTCGAACTCGTGGTTACAAGGAGGCATGTTGTCTTTATCAACCTGGTTTTGAAGGACACACTGAGAAGACCTATGTATCTCAAATGACATTATAATTTGTTGTTCTCCATACGTTTGGAGAATAGGCATATCTAAGACCTAGTGCGGTGAAATTCTTCAGAGGTGGCTTATTTTGAAATTCTTTTTAGCTGGATTAGGTAACTGGTTCAAAGATTATGCACTCATTGAGAAAGCCGTTAAAGAAGCCGATAAACTTGGCTTTGATGGAGCATTAATGCCAGATCATTATATGTGGGGCCAAACTGAATGGATGCGGCGCTCCGATGCCAATTCTACATTAGAAACGTGGATTGCCTTATCTTACCTTGCAGGAAAAACTGAGCAAATTAAGTTGGGAACATTAGTTACGCCGATTCCATTTCGCCCACCCAGTCTTATGGCAAAGATGGTTTCAACCCTCGATGTAATTTCTAATGGTAGAGTTATATTTGGTGTTGGCGCAGGGTGGTCGCAAGTGGAGTTTGAAGGATATAGTGAATGGAATGAGCCTAGGGTTCGTGTAGATAAAACCGAAGAAGGGATCAAGCTAATGATTATGCTGTGGACTCAAAACGAAGTATCCTTCAAAGGTCAATTCTATCAAGCTAAGAAAGCGGTATTAGATCCCAAACCTGTTCAACAGCCTTATCCTCAATTGTTATTTGGTGGCAGAAAACACCGGATGCTTCGACTTGCTGGAAAGTATGGAGATATCATCTTTATTCCTCAATTTGGTGAAGGAGAGCCCTATGTTGAAAGAAAAAAGATTGTTGTGACCGCAGCGAAAAAAGCGAAACGCGCAGAAAAAATTACCTTCATGGAAGGTCCAATGATGACCAAAGGGGCATACAACTCTGAGGAATTTGTCAAGCACGTTGAAGCAGCCAAACAATCAGGAGCGAGCTATTTTCTCACATCATTACCACGAAACGAGAAATTCATTGATTCCATACAACTTTTTGCCCAAGATGTAATACCGTCATTCAAATGAGAGTCAGTATACTACGCAGCATTCACTCGAAATATCCCTGAATTCAAATATATAGGCAAGCATTTGAAGAGAAATGGTTGTATGAATTAGCCAAACAAGAAATGTATCAGGTTGTGTTATTAGAGTGGACATCATTGACAAAGGCATTCTTAATGCGCTCCAGAAGAATTGCCGAGTTTCGTATGAAGTTATTGCAAAAAATCAGGGAATATCAGCCAACGCGATCAAACGACGGGTGGTGCGATTACAGAAATCAGGTGTTATAAATCGATATGTCGTTCGGTTGAGCTGGAGCATGGTAGGAGCGCACCCTCTGGTTATTATAGTGTATTCAAACAGATCTTATGATGACGATGAATTCATGGAGCAAATTGGTTCTCATCCTCTAGTTCATAGGGTACAATTTGATTCATGGGGATCAGCCGTGTTGAGGGCTAGCTACCGAGATGGAAGCGATATTCTTCAACTTAGCGATTTTCTTCAATCTATTGAAGGGGTGAATGAACTTGAAATACACCCGGTGCCTTGGAAACGAGGAGAACACACCACTCTGTCGAACCTACAGCTGAAGGTTTTAGCTCAAATAACGAAGAATGCCCGGATGCCGATTTCTCGCATCGCGTCGGAGTCAAAATTAACCGCAAAACGTGTTCGGAATATTCTCTTGCAACTCTATGAAAGTCAGAGTGTATTGTTCACTACAGATATCGATCTTTCTGTAGGTGATGGCAACATGATTTCTTTTCGAATTTCTTATCAACCAAAAATTATCAAACCTAAAGATGTCATGAATCCCCTTAAAGAAGAATATAAAACCGAATTCTGGAGAGGATGGTATTCTTCATCTCAAAACTTGATGTGGGTTGATTTTGTGATAGATAATGTGCGTGATGCAGAACCCATTTCAAAACGTATTCGAATGATGCCTGGTTTGAAAATAGAGAACACTATTGTGCCCTATCCCATTCGATGGTTTAATGGGTATCGAGAAACCCGAATGACGGAGATACTGCGCGAAGCAGGTTTACTCAAATCCTCAAAATAAGCATCATTAGCCAGAATCCTTCTTCTTCATCTTCTTCTTAGAAAAATAGAATTATTTTGTTCTTTCCTATAACGAAAAACAAGAAGAAGGATTGGTTGATTAATGAGTTAGATTTATGCCCGCGGTTAAAATCCGGTTTTAGTAGTTTGAAATAAATTGGTGGAAAATTCTTGACATTAGTTGATGTTTTGTTAAGTCGAAGAAGCATTAGAGATTATGATAAGAAAGATATTCCCAAAGACGTGTTAGATCAAATTCTTGAGGCTGGTCGATTGGCTCCTTCGGCGGCCAATAAACAGCCGTGGCACTTTATCGTTGTGACGGATGAGGAAATTAAGAGAGAATTGTCGAAAGGGTTGTTTAGCCGATTCATTAAGGATGCTCCAGTGACAATTGTTGGGTGTGCACATAAGGATCGGATTGCAGGAAGATGGTCTATAATTAGCACGACAATTGCCTTGCAAAACATGGTAATAGCTGCCTGGGCATTAGGAGTGGGATCCTGCTGGATTGGAGCCGTTAGTGAAGAAAAGGTCCGAAAATTACTTGACATTCCTGATAACTATAATGTTGTTGCTCTCATTCCATTTGGATATCCTGCAAAAACTCCTGGACCTAAAAGAAAGAAGTCACTTGAGAAAATCACGAGTTTCAATAAGTTCTCGAAATGAATAGCAACTGAATCAGTGCTGTTGCAGGAGTAGTCTGTAATGAAAACCCCTACTGTCTATCATTACTTTGTTCAGTAATATTAGAACTATTGTTCAATTTTTACGAAACAAATAAAAGGGAATATCATACTCTTCTAGCTTGCTGGGATCTTCTCATGAACGAGTTAGCTGTTGAAACTGCTTGGAACGTGGCGGGAAAACTTGGAAAGGACTTAGCCGTTGTGCTGGGCGCACTCGCGAATGAAAAACGGCTGCGTGTTCTTTCAGCATTGCTCGTTCGCCCTCGATTGTTTAGCGAGCTACGTGAGCTCACAGAGTTGGCAAAAACGGCGTTATCCCATCATCTGGGGTTGTTGTTGAATGCTGATGTCATCAAGCAAACTGGTCGAGGTCGATACGAAATAACCCCTGATGGACAACAGATACTTACCGTCATTAGTTCTGCATACATTGAGTCAGCACGATATGATGAATTGAAAACGACTCAGACAAAGCGGTACATCGAGAAGATCTATGCGCTACGAAAAGAGAAGGAGATCGAAGATTTGTTCGTACAAGTTGTTGAGCTCGAACCCATGCGCGTAGCCAGCGTTCGAGCCTTTAGTGGCTCGCCTGAAAATGATGCCTGGGAAAAAATGCGTGCATGGGCTGAGCCCCAAGGATTATTGGATGACTTGACTAAACACCCGGTGTTCGGATTCAATAACCCGAATCCATCACCAGGTCAAAAGGAATACGGATATGAGTTTTGGATCCGGATGGGTGCCCACTTTAAAGGTGAAAGTGAAATCGAAGCCAAGGATTATGAAGGTGGTCTGTTCGCAGTCACAACATCCAAGATCTGGGAAGAAATGCACTCAGACTTCGGGAAAGAACACGAGTATCTGGAATCGTGGAAAAAGCTCGTGGACTGGGTGATTCTTAGCAAAAAATATGAGATGGATGAATCTCGACAGTGTCTCGAGAAACCACATGACCCGAATGCAACCTTCAAAGAAATGGTTCTGGATCTATATCAACCCATTAAGGAGGTTAAACGCTGATGGTCGATCTATCACAAATCCGATTTGCAGAAGCAACGAAAAACGATATTCCTGCAATGACTGAAGTGATGACACGAAGTTTTAATGATGATTCAAAACGATTTAGAGGAGAACCGGAAGGGGGACCAAATGGATACAACAATGGAGATTTCTTCCGACAATGGATGGATCCTGGAGATTGCTTTAAAATAATGCTCGGTGAAAAAATAATCGGAGCATTCATCGTTTTCAAGGACTATCCTCAAAAAGGCTCGAATGTTCTAGGAACAATTTTCCTTGATCCGGAGTACCAGAATCAGGGAATCGGGACATTTGTCATGAATCATGTGCACCAAACATATCCCGCGAACCATTGGATCCTTGATACCCCCGAATGGCAAACTCGAAATCATCACTTCTATGAGAAACTCGGTTATAGGAAGGTTGGCGAACAAAAAGAGCCCCATGCGGGATTTACGCTGCGTATTTATCAGAAAGATATGAGTGGGTCCGCAAAGGGTGGTGGAAAGCGTACTTTTTTCCGATGTCTAATAATATAGTAGAATCACTTTGCCACCAGACTCTCTGATTATATAGGAGAGCCGCCTAGTGATTAGGGAGTCATCAATTGGCGGTATAGCTGGTCTGAAGGCGTTTCAAACCTATGGTAAAACGTTGGATAAAAAATATGGAAAACCGGCATTTCGATATTTTGCTGATATCGATATGCGGCTATTAGCTGAAACTTAGCTAGAAATTTTCACTTCATTGCGGCTCGAAGAGCCTGTAGAGCCGTTTTTTCAGCCTTATAAACTTCATGGAATCGAACACTCAATTCTTCAAGAAGAGCCAACAGTTCACGATCTGAGAGCGATTGTTTCTCTATGAATTCTTTTCTATTTGTTTGAATCCGTCTACCTAATACCTCAAGGGTTTTTAATGCTGAACTCCCATGAACCTTGAAGGTATTGTGCCATTCAAGTGCGGCTTGGCGAGCATCTAGCAATTCGGGAATATTATCATGAAGCGCAGTTGTGCCAATTTCATCCCACATGATGCCAATATCAGAAAATTGTTGGGCAATCGTTCTAAGATCAGGTTTATTTATAATATTACTTGCCTCTTCGAGGAAATCGGCATAGGAGGAACGAAGAGCACCACCATCACTATTGTAGAATGCAATTTGAGCATGGAGACGACAAAGAGTATCAAATAGTTGCCACGGTTCATTGAAGAGAGTGAGCCATCCACGCTTACTTTGGAAATCACCGATACTCTTTGCCATGGCTAACCAAGCCTCAACGCGTAGGTGTGCACCAGATACTACAGCTTTGTCGTGAAGGAGACTTGATATACAGTCATTGATTCCAAGACGGATGGCTTTGTTTAAATCTGGTACATTTTTCGGAAATCCAATGGTGTAGGCAGCGTTTTTCCAACCTTTGATTATACTTCGCGAATCAGTTAGTTGCGGAATAGTAATGGTATGGGGTTGATTACTGAAATCAGTTAAGTAGACCTGATTATTGTCTTCATCAATTCCGTAAACAGTGGCTAGATGTCCTGAAATCCATGAATAGGGCAAGGAAAAGTAGGGGAGAAACGAGACAAATTCGTCGTATAGTAAGGGCGGATAGAAGTCAGGATTTTGATGAAACCGGTCATTTACTTCTTGGCGTGAACTAAGGCTATGCCAAATTGAAAGTTGAGTTATCACAGGCTTCCCTGTTTGAAGTGATTCGCGGAGGAATTGGTCTGCGCGTTCCCGGCTCGTGGTTTCGTTCTTGGTGAGAGGAACAGCAATCCGAGTAGTTATTTTTCGTAAGAGTGCATCTTCGTTCTTTTCAAGGTAGTTCTTTACATGGTGATACCGTAGATAGAGCTGATATTTTCTTGGACGAGAGTCATCAATACCTTTGAAAGCCCAGGTGGCATACTCAGCACCTAATCCACCTCCAATACCCATAAGCAAAGCTTCGGTGTACGGTTCACCACTGTGAGGTGAGACAATGTTGTAAAAGTCTAGGATGCCCCTGACTGCACCCGTAACACGTTCAGTACACCCAAAATGGTGAAACCCGTCGATTAACATAACAAATAGGGATATTGAGGATTGTCGTAGAAAAGCATGATGGGCAAGTCATTGAAAAAGTGATAAAACAAAAAATCAAGTGTCTAAAAAAACAGAGTTAGAGGCTAGAAGGAAACCTTCTAGCCCTCTACTTGGACTGTGAATGATTACTTGTTTTGTTTGTAAAGACTTTCAACAAAGGGTCCAAAACCCTTCTTTCGTGCTTCAAAGTCTTTTTTCTCTTCACCCTGATCTTTGCACCGTTCGGCTTTGAAGAACCATTCAAGTTTCTTCTTTGGATTATCAGGGAGGGTGTGCTTGACTTGGATTTTGTCTTTGTAGTTGTTGAATTTATCGATATTAGCCCAAGGAATGAACCCTGCGAGTGCACCAGCAGCCATAGAAACAAAGCTGACTTCAAAGATTCCGGTTTTAGCGGCATGAAAGGCGATACCTTGATCAGTAACCACAACATAGCCGGATTTTTTGTGAGCACCCATTCCACGCTTAAGTACTTCAGCACGGGTCGTATAAAGAACGCTCGCACTTTCTGGGATGAGTTGCTGAAATCCAGGATCTAGTTGATCTACTGGAATGTAGAGATGTTCGGACATATTGATATCCCCATTCGCCACATTTCTATGATGGTATTTAAGACGTCAGTCCTGTTTTAGAAAAGCTTCTAAGATATTGAGGTTCTCGTAATTAAATAAAAGTGCCATATTACTTTTAGCCTGGTCTGTGTTCGATTTTATACGCCTAAAGAGATTGATTAGGCACTGGAAAATTCAAGTATTTAGTCATCCTATACAGGGGAGATAGTCATGGATATCCGGGTCAAGGGTGCACATGAACATAACCTCAAGGATATTGATGTCCAATTTCGTGATGGACTCACTGTAGTCACAGGTGTTTCTGGTTCTGGTAAAACATCCTTAGTCTTTGACACGGTATATCATGAAGCTCATCGACGGTTTTTGGATATCTTCTTGTATGGTCGCGGTGGACAACGCTTAGCTCCTGCAAAAGTAGAAACAATTACTGGGCTTGGCCCCACGATTGCTGTTGGACAAAATTTACTAAATCGAAACCCAGCATCAATCTTAGCAACGGCATCAGGGCTTCATCCGTTCTTTCGGCTACTTTATACGAATTATGGAGTGCGCCATTGCTTGTATTGCGGTGAACCATTAGCTGTGTTGACAGAAGATGAAATCATTGAGCAATTATCAACACTAGCCAAAATGGAACCTTTGGAAGTATTCGCACCTTTGGTCCAAGGCGTATATGGAAGCCACAAAACACTCTTAAATTTATTAAATAACCAGTTTGAACAAAGCCAAATCATCATAGACAACAGAAAATGGGATGATAAAAAACTCGAAGCATCTCAACCTCATTCAATTGTAATAAAAATGGGCACCATTGATTCAACGAAATCGACTAAACAAGTGCGTGAGCTCATCAAAAGGGCGAACGCGTTAGGAGCCGGATCCATTCGAGCACATAGTAAAGAACGCAGTATCACGTTGGCAACTACACAAATTTGTAATGTATGCGGGAAAGGCTTCCGTGAATTACGGTCACCATATTTCAATCAATCGTGTCCATATTGTAAGGGAAAAGGATGTGATAGGTGTGACAATACCGGAATGCACCCTCAAGCTGCTTCCGTGCGGTGGGAGGAAATGCGACTCCCTGAACTCCTATCACTCTCTGTAGAAGAGGCATCATTATTATTCTCAAAAGTAACCCTACCATCTTCAGCCACACGATTAAGTTATGAAATTCAAAGGCGACTAAGTGCTTTAGAACGAGTCGGACTTGGATATCTTCATTTGAATCGCTCTGCGCCTACACTCTCTCGAGGAGAATCCCAACGGGTTCGATTAGCTATCTCTCTTTCGAGTAGATTAGAAGATATTTTACATGTGTTAGATGAACCGACGATAGGACAACACCCAGCAGATGTTGCCCATTTTCTCCCAGCATTTCGAGATCTTGCAGGTCCAGTCATTTTCGTGGAGCACGATCGTGTTGCTGCTGCATCGGCAGATATGGCTATCGATTTGGGTCCTGGAGCGGGAAAAGATGGTGGAAAAGTAGTATTTGCTGGGTCACCGAAAGAACTCTGGAAACAGAAATCAGCTACGGGTCGATATTTCAGTCTTCAGGATCGAGTTATGAGACCAGAATTGCGTCCACCACCTGTGTCATTTCTTAGCATCACTAAAGCCAATCAGCATAATCTCAAAAACATTGATGTTAAAATTCCGATCGGACGAATGACTGTAATCACTGGCGTCTCTGGCTCGGGTAAAAGCACTCTTGTCGAATATGTCCTGGTTCCTTCGCTAACTAAGAATGAAGCCATTGGATGTAAAAGCATTGATAGTCCAACAATCAAACCAATCTTGGTTGACCAGAGCCCCATTGGTCGGAATCCAAGGTCCAATCCGGCAACATATACGAAATTATCTGAAATCATTCGGGATTTGTTTGCAGAAACAACAGGATTATCAAAATCACATTTTTCCTTCAATCGCCCGGAAGGCGCCTGTCCCACTTGTAAGGGCATTGGGGCTAGCGAAATCAAAATGCAATATCTGCCTTCAATTTGGTTGCCCTGTTCGGATTGTGATGGACAACGTTTCAGTCCGGAAATTCTATCTGCTAAAGTGGATTTCAATGGTGAACAGCTGTCTATTGCTGATTTCTACGCTCTCCCGATTGCTGAAGTTGGAGAACGACTCGAACAATCTGAATACATAACCTCTACTCGCCGCCAATCTGCACATCGAATGCTTAAAGCCCTAAACGATGTGGGACTCGGATATCTTGAGCTTGGACAACCATCTCCAACCCTTTCAGGGGGAGAAGCTCAACGAGTGAAATTAACTAAATTCTTGGGTCGTAATAGATTGGCCAATCAGTTAATTGTCCTTGATGAACCATCCACGGGTCTCCATCCTCAAGATCTTGATGGTTTGATTACTGTTTTAGACCGCTTAGTACGGCATGGCGCCACCATTCTTGTTGTTGAACATAATACAGATTTCATCCGAGCCGCTGACTGGATCATTGACTTAGGTCCAGGGGCTGGGCCAAAAGGTGGCAAAGTCCTCTTTGCTGGTCCACCAGAGGATCTTTTTGATGTAAAATCTTCCCTTACTAGTCAAGCCCTACAAGAAGAAAAGCGGGTTAAACCGCGTCCAATTTCGAAGACCGTGGTTGACATTGAACCGGTAATATCCATTCGAAACGCTCGAGCAAATAATCTGAAAGGTATAGATGTAGATATCCCAAAAGGCACACTTACTGTGATCACAGGTATATCTGGATCGGGAAAATCGAGTCTTCTGCATGATGTGCTGCAAGCCGAAGCACGACGTCGGTATCTGGAAACCCTTTCAATGTATGAGCGGCAAGGACTCCGAGAAGGTCCAGAAGCCTTGGTGGATTCCATCACTGGATTAGGCGTCACCATTACAATAGCACCACACCGTGCTCACCTATGGAGCCACATCCCACAGTTCACTCGCCGTAACAGTGTCGGTGCACTAACCGAGATTAGTTTTCATCTAGCAAACCTGCTAGCCGCAATAGGAAATTGTGTATGCCTAGATTGCGGAACTATGATGAACCGCGAAGAAGAATGGTCCTGTCCAAAATGTCATACAACAGCACCAATTGCAAAACCTCAACACTTCTCTTCAACTCATTGGACCAGTTCGTGTGATAAATGCAGTGGCCTAGGTGTCTTGCATATCCCTGAACCGGAAAAACTCATCGTGAAACCGGATAAACCACTCTGTGCGGGGGCTATGTGGTCACCCGGCTATTGGCCTAAAACCTATCTATGTAAAGATCAACCGATCATCCCAGAGCTAGGAAAACAGTATGGATTTGATCCCTACAAAACACCATGGAAAAAAATGTCTAAGAGAGCACAAGATGCTTTTCTGTATGGAGATGATAGAACCTATCAATTTACATATATCAGCAAATCAACAGGCAAGTTGAAAGGAAAGGAACGCCAAACGAAATGGACTTGGCGAGGATTCTATCGAGAAGATAGCTGGATTTTTACCTGGGACATTCACGGGACTTACACCAAAGAAATTGTTTGCACCGAGTGTAATGGAGCAGGGCTACGCCCTGAATTCTTGGCAGTTACTCTTCAAGGGAAGAACATGTTTGAATTGAATGAGATGCCCCTCACTGAACTCGAAGATTTAGTTACAGGGCTTCCAGCCCCACCACCCGACATCCCAATGATTGATACCAGTATGCAAATTATTCGACGTCGGTTACGATTTCTACGACAGGTCGGAATCGGTTATCTTCATCTAAACCGTCCAACAGGAACGCTCTCAGCAGGTGAAGCCCAACGAATACAGCTTGCTAGCTTACTCGGAAGTAGATTGACTTCTTTAACGATTCTCGTTGATGAGCCTTCACGGGGGATGCATCCCACAGAACTTGAAGCGCTTATTGAAGCACTTCAGGAACTACGTGAAGAGGGTAATACTGTTATTGTTGTGGAACACGATCTTCTGTTCATTCGGGCTGCGGATCACGTCATTGACTTAGGTCCTCAGGCAGGGACCTTGGGTGGTGAGCTTGTTGCAGAAGGAAAGCCTACGGATATCGTTAAAGCAAACACAATAACTGGGAAATGGTTGGAAAAACAAAGGAAGAAAGTGTCGTTGATGGAAGGGGGGCTAGATCAATGGATGGATTCTACAAATCGACGCACACCCAAAGGATGGATTATCGTTAAAGGTGCACGTGCCAACAACTTGAAAGGAGAAGAGGTGCGAATTCCGCTAGTAAACCTAGTTGGGATTTGTGGCATATCCGGTTCAGGAAAAAGTACACTCCTTATTGACACTGTTGGACGAGCACTGGTCAAAAAACTACACTCCTCATCATTTGCCCGAGAACCCCTTGAGCCCGGACCATTTGATTCAATTACCAATAACCCGACACGGACCTTCATTGTAGATCAGTCAAGACGAGGAATTCAGAGCCCGGCAAGCTTTCTGAATCTGTTCCGACCTATGATCAAACTCTTTCTAGATAGTGATGATGCACAAGCTTTAGGATTTGGAGAAAAAGAACTCACCCAAGGTTGCTCCGTCTGTAGGGGCCGCGGCTACTTGCGATTGGACATGGGATTTCTCCCCAATGAACTTGTGGAATGTGAAACATGTAGGGGAACGGGATATCGACCGGAAGCATGGGAAGTCAAGGTTCATGGTGTCGCTCTACCTGATATCAACCGAATGACACTCGATGAGATTCATAAACTCTTTCGAAATGAGCCCAGCATTACGACACCTCTTAGAATCGTGCGAGAGGTTGGATTAGGATATCTCGTTTGGCAACAACGAACCTATTCGCTTTCTGGTGGTGAAGTGCAACGGTTGAAAATTGCCAAAGAACTTCTAAAAAAGGCTAAGGAACCAACACTCTACATACTTGATGAACCCACTGTTGGACTCCACATGGAAGATGTAGCACGACTCATCTCAGTACTCAATAAGCTTGTAGATGCAGGACACACAGTTGTGATAGTCGAACACCATCCCCATATGCTAGCTTCGTGTGATTGGATTATCGAACTTGGACCGCGCGGAGGACCAGAGGGAGGAAAAGTAATCGCAACAGGCACACCGGAAGATATTGCTAAGAAGAACACGCCGACAGCACCATATCTTAGTGAGATTTTGGAGGTGAAATCATGACCTGGGCGCCGTTACTTCTTGCAGATCCGTCACCAAGCCTTCGGTTACTTGTCTTACGAGACTTATTGAATCGCCCCGAATCTGATGAGGAAGTCCAAGAGCTTCGAAAACTCCAACCGAGTGACCCAATTGTAGAGAAATTCCTTGCACTTCAAGAGAAGGATGGCTCCTTCAGAAGTGGAGAAGGAGGAGGTGCAATTCTAGGGCGAATTCGCATGACCGCTCAAGCCCTCATGGGTTTAGGTTATTTCGGATTAGGCCCCAAGCACCCCGCGATTAGAAGAGGAGCTGAATTTCTTTTCGCGCAACAGCAAGCTGATGGGTCATTTCCAATGATAGCACAAGGAGCAGTATTGGATGGAGGACAAGCAGCAGATGTGAAGTACCATGCGATACCGGTTCAAACTGCCTTACCCCTCATAGGACTAGCGTGGGTAGGATATGCAACGGATTCACGAGCAGAATTAGCCTATGAATGGCTCCTTAACGAAGAACTCTCAGAGGGAGGTTGGCCTTCAGGTCGCCACAAGGACAAATACATTTTTGCGGCAGGATATCGCCGCCTCCCGCATTCCAAATTCGGCTGTCGCACCAACACCACAGCAGCCGTCAGTGCATTGGCATTACATCCTACACGACGCACTAGTGAACCCGCACGACGTGGTCTGAAAAAACTACTCGCCCAAAAACAACGCCCAGCACACACCCTGGGATTTGAGGTCGCACGGATTGTCGGCGCCGAACCCCCACGGGGCGGCTTCACCTATTTCAAACGCTATGATGTAGCACAAATACTTGACCTAGCCTGGCGAATCGGAGCCAACATGGACGACCCCCGCATCGCTGACAACGTCAAATTTGTCCAAAAACTACAAGGCCCCTATGGACTCTGGGAATACCCACGATACCCCGAAGTCACCCGATGGATAACCTTCGATATCCTCCGATCCCTAACCCACCTAGACCAAAACACTAACTGGTTCAACACAGAACCCCCAACCCCCTTCCAACCCTACCCCAAAAAACCACCACGGTTCTAACCACGCCCCCACCAACCCCCTCAACACCCAAAGGGGGGTGGGGTCACACAGGGGGAGGGGGAAAAAAGCAACAGCAATACTCCCATGATTCTTCATCTTCCGACTCCTTCTTCTACTTGGTTATAGTTTTGATATAATATTATTAGCAAATAGTGCTGCATTCTCTAAATCCTTGGAGTTTGGGTGCGTTCTAACTTCAGAAAGGTATTCCGCCCATTCATCATCGGATACTATGATTTCACGATGAATGAACGCTTCAATTGGCGCTGATGGAGCCCCCATACAATGGAAATATCCAAGAAATCGTATTCTTTTTTCTTGACATTTTCTCTCAAAAGTAGGAACACATTTCCCAGCCCATTGTGCGAATAATTCCTTTCGCCTTGCAGTATGATCAGGCGTAAAAGTGGCGTGGGTGAAGAATCCAGCTATTTTAAATTTTGGATGGTGAGGGAGGTTGTCTAAGAACCGAATAAATGGACGTGCAAGATCTGCATCATGGCAGCTTGACCCAAGAAATAATACATCATAAGAAATGAGCTCATCAGATGAAACATCTTGAATCTTACTAAGTTTCACTTCATTGTCCGCGGAAACCGCTTTATGAATTGCTTCAGCAATCTTTTGCGTGTTCCTAGTTTCGCTGTAATAGGCGATAAGAATTTTCATGAAGTCAATATGAATTACAAGTTAATAAAATCAATGAAATCTGAGTCTATTCGTTTAGCCCACGATCCCAGTATGCCGCATTCACCCACTGGCTGATAAAT
Organism: uncultured archaeon; assembly: GCA_964347045.1. Classification (GTDB taxonomy): domain Archaea; phylum Asgardarchaeota; class Hermodarchaeia; order Hermodarchaeales; family Hermodarchaeaceae; genus Hermodarchaeum. The sequence continues at coordinate 93,157 of CAYFXC010000006.1, forward strand.
TGATCAATATCTTTAGGATAGGTGTAATCAAGCTTTTCTGCTACCTCTTTTGCAATCCAACGAAACAGTTGCATTGTATTTGCCAGCGCTTGCCACACATCATCCTCATCGTAATGCGCAAACGCCCCTCTTAGATCTGCAATTATCCGGGGGTCAGCCCACCTCTCTAAGAACCTCCCTCGAAACCACGTGTCATGAGTCTGACCTTGATTTACTTGTGCATGCCACTCGATCATAGGTAGAAGACTCCGACTCTTCATAAAAGAGTCTAGACAGCTCTTTCCTTCCCAAAGTTCACCGCGGCGAAGTTTCTTGGCAGCCCAGACAGCATGGTACCAAAAATCATGAACTCTTTCAAGATATTCATGTTCTGTTGGAAAATCTGGTGGTGGAACCTCAATCGTTTTGAATTCTTTGAGAAAGGCATCCATAACACCGTCCTTGTCAACTAATATCCGGATTCCTCGACCAATAATATTGGCATTTTCCTTTACAAATTCGGGAGTAATACCCTGTTTCTTTGCTTCTAGAACAAAACGAAAAGGCTCAACAGCAAAATCCACGTCTAAACCATTATCAAACAATACACGACGCTCATAGTTATCCCCTGATCCAACAGCGATGGGTTCAACAAAAGTAATTACTGGATTTCCAAACTGGCTGACCCACTCTCCAGAATCTAGGAGAGTTCGTGGTTTAGTCGAAAAGATTATGATATCGAGATCGGACCATCTATCAGCTGGAGTTTTCGTTCGGGCATAGGAACCCACAACATAGGCCAATCGAATGTGGTCTTGAGTTTTTGCCCATTTAATGAATTTCCTTTCGACACTTTTGTAGAATTTAATGATTTCAGATTTGTCTAACAGCAATTAACCACCCTTATAATCTTTCAAGAGCTTGTATGAGAAACTCTCCCTCTCGATTAAGCCATTGCTCAGCACCTTCACGAAACATTGGATGTGCAAACCAAGAATTCACCGCATATAGCATAGCAGTCGCATGCCAGGCACCAATAAATAGGTCCAAATACTTCCATTGGGATTTCGGCATCGGACGGATCTCCGTATATCCCTCTAATAGGGCCTTTAGTATTGGTTCGCGTGTCTCGATATCTTCGAGTTCAGCTACTGAAATAGCCAAATCATAAATCCAATAACCATAGGCGGAGTCGTCAAAATCAATGGGTCGCGTATCTCCTTGATACCAGAGAATATTAGTATCCAAGCATAAATCAGCATGAATCAAGCCATAAACATCTGACCCTTTACCTAAATCATTCATAACAATACGAACCTGATTAGTAACAAGATCGAGGGGTTCTCGATAATTTTTAGGTATTGCCTCCCAGAGTTTACTTGCGGGAAATTCGAATAGTCCACCATCACTGAAGAGTCCTTCCCAATCATAGTGAATCCGTGTGAAACCTTTTGGTGGTGTCCAATGAACAGCATGATTGTGTAATTGTGCTGCGATTCGACCAAGTATCTTATAATGATGTGGAAGAATTTCTTTAGGGGTTTTGCGTCCTTTTACCCAACGTAGAAGTGTTGCATTTTGAGGGGATGGTATTCCTGGGACATCAGTAGTGGTTACAAGCTCACCTTTGTTATTTTGAATAGGTTCAGGCACAATTAGGTTTGTATCTTGAAGGAGGGCTTGAAGCCAGAGTAATTCCGATCGAATAGCATCAGTTGTTTGATATTTTGGTTGGTGTAAACGTAAGATGTAGTGATTTTCCCAAAATCGTCCATCCTCTGGTTCGCTTGGAGCACACCTAGAGGTGTCCACTTGATAATGGGCGTTGCCGGTATAGTCAATGAATTTCAGCTTCGCGTTTGATAGATTATAGGCATCCAGAGCCGCTTGGGCTTGTTTCCTTAAACGCTGAATCCGACCTCGTGCTGTGAGTTCATTGAATGACTTCATTTTTCGATTTTCACCTCACAAGTTAGTTCGAAGAAATCAGCTAACCGGATTGCATCAAGACTAACATCATCTAGTTGAGATTTGGAAAGAGGATTAAAGGGCTCGATTATGAGGTTGATTTTCTTGGTAGTGCGTTTCTGGTTCCAAGTCCCGATTACTTTGCCTTCTTGAAGAAGGACCGGGGCAATCCATGCAGCCTTCTTGAAAACCAAATTGTAGTGTGATTCGTCAACAATATGACTTTTGTCTTTATGTCCGAGAAGAAAGATATCAAAATTCGGTAATAGGCGAACTGGTCGTGGTTCAATCTGAGTTTCCAAGAGTTTGTTTAAATCGTCTTGGAGAATCAAGAGAGGTTTCCCATTTAGTCTGACTTCAGCTAGTTTATGCAGGTTTCTTTCCCAGATTGAATTGACTATGGTCATTTTAAGTCCTGCCCAGGTAGAGAAATCTTGGGGAGTAGCAGGACCATAGCTTTGAAGATAATTCATTAAAATCGTATCTTCTGCTGTTTCTTTTTCAATCTCTGGTTGAATAGGGAGCCATTGATTAGTCAATACTAGTGATGCTTTTCCATTCAAATAGGGACCAAAGCAGGCTTTCCCCTCATACGCGAGGAGTTTTGTTACAATATAGTATCCTGTATCTACCCAAGGACGAGCGTCATTTCCTATCTCTTTTGCGACATGATTTGCTACTTCATCCTTGGTGGCCGGTCCATCTGCAAGGACATCCTCAATTGCATTAAGAATTGCTTCGAAATCATGTTGAGACGGATCAAATTTTGCTACTTCACCAAATTCTCGAATTCCACGTTTTTCGAGCCAGGTCTTATGTTGTGCTATTCGTGGTTCGATTATTGCCTTCAAATAAGCTACAAAGTCCTTGGTTGCGAGATAGTGGGCTGTGCCACGCATACACCAAGTGCGAAGGATTAATTTGGAGGTCCAAAGTGCGTTTCTAATATCTTCTGGTTTGAGATTGTCAATTCGTGCCCATAGCTGAAGATTAGCTGCTGCAGGCATTTGAGCTTGAATCCCACAGACTCTTGAAACCACTTGTTCGAGGTCGTTTGAAGAAGCTCTCTCAGTTAAGAAATGGCGATCCATGCGAAATCCATTGATTTGTTCTTGAGTAACTTCAGTTGCCATCCTGTGCACCTAGAGAAAAAGCAATGAGGGCTAGAATCTGTATTACTTATTGATAGCCTTTATGTCATGAAGAAGTCAAGAATGAAGATTGGATAAACATTTCAAGATACCAATACATAAGATAGGATAACGTGAGCCAACATGCCATCCCTTCGAATTGCTTTTGTTCATTCAGATACTGAACGAGCCACTAAAGCCTATGAAACACTAACTACCCAGTATGATTTCGTTCCTGTTGAAGAGGCAGAAATCGTTGTGGCACTTGGCGGCGATGGCTTCATGCTCCGGTGCTTCCATAAATTCGTGAACCAAAAAGTTCGAGTTTATGGTATGAACCGTGGAACCATTGGTTTCCTTTTAAATAAATACCAAGAAGATGAGCTCCTAGAACGTATTCAGGCTGCTAGGGAGGAACATATCTATCCATTGAAAATGACAGCACAAACAGGTGATGGGAAAATACATAATGCTATCGGCTTCAACGAGGTCGCCATCATACGGCAATCCCAACAATCCGCCCATATCCGCGTCTCTATTAACGGCAAAGTGCGCCTTGAGAATCTCATTTGTGATGGCATTCTGGTTGCGACGCCAGCAGGCAGTACGGCATATAATTTGTCTGCACGAGGTCCAATTATACCAATTGGATCGAATGTCTTAGCATTAACACCCCTCAATCCTTTTCGCCCTCGACGTTGGAATGGTGCATTACTCCCCCAAACAGCTATTTTTGATTTTCAAATTCTTGACCATGAAAATCGCATTGTATCCGTATCTGCTGACTTTGACGAAGTAAAATATCCAATCTCAGTAAAGGTCCAAGAAGACCAATCCCAGTTTGTAAAAGTATTATTTGATGAAGGACACTCGCTGGAAGAACGCATTATCCAAGAACAATTCATTCAATGAAATCGATCTCTAATTGTGCTCTAATTCGGATAAGCAGCGAGTGGGCTGAAATATATATATTGAATTAGCTGCGTATCCTTTGGTTTAGGGTGATGTAAATGGTGTCGATTACAGATGTAAGTGTTAAAGCCGCACTATCAAGTCCTGATTTAATAACAATTGATAATATCTCTGCTCTTGCAAAAGGTCATGGTGGATTGAATATTGCTGCCATGGTTGCGTCAAACGCGATTGCAAAAGAACTACTTGAGGGTAGAGATATCCAATTGCTACCCGTTAATAAACCTGAGATTGAAGCCGACATTGTAATAAGGAAAGGTGTGGAGGCAGCAAAATTAGCTGGTGCGATCCCTGCAAATGCAGCTTTATTGACAGCCTCTTTGGTGTATCTTGCTGGAGCTAATGCACGAGTGGGCTGTCCAGGGGGTAATCGAAAATTAGGTGCAAGTGCACGGATGATCGCAGGTGCTGATAAAGGAGGAGTCATGCTAATTCCGGCAGGAAAATCTACCAACAAGATTACCGCGTTCCCTGCGGTGCACGCAATCCATCATGCGATGATGGAAGGACGGCTAACAAAAGTTGAGGGATCAAAGCTCCCAGGAGGAGTTGGTGGCCCCTTTTACGGTCATGGTTCCCTGGGAGAAGACTTCGTCTTTCCAGAATTAACCGAAAACATCGCTCGAATTGGCACTGAAGCCATGATAAATGCCTATTCTGGCATGGGAATGAGACCAAATGAGTTCATGTCATCAATTATCGCAACGGCAGCCGCGATGGAGCTTATTCATCCTGATGCTGAATTTGATGTAGAAGAAGAGGGGGTGTGGTCACGAACGGATACATCCTTAATGGCAGGTCGAGTTGCAGCAAAAACGGTTGGATTCCCTGATAAAATTCATCTTCGTGGTACGAATGAAGAATTTGATACAGCCCGGTTAATCGCAGATCTTGGGATGATGTTTAAGGATATCGGGACACCAACAGTTGTCGGTATAATTGCATTTCAAGAGATTTTTGCCTGTTTCAAAGAAAGTGCAATATTAGGAACAGGGGGAAGTGGTGGACCACGGTGTGGACCACAGGTACACCAAGGAGTGGCAGATTGTGCAATTATTTTACGGGTCTTGGCTCAAACGAAATCAGTGGAGAATGGCATCAGAGCCGTAAAGAATAACAAAGCAACATTTATCGACCCTGAGATGGCCATGGTTGCAGCAAATACAATTGCGAGAAAAGCGGATCAAGTTCTTTCAGGACCTATTACAACTGCACTGATCCAAGCAACTGAAGAGGAGACACATAAAGCGCTAGCCAGTAGAGCAGAAGAAGCCTTCAAAAGAATATCCGCAGGCGAAAGACTTGCCGACGTGGTGAAGCACTTTGAGGATATCCGAGTGAGGAATGTTGAGGCGGGTACTGCTAAGTTCTTCGGACAGAGAATGGGTAAAAAGATCGAAATTAGTGTGAAAAAGATTCAAGGAGGAGCGAGAAGACCCGATGACTTTTCGAGAAAATACTACGGATTCGATATTGACGCAGATATTGAAATCACTGTTAATGGAAAGAAAGTTTTAGTAGAGGGACTTTCTCACAAAGCCATCCCTGATGCGGTTTTGAACAAGAAAAAGGAACTCCTTGAAGTCCTTCCAATAGCATCGGCAACAGTTCATGAGCTTATGGTTTCTCCCCATACGATAATGAACATAACAATTCCAGTTGCCGTTGCCTCAGCAATGAAAACGCTTTCTCCCATAGATGCAGCACGGGAGGCAGAAGATGCAGCCTATATTACTGCTTCCATTAAAGGGGCAAAATCAAGAGCAAAGAAAGTAGGAGAGCTTACTCTGAAATTAATGAAATAGCCTGAATCAGTTTACACAAATCTTTGTTGTTGAGTGAAGTCAATGTTGATTATCACAGCTTTGGATGACATATCGGGTGAAACCGTAGCGTATGTCATCGATTTATTGCTTGAACAGGGAGCCAACAATGTTCATGTCTCTCAGACGGTGACAAAAAAGGGGCGAACGGGTCTCCTCTTCTTTATTGATGTGGATAAGGAAAATCTGGAAAGAATCAGCGAGATAATAATGACAGAACTTGGATCTACCGGATATAATGTCATCGACACACAACATGTTCATAGCCAAAGCAAAGTTGCCAAACATAAAATCATCATCAAAGCAGAAGAGGAGAGCCTCAATGAAACTATTCGAATAACATCATCATATTCTCTAAAAGGGGAACTGGTGAAAATCGATCCGAGGCCTGAAGATCTAAAGAGAATAATTAAATGTACTGAAAAGAAACTTGGGATTAATTTACCCTTTCGCGAACTCAAAAGAAAAATTATGAGAAATCCCCCCCAAGGAAACGAAGATATAATTTTAGAATTGTAGTTTTGAAATTTCCCATTGATGGATTTCCAAAGTAGGCCCAACTAGTTCTTGACAAACCGTATCATAGGCGTGAAGGCTAATTATGTGGCAGTTCATAAACATAATAAAATTGTTCATATTTACTCCGATGAATTAATAACTGCATAAATCGCTAATCCCATTGCGAGAATAAAGACGCAAGGCGCCTCTGAAAGCCCAGTAAGAAGAAAAATTCCGCCTAGAAAAGAGATCCCATGATCAGTTCAGCTGAAATATGAAATTTTATTGCAACTGGTTCTGTTTTTAATTCAGATACTTTTTTAATAATTTATTAATTAATTATTAATTAATTATTAATATTTAACTTATTAATTTAAATTAAAACTAAAACAAAAAATATAAAAAATTCATTATCCTAAAAAAATTAGTGATTCAAAACATGAGCAGCACTACTGAAAGATGGTTTTGGCTTGATTGGCTTAGAGTTATTGCAATGGGCACGATTTTTTTATATCACAGTGGAAGACCCTTTATCTTTATTCCATGGCACATTACAAATTCCGGACCACCAGATATGGCATTTACAATCTCGAATATCTTCGTGACAGGATGGATCATGCCGCTCTTTTTCACAGTCAGCGGGATAGCGACTTACTTCTCTCTATCACGGAGGAGTCCTGGGCAATATGCTAAGTCGAGATTTCTACGATTGATGGTTCCCTTTATTTTTGCTATGTTTGTAGTAATTCTCCCAGTACATAGTTACTTTGATGCTGTATTCAATGGTTCCTATACTGGATCCTTTATTGAATACTACTTTTGGATTTACTTCCTTTATGCTTTCCCTTTCGATTTTGTCCCCAAGCCGACCTATTTTGCTATAGCAAA
>CAYFXC010000006.1:100424-142664 GCA_964347045.1 uncultured archaeon
GTTAATAACCGTATATTTCTTTAAGTATCTGCGAGGAAAAGAAGACAAAATTTCAAACCTAGCAAGAATTTGTAATAGACGGGGAGGAATCTTCCTACTTGCGATCCCCTTGATCATTGTGGATGTAGCTACAATTCCGCCCTTTTTTATTTTCCCCTCCGGATACGGAGGCTGGAAATTGCCCACATATCTGATATTTTTCATACTAGCGTATGTCGTAGCATCTGATTCACAATTCATCGAGTCCATAGACAAAAATGGCTTGATAGCGCTTATAGTAGGTATTATTACCAGCTTACTTATTATTGGTGTTTTTGGAGTGTTTGGCCTAGACATCCTTGTCTCACCAACTGGTTATTTTACACTTACACCACTTTGGGCGTTCAATGGCTGGTGTTGGATTGTTGCCATACTCTTTCTGGGGCGGAAATTCCTCAGCTTCGATCACAAATTCCTAGGTCTCTCAAATGAACTCGTCTTGCCGTTCTATATTCTCCACCAGACCGTGATCGTTGCAGTAGCCTTCTTTGTAGTCGGTATGACCACCATAGTAATTGTGAAATATCTCATCATCGTCTTTGCAGCATTTGCGATTATAAGTCTCCTACTAATTCCCATCAGACAAATCAACGTGTTTCGGTTCTTATTCGGCTTAGGGTTAAAGAAAAAAAGTACATAATTACAAAACTTTTCTCAAGCTATCTTCCTCTCTTTTCTTGATATGTTCCATACTCCATAACCGCTTCCTTGTCAAATGTAACCTGAAGTTTCATGCGTTGGTCATCCCGACTTCGTTTCCCTGTTTCCGACCTGACCTCCACTAAGCCGTGATCGTATAATTCCTTGAAGACACGACCAAACTTTCCTCGTGAACCGTACAAGTCATATGTGTGCACTTGAGGTACACTCTTGAATACTTGGGCTAGCTGGTAAAGGTGATGAGTATGGAAACATCCGTGTTCATCTACTTTATGAAAAAGGAGGCAGAAGGAGGTGGATTGATTTTTTCATAGGTAAGCCGCGGCATGGTTGTTGGTGGAATAGCTGCTCTAGTCGTTCTATGCGGAATCTTCTGACTATTCTTGCCATCAATCTGGAAGTTAAGAATGATGGATTAGGTTTTTATGGAAATTAACAAATTCACCGGAGTGCTACTGACTATGGCGCAGGAAAGAAATCTTCTGCGACTAAACAGTAGTGAGAGGAATCCAAGCATGAATCCTCAAGAGCCCTCGTCTTAATCTTGTCAGTCTAGGGCTGTACCGTGATGTGTTTAGTTGTCCTTGGCTCCTTCGTGAGCCCAAGAACGAGGGAGCCACTACTTCCCCAAACAAACTGTATATGTGCACTAACTGAACCATAAAGGCTAATTATCTTAACTCAGTATATCAGAGTCTTACTTGGAGCAATTGAGGCGTTCTCATGGCGAAACGTGCAGGACCTATGGACATTTATCCTCTTCTTCCCCAGACAAATTGTGGTGAATGTGGTGAGGCAAATTGTATGGCCTTTGCGACAAAGGCAGCTGAATATACACTTGGCATCAAGGCGTGTGCACCGCTATATCGAGAAAGAGAGTATGCTGAGAAATGTGATAGGCTCGAAGAGCTCATGCGTCCTCCGGTTAGAGAGATTCAAATCGGAACTGGAGAAAATAAAGTTTTGATAGGTGGAGAGCTGGTTCTATATCGTCATGATCTACGTTATATGCATCCCACAGCTTTTTTTGTCGACGTGGCTGACACTGCAACTACCGCAAATATGAAGAACCGTGTCAAAGCAATTGAAGACTGGACATACGTATACATCGGACTGGATCTAAGGCTGGATGGGATTGCTTTGCGATCGGTATCAGGAGATCCGAAAAAGTTTACAGAAGCTGCAAAGCGTCTTGGAGAACTGACCAACTGGCCTATTATGCTATGTTCGCTCAATCCTAAAGTTTTAGCTGCAGGTGCAGAAGCTCTACAGGGTCGTTTTCCGCTACTCTATGCTGCAACTATAGAAACGTGGCAGGAATTAGCTGAGATTGCACTAAAGTATCAATGCCCGCTCGTGGCTTATGCACCAGGTGATTTATCTGAACTCAAATCAATTGCTGCAACCTTGAACCAAATGGGAATTGATGTTGTGCTTGATCCAGGGAACGAGTTTGGCGCAGCTCTTGGAGCAACCGTTGATGATTTCAGCATGCTTCGTCGAGCAGCCACACGTGAAGGAGATGAAAGTGTTGGATTTCCATTGTTAGCTTCCCCTATCTCGGTATGGGGTGATTATAAGGAAGGAGAAGCCGAAGAGATAGCCAAATGGCAAGAAACTCTTGCAGGCGCTTCAATGATTATTCGATATGCAGACATCATAGTACTGCATAGTCTAGATATGTGGGTTCAGCTACCCCTCACTTTTCTCCGAACAAACCTCTACACTGACCCCGTGAAACCAGTTGCCGTTGAACCCGGGCTTCGCGAATTTGGAAATCCAAACGAAAATTCACCCGTCATGTATACTTCGAATTTCGCGCTCACATATTTCACGGTTGAAAGTGACATCAAGCAAGCCGGAATTGATGCATATCTAGTCGTAGTTGACACAGAAGGGCTTAGCATCCAATCTGCAGTTGCAGGCAGAAAACTAACGGCTGATGTGATAGCGGAAGCCATCAAAGAGTCGGGTGTAGAGGAGAAGGTCAAGCACCGCATCCTCATTAGTCCTGGTATGGCTGCACGTCTTAGTGGTGAGACGGAAGAAGCGTCAAAGTGGACCGTCAAAGTAGGACCGAAGGATTCCAGTGGTATCGGCCCCTATATTGGCGATGAGCTTTGGAAGAAAGAATAACTTTGAAAGAATATCGCTCAATTTTCTCTTGTTTCAAATCAATCTTTGTAGGAGAAAAAACCAAAAAAATAGCAATAAGAATGCTTGTTTTCGAAGAAAGTGATGCGTGAATCCATGAATCCCAATGATGAAGATCGTCCATCACCTGGTTTTGGACATCATTTTGAACATAGAGAAGGAGACCCTGCTTCCTATCGGAGAGTTGCAAGACAAAGACTTCTTCTTGGTATTGTATTAACGGGTTCAATGATGATAGTAGAATTAATAGGAGGTATTTTCACTGGGAGCCTTGCACTTATTAGTGACGCAGGGCATATGCTAACACACTTTCTGGCCCTCCTAATCGCCCTGATAGCCATCTTCATTGCAGCACGTTCTGCACCACGTCAATATACTTTTGGATACTACCGTATCGAAATTCTTGGTGGACTATTTAACGCAATTTTTGTTATCATTATAAGCATTTTCATTCTTCTTGAGGCTATTCACCGGATTTTCAATCCTGTACCCGTTGCAGCGTTTGAACTCCTTCTAATTAGTATTCTAGGGTTACTTGTGAATCTTGCAACTATGTTCCTGCTCCATGGAAGTAGTCAAGGAGACCATAATGTAAAAGGAGCGTTTCTACATGTTATCGGTGATACCTTCTCTTCAGTTGGCGTTATCATTGCGGCTTTTATCATTATGTTTACTAGATGGGTGTTTATTGATCCTATTATGAGCTTTTTTATTGCAATTATTATTCTCATTTGGGGAGTTCAACTAATTCGCACAACCACCGCAATTCTCTTACAGTCCGCTCCGAAGGATTACGATATAAGCGGGCTAGAAAAAGAAATCATGGACCATTTTCCCGAAATCCATCACATCCATGATTTACATCTCTGGGAACTCACTTCAAGGATTTACTGTATGTCCGTGCATATTATCGTCACTGAAGATTGTTCGGTTGCTGCAACGCAGAAATTAATTGATGATGTAAACCATTTCCTCAATGAAAAGCATGGAATACAGCATACTACTATCCAAGTAGAATGTCACGCTCTGAATTCAGAAGAAGAACGAAACAATTTCGTTCCATCAACAGACCCAAATCGACATGGTCATCAACACTGATTGGCTACTAATCATTCATCTTTGTTAAGTCAAGGTTTGCTCAAATGTATGTAAGATCTGTTCCTGTTCATATGTTTCAATAGAGTTTGGGCGCTTCTCTCGAACTTCAAGAATGGCTTCATCAGCTGAGGCACCTTCACTGATAAGATAGGCTGCAAGCAGTGTACCTGTTCTGCCCCATCCCATGAAGCAATGGATTGCTACGGGTTGGTTCTTAACCCGATTAATATTTACGAGAGCTACGAAATCATTGAGTTGTTGGAGAGTAGGAGTTCCGTATGGAGGAACAGGATAATAGTGATATTCAAGACCCACTTGTTTAACGAGAGCTTCGTCTAGAGATTCTTCCATAGCCGTAACGAGAACTTTGATTCCAAAGTTGATGAGATGCTCAAGATCTTCTCGTCCTCGGGGCATACTAGAGCCAGCCAGTACATCCGGAATTAGGTAGCTGAAATTAAGCATGAGATGTGATTCCAGTTATGTTGTTTTTTTCGGCCAACGAGGTATTCTGCTATTCCATAGCAGACATTGGGATCTCCTTTTGGGATGAATTGAGAGACGATTTCCAAAATGTTGGTTTCTCGTCTTGGTTTGGATTGGAGGGGTGGGTATACCATGGTTTGGAGTTTTGTTGAGTCGAGTTGCCATTTCTTTTTCTGTTCATCAGTGAAATGTATTTTATATCCTAGAAGGATGTTGCATTTAAGGATTCTAGTGCAACCAGCTTGGACTTAAAGGCGTTCATCCAATTCGCGCAGTTGTTCCAGCATTTTCAACCGATCAGTGATATCGCGACAGATTCCACGGAACCCCAAGAGTTCACCATCTTCATTGAAGACTGGGCGACCGCGGGCTTCAAGGATTACATCCGTGGCTTCTCTATGAACCATTTGAATGACTATAGTTCGAATAGGTTGTCGTCGCTCCTTGAGTTCAGTCCAAGTGTTCTGTGCACGACTCACATCTTCGGGGCGTAGGAAATCACAAGGCGTTCGTCCTAAAACTTGACCGGCTGAAAACCCAATTATGTCCTCAACAGCATTGTTTGTGTACACAAATTTTCCAGATAGGTCCATTTCCCATACCCAATCGGAAAGGTCTTCGACCAAAGCGCGGAACCGTTCTTCTGATTCTTGTAAAGCCGCTTCGGCTTCCTTTCGTTCAGTAATATCGATATAGGCCGCTTGAACGGCTGGTTCCCCTTGATATTCAATTCGGTGAGCGAAGATTTCAACCCAAAGAATCGTGCCATCTTTTTTCAGCATTCGGTATTCATACTGTTGTGGTACATCCTTCCCTATTAATCGATCTTCAGCTCGACCAATCACCAGTTCTTGGTCAGATGGATGGATGATTTCCTTTATTCTCTTAGGAGACATTGCAAGGAGTTCTTCAACAGAATACCCAATCATGTCTGCAAAAGCCTCGTTAGCAAAGAAGAAACGAAGAGGAGGACCTCGAGAAATTATAATACCGAACAATTATTGTTCAACGAGAGTACGATATTTTTCCTCAGATTCAGTGATAATCTGTTCAGCTCGTTTTCGTTCCGTTACATCCCATAGTGTAACTTGAATAGCGGATTTTCCTTGATAATCAATCAGTTTCACCCAGATTTCGAGCCATCGAGTTCTTCCATCAGGGGAAATAACACGGATTTCATAGCGATCAGGAACTTCTTTTCCTGCAAAACGATCTTGAAATCGCTCTTGAACCCATTCTCTATCTTTGTGATGAACGCGTTCCCAAAACGCATTCGGGGGCATATCAAGGAGTTCTTCGGAAGTAATATCCACAACCTCTTTCATCTGTGGGTTGGCAAACACAATGCGATTATCTTGCAGAATGATAATTCCTTGAAGTGATTGCTCTACCAATGCGCGGTATTTAGCCTCAGATTCGCGTACTGCATCTTCACTACGTTTCCGGTGAGTAATATCCTCTAAAGCGCCTTCATAGTATTCTACCGTTTCATCCTCCCCACGAATTGCTCGTATTGTCAGTTCAACCCATATTCTCTCTCCGTCTTTTCGCTGAAATTCTGCTTGAACTCCTGTTACAACATCCTCTCGGGCAATAGTGACTTTCCATTGTTTTCTAGCCTCAGGATTGACATAGAAGCTTGAGGCATTTAGTTGAAGAAGAGTTTCTTTTTTCTCAAATCCTAATATTGCAACTAAAGCTGGGTTCACATCAAGAATAGTGCCATCGGGTGTTGTTCGATATAAACCGATGGGAACACTATCAAAAAGTTGGCGATATCTAGCTTCTGCTTCTTTGCGTTCACTTATATCCCGAATTACTCCAATGAATGCGGTGGGATTGCTATCGGCATCTTTCAAGAGGGCGGCGTTGAGTTCGGCGGAGTATAGTGTGCCATCCCGTCGAAGAAGATTGTATTCCAAGGTTCCTGAAGTGCCTTTTTCTAGAGTCTTTTGCATATTCTCCATAGCGAATGGAATATTTTCTGGGGAAATCAAATCAAATGCACTGAGACCAATCAACTCGTTTTCTTCATCCACTCCGTATAATTTGAGGGCTTGTTGATTAACCATAATGATTTTGCCTTCCAAATCAGTAACGGTTATTGCATCTGGAGATGTTTCAACAAGTGTTCGATATTTTTCTTCACTCTCTCTGAGTGCAAGTTCAGCTTGTTTTCTCTCAGTAATATCCCTTGCCACACTTTGAATATGGAGAGGTAAGCCTTCCGCATCAGTAACTAGCGCTGCGTTGATTTCTACTGGAAATTCTTCACCAGTCTTTTTAACAAAAATGCGTTCATAAACCGGTACAGGATCCCCTGCAATTAATGCTCTAAGGACACGTTTACTGTCAGAATACTCATCTTTTGCAACCACTTTCTCAACTGGTATGCCAATTAGTTCATCCAAGGTAAAGCCAAGTAATTCAGCGGCGCGTTGATTAGCCTCGAGAAGTTTCATATCAAGCGATACTATGAAGACTGCATCATTGGTACGTTCAAAAAGTGCACGATATCGTCGTTCTCGTTCTTTGAGAGCCATTTCAGCTTGTACTCGTTCTGTAATATCTTCTAAAGATCCTTCGTAATATTGAATAGCACCATCCTCATCACGAATTGCCCGAAAGGTGTCATGCACCCATATGATTTTTCCATCTAGCTGTTTGAATTCAACGTCATGACCGGTGACGATTCCTTCCCGCCCAAGAATATCTTCAAATTGCCTACGTTCACTTCGGTCGACATAGAAGTCAGAAGCGTTCATTTTTAATAGTGCATCTTTATCCTTTGCTCCAAGGAGTTTAATTAGAGCAGGATTTGCATCGATGATGTCACCTTCGACTGATGTTCGATACAAACCTATGGGCAGCTCATCAAATAATCCACGGTATCGAGCCTCTGATTCCTGGAGTTTTATATCAGCCTCTTGCCGTTCAGTAATATCAAGAAAGGTTGCTTGAATGGCTGGCTCTCCATTAAATTCAATTATCGTGACAAACATCTCAAGCCATCGTTCGACTCCATCTTTTCGAATGCCCTTAAATGAATAATGCGATGGAACTGGTTTTCCTTCTAGCCGATCTCGCATCCGACCCCAGACCCGACCTTGGTAATCGGGATGAACACTAGCTTGGACCTGTTTTGGTGTGAGTGCCAGTAATTCATCGATTGTATATCCACTCATATCCGCAAAGGCTTGATTTGAAAAAACCACACGCATATTTTGAATAATGATGAGCCCCTGAAGAGATTGGTCGACAAGTTCGCGGTATGCTAGTTCAACACGTTTTTGGTCAGTTGTATCAGCTACCATCGCAAGGATTGCTGGTTTTTTATTGATTGTTATACCACGTGGGAGGACTTGGAGCCATCTTACCCGCCCTTTTTTGTCTTTAATACGAATATCATAGAATTTAGTTTTGATTTCACCACCTACGGCAGACTTCAATCTTCGACTAGCTTCAATTTTATCTGCATCAGCAACAAATTGCATGAAATCATCAGCTTTCATCTTATGCAGGTTAGAAAGAGAGAAGCCGATGAGTTTGGCAAGCTCGCTATTCGCAAAAAGAACCTGATCATCCTGAATCACGATGATCCCAAGTGGTGACTTATTTGCTATTGTTCTGAACATGGCGAGATCCGGATTTGTAGAAGAGGATTGTTCGTTAGAGGGCATGATGTTTCACCTCTAATAGACTCAGCGGGGAAAGTACCTTAGCTGCGCACACCTTTCGTTCCCCAAGCTTCGCAGAAGCTAAATGATACTCTATCGAAGATGGCATATATCTTCTTCGATGAAAATATGAAGAATAGAAAGGGAATTAAGGTCACCTGAAATAGAGAAAGAACGCTTGTTGGTGGTCACAAAGTGGTTAAGGGTCGTGTCTGAAGGACCATAAATTTACTTGCGCTATAGGTCCATTCGATGTCTTGGGGGGACCCCATTTTCTGTTCGATTTGGAGACCGAGCTGTGCAAGCTCGCAAAGTTTGTCATCAGAGAGGGATAACAATTTACGTTTCTTAATTGGGGTCTCTAAAAATACTGTGCAGTCTTGATGATTTTTTGGACGAGGGGTACTATGGGGGTTTTTTTGCCGAGTTGTCGGTCAAGGACTTTTAAGGGATTCTTCTGTAGTACAAAGGAATCGGGTATAACTTTCCTGGTAACACATATTGAGAACCTCAAATGAGAATCATTTAGCATGCTAGGTAACAAAAAGGCTTAACGGTCCTATAGGGTAAATATGGCGAATCCGAAGAGTGTCAAAATATAGAATTATGAGTCATAACTTAGAAATCGGCTTTCTTTTTTCGTTTTTCTAGCCTTGGTGATGTTTCATCTTCCTCAAGCTGTAAGCCTTTCATTCTGGCTATTAACTTCTTAATTGTTGCTTCCCTTTCCTCTGGTGTCATAATTATCAATTGCTGAACAAGTGCGTCTTTATCAGCATCACTGATTACAGAGAATTGTTCAAGACCCTCACGAAGAACAGCAACGAGTGAAGCTTGTTCTGTTGGACTTAAACTGGTTTCCTTAGCGGCTTCTTTTTTAGTAGCTACATCTTCGACTTCAGCGTCTCCAGTTTTTAGATAGTCAAAACGCCCTTCAGCCATTTGACGTTTCATATCTTCCATGAACCAAACTCGATCTTTGGCAGGAATCTTTTTCATTTGCTCGAATAGTTGAGCTTTTTCTTTTTTGCCTAAGCCTTTGAGTTGTTCCAGTTCGATCAAAATCACCTCATCTTCAGAACTTCTTTCATCAGGTAGGTCAGTTATGGGGATCACAATTGGCTGAATCGCTAAACTTGATGCCTCATAGGTTGGTGTCATAATTGTAGCTAATTGACTGTCACGGTCCTGAATTCGGCGTTGGTCACTCTTTGTTAACGATGGAGCATGTCCCCTATCAATCGATTTACTCATTTTTCGCATTTTTCGAACAATCCACGGAATCGAATACACTCTTACATATGCTAGCCAAACGAGTAAAATAATGATTAAAATAACTCCAATAACAGCGCCGGCTTGAATGGCAATTCGTGTCACAGGGTTTAGGCTCACGATTAGCGTGGCAGAACTTTGGGTTGAAGCATATTTTGGTGCGGCCGAAGATTCGATAGTTATTGAAAATGTTCCTTCGACCAAAGTGGATAATCCAGCAAGAGTATAGGTTCCATCCTCATTATTCACCATTGGTCGGAAATCAAGGCCAAGACTGGGAATTGTTACGTAAAGAGTAGCAGCAGTGATAGCAATGTTGTGATAGGTATCTGTGAAAGTCACATGAAGTGTGAAGGATTCACCAGTAAAGATGGTAATTGTCTCTTGAAGCCCAGTTATTTCGGTGGGTACAGGTATCACATTCAATTGAAGGAAAGGAGCATTGGTGGTTTCAAAATTCTGCCGTGTTAGCGTGATTGTAATTCCGTAAAGTCCGGGGGTTACATCAGTGAGATTTATACGAGCTACATATAATCCATTGGCATATTGAAGCACACCGCTCCCTAGTTCCCAAGTATATGAGCCGGTTGCATTAAGAATTACATTACCATCATCATCAGTGAAATTTAAAGAAATCCATAAGATATCTCCTCGGGGAACATCCCATGCTGTTCCGTTGAGTGAGATGATTATTCCCGCCTCTTCTAGTTCGGTTAGAATTTCATCGATAGCCAATGTGGTTCGACGTGGTTGTATGTTTAACCCAATTGATGTCATTGCATATTGATAGCCTTCGTGATCACAGGTAAGAGTTAGTTGATAGACACCAACAGCGAAGATATCACTTGGGAGAGAGACATTGTACCAGCCAGCAACTCCCGCGGGTTGTAGAAATCCTGTTAGATTACCCCAGATGTATTGAATATTCGCTCCATTAATTGGTTGTAAATTATTGTCATAAAATTCCACTAGCACAGTGAAGTTATTTCCCCATTCTACCAAAATGACAGGCGTGTCGGATTCGAGATATGCTGGCATGACAATTAAGGATACAGAGATAGTTCGCAGTTGTTCTATTACATTTGGATGACTAGCGGTGATATAGATGGTATATTGCCCAGCATCCAATCCAGAGGAGTTAATGTTAATCTGGAAGGCATAACCACTGATATAAGCTAGTGTGCCATTACCACCTGCCCAATTGAAGTATACAGTTGCATTGGGAAGACTTGCCCCATATACAGTACTGAAATTCGCCGAAATTAAGAAAGGATCTCCTGCCACCACAGGTGACAATGGTCCTTCTACTATAAGGACTGAATCAATTGGCAAGATATTGAGCATGATGATACCAACATTGGTTTGATAATTAGGTAAGTTACTTGCCTCAATTGTAACTAGATAAGTGCCTACGCTTTGATTGGCAAGAAATGTAGTGTTGTAAATTCCATTTCCAACAAAGGTGAGATTTGTGGGATTCAGTCCGGCCCAATAATATGTTACTTGCGTGTTATTCATTAAACGACCATATTCATCTGAAACGCGAACGGAGATATTAACTCCGGTCTGATATTCTGCGATCCATGGAGATTTTGATAACACTTCTACATAGAGGGGTAGGGGATTTATTGTGAATTGAATTTGTTGTTCGCTTGTGTCATAGTAAGAGGCAGAGAATCGAAGAGTGAAGTTTGCTAGACCAACATCTTCAGTTGAACTGTTAATCTGAAGTAGGTAGGTTCCATCAGGGTAAAGTTGAACAATAGACCACGAAACCCAGCTTAGCCAAATAGTAACAAATCCTCCTGATAATACGATGGCATTGTCAATATCACGGTATGTCGCATTAAGATAAAGGAAATCACCCCAATACAGAAAACTTTCGAAATCCAGCTCTAGAGTTGTTTGGACTGACCGGACATAGCAACTAATGGGTATCGAGTGGTTTTGATAATAGGGTCCAACATTAGGCCAAGTGACACTGATCAAAAATCGATACCAAACATTGACCGCAGGGAAATTATCGGTATAAATGGTAATGAGGTAACCATCGTAGCCATTGTTAAGCATTGTGATAGAGAAATTCAGGCTCAAGGCCGGGTGGGATGTACAAGATAGGGCTATGTGAACATTACCAGTTATATTATGAATTGCATTTGTTGTTTCGCTGTCATTGTAAAAGATCGTAAAGATAAGATTCTCAAAATAAGGAACAGGTTGTGGAGGTGAATACGAGACTTGTGTACTTCGACCTCGAAGAGTAAACTCAACTGAAACTTGCTGCGATTCATGATGAAGTCGGCTCAAACCAATTAGGACTGTGTAGGTACCAACATCGCGACTACTTGTATTCAATTCAACCAAGTAGGTACCATTTAAGAAATCGTAAATTGTGTAAAACCCCAGATCCCAATTAGTGGAAATGATGGCGCCTGGAATGGTTCCGCTATGATCAGTATCAATGTAATCAATATGGATAGAGAGGTTAACACCCCACGCATGAGATGAGACATATAATGGATCTGCGTTTACATCTGTTTGAACATCTCGTAATGTGATTCTTACTTGTACGGTTTGAGTTGTGTAGTGTGGCCAGTTGAGGACGATAATTGCGTTATGCTGTCCATTTCCTCGACATGTCGTATTGAACTCAATCAAGTAGGTTCCGTTGCCAAAGGACCATATTGAGTAAAAGCTCGCATTCCAATCGGTTGTGATTACAGCAGTGGGGATATACCCGTCATGATCAAGATCAAGATAATTGATACGAACGGTTACATTATCACCCCAGGGTTGTGATGGAAAAACTGTGCTATCTGCTTCAAAGTCGGTTTGAACGTTGCGAAGAATAAGATCTACTTGGAGATTTTGACTTACATAATGGGCTAAGGAAAGAGAAATGTCAATTAGGTGACTACCCACTTCTCGACATGTTGTGTTGACTTCAACGAGATAAGTGCCATTCCCTAAATCGTAGATAGTGTAAAATGTAGCATTCCAACCAATAATGAGAATGGCTCCGGAGATGTACAAGTTATGATCTAAATCAATGAAATCAATTTTGATGGTTACATTATCTCCCCATGGATTTGACGGAATATACGCAGGATTCACGGTGTAGCTGGTTTGGATGCTTCGGAGTGTAAGATCAATTTCAACAAGCTGGGTTACATAATGAATACGACTCAAGATGATTTGAATGATGTAAGAGCCTGTATCACGACATGTTGTATTAAGCGCAATAAGATAAGTACCATTACCAAGGTAATAGATGGTGTAATAGCTAACGTTCCAATCAATCGTTATTATTGCATTTAGGACATAGTCGTTGTGATCTTGATCTAAATAATCGATACGAATAGTGACATTGTCTCCCCACGGATGCGACCAGATATGTGCGGGATCTACCGTGATTTCTGTTATGATGTTTCGTAGGGTCAAATCAATTTCTATGTTTTGTGTTACGTAATGACTTCGACTGAGAGTAATTTGTATGATGTGATTTCCAATATTTCGACATGAGGTGTTGATTTCTAACAGATAAGTTCCATTTCCAAACCAATAGATTATGTAGAAACTTTCATTCCACGTTATATCAACTTCTGCAAATGGTATATATTCTCCATGGTCTAAATCCAAGTAATCAACATAGATTGAAAGATTATCACCCCAGGGCTGGGAAGGGACGAATAAAGGATCTGCTTGGTAATTTGTTTGGATGCTTCGACTTACGAAACTTTGTAATGTCATAAATGTTTGATAATGATCTTTACCGGCATAGATATGTAGAGTATAACCTCCTTCAAACCGACTCTCTGTACGGATAGTAAGGATGTATGCACCATTGGATGTATTATAGACATAATTCCAATAGAACGCATCCCAATCACATGAAAATGTAGCACCGATAATAGAAGTAAACCCATTATCAGTATCATTAAATGTTAATGTAATTATTAGAGAATCTCCCCAAGGAACAGAGGTTCCGGGATCAACTGATGTAATGTAGAGAGCTGTTAATCTATCTCGAACTTGGAAGGATACAGACACATGAGCTGTATTATAATGATTCTTTGTGAAGGCGAAATTTAGTGTGAAACTTTGAGACCCAATGGCTACTTTGCTTGTGTTAAGAGTGAGAGTATAAGTTCCGTTGCCATAATCAATAATCCAGTAATCAACACCTTGAATATCATCAAGCCAATTGAAACTAATTGAAGCACCATTGATTCCAATATAGCCATGGTCTGTATCACTGAATTGTAGAATTATTGTAACATTTTCTCCCCAAGGAACTGAACCAGACTCTGCGGACCCTGAAGCATAGGTTTGAATGGGGCGAACCGTTATTTCGAAATATTGATTCTGGGTTGTATAATTAGCACGGAAAAAGTAGATAGTCACATCAAACGTCGTTTCCGTTATATTGCCCCAGAAAATGATTGCATAGGTTCCATTGAGGAAGTTTTGGATGGAATATTTGCCTGCTTCGTAGCCTTCGATAACAACAGTTGCGTCAGAAATCAAGGCGGAAATACCTGTAACAATGTCTGTGAAATTAAACAGAACCATAAAGTCATCGTCATATGGAATTTCCACTGTAGATCGTGGATAATCTTTTGTCAGGCTGGTCACTCGCGATTCTATAATAATTCGTATTTTGATGGTTTGAGCGGCATGAGCGGTAAGAGTCGCATTAATGAAAAGATCAGTTTGCCCTAGGCCCAAAGTCGTCGTATTGAGAATATAGTAGTAGAAACCATCACTTGTTTCATTGAGTGAAGATAAAGTTGAGCCAATTAAAATTTGCACTGTAGCTCCAATAATTCCATTCGCTGTACTTTCATTGATATATCGAACAGTGATATTGAATAATTCATTCCAATAAACATGTGCTGTGTATACGTCAGTATCATTTTCAAATTGTGTCCAACCATCACCGGTACCCGAAGGGGGATAATCAACCTGGGTTCGGACTGCGTCAAGGTTAGTGGCAAAGGATACAATTCTTATAATAATTGTGAAGTTTTGCCATTCATATTCCCATTCATAGGACCCAATGACGCGCATAGTCATAACATATTTGACAGCTTCAACAGCGCCATACGATGGATCGTACTTATAGAAAATTGTCGAATCAGCTCCATCGGGTATGAAACTGCCTGTTCCAATTAGGGTCCAACTTATACCGCCAATTGGATCTTCATAATACGTGTAATTTACTCTGACATTATCCTTCCATATTCCCGAATCATTTCGAACATACGCTACTAAATAAGGATCTGTGAAGCGCACTTGACTTGTATAACCTTGATCCCGAGTTGTCTCAGCTGTATATTCATCAGGTCCAGTAAGTTGCGTAGGTTTAATCATCACATATTCTAAATCATTTACAAGGTTAATGGTGAAAGATAAGTGAGTGCCTTCATCAAAGGTTGCATTGACGAAGCCATAACGGAACAGTTCCACATAGATTTCAGCTGTCTGGCTTGGACTCATTAAATCTGTATCGAAAACAAGTGAATAGGCACCAAAACCATTTGCAACCATTGTTTCATATTGGACTTGGAGGTTTCGGTCAACATAACGAATGCGCGCTGACGCATCAGGGATGAAATTTAAGGTGTTATTGTTTTGCCAAGAAACATTAACTAAGACTGTATCACTCCAAATTACTCGTTTTTGAAATATTGGCGCAATTTCGGTTCCCTTAGTAGGAATAACCACTGAGAAGGTCCTTTGTCGCATACCACATTGAGTTTCGTTGTTATATGCCACTGTCGCAAGCCAAGTACTTCCTGCATCAGTTTCTTGGATGCTTGGAATTTGCCAAATTGAGCTTGTGAGGGTTTCGTTATTATCATAAAATGTTGGTGAAATGTCAGACTCCCATAAAGTCTGATTTGGATAAAAGAGGGATACATTTGCATTATTTCCGCTAGAGCCTATTGGTTGCAGAATCGCTTTAACCCGAATATAGTCTCCAGAAACAAAATAATCACCTGTACTAATGTTGGTCCAACCACTAACACCTGTTATGCTTTTTTGAAGGTATACTTGTTGGACATAATTGATGCTAGTGGCATAGATTGAAAAAGTCTGTCCGGATTGAGCGATTCCATCGTCTAGTTTTACAAACCGACTAGATGCATTATAACTGTAATCGCTAATTACATCCCCTGTAGCATTTTTTACTTGCGCTAGAGTCCACAAGGGTTCAAGGTTCAAGCCAAAGGAGTAGCCGACATGACCAGTTGGGGGCTGGTCAATGGGAACCGAATAGTTTACCTCCCATGTGGGATTGGAATCCACTGGTGCAGAAAAAAATGTTGTTCCTTGTGTTGTCGATTGATGTTTGATG
Organism: uncultured archaeon; assembly: GCA_964347045.1. Taxonomy (GTDB): domain Archaea; phylum Asgardarchaeota; class Hermodarchaeia; order Hermodarchaeales; family Hermodarchaeaceae; genus Hermodarchaeum. The sequence continues at coordinate 116,172 of CAYFXC010000006.1, forward strand.
TACATCGAATATGAATAGCTAAAACGGATATTGTGGGATGAACTGAATTGAAAGTTTTGAGTTTTATTCCAGCAATTTAGGAAAGGAGCTTCGTCACGATTAGCTGGATCTGCATAAATGGTTATGCTGCCAGTTTGACCACCTGTATCTGAAATGGCCTCACCATTTAGGGTGAGTGCGACTTCACTAGGTTTACTGGGAGTATCAATAACATATCGAAAGTTATCAAAGAAGATGTGTCCATCAACAGAACTTTGTTTACTTCCACCTTGTTTCATTACTGTAATCCGAAGAGTTACTGTACCATTAATTGGAGTTGTACTCATTGAGTGGTGGTCCCAACTTGTGGGGTGATAGAGATCTGTTGTTTGCTGCCAACTAGCAATAATAGAGGCTTGATATTCAAGACTCACATTAACATATAACCAGTTTTGTTGAGTAATGTCACCTGAGAATTTGATATCAAATGAGAATAAGAGGGTCGAAGGAGAGAATGATGATGTGAAGTTGAATTCACTTTCTAGATACGCGATAGCCGTTGTTAACCTAGTCGCTCCGTAGCGTAGCGTAATGTCCATACAGTCTCCAGGAGTTCCTCCCGTGGCGTTCTCAATACTGGAGATGATTCGGTAAATATCATCATCATCCTTCCCATCATTGCGGGTTAATGTCCAATTATGTAATTCAAGATCTAATTCGCTCCCATCAATTTGGAAAACTTCGTTGTACTTATCAAAATTACCGTTTGGAATTGGATTTTCTGTTCTTTCAAGATTTGAAATACTAGTGATAAGTTGATACCCTCGATATCCCGGGGGAAACCAACTGCCATTATAGGCGAAAGCTTGTTCATTCACTCCGTCGTTGAAGGTGCTGCTGTCATTTCGTGCAAACTCGAAAACTGTAAGTGCCCCACCACTGCCTGTAAAAGGAGAATTGGAAGGTGAGCCACCTCGAACAGGAGCAATTGGATTTTGCGAACCAGGACCCAGAATTATTACGGCAAAAAATAAAACAGCTGTTAGCAAGCGTATTTTCATATTCCCCATATCTATCACCGACTAAAGAGGAGCTGCTGTTATCACTCCCGCTGTGCAGCCGCTTCTTCTAGGCTTAGGAATGAAATTTAAATAGATTTTGTGAAATGTGCGCCTAAGGAAAATTCAACCATTTTTCCGAAACATGAAAGATAATTAAAGGATAGTTCAGGTCCAATGAAAGGATTATGGCCATGATGAACCCTCGATATGACCTCATTATTGTCGGACATCTTACAATTGATTTAATTAAGTTTGAAAACCAAGAACGGAGTGCAATGGGTGGTCCACCTGCCTATGGTATGGTGGGCCCAGCAATAGGTCTGAAACAAGTAGGAATCGTATCACGAATTGGAAAAGAATTTCCACCGAAATATTATAACTCCTTGGCGGCTTCTGGGCTGAACCTTGATGGTTTACTCCTTAGTGAGGAAACAACTCAATTCATTAACATCTACAACAAAGAAGGGGATCGGACCCAATATGTAAGCACTATTTCAGGTCCGATATTGAGCTCTGATATTCCTAAACCGTATTGGAATACACAGTGGATGCACATCAGCCCAGTTTTGGGTGAAGTTGACTCTTCTCTCATAATAACAGCAAAAAAATATGGTGCAAAAGTGTCTGTTGACGCCCAAGGATTTGTTCGCAAACGATCAATACATGATCATGCTATTATTGGTTGTGATTGGTCTGATTTCTACAAGATTGTATCTCATATTGATGTGCTTAAAGCAGATATCGATGAAATAACTCGTCTTGGAAAGCAGTCAACGTTCCAGGATGCAGCGAAATCAATTAACCAGAAGGGTTGTCCTCTCATTCTAATAACACAAGGACAGCGAGGTTCATTTCTTTACCAAGATTCTGAGATGGTTGAAATTCCAGCTATTCCTCCGGACAGGGTTGTGGATCACACAGGAAGTGGTGATGTTTTCGCCATCAGCTTTCTCAGTGAGTATCAACGAAGCAAACGTCCTTTATGGTCAGCTTTTTTTGCTTCCTCAAGTGCATCCTACAATGTTGAAACCCCTGGACCAACAAACTTTCCATCATATGATGCTGTTATTAATCGCCTTCGGGCATTCCTTTCCATCAAAGAGCACCGTCACTATACAGAGCAGCTTTTGAATGAACCTGGACCAACCGAGTGCCCGTTATAATCGATTTTCTATTCTGATGTATGAGATAGTTGCGATGTCCGAAAAGTTTATATCGAAATCCGATAGTATCGAAATCCGATATTTCTATTAAAGACATAAATCGGAAGTTCACAATATTGAAGCCAAAGATTAGTGAACAATCATCAGCGCATAAAAGCAGCGTCAAATCATTAGGTAAAGGATACATGCGTGGCATAATTCTTGCAATGCTTGCAGAGCGTCCTCGTTACGGGTATGAGATTCTTCACGCTCTAGCTGAAGCCAGTGACGGTTGGCGACCTTCTCCTGGGACAATCTATCCGATTCTCCATGATTTTCACGCACAGGGATTGATAGCAAAAAAGGAAATAGAAAAGGAGGGGCGCCGTCGAATTGTCTATAAAATTGGTGCAAAGGGGAAAAAACATCTTGAACATGATGCGATTGAACACGTTCGCTTTGTTGCGATGATGCGCAAAATTCTCGGAAAACACGGCGGTCCGCATGTCCTTGGTTCTCCAGCATTCAATGTGGATAAAGCCCTACGACGTTTAGAGCACCTAGATATACTCTTGAATGAAGCACCATTACTTCGTAGCGAAGTGGCTTCAAATCCTGAGCAAAGTGAGAATTTATTGAAACATCGCTTGCAATTACTTGAAAACCATGCAAGAAATGTCAAAAAAGCCATTCGACGAGTAAAGCAGAAAATTCAACACCTTATTGTAACAACATCAGACCCTAAATCAAAATCGGAGATGTGATCACAATTAGTATAATCGAAGTGAAAGAATTAACCAAGATCTTTAATGGAGACGTAACTGCCGTTGATAACATTTCATTTACTGTAGAAGAAGGTGAAATCTTTGGTTTTCTTGGACCAAATGGGGCTGGGAAAACGACCACACTCAATATGCTAGCCACAATTCTTAGGCCCACAAGTGGGACCGCTATAGTCAATGGATATGATATTCGAAACAACTCGGAAGATGTTCGACGCAGCATAGGATTTGTGTTTCAAGACCCAACCTTAGACATCGAATTAACCGGACGCGAGAACCTAGATTTTCACGGTCGTCTCTATGGTTTATCCAAAACAGTACGAGAAGAAAGAATCAAGGAAATTCTTGAAGTGGTTCAGCTAACTGAACGTGCCAGTGACTATGTAAAAACTTATAGTGGAGGAATGAAGCGGCGTCTAGAAATTGGTCGAGGATTGCTTCATTATCCGAAGGTTTTGTTTCTTGATGAACCCACATTGGGACTTGACCCGCAAACTCGCCGAGCAATTTGGGAATACATTCAAAAACTCAATCAAGAACAAAACGTCACAATTATTCTAACTACTCACTATACAGATGAAGCCGATCATCTTTGTAATCGAATTCAAATTATCGACTTTGGGAAAATCGTTGCCAATGATACTCCTGAGAATCTAAAAGCCCGATTAGAAGGCGATATAATTGGATTAGAACTAAGAGAACCAGCAGATTCCATGAAATTGATACCACTCTTGCAGAGAATTGACTGGATAAAAAACGTCATTCCTGTTTCGGGTGTTGCTAATCAGGTGGAAATGAGTCAAATGATGCAAATGATGCGTGGAGTAATTGGCGGTGGTGGAATGGGTAGTTTGGGAAACATGGGAGGGGGAGGACCGCCACCCATGCGTGGAGTTGGACATTCATCGATGTTAGAAGATCCGGAAAAAAAGAAGAAGATAATGAAAGGACTAGTAAATCATTCAGCAATGATGCAGAATGCGCGTCAATTGAATATGCTCGTGGATGATGCCAGTCATCGGGTTCCAGAACTAGTGAAAATAGTTGATAGAGCAGGTATTGAAATAGATTCAGTTCAAATGCATAAACCAACGCTTGATGATGTTTTTTTGTCAGTTACTGGGCGAAGCATCCGTGATGAATCAGGAAGTATGATACAGATGTTTCGACGATTTCGTACAATGAGACACGCACGTGGAGGCAGAACCCCGCATTAGTTGAGGTGAACTGAAAAATGGAACCAATTTCAGGACAAGCAATTTATGTGGTCCTACTTCGTGAACTGAAACGTTTTTGGCGAGCAAAGTCTCGTCTCATAGCTTCGATTGCACAAAGCTTTTTCTTCCTACTTATTTTCGGATTCGGGATTGGTGGAGCAATAGGAATTGGATATTTGACCTTCATTGCACCAGGTATCTTGGCAATGGCTTTATTATTCGCATCTGTATTTACTGGAGTTTCTGTAATTTTTGACCGGCAGTTCGGTTTCTTCAAAGAAATGCTGGTTGCTCCCGTTAGCCGAACAAGCATTATTACGGGCAAAATCCTTGGCGGTGCCGTCACCGCTATGATTCAAGGTTTACTAATTTTGATCATTTCAATTTTTCTTGGCGCATACATCATTGATTTACGATTTGTCCTTGGAGTTGGAGCAGCCATTGCGATTATGCTCTTAATTGCCGCCGGGTTTGTAGGATTAGGTGTGGCTATCGGATCTGCATTGACAGATTTTCATGCATTTCAGCTCATCACAACATTTGTTGTGTGGCCATTGTTCATGTTATCAGGAGTCTTCTTTCCTATTGAAACTGCACCCTTCCCATTGCAGATCGCCATGCTTCTTGATCCACTTTTTTATGGAGTGGAGCTACTACGCTTCTGTCTACTTGGCTATGTCTCACCGATTTTAGGACCACTTGGAGCATTCATTGCCCTCGCAGTCCTTGGAGGTTTCTCACTTGCAATGGTAGGAATAGGAACCTTCCTCTTCTCCCGAGCCGAAGCCTAATCAGCCTTTAAACTCAGAACTTAACAAATCATAAAGCAGAATATCATGGTACTTACCTTCAAAAAGCGAAGCCTGTCGGCGTCGTCCGCCAGGCTTAAATCCAATTTTTTCGTACACGTGCTGAGCTTGTTCATTAATCTCATGTGTAAAAAGAAAAATTCGGCGAAGGTTTAATTGGCGAAATCCAAAACTCAGAAGAAGCTTTAAGGCCTCTGATCCATAGCCCTTTCCTCTAAGATGTTTATCGTATATTGCAATCATAAGTTCAGCTTTTTGGTTGATTTTACTAATATGAAAAAGCCCACAAACCCCAAGAAATGTTTTGGGTCTAATGCGTTCAATAACGAAGAAATAGCTGCTATGAGTTTTTCGTGCATCCCAGGTTTTTCGAATCCATTCTTCGATATCGTCTTGTGAAAGAGGTGAAGGATCATCGAGAAACCGTCTAGCTTCTAGTGTATTATACAACTGGTTAATGGTTTTAGCATCCTCAAGCTCTAAACCACGGAGCTGAACAACAGTACCTTTGAACATCTATTGTTTACTCCGTTAACATTGGATAAGAGGGTGAATGTTGTTTTCGAAATTCTTCTTCAAGTATATCCATTAAAAGCGTATCTTTGAATTTTCCATCTTGAAAGAGAGCTTGGCGATGACGAGCGGATTGTGTGAAGCCTACTTTTTCATACGCACGAATTGCCCGTAGATTGTCCTCGTTTACGACGAGATATATGCTGTGAAGATTGAGGAAATTAAAGCCATATCCCATAAGGAGATTGAGTGCCTCTTGTCCGCATCCTTTACTCCAATATTTTTTATTCCAAATCGCTATTCCAAGTTCGGCCGAGCGATTAATCGGATGAATTGAAAAAAGACTACATGTTCCGATGAGCAACTTTTTTTCTTTTAGTTCAATACCAAAGACGTATTCGATGCCTTTTTTTCGGTTTTCCCAAGTGTTGCGGATCCATTGTTCTTCTTCATCTTTAGACACTGGAATTGGATGCCCGAGAAATTGACGGAGTTCAACATCATTAAAGTGTTTGAGAATCTCGTCAACATCTGAAAGCTCTAGTCCTCGAAGAAATATTTTGTCACCAGTAATCACTAACTTTCACCTTAATTTACGTATGGATGAACAGAAGGTTAAGGAGGGTACTATTTTTCTGTTTCTTTCTTTTCATTTAGGGCTAGTAATTCCAACCCATCATCTGTCTAAGCGCATGTCCTGTAAAACTTAATACTAAAATAAAAGGCGTAGCTAGCACTAAAAACAGGATGAAACTTTGTAGATAGAGAAGAGTAAAACCTACAAAGACTTCTGGGAGAATAGAAGCCCAATCTGGATTGAAGCCCCAAATCCATTGCCACCCGGGTATAAGCGTTGAACCATAAGCAGGATTGACAAAGAGAAGACCCAAAATAATGAAATAGTTGAAAATGAGAAATAGGAAAGGTCCTAAGAAGCCCGCTACGATAACATCTTTGGTTTCAAAGTTGGCAAGAAAGCCCACGAGAAAAGCCATACCACCGAAGACAAAAAGATAGATGAAGAAGTCCAATGCTGCTGTGGGTGAAAGTGGATTAATGAGATATGTAAACTTTGTGGCAAAAATGAAGAAATGAAGCCAGTCGATTCCAATGAAAGCGATACACATAATCCCTGCAATAACGAGGGTGTGTCGCCACCTGACTCGGGGTTTTATATCTTGTGCCATTAGGTCATGCCTCTATTTAGGCGGTTCTCATGTTGGTTTCGGGGGCATAGGGTTTGTGACATGAGTATTAAAATTCATAGTTTTAAACCACAATTTTGAATTTTATTTCAATGAAATTTTAATATGAAAAACCTTTGTTAGCATTTTTCCTATAGAGGAATGATGCTTACGCCAAAATAGACAACTGAACGATACAGTTCAAGCCGCCCATTAATAGTTTCAGCAAGGAAGGTAGTTTGAACTAGTGGTTCCAGCAAAAGAAACCAATTCCAATTCCCACTCGATTCAGCTGCACTCAAGAGAGAATCATCATCCGCTGTAAGGGAAAAATACCAATTAAAGGGGCGATTTTCACCCGGTGGAATTATAGTTCGACTCCCCTTAAACCCAAACCCATAGTAGGGTTGTTGGCCATTCAAGAACAGATGTGTATCAGTATGAATCAGATCGGTTGATAAAGTTAAGGAGGGGTTATAGATACGACCAGTCACTTGCACTCGATGGTAGGTTCCACTTGTTTCGTTTTTCATAACGCGAATCTCTGTGATTTCGTACGAAAAACTAAGAGACCGATAAGTATCGGCTTGATAAAACGTAGATAGCCCAAGCAAGACACTCGAGCCAAGGATAATTGATAAAAAGATAAGAACGCGGGTCCTGCGAAACATTTCAACTCAACACCGGTGGATTCCATTTTGCTAAGTTTTCTCCCTCTATTAAGTCAATGATGAAGGCAAAAATATTATGAAAAAAATCTTTGATGAGAAATTTATGGGTCGAGCGGTTTTTTCACAGATGCTGTCAAGATAGAGAATTTTTAAGGTTGAAGTTTGTTGAAGTATCCTATTGGTCACAGGTGATTTTTAGTGGTCCGATTTCGAAAAACCCAACTTTACTCCGTGTGGTTTATCCTCATAATTGCCTTATTCACAATTAATTGGGTGGGATTACGAGAGCGATATGTAACAGATACCTATTCTACAAATAATGTTAGGCAAATTGCCATAGGTGATTTAGATGTCTTTAAGCCAGGACTGGAAATGGCTTATATCACACCTTCCAGTCTCAACGTTATCGGTGGACTTACTTCGAGCTCTTGGCAAAATACCACATTTCGAAATTCAAACTGGGAAACTAATCCACTAATAGCTTTGACTGTGGGAGATTTTGACATCAACCATAAAGGTGACGAAATAGCGGTTTTAACTCTTAACGGAACACTGCTCATGATATACCGAGGAGCAACTGCCTGGCAAAGCGTTTACATTGGTTCGCTTCCCGATGGATCACCTGCATGGACATCCAATAGTATGTTTTCAGGTCAACTCATTACAACTTCCGGAGCAAACGAAATAGTGATTTTGGGACAATATTACAACTGGTCCACAACAACTACGACAGGCCGGATTTTTGTAGCAAACCGATTAGACAACACAACCTGGCAGATTGTGCAAATCCATGTTGAACCGAACCCACTCTTATGTGGTACTGCAGGTGATGTTGATAGGTTTCATGATGGTGAAGAGCTAATTGGTGGAGGAGTAAACACTGGTGTGTTCATCCTGAGTTATGATAATGGGAGTTGGATCGAAGAACGGTTAACATTATGGTCAGACCCAATACGTTCAATTGCTGTAGGAGATTTCATGATTCAACCATCGGGGAACGAAATCTCAGCAGTAAAAGATCAGGATATTTTTGCTTTTTACAAAGAATCCGGAGAGTGGAGACCAAGCACAATCTGGTCGGCAAGATTAATGGGAACGGAAATTGATTCAGTCTTTGTTGGTGACTTTGAGCCCTTTAGCCCCGGACTAGAAGTAATGGGTCTTGGATCTGTTTATGAAAGTTATCAACCAATTCTGGTGGTCCTAAAATATTCATCTAAGTGGTTTCCAGTAGCCCAATGGAATTTAGCAGAATTCCCCATTAGTGTTGCTACTACTAATTTTCATTTCAACCGCATGGGAACCGAGGTCATACTTGCTCACACACCTCAAACCACGGTACTATCAGTTCCCAACATTATTGATCGAACTATACGAGCGGGTCAAGCCGTTCTACTTCCTGCACTCTTACTTCTTCCAGCAACAATAATCTTGTTTGCATTAGCTGATTACATAGGACGCGTATCTGAAACACGTCGCCGAAATCGAACCCTAGAAATGATAAGAAAAGGTTTTGTGAAATGTCCAGTATGTAAACGCTTCATTCCCAAAGATAAAGCAGAAGCCCATAGAAAATGGCATAGAATCCAGCAGTTTCGGTAACCCAAAGCCTATGATTTGAGGATTTTGCGCGGAAGTTCATTCAATATCTTCACTGCGTCATTGATAATGGTTTCAATGAGCTCAGCCACAGTAGGTAAATCAAAAATTCGTCCAGTCACCTCTCCACCGAACATTAGAGCTGTCTCAGATTTCTGATCTAATAGATCCACAAATCCCTGTTGTTCTAATTTCAGAATGGCTTCATTTGAGTCAACGGGATTACCAAGGAAAAAGCGAGGAACATCATCCAGTGTTTGTTCAACCAGCATTTCAGCCCGTTGATTCCTTAGAAATCGCATTGGACCGAACAATCCACGCCCGACAAGTGTTTGGCGTTCCTCAAAATTAATGATGGCTTCTTTCCAGATGGGTTCAAAATCAGCTTCTTGTGTGGCTATAAACCGAGTTCCCATTTGGATACCCACAGCACCAAGGCACAATGCGGCAGCCATGGAATCGCCATTACTAAAACCACCCGCTGCAACAACAGGGGTCTTGACAGTTCGAGCCACAGCAGGAACTAACACCATTGAATGAACCGGATCCCAAGAAACGTGAGCGCCACCTTCATGACCAGAAGCCACAATAATATCAGCGCCCGCACGTTCAGCCTTCTTGGCATGATATACCGATGGGACTACATGCACCCAAATAATGCCATGCTTTTTAATATCAGTCCATGGCGTGGGATTCCCTGCAGAAGTGATAAGAACACGCAGTTGTCGTTCAATATCTGAATCTCCATTCCGAGCTTCAATGACTTGTTCCACAAATAGTTTCGAAGCCAATAAAAACTCTGCAGATACAGGAACATTAACACCAAAAATACCCCCTGACGATTTAGTGCGCTTGGCTACAGCTTCCATGGATTTTTGGAGCAAAACACTGGGAGGGTCATCACCGAATATTCGCTTAGCATCGATAGGGGCGGCTTCTGGTATTAGTGTTGCAGCCATTCCAATACTACTAATCACACCTAAGGCCCCAGCGTTGGCTACCGCAATGGCAAGTTCTTCAGTTTTATACGGACCCATGCCTCCTTGCAGAATGGGAACTTGAATATCCAGAAGCTCACATAATTCGGTATGAAGATGCGTCATTCTATAGCATGCCGTACCATTGCGATTTAAGTCTACACCTTACGAGTTTTCATTGTTATCCTATTTCGAAGGCACAAAAGCAATGACATCGATTTCAATGGCAACGCCCTTCGGAAGCGCTGCAACCCCAATTGTTGTACGAGCCGGGGGATTGAGATCAAAATAATTGCCATACGCTTCATTAACATCACCGAAATCCTGTATATTCGTCAAATAGATAGTTGTACGAACAATATCTGAAAGACTAGAACCTGCAGCAGCCAAAATTGCCTTAATATTTTCCATACACTGACGCGTCTGAATGGAAATTGAATCTGTCACAAACTCACCGGTTTCAGGATTCACCGGAACCTGACCTGCAACGAACAAGAAATCTCCAGCACGAATAGCCTGACTATAGGGTCCAACAGGCTTCGGAGCATCCTTTGTAAATACTCGAGTTTTCTTTGAAGACATCAAATCATCTCCCATAAATGGATCAAAGGAGTAGAAACGATTTCTGGACTATGCTTATTACGGTTGCGATTTAGGTGGAACACTAGAGCAGAAACTTTGACTGTGTGTAAAAGTTAAAATACAAATGCTATCCAGTGAGCATAATCTCTACCTACACCATGGAGCAGGTAGAATTTTGATGGATTGAAACTAACTATGCCACCAAAAGTAGACGAATCGAAATGCAGCGGATGTGGCAGTTGTGTTGACGTTTGTCCAAGCGACTGCTTCACACTAGAAAATAACCTATCGAAAGTTACAGATCCTGACGCGTGCGTCGATTGCGAGGCATGCGTTGAGGATTGCCCTGAAACCGCAATTATCCTTGAATAACCCGAAAGTTGTTGGTTTTTCCTGGGACTCTTTGCGGGTAACTTACTGGACAGTAGGCAACTAGTTTGCTTGAATTTTTTGACAATATAGGAAATACAGCCAACAATAAATCCTTAAAAAGAACCTAGTTTGATAATCGATTCCTTTTTGAATATCGACCTATCACGACCTGTAACTTCACGATACACCCTAATAGGAATCCCAATAACAGCAAGAAATGAAGTGCTAACATAAGGATGTGCCTTTTTAGAAATAAACCCAGTTTTCGGAAGCGCCAAGCTTGCTGTCGATATAGCTTCGATACACGACATATTTGAATAACCTGTAGTCGAGAATACAGGATCTTTGAAGTCACCCCTGCGAAGATTATTACTTCAGTCATTAAGTTACATGAAAGCCCACCGGTCATCGTTGCGAGCAAAGAACTCACTCCCGAGTCGATTGTGCAAAAATGGGTGGAACAAGATGAGAGCCGAATCCACCCCTTGCTTATGAGGTAGCAAACCTCAAACAAGTAGTGAAAATTCAGAAATCACGTGGCGTTATTTTTACCATTGATGATATCCTTGGGAGCGAAAAAGAAGAAAAAAACAAATTTTCACCCCACCCACTCCTACAGCTAATCATATTATTGAGTATATTCAACGGTTTGGAGACTTTGATGGCTTCTTTACTCCCTCAAATATCAACGAACTAATGAAATCAACCATACATCTCAGTGAAAGCTGATTTCCTTCCTGACCGTGGGTTATTGGATAGGAGCTCAACTAAAAAAAGGGGTGACGCAAGGGACGGCACCCAATAGCGGGATGGGGCGTCCAGAACGAGGACATAAAGGAGGAGAGGGGGAGAGGGGAATGAAAGACACAGGGAAGGATACCCCATCCTGTCGCCAAGTTACCGTTTTGATTTTACCTCGTTAGGTATCTTACGAATGGAAACTGAGCTCCAGGACAAGATGGAAAGGATTGACGGAGAGAGAGCTTCTCTAGATTAAACGTATTGATTTTGTGCTTTATTCCACCTCGGGGAACTCCCGTTATCCAATGAAGTATTAGTGGTACGGAATTTAAAACGCTTTCCTTTTACTGGTGGAGTTTTTTCCTGAAATCGCAAGGGATTCGGAAAAAATGCACCAATCTTTTCGTATTCACTATGAATTGTTTAGTCTTTTATGATATTATAGTAGTAGAAAAACAGCAAGCTAAAAAGGGGATACAATAACGCCATAGAAAATTATGACAAGTAAATGGTTCTGCTTCAATTTACTCTCACTCGATATGCATTCCGTTCATCTTGTCCATTAACAATTATGTATCTTTGACAAATAATCAGTCTCGAAATATATTCGTCTGAACTAGCAAGGATTTTTATGGAGCATTCAATAGAAGGTATAGCGGAGGGTTTCTCTGGAATGCTCTATATTTATGAAGCGCCCATCCATTTTGGAGTGGTAATTCTACTGTGCATCATTTTTCTGTTGTTCGCGTTGATCGGGATTATTGGAGCCCTAAGAGTTGAAAAGCCGTCAACATCGGGATTTGCTGGCTTCTTGACAGTCTTCTTTGGGTTCCTGACTTTTATGGTCATTGCTGCATCAATCTTCTTGCTTCCATCTTCAGCAACTGCAAGTGACCTGCTTCCCTATTATCTTGGTGCATACTCTTTTGTTGGGCTCCATGCATTTTGCCTAATATTCTATCTCTTCAATCTACCATGGTTTAAGAAGCGAATTTGGGCAGTATTTCTCCCCATTTTCGGAACACTTTCATGGTTGACGGTCTTATGGTTTCTAGCGACACCTGCGACGGTAGGGACCATCTCAGATGGATTTGCCACCTACATCATCATGCCCTTTGCCGTACTCTTGTATAGTGGCATTTTAGCAGTATTATATTTGTTGTTAGTTCCACTCTTGGTTCTCTATCGCGTAGCCCAGACACGAGAAGGTGCAGCAAAAATGTGGACCTGGATAGGAATGCTTGGACTTCTTCTGTGGTTCATCGCTATCTTGCTCATGGCTTTTGTTCAATTCACCGCACCGTTTATGCTCTATGCCTTCATCCTCGGAGCTCTAGCGTGGATAATCATATTCCTAGCTTGGCTCATGATTGAATTCAGATCCTAACAATTGATTCTTCGATATTACTTCAACCCGTCTGCTAATCTACCAGCAAACGGGTTTCTCTTCTTTTTTCGATTTAGGAAATAATGTGGAGGTGCCCGACAAATGGACGCGGGCACGTCCCTGTGTAGTCATCCCCCTACACCCCCGCTCGAAGCAGGTAACCCAGACGAGAGATGCTAGTCGGTTCCGGTTGCCTTAAGAAAAATCTTCTGAGGTTCGGACAACGGGAGGAAGGGATTTGGGAGGGACAGGACGCGGGAGGGCTCCCCGGGGGGACAAGTTTTTCAAGGCACCGGATTATCCGATTCGCGTCTTGAGAGCTTCCTGGAGTCTGTGTTACCAAATAATACTGGGTGAGTTTGAAAACGCGTAGTTCCCAACAGGGGAACTACGCAAATGCGCAGTTTCGGAGCGATTATCGTTCTAAACCAGATACAATTTGTGGGTTAATTCACGCGATTGCGGGGTTTAGAGTGGTCTTAAAAATCTTGCACTAATTTGAGTTGTGTAATTGGGAGAGTTGTGTTTTTCAAAGAAAGGACAAAGCATATCAGCATCTGAATCGGGTGAATAATTAGTATTGTACGACAGTGGGTGGATATGTGACATTTAAACCGTCGGTACTTGAAGACCGTGGAGCATGGTTGCTTATCAAACGGTTACTTGATGGTACCATCGATGACCTACATCCTGTGCTGGATTCCACTACACCCTATGGCTTTCGGTATCCGGAGGCAGAAAAGGTTCTGGAAGCGGACCCGAAGAATACCGTAGATCGTTTGGAAGGATTACACCGTGCGGGTATTCTTGATGGTAAATTATCAGAGTCGATATTCACCTGTGCAGAATGTGAATCTCCAGACCTGCATCCCCAATATCAGTGTTTAAATTGTGCAAGTAATCGATTAGTTCGTCATCCCATGATTGAACACTTTTCATGTGGCTTCATTGCTCCACGAAGTGAATATGAAAATAAGAAGGGGTTACGATGTCCTTCATGTGGGAAACCCCTTGAAGGAGAAAAACAGGATTACAAGTCAGAATTAGCCTTCCAATGTTTAAACTGTAACAATGTAGGGGCAACACCTCGATTGGTGTTTCGATGTTTTCAATGTCAAAAATCTGGCGAAGCATCAACAATGGAAGAACGCCCAATCTATGTATATCGATTGAATATGAAGCATCGGGGTGAAATCATTCATTATCTAGGATTTCATCCCACGCCAGAGGCTCAAAAGCCCTCGCGAAAAAAGCACCGAATCGATTTAGATGACATGGACCGGCGAATCCTTAATCTCTTACAACGTGATGCCCGATTATCTTTTCGGAATGTTGCCAGACGATTAAAGGTGAGCGATGCTACAATCCGTAGTCGAGTAGCCCGACTGGAACAAAATAATGTCATAAAAGCATTCACTGCCCTAATAAACCCAGAACAGGTTGGTATGGAAGTGGTTAGTCTTATCCAACTTGAAGTAAATACCCAAGTTATGACAAAAGTCAAAACAGACCTGCAGATAATTGATGAGGTGAAACTAGTTATGGAAACAGGAGACCGCCCCAATATTATTCTGTTGACAGCATTTCCAACACGAGAAGCATTGAATGCATTTTTAGATAACCATATCCGAGGGAAACCAGGAATCCAATTACTCTCAGTGACCTTGGCTTTAGGTCTACCGAAATACAATTGGATGATTCAATTATAAAATTGGGAACCCCTTATGGAAGTTTGGGTATTCGAGTGAATGGCGATAACCTTTTTGAACAGAGATGAGCCCTTATTTTATCAAAGGAACAACCTTCCAAGGCGACCTATATGTCAGACCTCCATAAACTACTGGAAGAAGGCGAAATTCAAAAAGCCTTAGCACTAGTCAACGAAGACGAGGATGCTTGGGAAGACCTTATGGGTTTGCTTGAAGATTCTGACGAATCCATTCAACGATCGGCTTTTGAGATTGTCTCCCAATCCGGTAATCACCCATTGCTTCTTGAAGCATTACCCATGTTAATCAGTGGATTGAATTGCGATGAGGATGACATCTGTCGATATGCCGCTGAAGCCCTCTACTATTTAGGTTCAGACGCTGCTGAAGCATCAGAATCTCTCTCTACTCTATTAGGACACGATGACGATGATGTACGTCGAGCCACGGCACGCGTTTTCACACAAATGGGAACAGCCGCAATTGTCGTAAAAGAGCCTTTAATTGAAGCCCTTAGAGATAGTGATGAAGTTGTTCGTGGCGAAGCTGCTCTCGCCATCGGGAATCTAGGCGTAGACGCTGCAGAGGCGGTTCCGGCACTTATCGAACTGTTGTCTGATGAAGAAGAATTTACACACAAAGGCAAAGCAATGGAAGTTCGATTGGCTGCACAAACCGCTTTAGAACAAATCGGCCCAGAATCCGTGCCGGGATTGCTTGAAGCTATGCGAGCAGATCGAGCTGAACAACGAGTAATTGCTCTCACAGCATTAGGATCTATTGGGACATTACCCGAGGAAGCCGTCAAAGACATCGAAGATGCCCAACTGGATCCTGATGAATCAGTCCAAAATGCTGCAAAAAATGCGTTGAAACGCATTAAAGCTGAGAAATAATTTGGGTTAGTTCACTGTCTTATTTTCTCTTTTCGACTTAATAGCTTCAGGATATGTTCTTCGGTCAATGAAGAAGAACACGCCAAGGAACAGGAGGACTGCGACCATCACAGGAATTTTCACAAGAAAATTAACTGGGGAAAAAAGATACCAGGATAATGCAAATCCGGCGGGTATCGCTGTCCAAAATCGAATGGCATTACGGCTTTCTCGTAAAGCCAAGCGTTGGGTCGTCCAATCTAATATTGCTGAAACAGCCATTAATATAGCAACAAGTGTTGTGCCTAAATCCCCTAGGCTATAAAAAAAGGGAAAAAAGATGAGCATTACAAAGGAAACTGGAAAGCCGATGAAGATTCCCAAATAGAGACCTGAACACCTTGCACACACATAATAGATTTGGTCATCAAGTTTAACTTTGAAAGCATGAATTTTCTTATGATAAAAGAAGCGGAGTATTCCACCAAGAATCCGTTTCCCTAGACTCATATCGGCATTACATAATTTGGATTATTTATGCTCTTTCATTGTGAGTAAATAGGCGGAAAATTGCGTTTATGGTTATTTGCTGCGATACGTTGCTGGAAGTGTTCAATTTGCTCCTTGGTTAAACCTTTGGGAATTTTACCAGAGACTAAATCGTCAAGTTGATCATAACTTGCACCCAGTTCTCCTTCATCTGTTTGTCCTGGCCACAACCCGGGACTCGGCGTTTTTACACATATGTGTTCAGGAATCCCTAGGTGTCTACCGAAATTCTGGACTTCTCGTTTGAGGAGCGCGCCCAAGGGGAGCAAATCGACGCCTCCATCACCATATTTTGTAAAGAATCCTAGCATCAACTCAGTGCGATTTCCAGTGCCGACAACGAGTAGGTTGTGCTGGTTTGCTACATAATAGAGAGCAACCATTCGCAGTCGAGCTTTGATATTAGCTAATGGAATTGTTACAGGCGTTTCTGGTACGAGTCCAATTGTAAGGAGCAGAGATTCATAAGCAGGCGTTAGGTCATATGTGCGATATTTGATGTCGAATTGCTTCGCCACTGTTTGAGCATCTTGAGCCGCGTCTTCAGAAATGTGTCCACACGGTAGGATGAGCCCTAATGTCGCATCGGTGACGCGTCGACATAAAACGGCTGTGACACTCGAATCAACACCACCTGAGATACCAATAACGAATCCAGTGCACCCACTTTGATCTAAATAATCACCTAACCATTTTATTGTAGTGTTTTCGATTTTTCGAAAATTCAGAGAGGAATTCATATTTAGGGTCATCCTCCAGTTGATTTATGCCTACAAATAGGCGTTACCTCAATGCTTAAATCTAGAGCAAGAACCGAATGAGTAAGCCAACCAACTGAAATTACGTCGATACCGGTTTCAGCATATTTTTGGATATTCTTGGGGGTAATATTTCCGGAGACTTCCAAGAGGATGGATGGGTGGGATTGACGAAGTTTTTGAACAACTTTCTGAACTTCGTTGGGTGGCATGTTATCAAGCAAAATAATTTCTGGGTTTGCCTTTGCAACTGCAAAAGCTTGGGAAGCATCTGTAACTTCAATTTCAATTGGGGAAGTAAAACTTATTTTTCGTCTTGCTTGCTCAACTGCTTTAGTTGGGTTAGAATAGAAGGCGAGGTGATTATCTTTAATGAGAATAGCGTCGTCCAACCGCCAACGGTGAGGGTCACCACCTCCCATGATAACCGCGAGTTTATCGAAGAGACGTAGAAGGGGGGCAGTCTTTCGGGTGGCGGCAATTCGGATTTTAGGATTTATTTCTTGGACAAGTTCCACTAAGTTTGCTGTTGCAGTTGCTATGCCACTCATTCGTTGAAGGAGGTTCAAGAGTGTTCGTTCGATGGTCAATAGGTTTGCAGCTCGACCTTGTGCTTCAAGTAGAGTTGTATTTGCTTTGACTTTTTCACCATCATTGTGCTTTTGAGTAACCGTACACTCAAAGTCTAGGAGGATGGTGGATGCAATGCTGATTCCTGCAACCACACCCGGTCTACGGGTAAACAAGCGAGCCTGTGCTGAGTGGTCAGGAGAAATGAGCGCTTTCGTGGTGATATCTCCAAAACCGATATCTTCATCGAGCATCGCATAGAATTTATTAAGTATAAGCTGTGAGGGGACCGCAGTTGGATAGCTGGTTGAATTTGGATTCATGAGCACTCACTCTGATTATGCTAGTAAGATGACGGCTTCTAAAAGCCTTCTCTCTAATTGTATTATTGGGTTTTTGGGCTTGAGAGCTCGAGCATGCGTTGAATAGCCTTTCTCGCCTTATCTGCAATAATTTTGGGAACTGTAACATGATATTGATTATTAACAAGGCTTGCTTTGACCTTTTGGAGTGTGATTTTTTTCATGGCTTTACAGATCGCATAGTCTAAGGCTGGAATGAATGTCTTTCCTGGAAGTTCTTTACGCATACGTGTGACTAAATCAACTTCTGTACATATGATGAAAGTTGAGGTAGAACTCTCTCTGGCATATTGGAGCATTTGTCCTGTGGAACCAATGAAATCAGCCTGTTCTTGGATATTCCTTCCGCATTCAGGGTGAACAAGAAGTTTTGCATGAGGATGTTCCTGTTTCAAGAAGAGGGCTTTTGGATCGAAGCTGAATGTGACATGGACATGACAAAAGCCATGATCAGGGATTGGGATGATTTCATATCCACATACGTGGTTTGCATATTCAGCCAGGTTTCCATCAGGACCAAATAATATAGGATTTGTATCAAGGGCTTTGAGAATAGTGCAAAGATTCGAAGATGTGCAAACAGCGTCAGCTTCGGCCTTAGCTTCTGCAGTTGTATTAACATATAAGACTACAGGAACGCCAGGATGTTTCTGTTTTGCTTCACGAATAACTTTCGCTGGTAATTGTGCGGCCATTGGGCATCGAGCAGCGGGATCAGGAATCAGAACCCGTTTGTCGGGGTTGAGAATTGCAGCGGTTTCAGCCATGAACCGGACACCACAAAAGAGAATGGTATTAGCTTCTACATTTTGGGCTTTTTGACACAATCCAAAACTATCCCCAATATAGTTCGCTATATCTTGAATTTCTTGAGGTTGATAGTTATGTGCAAGAATAACGGTGTTTTGCTTTTTAGCTAAGTTTCGAATTTCTCTTTGAAGGATTTTTATCGAGTCCATTGAGTGTACGCCACGCTTTCCTTGACCGTAATAGTGAAGCTAGAAATCCCGTTACATACCATCCTATAAGCCTTTGTCTCGAAATACGGACGGAAGCTTTTTGTAGCAACACTTCTGAGATGGTACATAATATGCATCTGGGGGTATCAATACTATGACAAAAGATTCACCAGCTGATTCAAAAAGAGGATGGAATCTCGACCGTCTTTTTTCTGGAGCCACAACTGGCACATTCATTATCCAACTCCTATCGACACTTTTTCTCATCGGAGCTCTTGTTGGCTACTTGTTAGTCTTGACTGGTATCTGGGATCTGATTAGAAATTATCAGGATATCGTGGTGTTTCTAATCCTGATCGGTGGAGCCATAGCGTTTGCAGTGTTTATGTTTTTTTTCGGATTCTTCATCCGATTTCATGGACGTGTGAAACGATTCGTTCTTGGTGATGGCATTGGACGAGTTGCCGCAGGAAGCCGAGATGGACAAATCATTCTCATGCTCTTTGCTTTCTCGGTGGTTTTCTTTGCACTTGCGGGGATCTATGCAATCTACCTGATGTGGAAATACATCCTTCCTTTGTTGTATTCAATCACAAATTCAATTTACCCAAATATCATCATTCTCTGTTTGACAGTCCTAGTCGTTACCGGTTTGATACAACTCGCTTCCCGAATGGTTAGCCTTTATGCACAAAACACCATTGAGCGAATAACGGAAGTCGAGTAGAGTAGCAACAGGAGTCAAAGAAGTTTTAAGGCGTCTCCCAATAGAGAGTACAGACCACCTGGTAGCGGAAGGATCAATATGGTATTGAGAATATTCTTCAAAGCTTGGCGTATTAGTATGCGTACCAGACGACGGTTTATTGTATTTCTCGTTGCCTATGCGATTTTATTAACCTGGATCGCATTTATCATCCGGCAATACTACCTCACATTATTCATTCCGCCGATAAATCCTGGCATTTTAGGCTATTATACAGTGATTATTGGTTGGACTTTGGTAGCAGGCACAATTATGGGTATCATTTTTTCCTGGTTGCTTGCCCATGGAAGGAAAGATGATATTGCCACCTTGAAATGCGTTGGATGGTCGAATCATGATATCCGCCAACTCGTTTTAGGCGAAGTCGTCTACATAACAATAGCTGCTGTAGTGGCTATAGGCATCCTGGGAATTCTTGCCACAGGTATTTACGCGTCTGTTGCAATCATGTTAAGCTTCGATCCACTAGGAAACCCAGTGATATTCATTCCCGATGCTCTTCGCCTCATCTTAATTAACCCATTTTTCATGTTGATTGCCTTTGGTGCAATCATGTTGGTTCAACTTCCTGGAATTCTCATTCTTCTTTGGCGAACACTGCGTATCAGCCCAATGCGGGCACTGACTCGACCCGAATAAAGGAGTAAGAAAAATCATGCCTGACGATATTATAGTTGCACAAAAAGTTCAGAAAGAATATCGACGCGGTCGTGAAATTATCCACGCGCTTCGAGATATTAACCTGACCATACAGTCTGGCGAATTCATCGTCATCGAAGGAAAGAGTGGTTGTGGTAAAACCACTCTCCTGAACGTTTTATCGGGACTTGATCGACCGACGGACGGACGGATTATCTTTGATCAAATGGACATTACTGTTATTGATGAACGCGTTCTTCCTAAAATCCGACAAGAAAAGATTGGATTCATCTTCCAGCTTTTCAATCTCATCTCGACTATGAACGTGTATGAGAATGTAGCTGCACCGTTATGGCCCACGGATCTACCTGGGAAAGAAATAGAAGACAAAGCCATGGAGCTCATCCGTGCAGTCGATATGGTGGAACGCAAAGACCACATTCCCCGCCAGCTCTCCGGTGGTGAACAGCAACGCACTGCAATCGCTAGAGCGCTCGTTAACAGACCCAAAGTAGTCTTTGCTGACGAACCGACTGGCGATCTTGATACAAAAACAGGTGCCTCCATTATGCAACTTCTCCGCAAACTTAATCAACAAGAAAAAATCACATTTGTTGTAGTTACACATGACCAAGAACTCATCAAATATGCGGATCGTCACTTCACCATGTCTGATGGTCGAATTGGTGGTGGACGCGGCTAAAAAAGAGAATCGGAGGGACGGTCTCCCATCCCTCAACAGTCTAGATTATTCTCGGACGCCTTCAATCATGAACGCAATCTTTACCGTAGCACGGTATTCGACGATTTTTCCATCTTTTACGACAGCAGTCATTCCGACAACATCTGCCCCGGTTAGCCCGCGAAGTGTTTCCGCAGCAGTCATGACGGCTTGATTGGCGGCATCTTCCCAGCTTTTCTTCGAGTTTCCAACTAGTTCAATGACTTTGATAACACCCATTAACAAAACCTCTCACCTTATTTGATTATAAGGGAGCTTAAGGTTTTCTATCGCAAAATTTCCTTCAAGCTTTGTGATCAGACACCATACAACCAAAGTCTTTTTATCCAAACTCAATAAACGGCAATTCCTCTTTATAATTGTAAAGACCCCATGACATAATAAAACCTGAGGTTTATTTTGATGGATGATAGTCGATTAAACGCACGAACAACCGATGGCACCACTCTCCGCACACGGGATCCCAACCCCGTCAGTGGAATGTGTGGCCTCTGTATCCGGGACTGTAAATTCTTGTGTATGATCAGCAAATCTGCTTTTCGTGGCCACGAAGTGTTATATCCTACCAACGAATGGTTTGGACAAAGCACCGCTTCGGCAAACAAGGACTTTGGATTAGACTGGTCAAATTTACATCTTTTAGCAGCGCTTCAAGGTGCAGAAGGCATTGAAGCTAATTCTGATATCGCTTTATTCCCCAACGCTGATGCATCCACCTCAGTTGGTGGCATCCCACTAAAGCTACCCATGCTTATCGCGGGATTGGGCTCTACTGCGGTGGCAAAGAACCACTGGGAAGGTATTTCCATGGGATCAGCCATGGCGGGCACAATTCAAACAGTGGGCGAGAATGTAGTGGCGATGGATAGTAATAGCGTAATCACGAATGGCGAGATAACGAAGGCACCGGATCTGAAATTCCGTGTTGATTCCTATAGGAAATTCTGGGATGGAAAGCATGGTGACATCGTGGTTCAGACGAATGTTGAAGACCAACGGCTTGGAGTTGACCTATATGCGATCTCCAAGCTTGAGGTGAATGTGATTGAACGGAAGTGGGGACAGGGCGCAAAGTCAATTGGCGGTGAGGTACGTCTGAAGACACTTGACCGTGCAAAGTTACTCAAGAGTCGTGGTTACATAGTTCTCCCTGACCCTGAAGATCCCACTGTCCAGGAAGCCTTTAAGAGCGGAACGTTCAAGACCTTTGAACGTCACAGCCGTGTTGGTATGCCTGATATGAGCTGTGTTGAAGACATTGAATGGCTCCGTGAACAGGGTGCGAAGAAAGTCTTCTTAAAGACTGGTGCCTATCGCCCTGCCGCAACCGCTTTTGCTCTCAAGGTAGCCAGCGATGCCAAAATTGACATGCTCACTCTTGATGGTGCCGGTGGCGGAACGGGAATGAGCCCAATGGCTCATATGAATGAACTTAGCACGCCTACATTATATCTAGCAGCCCAAGTGCTGAAAGGTTGTCAGATCTTGAAGAAGAAAGGAAAGCACGTTCCAGACATTTCGATTGCAGGTGGCTTCATTCATGAAGCCCAAATTGTGAAGGCGATTGCCATGAGCAATTTCGGTGATGGTCCTTTCTTCAAAGCAGTAGCCGTTGCTCGATCTCCGTTAACTGCAGCTATGAAATCAGATTACTTCGTACAGTTAGCAAATGAGGGCAATCTACCGAAGAGCTTTATTGAAAATTATGGCGATGATCCTGAGACGTTTTTCGTTGCCTCTACATACCTGAAACATGAGTACGGCAACCGATACAAAGAGATTCCGAAGCCAGCGATTGGTGTATACACCTACTATGAACGAATCCGTGTCGGTATCCAGCAGTTAATTGCAGTTATGCGGAAGTTTAAGTTGAATCTGGTGGACCGTAATGATCTCATGGCGTTGACGCCTCTTGCGGCTGGAGTCACGGGTATTCAGATGCCCCATCAGGTCGAGGTTGACGTCTTCGATGAGATTCTTGGCTGAGAAATTTCTCAGCCATTCCCCTCTTTTTTATAATAAATTTTTGACGATAAGTGCCTATTCGAATTCAACTAGATCATGTGAGTCAAGTTGAACTCGGCAGATTGGACAGACACCTTTAACTTTTATATATTCTAGGAAGTGGATTCGATGAGCTAAGCCTTCACATTGGGGACATTGTAAAACTGAGTCGGTAGAGGTTATTGTTCTATCGCAAACCAAGCAGATGTGTTTTGGACCAGATCTTAGTGTTGGAGTTAATTCTATTTTAGAGCCGTCGACGAGTTCATGAGGATCTAAATCTGTTTTACAACGTGGGCAGACACCTTTGACTTTCAGATATTCTAGAAAATGAATTCGATGGGCTCGCCCTCGACAATGAGGACAGCTGAGTGTAGAATCGAGGGGGACAATAGAACAATTACAAACCATGCAGACAGGTTGGGGGCTGTCACAATGTGGACAAACCGTAGTTTCAGCGAGAATCGTAGCTTCACATTCAGGACACATAGTCAATTGAACGTCGAGGTATTGAGGTTGAGACTGAGAGCGTTGCGCTTGACGTTTCATCTTGGATTGTTGTCGGGGTGACCAAGTTGTGCGTGAGCGGGCTCTTTCGGGGCGCGTTTCACGTCTGGTTTTTTCACAATCTCGTGCAATTCCAACACAGACTCCTATCACTATGATAAATGTTATTAGCCAAAAGATGGCTTCAGTGACCCCAAATTGCAATCAAATACCCACCAACATTCCATGTACTTCTTAGAAGTTCAGGTTTATCAGTTTAGACTTTTTCCGCAAGCACAATGATATCGCTTCTATTTTATATTATGGAAAAAATGCTTGGTAATCGATGGCTAGGGGAAGATACCACGCGCTTCGACGGCTTCAGTGATTCTCCTGAGGGCAACAACATAAGCAGCTGTCCGCATATGGATTTTTTCTTTTTGATGAATTTTGTAAACTTCGTCGAACGCTTGAACCATACGTTCTTCGAGCTTCCTGTTAACTTCTTCTTCGGTCCATGATTCACGAGTCAGATTTTGGACCCATTCCATGTAGCTTACTATTACTCCACCAGCATTAGCGAGAATATCTGGAACCACAAAAACGCCATTCTTATAGAGAATGTCATCGGCCTCGGGCGTTGTGGGACCATTAGCTCCCTCACCAATAATCTTTGCTTTTATGCGAGGTGCGTTTTTAGCAAGAATCTGATTTTCAAGGGCAGCTGGAATGAGAATATCGACATCTAGTTCAAGAAGTTCTTCGTTAGATACTTTCTTTGTCCCAGTAAACCCAACTACAGACCCTGTCTTTTTTTTGTGCTCCATAACCTTTTTTGGATCAAAACCTTTGGGATTGTAAATCCCTCCTTGAGAATCACTAACCGCAACGATTTTTGAACCATATTCTGCTATGAGGACTGCAGCATAATAGCCAACGTTACCAAAGCCTTGAATCGCAACAGTGGCTCCTTTAAGATCAAATTTTAAGTGTTTGGCAGCTTCTCGAACAGTAATAACTGTTCCACGACTGGCAGCTTCCCGTCGACCAAGGCTTCCACCTACTGCGATAGGTTTCCCTGTTACAATTTCTGGAACAGCATACCCTTGAGCTTCAGAGTAGGTATCATATATCCACGCCATTTCGCGAGCACCAGTATAAACATCTGGGGCTGGTACATCACGATATGGACCTATAATATCTATAATTTCGTGTGTAAATCGCCGCGTTAGACGCTCCAACTCGTTATCACTCATCTCTTTGGGATTACACACAATTCCGCCTTTTGCTCCCCCATATGGAATGCCAACAACAGCAGTTTTTATTGACATCCAGATCGCCAAAGCCTTTACTTCATCAAGACAAACTAACGGATGGTAACGAATGCCACCCTTAAAAGGACCGAAGGCGTCCCAGTGCTGGACACGCATCCCGGTGAAGACTTTGACACGCCCATTATCCATACGAACAGGTAGAGAAACAATCAAGGCACGTTTAGGGTGTTTGAGAAGTTCAAGAATATCAGGATTGAGGTTCATCCTTTTTGCTACAATATCTAGTTGCTTTTTTGCCACTTCATAGAGATTTGGGTAATCACATTCTATAGTTTCCAAGATGTATCATCTCGGGTAATTCATGTTGGGCAATCATCAATTGATGAGTTAAAAGTGCTTCCCAGTTCGTAGGGGAATATCTAATGGAATCTAGGTGAAGAAACGGATCTAAGATCAGGGCGACGTTTTCTTCGGGGGCGACCTTCCTTACGTCGAAGTCTTAGCAAGGTAGCCATAGTGGAGGCGATATCTTCTCTGCGGTAATGGTAGAGATGGTATCGAATTATGAGAAATCGGCTACGGGGATCATTGGGATTGCCGACGTGTCGGGCGAGGTGTAAGAGTTCATCATCAGACATGGATTGGAGTTTATTGGCGATTTCAGCGGAATATCGTGAAGGGAGTGGGATATTATGATTACTAATCATGCTCAAATTAGTTTTTGTCAATGAACGATCATGTGTGGTATATCCAAGTTGGACAGTTCCAGGAGCTGAAAAGGGATCCGGCTGAGGAGCTCCAGTGGTACCACTGAGCATAGCGAAAGCGACGCGGAGTTCTTGGATAGTGTATTTGGCTATTATGGGTTTTGCTAAAATTTGTTGAATTCCTGGTTCTTTCGGGTCTCTACTGAACTTGCGAAGTAATCGGAGTTCATCCGCGGAAAGCGATGATAATTGATCAGAAAGTGTTTTAGCCCGATTAACTTTAACTCGTTTAGAAATAACAAATGGCGGACGGTTTCTATCAAACAAGGGGTTTGTCCCTCCTCACTCGATTTGGATAATAGATTTGGCTAAATAAAGCTGTTATCGTTTCGAGGAATAATAAGAAGCGAATGGTTATTCGGACACATTTTCAGGAAGAGTTCGCTTAATAGCTGCGATGGTTGCCGTAACGTCTTCCCATTGATATCTATAAAGACGGTTTTTAATGATGATTAATCGTGATCTTAAATCTTGTATCTCGTTGTAGTGGCTAAGAAGCCATTGAAAATCGTCAAATGGAATATTGATTAGAATATCACTGATTTCTTTGGTAGCTTTTGCAGAGGGGAGTGGAGGAGATTCATCAGAAGGGGAGAGAAAGCGTTGAGGAGGAAGGGCTTGAGCGTCTTTAATAGGTTGCCATGGTTTAGCATTTTCGTACCCAAGTGGTTTTTCACTCAATGGAAGCTTATGGACTCCATCAAGAGCTGCGAGGGCGAGTCTAAGTTCGTAAATGGAATATTCATCAAGTAGTGCCGAAGAGATAATTTTTTTGGCTTCTCCATCATTTGGAGTTTTATAAATTCGACGTAAAAGAACAAGATCATTTTTGGGGAGAAGGGCAAGTTTATTGGAAAGCTCTCGTGTTCGTTTTACTGGCACCTGAATAATAGTATCAATATCCTCAGTTTGTTTACTAGGGCACATACGAACTCACCACACTCCCCCGTTTTGAGGAATAAAGCGATATTTAGGTCTTCGCTTTTTTGACGTGAAACTATTCATTTAGCATCATTT
>CAYFXC010000006.1:142674-143166 GCA_964347045.1 uncultured archaeon
TTTGACGTGAAATACATAAACGCTTCGCTTTTTATTTTGAATTTTACCACTCGAAAGTTGTGAATTTTTTATAATATTCGTAAAATCAGATATATGAGTAAAGATGAAGCATTTCTATCGAAGGGTTATCAAAATTGGAAGACATTCCAGGGCCATCACTTTGCCTCCGGATAGCGCCCATGCCCAAGATTCCTGGGTGTTTCTCCTCTACGATGATCAATATGTCGTCATTTTTCGAGCCAAGCAAGGCCAGCAGTTCAAAGATCCCATTGAACAACTAACCCAGGAACACATTCACTCTGTTCTTCAGCATCTTATCAACTCAGACAAACCAAGACAGGAGGCTGTTCCATATTGAGCGAACCGGATGTGTGGGAGCGCCTTTGGCGTCTAATCGTCCAGGAAATCAAGGAAACTAACGAACAGGAGCGTGGCGCCCATGCGCCCGGCAGAGAACAATGAGGATTCGATAAGCTGGCGTGTGTTGTTTAA
>CAYFXC010000006.1:143176-143494 GCA_964347045.1 uncultured archaeon
CCCGGCGGTAAACAATGAATATTGGGAAGAAGGATTTGCTCGATTCCTCGGATATAGTAAACGTGTGATTTACCATGCAGACACTCTGATAGAGGAAATCATCCAAGCGTATATGGAAGAAAGACATCCCTCAGCGAATATGGTAAATCAGCTATTTACTACCATTACTACCAACACTAACTTACTAACTTCTAAGGAGGAAGTTCATGGTAAACCTGACATTTACCATATGCTGGCTTTACCTCTCCAAATCTCGTTAAGTAGATACTCGATTAAGAGGCGTTTCAATCTCACAAGAGATCTGTTTATAGTATTAGA
>CAYFXC010000006.1:143504-143782 GCA_964347045.1 uncultured archaeon
CTTCGGAAAGGATGGCTTATCAAACGAGTTGCCCATAAGAAGGCGTGGAAAGGTCACTTCAAACCCGAACTTGTTTTACCAGCTGGTTATTCAGAAGAAGATTGGCTTCGAACATCTTTGGATCATATCAGTAATCGAGATGTAAGATTCAAAGTGAGTGAAAGAAGCACTATGAGTTTTAGAGATCCAACTGAACAAGAATTACAATTCATTGAGAATTATGAAAAACTCTGGGGAAAAGGCGGAAAGAACCCGCATAACAGCGAAGTAACAAAGCG
>CAYFXC010000007.1:0-10538 GCA_964347045.1 uncultured archaeon
GCTGACTTTGAGTTTGCTCATGATGTAGTTGTCGATGAGATCTTCGAGGGGTTGGGGGTTGTCGCTGTTGCCGATTTCTTTGGTTTGGTCGGTGCCGAATTTGCCTACGAGCATGCGGAGGGCGGTTTTGACTTTTTCGGCGACGCGGTTGTCTTCGTCTTGCATGTGCGAGATGAAGACGAGGAGGAGATCGTCGATATTGCTGAAGATGTATTTGGCGCCTTGGATGTGGATGGGAAGGGCGGGGATGTCAGTGGATTTGACGTGGCTCATGAATTCTTTGTAGGCTCTGAGGAATTCGCGAATTTGGTCATCGGAGAGTACGACGCGCCAGTATTGTTTACGAAAAATGACATTGGCTTGGAGGCCCACTTCATCTTTGCGAGGGCTGATGCTAAAAAGAATTGCGTTGTGAATAATCGCCCGCACACACCAGGTGGTTTGCTTCGTCAGTTTGAATATCGGAGTTGCGTTGATAAGCTTTTTGGCACAAGTGGTTAAGAACTGTTTAAATTAGGTTCTCCTTGAGTAAATTTTTTTAGTGCATAGATGTTTTGAGATGATGCGAGGTCTGACCATTTGTCGTCGATTGGTGTGTACGAATTACCCAATTGGTTTTCGAAGCAGGCAGAGAATTTGCTCTTCAATTATCGCACCGATATTCAAAAGCATATGGATCGAATCGAGGAAGCGCTGGTGGCAACAACAGAGACCGCTGAGCAACTACTGGTAGAAGTTGTGATCGATGGCGAAATGACTGTACCTGGCGCGGCCGCGAAATTAGCCAACCGGTTAAAAGTACTTTTTGATACTGTTGAGTTTCCTGAAGAGATTACGTATACATCAATGGAGGAACTGTTGCATGACTTAGAGGGATATATTCGCGATGTAACGATGGCAGGTCACCGATATATTCGGCGTCTACCGAAAGTGCATAAACGCATTGTCAAAGAATTAGATTACCAATTTCGTACAATCAATCAGGGTTATCAAAAAATCAAAAAAGTCTGGGAAAAAGAAAAGCTTCCAAAACAAATCGAGCAAATTCAAGAAGATGTCGATGAAATTGAAGATCGATCTCGGCAATTAGTGAAACTTTCTGAGGATTTAGCTGAACTGCATCAACAAGAAGAGAAAGCAGAAGGACGAGTTGAAAAACATCAGGATGGTATAGAGCAGTTTCGAATGGACTCGGGACTTGCGGAAATCGATGGAATTCGACGAGAAATTGACAGCATCCGGATGATCGTGACGAACCAATTGAATTTTCTAAAAAAACCCTTTAAAAAGCTCAGCCAAGCGGCGGGTCAATCGATAATGGTTTCTTCAACCGCTAGTGAAGGCGCTGATGCCTATTCTGCTGACCCCTGGCAAGCCTTTCAAAAGGATACAGAAAGTCTTGCTCGATTAAAGGCTGGGTTAAATGCTCTAGCTGAAGCAATTCTGGATAATAAACTGAAGTTCAAATCGAGTTTGACCCGTAAGGTGGTTGATCGTCGAAACCAAGTCATCGAGAAAGGCGCCTTAGATGAATACCGTCTACGCTTTTCCGTTCTTGACACGCGAAAAAATGAGCTTCAATCTTTGGTATCAATTGATGAACGCCGTCAATTGGAAAAAAACTTAGAACGTGCAAAATGGGAGAAACGGGATTTAGCTGCAGAAATCGCCCATGCCCAAGAACAGATGGAGAAGGTGTCCGCGAGATTAATAATTCTCCAAAAACGTCTAGAAAAAACACTTTCAAGCATCCTCCGAGGAAACGTTGACATTGAGTTCCCGGATGAAGTAATCACTATTCTTGGTGAAGATTTAACTGACGAAACCTAGACTATGCTCTCACAAAGCCTTTTTAGCCCATATCCGTGGATACGATAAATAGAGGCGATGAAGTATGTCGCAAGAATATCAACCGGTCACACAGAGATATGTCCTTCCAATGACTTCTTATCTCGTCGAACTTGGACGAATGGGCGACCGATGGGCTGTAAAAGTATTCCGTGGTCCCACTGAAATTAGTACTACACCCTTAACAACTGACCTTAATCATAATGAAATTTTCAACACTATACAAAACAATGTCTCGATGCCAATGTTCAGTCCTGAACGAATGTTTGGAACCATTGGGCGTATGGTGCAAGAAGCCCGAATCAATGTATCTGGTACTGAAAATACTCAGCCAGACTTTTGATTAGATTCTCAAGAACCACTGGACACTTCAGGTTTTGATTAAGAGCCCGATTCCACAAACTGTTGTATGGCATCCAATGCTGAGTTAAGAGTAGGTGGTGGGGCGAGAAAGACAAGGCGAAAATGGTTGGCACCATGAATTGGATCAAAGCCGGATCCATGGACGACGAGAACACCAGTTTCATTAAGCAACTCCATGACGAAGGCTTCATCTGTGGACCAACGATTGTTAAATTCAATTTTTGGAAATATATAGAAGGCGCCTTCAGGTTTAGAGGCGGATATTCCTGAGATCTCATTCAAGCGCTTGAACACCAGATCTCGTCGTTGACGCAATCGTTTGATGACATCTTTAAGGTACCCATCACTGTTTTGGAGAGCTATTGCCGCAGCATATTGGGCAGGGGCGTTGGTACAAATTCGGATACGTGCTTGTTTGAGGATGTGTTCTTTTAATTCATCGAGCTCCTGGTTTTGGTGATGAAAATACATATAGCCGATACGCCAACCGGGGACAAGGTAGACTTTGGATAGACCATTAAAGCCTATGACTGGTACATCATTAGCCAAAGCTGCTGTACTTTTTGGCATCTGATCATAAACAAGGCGATCATACACTTCATCTGAGATGAGGGGAAGGCCAAACTCACCGGCGAGGTT
The DNA here is from genome assembly GCA_964347045.1 of uncultured archaeon. GTDB lineage: Archaea > Asgardarchaeota > Hermodarchaeia > Hermodarchaeales > Hermodarchaeaceae > Hermodarchaeum. Next base: position 2,851 of record CAYFXC010000007.1, read on the forward strand.
AATGAACGCTTTAACCGTCTTATCAGAATACACCGATCCTGTCGGGTTGTTCGGATTTATGACAACAATCGCGGCGGTTTTATCGGTGATCTTTGCACGAATATCATCAATGTCAGGTTGCCATCCTTCCTCTTCTATACAACGATATGTGAGGGCTGAACCATCAAAGAAGCGGACAAAAGCCAAGTAGGGGGGATAGGTTGGTCCTGGTACTAGAACTTCGGATCCTGGATGAACGAGCGCAGCCATCACCATTTGTATTCCCTCTGAAATTCCCGCAGTCGCCACTACATCTGATGCGGCAATCGATACTTTGTTAATGCGTTTTTCTTTTTCAACAACAGCCTCTCTAAAGGCAAGAATACCCGGAGAAGCAGAGTAACCGTTATATCCATCCTTGGCAGCAGAACAAAAGGCATCGACCATAAAAGAAGGAGTTTGAAAATCGAAGACAATCGGATCACCAATATTTAGATAGGTTATTTGCTTTCCCATCGCCTCAAGTTGTTTAGCGGTAACGACGACATCGCGAATCGCGTATTTGATGGTTTTAGTTCGATTGGTAATAAGGTTAGAACGAAGTGCTTTGTTTGGCATTAGTGTCACCTACAAAAAAGAAGGCACAGACTAAGACTGTGCATTAGAACACATATTAAACCTTAAGATTATTCGTTGTCAGCTGGAATAACTAGCGCCGAGTCTTTTTCCACTGTTTATATGCGAGTTTGACATCTTTACGAGTGACAGTTTTTCGTCCTGCAAACTCTGAAAGTTCTTTGGCGATGGTAGCAATTTCAATTCCTAGCTCTTCAAGAACTTCTCCAAGTTCTGTGGCCGCGTGCTCGCTTACACGTTCGGCTCCAGCTTTACGAATCAGTCGGTCAATAGGTGCTAGAGGAACAATTCGAGTTGATTTTTCTCGGGGCATAAGTAACACCGGCATCTTACTAAAATAACCGTTCTTACTGCCCCTACTTAAGTTTTACACCGATTAAAAGCCCAATCTTTATAAATGCTGTATTAACCCTCTTTATTCGAACCAAAGAGCAGCTATACAGCGATTATCCTAAAAATATCGTATGTCTAGCTAGTAGGGGAAGAAGGTTTTTTCAAGATTTCTTTGACGACATCCAACCATTCTACCCCAATACGCCAAGAAGATACTCCTTCATCGGCTTGCTGGACCATTTGCTCCAGAAAATGTTTGTCAAGCTGTTGTTGCATTCGTGTCAGAATTGTACCAACGGTGACAAGCCCCATCACAGGATTTGCTTTTTTTGCAAACCGTGCAAGTTCAGAGGTGGTATGCCACATCCCGTCACTGAGACAGCGTAGTAATTCACGTTTGACCTGGTCTTCTTTGACCATCTTTCGAAGAAGTGTGAGTTTCTGGCTTTCTACAGATGATGGTTTATGTTCGGGTTCCACAAGTAGTCCTCGACAGTTTTTGTCAACGGCAGGTTTTAAGCAATTCGCCGTGAGAGGAAAATCAAGGTTTCAAGGCTTCAAGTTTACTGACGGATAGACTAAAAAAAATGAATGGCGCTCTTTCTAAGAAGCCTAATAGGGTAACAATAATATCATCGAAGACCAGCCTCAGTGATATCCATCATGATCATTCCTCTTCTGATATTAGCAGTATTGCAAGGACTACTCGAGTATCTCCCAGTGAGTAGCGAGGGCCAGATATTCCTAGTAGGAGTAAATGCGTTCTATTTTGAACCAGCCTTTGTGTTATCACTTGTGTTTTGGTTGCATTTAGGAACCGCATTCACAGTTATTATTTTTTATCGTCGAGATATCTTCAGCAGATTATATAGGCGATTACAGCCTCCGAAAGATGAGGCAAACGGCTCAGAACCCACTATGCTAATTGGTCCTCTCTTTGTGTTTATTGTCGTAGGAACTCTTGGAACTATCTTGACTGCACTACCCTTGTATTTTTTTCTAAAAAGCTGGGTAACGTTTCTCATGGGTAGTATTGTAACCCTCTTCATTGGCTTTTTGCTTATTGTAACTGGCGTAGTACTTTATTTTCAACGAGGAACACAAGGTGATCTTAGATTAACCCATATTTCCCTCCGAGAAGCCTTTGCAATCGGATTGCTTCAAGGTGTTGCCGTACTTCCAGGGATAAGTCGATCTGCTATGACCCTAACTTGGCTTCTTGTAAGAGGCGTAGAACGTGAAGAAGCACTTCGACTAAGTTTTCTTTTAAGCGTCCCCGCAACTGTTGGCGTGGTTGCCTTAGACTTAATCATTGAAGGAGCCATACTTATTCTACCGTTATCGATTCTTCTGGTCTTAATTCTGGTAGCCTTTTTTAGCGGTTTGATTACGCTCGCTCTTCTTCGATATTATGCAATTCGGGTACCCTGGTGGATCTTTTGCCTGATTTTAGGCATCATTGTCGTGGTGCTTACGTTTCCAACGATTGTCATGCCAATTCCATGAAGTAGAGGCGATATGCTTTAATAGAGGTGTAGATGACCCTCGCACAGAGGTCCGAGAAAGTGACATTGAAAACATCAGGAAATCGCGCCGAATACAAAGCCATGGCGATTGCTCAAGACCATGCGGGTATTGTTTTGCAGGCGGCTAAAGCGCTTCGAGTAATGATTGAAGATTGGATGGAGGGACGAAAGAATCGTCTCCGTGATCATTTCAACAAGTTAGCAACCCTTGAAAGGAAAGCTGACAATATCAAACGAACACTCTTAGACGAATTATCCATTTCAGAAACTATGCTCCGACGTAGCGATTATTTACGACTGGTGATGCGCACTGACGATATCGCAGATCTTTGCGAAGCATCCGCATGGGACCTCTCAGGGCTAGAAGAATTCCATCCAGACACAAAAACCCGTGAACATTTCAAAGCCATGCTTGATCCGGTATCCGATGCGGTCTCTAAAATACGGCAGGCAATTATGTTTTTAGAACAGAACTCTGACAAAGCAGTCGAATTTGCAATGCAGGTTGACCTAGCTGAACGTGACGCTGATGCAGCACACCGAAGCTTTACCCAATTTCTATACCAGTCCAACCTCGAAGTTCCAGTTCTTTTACGGTTGAAAGACTTGGGGCAACACTTAGAGGAAATTGCCGATGCCGCAGAAGATGCGGCAGACGCAGTCCGAATTATTGCTATTGCTCGCGTCCCATAGTACTTCTTTTAAACCTCCTATATACAGAATATTCAGAGTTGTATCCGTGTGAATTGAAATGCCAGTGGCTAAACGTATTCCAGCTCAAATTGTAGAAAACAAAGTCGTCATTTGGAATCCTGAAGATGGATCAAAGCTGTATGGAGACGGTTTTTATGGAAAGCCGTTAGGAATTAGAAAACCCAAAACCACGGAGTTTGATCGGCCTTCTCAACTCTCCTTTTTTGAAGCGTTGCACCTTATTCGCAAAGGAAAAATCGTAGTCTACACTGATGAATCATCTTCGCCCTTAAAGGAAAAAGACCTCATTGCTGTTGCAGAACAACAACACAAAGATTTCAGCCGGAAATACCAAGTTTATGAGGATTTACGGAAACGCGGATTCATTGTACGCCCGGGGTTAAAATTTGGCGCAGATTTTGCTGTCTATCGGCACGGTCCAGGAATTGATCACTCTCTATTCATTGTCGAAGTCATTGCCAAATCAGATGAAGTCTCGGCAATTGAAGTCGTACGTGCCGGACGCCTTGCAACTTCAGTTCGAAAGAGATTTGTTTTAGCCACTGCCTCTGAGTCAGGAAAGGTACGATATTTCGTGTTTTCATGGATTAAACCTTAGTAAATTAAAAAAGATGGTAGTTTTAACCATTGGATTTTTATGAGGCTTTGTAGAGTTCACTTACACTGACGTGATGCCATATGAGTAAAGCAGAAAATGCCAAGAAAGTCCTAGAACTTCTAGAAGAAGCATGGAAAGTCAAATCTGCAATTCTTCTAACAGATGATTACCTTTACATGATGTACAAAGTTGATGAGGGAAAATGGAAAGAAGTGAGCTTTATTTTTGATGATGCAAGCCTCGAAGAACGCGATCTCGATTCAGAAAAAGCCTTAATGCTACTATTAGAAGAAATTACAACTGGATTACCAAGTTACGATTCTTACACTACCGTTCTTGACAATGATACACGTGAAACCGTTAAAGAAAAAGTCCAAGCCGCCGCAAAATAACAAGCTTTGTTTTCATTACCTGAGTAGCACGTTAAGTAGGTGTAATAACCGGGAAAACGTCCCTACCCAGTTTTCATCGTATTATCAGACCCTACTTAACTCCCTTCAAAAACTTTTGAATCGGTGTCACTAATTGTGTAAACTCGATTGGAATTACATACTTTGTACTTGGACTAGCGCCTAATTCTTGTATAGTTTCTAAGTATTGAAGCACCATAGTTTTTTCATCAATACCCTTCGCAACAGCGAAAATTTTCTCTAATGCTAAGGCTTCTCCTTCAGCACGTAAGATTGCCGACTGACGCTCGCCTTCAGCACGTAATATTGCTGATTGCTTGTCGCCTTCAGCAACCGCGATAGTTGATTCTCGCTTCCCAGCCGCTTCTGTTACCATAGCTCGACGGCGCCTTTCAGCTTCCATCTGCATGATCATTGCTTCATTCACCTTCGTAGGCGGCAGAATCTCACGAATCTCAACCTTTGTAACCTTCACACCCCATGGCTCTGTATTTTCGTCAAGTTTCTCCCGAAGAACACTGTTGATGTATTCACGTTTAGCAAGTACATCATCTAGGGTAATGTCTCCGACTACGGCACGAAGTGTGGTTTGACTGATACCAAGTGCCGCGCCACTAAAGTCGCGAATTCGAAGAACACTGTCACGTGCATTGACGACGCGGTGGTAAATTAAAAGGTCAATATCGACTGGGGCATTGTCACTTGTGATGCAGCGTTGATGTTCGATTTCGAAGTATTGTTCGCGAAGATCGACTCTAACCATCTTGTCAAGGATTGGAAGAAGGAAGATTACGCCAGGACCTTTAACACCGGGGATAGCGCGGCCAAGACGGAAGATGACTGCACGTTCGTATTCTTTTAGGACTCGGATGAAGGGAACGATGAGAAGGAGGATAATGATGAAGATGAGTATTAAAACGAGCCACCAATAAGATTGGAGGAAGTAGAATAGATCAAATTGCATGTTTCCTATCCCTTCATGTATTTGTGCTTATTTCAAAGGAAAATACTTTACGGACATTTTTGAGTTTGCAGGTGGAAAAAGTGATGTGGCGAAGGATTTTAGGCGTGAAATTACAAGAGATTCGGCAGGTGAGCGTATGTCACGAATCTGTCCAAATTGCGGGCAATCAGTTAAAGATTCAGCCAAGTTCTGTAAGTTTTGTGGTACAAAACTGGGTACACCTGTTTCCACACCGCTGTCACGTCCGGTAACGCCGAGTCGAGTGGCACCTCCTATAATATCGGATCGTGAACCAGTAACAGAGGTACCCGCGGAAATATTGGCTCAGCTTGAAATCCGGTCACAATTAATGGAAATTGAAGAAGAAGAAGCTGAGCTTCTTGATGAACTAGAACGCCTTGAAAAGGAGTTGGAGCAAGGTGACCGATCCATTGCAGAGCTGGAAAAAGAAATTAAGCCTCTGCAAAAGAAGATTAAATCCCAAAAGAGTAAGGAAAAGAAGTTGAATTCCAAAGTAAAGGAATTCGCCTTTGAAAAGGCGGGAAAGGAACGCCAACGACTAAAAGAACGTATGGAAAAACTTGAGGACCTTAAAGAAAGTGGAAAAGTCCGTGAGAGTGTCTACATTCGACTTCAAGATGAATATGATCAGGGGATGGCAGAATCAGATGCTCAATACCAAGAACAGGTAGTATTAGCCCGTGAATGGCTAGCCTTACTCAAGGCTCAATATAAGGCTGTGCGAGATGAGCTGTCATTGCTAGATGCACGCCATTCTGTTGGCGAGGTCAAAGAAGTTGATTATCAATCACGGAAAAAATCCTTAGAAAAGCGATCAAAAACTCTTGGCCATCAAGTAGAAATCTTTGAGGCTGTGCTACGAGATTTTTAGTCAATTCATTCAAAATGAAAAATTGCCTCCGAACACAAAACATTTTATACGCTAGTGTAATTCTGAACCTCTCACCGGAGGTCGTTTTGGATGAACCGACGAGTCATAGCAATTGCTATCTTATGTGTAGGATTAGCAGCTCTTGCCTTTGGAATATCGCTGGGACAGCATGAGATTGTACGCTCATGGCTACAAGTATTTTCTGACGCTTATGCGCCATACTTTCCACTACCCATACCACCTTAAGGAGATGCTCTTGTGAGTGAAACAGAAAACGGCACTAAACCGGAAGAGGAGCAGGAGCGTATCTGGGACCGAATAGGCCGCCCCTTTTCCCGATGGAAGCAAGTTCTCCTCGAAAAATCACGCCCACACAAAACCCTCCATTACTGGGTAAGAAAAGCCTTTGAAGAACTCCTCGCCATCCGCATCATCCGATTCATCGTACAGCTTGCGACATTCCTCATACTGTTTTATGCAGGAATAGTGTTTGTACTAGGTTATGACCCGCTCGTGGGCAGCATCTTTTCAGGGATAGCATGGCTCATCCCCATTTTTGGATATATTCCTCTACCTTTCGATATGCCCCAAGGAATCCCCCAAGGAACCGGCACAGGCTATTTTGACATTATCCAATTCATGGGACAACAAGGTATTTTCCCCTATATCGCAGTTGGTGTCATTCTCATAGTCCCCATACTCATTGGTCGCAGTTTTTGTGGTTGGATTTGTCCCTTTGGCTTTGTCCAAGACCTCTTTGCACTTACTCCGATTAGAAAACGATATCCTTCAAAAAAGACTGACCAACGCCTTAAGAGCATAAAATTTGTCATCTTATTTGTTGTACTCTTCCTTGTGGCTTGGCTCGGACTTTGGACCTTTTTAGGAATTGACCAAGGCCTTAGAAATGCAGTTGGACTCCCCTTTGCAACCGCTTTTTGGACAACCATTAACCCGTCCAGTGTATTCTTTGTCATTCTGCCCTACTTGTATCTTAATGGCATAATATCACCAATTCTTACACAATGGAGTCCCCCCTTCATTGCGTGGGGGTTGCCAATGTATATTCGTCTTGGGTTCCTTGCGATTGTACTCCTCATGGCCCTTTTCATGACTCGCCCCTTCTGTCGTTGGCTTTGCCCAACCGGCGCCATGATGGGGCTGGTCGCCCAGTTTAGCTTCTTAACTGTTAGCCGCAGCGCCACTGAATGTCTTGGTCCCACCTGCGATTCCCCGCGATGCAAGCAAGCTTGCCCCGTTGGGATAGATGTAATGGCTAAACCCTTTGGCCCTATCTACGATTCAGAATGCATCCTCTGTCTCGACTGTGTTGCAAAATGTGGTTACGATTCTGTGAAAGTTGAATACGGATAGACAAATGAGGAGTGTGATTGGATGGGTAAAGTGAAGCAAGGTACTGTTTGTAGTGTGAATGGTTGTGATGAAAAAGCAACCCGTTCGTATGCAGCTAATAAAGCACGAGAGTCGTTGCAATCAGCGGGTGCTACGTTTGAAGATAGCCGTGCACGCCGCGTTTACCTTTGTCAGAAACATTATAAGCTGCTCAAAAAACAAACAAAAAAGGATAAGAAAGTAGACAAGTGGCGATATGGCGTTTAGCTCTTGTAGGGTTAGA
>CAYFXC010000007.1:10548-87852 GCA_964347045.1 uncultured archaeon
AGTTGAGAGCAACTTCTTCACGATTTTCTTCAGGAATGAGACCAGATTTTCCAGCAAGGGGTTCAAGGATGGCGCCCATTTCAAGAGTTGCTGGTTGGAATTCTCCTCCGATGCGAATGAGACGTTCACGAGCGTCTGCAACCTGGACATAGACTTTTTGGTAGTCGGGGTTGGTGAGAAGTTGGTTAAGGGCTTCATCGATTTTACGTTCAACTACCACAGCTTTAGAGGCATGAGAAAGTTTGACGCCGGGGACACTACTGAATCTTTCGAGGGTTTCGGTGATGCGATGGGCGATTTCATTAGCATAATCTGGGCGTTTTTGCTCATCACCCCCTGTAATATCGAGATGGATTGTGGGAGTTTTAGAGTCGACTAAAAGGGTAACTTCGAGTCGATCTTCAGTGCTAGGCATACGAAAGGAAACGGTGGCTGTACCGAAGAAGCCTTCTTCAGTGTAAGTTTCAGCGATGTTGGTTAGTCGAGTACCGATTGAAGAGATGCAAAAATAAGCAGCCCCAAAAGCAAGACTAGGTGAAAGTTCCCCGATAGGAATCTCTGTTGACACAGTAGGACCCTCTTACAAACTGTGGTCGAAGAGGAAAAAAGTGTTCTGATAGACCTGATTCTACACGCGTAAAAGAGCTCGGAGCCATTTTACTTCCCAAACCCACTAGAAGAGAAGAAGTGGTGCACTGGATTGAATATGTTAAATTAGAATTTCCTAGCCGTTTTGAGTAATTTCTTTTTGAATGGCATCTTTATCGAGATTTTTCCATAGTCTCATCTCACTCTTACAAAGATATAACCTGAGTAAATGTAAGATTAGTTCCCGATTGCTATTCAGGGGCCTCATTTTGTGTTTCTTTTTAGTAGATTCAAGCTCTATAATTTGATTTTTTCAAGGAAGATGAAGCTTCTTGGATAAAATGATAAGGGCGTGCTTTCAAGGGCATTACACGCGCGAGGTAGTTATGATGCAGTCGGACCCACCGGATAAAGAGCCGGAGAATGCGGAAGAACATTTCGGAGCGGCCTCAGAATCATCGGATTCCGTGCAAATTGAACCCATTGCCGAAGTCGTTGGTAAAACAACAACCCACACACTGAAAATTCGAGTGATTAAACAGGGAGACGTCGGCCGAAACGACTTTCTTTCTATTAATCACCAAGGAGAAGAATATCTGCTTCTTTGTAAAGAACTATGGCGCGAAAGTGGAAAAACAACGGGGCAATGTAGTGTTGTTGGTCCAATGCCCCGAACTCCCTTTAATCCTGAGATGATGATATACAAAGCAACACCAAGAACTGTGAGTGCCGCGCTGGGGATTAATGTATCAATTGATGAAGGAGCATACGTAGGTCAAATCTCTGGAAATACAGTTCCAGTGCGTTTGCCTGTGAAACGATTGGGACGATTATTTGTTGTTGGAAAAACAGGGAGTGGAAAAAGCTATACTACAGCTGTAATTATGGAAGAATTTCTGAAAAAGGGAATTCCTGTTGTTGTACTGGATCGTCATGGAGAATATTCAAGTCTAAAGATTCCTGCGGAAACAAGAAATGAACGTTTTGATGTGGAACCGCGAAGTTATGAAATGAGTGTTATTGAGTTTGCGGATTTGCATGCCAATCCAGGAGCAGACCTTCCCATTGAAGCACTCCTTGGTACACACCCGAAGGATTTGGTAGTTTCTGGTCAGGGAACAATTATCAATTTTCGTGGTCTTGATTTAGGTGTTCAAGAGGCCCTGTCGCAGGAAATTCTTAGTGATCTTTATCATGCTGCTGTGAATCGTGAAATTCCACCATTCTATTGTTTTGTTGATGAGGCTCACACATTAGCTCCAAATAGGGGGAAAGCTGCAACGACGGGAATGATGCGTTTATTTGCTCAAGAGGGTCGGAAATTTGCGGCTAATTTAGTAGTCATTACGCAAAAGCCTCAACTCCTCGACACAATCGTTCGGAGTCAAGTTGGCACATGGATTATTCACCAATTAACCGATGTCCGAGATGTGGATATCACAGTCTCAAGCACAGAAGGGCTTTCGAAGGAATGGGCTGAAGATATACAACGCCTTGATACCGGTCAGGCAGTTATTGCAGGTGATGCCGTTGAAGTTCCTGTATTTCTGGATGTTCGATACCGAGAAACTACGCATGGCGCAACTGGTTTTAATCCACTAGATTTTGCTGAAAAACAAACTTTGGAAGAATTAGAGAAACGCCGAATTCGATTACGCACAAATTTTGCTGGACGAATTAAAGCGGCAGTAGAACGTTTCCAGCAATTAACGGCAAATGCTAATGGGGGTCAGATGCCTCAACATGTTCATGCCCTACGATCAGAGCTTCAGGCTGCTGAACAGAAACTCAATGATATCCGAGAGGAAAATTCGAAATTAACAGCACGAATCCGAGAACTGAAAATCGAACTCAAAAAAGCTGAGGAGAAATACAAGAAAGCGATGAATATTGCTGAGCGCGCATTAGCTGAGCTTAAGGGACGTTAGAATTAGACAGAAACGACCATGGTTATTTTGCTTGCCAAGCTTTCGTTGTGACTTTATCAGCAAGACCTTTGTCGCGTAATTCATTTAGTGAGCGGATGATTTCGTTTCGTGGAATATCGACTCCCCCTGCGCCCCGAATTATAGTTTGGATAGCGCGTGGACGCTGAGGGCGTTCACGAATGGTTTCAAGAACAGCGGCCTGAAGAACAGAGAGTTTAGCTCGTTTTTTGGAGGATTTTTTTTGCTTGGGTTTTTCTTCTTCGATTGGCTTTTCTTCTATCGTATCGATTTCCTCTTCAGAAACTTGTTCAGGTTTTACCTCTTTTTCAGGTTCTTCGGGTACGGGTTCTTCAGGGGTTTTTTGGGGGGAAGATTTTTTCTTTGACACGTTCATCGCCACGATTTTCTATTCGAAGGTAGGGTGGGAGGGGGCGCGACCTCAGTTCACGGTGAGTCATTTAAATTTTCTGATAACTCGCCAAATATTATCTAATAGTAATTTGTAGCCGTAGCCGTAAGGTTGAAATACGGGAAGTATAATCGACCGTCTCGCCTGAAAGGTAGGTTGTTCGCTGTGTCACGTCGACAACGGAAAGATAAGAAGCGTAAACAAAAGCGACTCGAAAGAGTCCCAGAAAAGCTGCAGCGGAAACGAGACCGTCAAGAAAGGCAAAGAAGCCGTCGAATGCCTGGATGGATTCGAACCAGCCTAGTTGTTGTTTTGATTGCCATTATAATTGGTGGCGCTTTCTGGGTTTGGTGGATTAACCTACCGGATCCAATTCCATCGCTACCTGTTGAAGGCGAAGTATACGTTCTCCAACAAGACAGTTTCTTTGTTTTCATTAATGATACCGGTCATGTACAAATTGATTTCATGCTAGGTAGATTTGCTGGCGGCACTTGGTCTGGAGATCAATGGCTAAATGTGTCGATTGCCCGTTCATTTGATGAGAATCAAGTGAACTTCACGTTGATTGACCCGTATGTCTTCTACGACTATTATGGAAATGCATATCATATTCCACTAGAAGTCGAGGCAGACAGTCTCGAATTCAATGTTGACCTTATTCAACCGAACATGTTCGAAGCTTTTGAAGAGCATAAACTTCGTGGTGGAGCGACAATGCGTGGTTTTTGGTCACTATTCTGGCACTACATAATCAACAGCAGTGACAATCTTTGGCTTCAAACTGACACAATGGAAGACATGTTTACTTTCACCTTCGATATCCACCCAGAGAACGACACACTTCCCTACAACATTCCTACTATTGTCCAATTCAATATTACCTTCAACACATTGAGTGCCTCTGAGACAAATGTCTTTAATTATGGCGAATCAATGATCCTTTTTCCAAAACAAGTCTACAATGATACCACATTATTAGCGAATATGACGGTTCACGACGTTTATCGTATCGGAAGCAGAATTACTGACGATCTTATTCCAACAATTGATAATGAAACACACATCGGATTTCAGGCTAACCCAATCACGGCCTCGATGTCACAAAACCAGTCCTGGGGATATGCCTTTGATTTGAACGTTACGACGTTTACAAATGAAACATTCAGCCTAATAGACCTCACCACACCTGAAAACGTATTCTTCTTGCAATCAGGTTTCACAGGTGTTGTTTTAGATCAACCAATGCATTTCCCGAAGGCTCAAATCAACATCCTTACTCCAAGGGTAGATCATTTAACACAAAATGTTACCGATATTGAATTCCGATTTCCCGAAATACGGGTAGATAACGGAACAATACACTATCATGTACCTTCTGATTCATTTGGACCACGCATTTATTCAATTTCGCCCCCTTCAAACCCGGAACCAAGAACAAGCACAATTAATGTTTTAGAAGGAATCAAGAACGATTCCAGTAATCTTGACTTGCAAACAATATTTTGGTTTGCTGAATTACGACGATTCTTCCTTCTCAATTGAATGTTGAAACTTGTGAAAGACCCCTTCCTTTTTCACTGCGTAATGCTTTGAAAATAAATTCGTTGAAGGGAGCGTTGGGCAATCCTTAATCAACTTTAAATCCGCACTTAATCCGGATAAGTAGCTCCGAGGCTTTAAAAGTGCGGCACTTCTTAGAGATAGTGAACTAATCCGCTGGAGTAATTCCGATGCCCTCTGAAAAAAACGATCTCGACAAAGCTTATTCCAAGTACCGTAAAAAATTGAAATCAAAAATTGCCGAACAGGATCCAACCAAGGATGAGGAGCTACGTTTAAGACTTGAAGAAGTCGACCGCCAGTCACCTTCAAAATCCAAGTTATTCATCGATTCGGATATTCGTCTTGAACAGCTCAAGGAAGAATTTCACTTCGAGATTCAAATGCCTCAAACACTGCAGGAATATATTGTATATTTTTTGACTCAGAGGCGGATGGCGGAAACTTCAATCACTACTTTTGCTGTAGCAGATTTATATTCAGAGATTCATGAAGTTGACCAATATCGGAAGCTCTCTAAAAAAGAGTTTCAAAAAAGCCTTAAGCAACTGGAAAAGGAAGACACCGTTCAACTAAAAGAAATTCAGGGAACTTTAGTCGTCAAATTACGTGATGAATTTCTCAGTGAAGATGAAGCAGCGATTCTCGATATTGCCGCTCGAAAAGATGGAAAAGCCTCTTTAGAACAGATTATGCTTTCTACTGGTTGGACTCAAGCCAGGGTTCAAATTGCCTTAGACTCGTTGGTGGCAAAGAAAATGGTGGTTGAGAAAAAGAGCTTCACCCGAGGGACCCGTTACCAAGTATCGGGTGACACCTAAGCGCTTTATTTCACTTATACATAACCCTCTATTATTTTAAATAGCTATTTTGGGAATGCTTGTTAGGTGTTTATTAAGTGAGTTCTGATTGTATAGAACCCATACGCCGTGTTCAACGAGATTTCAATGAGATTCCTCAGTGGGATATCCGCCGAGAAAAGCGATTACTTCGAAGAGCAATTGCTGCAACGAGTGGTTCCCATCGAATACGGCTTCAAAGAGAATTAGCCGCCCTTGAGGATTATGAGCGGGAAATGCGTCAAAAACTCCTTGAGCAAACTCCCAACGCTTAACACCGGATTCAGAAATTCGGTTTTCATTTTAGAGGGAGCATTCTTATCAGATATTCAACTCAATGTCATCTAGATTCATCGAAATATGCATGAATCATTGGTGACAAATTGTGGAACAGGTAATTGCTATTTCTGGAATACCCGGAACCGGTAAAACCGCGGTTGGAAGCGTATTAGCTAAACGTCTCAACGCGGAATTCATCGAACTTGGACAGGTTGTCAAAGAACGACAGCTTCATTATGGTATCGATCCTGATCGTGGTACCCTAATCGCAAATATCGATAGTCTACAAGATTACCTAATAGATCAAATTCAAGATACGGAAAAGCTATTTGTCGTAGTTGGTCATTTTGCAGATTTGGTTCCAGAAAATTATCTAAAAGTCCTAGTGATTCTTCGTTGTCATCCGGTTACTCTAGCTGAGAGATTATGTAGCCGTCAATGGTCATCAAAGAAGACGTTAGAAAATATTCAAGCAGAAATCCTGGGGGAATGTACATCCCAAGGTTTGGCGCGACACCGCCTTGAGAAAATCTTTGAAATTGATACTACAGACACACCGATTGAAGAAGTGGTGGATACTATTGAAGTAATTCTTTCAGGGAAAGGTGGTCAGTTTGCATTTGGAAAGATTTCGTGGCTTCGTACCCTTGATCCTGAACTTATCCATCAGATTATGGAAGAGAACCGGCTTCCCGCTTCCTCACAAAAAGCATAAGTGTCTCCCAATTACTTGAACACATTAACGAAAAGCAGGTCGGCGTCACGTGAAAAATCGCAACGGTTCATCAGTGCAAGAGTTAATTCGAAAATATAGTCTAGCAAACGCTATCAAATTTAATGGAAAAGCAAATGCCAACGCAGTCATTGGAAAGATTCTAGCGGAAAGACCTAGTTTACGATTACAAGCACAAGGTATTATCGAACAGGTTAACCAAATAGTGAGCGAAATAAACCAGATGGCCATTTCTGACCAAATTTCTGAACTAGAAAAAATTGCACCCGAGTTACTCGAAACGACTAGGGAAAGACGAACTAAGGAACTTCCACCACTTCATGGAGTAAAAAAAAGGCGCGTTACCACTCGGTTACCACCCGAGCCAAGCGGGTACCCGCATATTGGACACGCTTATGCGGGATACATTAATTGGTATTATGCTCGCAAGTACAACGGACGATTGATTCTCCGATTTGAAGACACAAATCCCCGTAATATCAATATAGAGTATTATGATGCATTCAAAGAAGGCTACCGTTGGATGGATATTGATTGGGATGAGGAGTTCAATGTTTCAGATGATATCCCCTATTTTTATGAACACGCACAATTGCTGTTAAGTCGCGGTGAAGTCTATTTTTGTTCTTGCTCTTCAGAGGTCATTAGCGAAAATCGGCGAACCGGAGTGACGTGCGAACACCGTCAAACAAGCAACGAAGAAAATCAGAAAATTTGGGAAGAGATAATTGAAGGCAAATACATGGAAGGAGAGATTGTTTGCCGCCTTCGAATTGATATGACCCATCCTAATGCAGTGATGCGAGATCCGAATATCTTTCGAATCATAGATTTTCCTCACCCTATACAAGGTGATCGATATCGCCTCTGGCCAACCTATGACTTTGCCAATGCTTTAGAAGACTACCGAAATGGTATTAGCCATGTACTAAGAAGCAATGAATTTGCGAGCCGAGGAGAACTTCAAGCATATATCCGAAATCTCTTTGAATATCCTCAGCCAATTATTCAGGAATGGTCCCGATTTGCCATAGAAGGAAGCCCTGTAAGCAAGAGAAAAATAAGACCTTTGATCGAATCCAAGCTTATTAGCGGATGGGACGATATTCGGCTAACTACATTGTCAGCACTTCGCCGCCGAGGTATCATTCCTGAGGCAATTCGAGAAATGACCCGAGAAGTTGGGCTAAGTGTGGCTCAACCAATCATAGATTGGTCCATCTTGCTGGGAATTAATCGCAGACTTGTTGATCCTCTTGCAAATCGATATTACTGTGTCACTCAGCCAATGCTCGTCAATATTGACGATACAAAATCATTCACAGCCGAAATCCCATATCATCCTGATTTCAAAGATCGAGGATCCCGAAAAGTTTTGATACAGAATCAAGTGTTCATAGATGGGATTGATGCAGAACAACTCAAAATTGGTGATATCTTTCGATTAAAGCATGCCTTTAATCTCCGAGTTGAAAAGAAAACCCCAAAAATGATAAAATGCGTCTATGCAGGAGACGCATTAGATCAAGCACCGATGAAAATCCAGTGGGTTACTCTTGAGAATGTTCCTGTTCAAATATTTGTGCCAGACGTACTATTCATCAAAGAGGAATATAATACAGAGAGCCTTCAAATCCTTGACGGACTTGGAGAGCTTGCCCTCAAAGAAGTGATGACAGGGACAATCATCCAATTAGAACGCAAAGGGTTTGGTTTTGTGGAGAGAAATGGGGAGAAAGTCAACATTAATTTGACTGAGTAGGGTATGGCATAAAGATTTTAGAGAACAAATTCCCAGTACCGTATAGCTAGTATTGCGCAATAGGGGGTAAAGGTATAGCGATGGCCGAGGAAGTACAGCGGGCATTGGATAATCTTCGTTTTGACCGAATGGTCAAGGCATTCTGCATCATATCTCCTGACAGTAAGATCTATCAAAGCACCCTAGATCCCGATACTGAAGCAATGGTCAAACAAACTGTAAGCCTGTACAAAGGACAAATCAGTCAGCTTACTGTAAACACTGAAGCAGGACTCGTTGTAATATCCAAAATCGCCGATAATTGGCTCCTTGCAGTACTTTTTCCGCCTAATCTCTCATTGGGAATTGCAGTAGTGAAAACAAAAGCAACCCTTCTAGCCCTCCGCGAACTTAATCTAAATATCATCGAAACAATGAAAGAAAAACCCGTAGAACCAACGCCGGCTCCTCCACCCGAACCAGTCACATCTCCACCAGTTCCACCTTCACAACCGACTCCAACTCCAGAAACAGACACACCACAACTAGAACCCATTCCACCACCTGAACCCACACCCGTCCCTCCCGACATCGAAGAAATGCCTCCCCCTCTTGAACCTCCTCCAATCGAACCCTCAGAAACCACCACTCCTCCCCCGCCTCCATCACCTGATAAAGGACGTATTAATCTAAAATTTGTACCCCAAGGTGGTGAAGAGTTGCTAGCAGCTCTTGATTCAGGATCAGCGGTTGGAAGTGCCCTGAACGATAAATTTGGTCCCTATGCTAGGGACGTGCTCTTTCTAGTAGATGGAAAACGCGATGTAAAAACTATAGCCTTCCTTTTAGGGCTACCAGAGTATGCCATTGTTGATGTTCTAGAATTCGCCATCAACAATCGAATTCTAGCTAGCCCCGTGGCAGTATAGGAGTAATTTAGATTCTCCAACAAATGAACAGAACCTTATCAAAAAATGATGCCGGAGGGCAGTTGATGGAGGAGGGGTGTTATTGAAGGACGAGGACGACTCGGACCTGAGCCTCTAATAGAGGATTCTGCCAATGAAGAGTTTTAGGTTTGTTTTAAAATCGCTTCTCTGCCCAACCGGCTAATGAATAAAGACCATGGCTAATTATAAACTTTTATTGTTTTCTCAATAAAATATTAATTTGTTGCGATTATCACAAACGAAGTTGTTGAAAGCTTAGGATTTTGTTCTTTGTTTTTCGAAAATTGAGCCTTCTTCACCACATTGTACACATATCAACGGTTGGGATCGGTAGACGGCGTCACATTTTATGCAAGTAAATTGAATTGAAGCCGGTGCTTTTGTAATGGGTGGATTTTGTCGTTTATAGAGCATGAAAGGAAGCGTAATTAGTGTAGCAAAACCCAGTGTTAAACCAAGTGGAATTATAATCTGCCACACAATGAATGACACCAAAAAACCGAGCGAAAATCCTGGTAAGAAAATGTATTTAATGGAAAAAATGAGCCATGTTCCTGCAGGGAGAAGCATTGCTGTAGCAAGGGTCGATATGGTAATGTTAAGGTTCCGGAGAAGAAGCGCGAGAACGATAGTAACGCCGAGCCATAGTATTAGGGAAAACTGAAATGAGAAATTAAGGAGAAGATCAACCGTCGCCATTACCCAAGCTAGCTCGTACAGTTGGAGCGGGTCAACAAGAGGATTGTATGTGGTATAAACAATAGTTTGGATAATGTTTGGCTGAGTTAGATATACTATAATGGAAAGTCCAATACCTATGATGAGCCCTAAGGGAGCAATTCGGGAACTCCTTAGGGTCGGCATGATAGGAAGCCTTTGAGTATTGACTTATTAATATGGTTCTAGTGCGCTTCAAATTGCGAAGTGAGAGTTCCGCCGATAACTCCACCAACAGCCGCTATCAATCCAGCAAGTAAACCGTTGAGAACCCAATTAAGAAGCTGAGCACTATAAGGACCACCTAATAAGAAATCTAGCCCATAACAAACGAACGGAGCAATCATTGCCATGATTAATCCTGCAGCCGCACCCTTCATCATATCCCGGACAATTAATCCGGCAATTAGACCACCAATGAGCCAAATAACAGGAGCCAGGATATATACGGTGAGAATAATGAGAAGCACATCATTGTACGCCGTGAAAAGTTGATTAAAGATTGGATCAGCGAGAAAGGTTGCAGCCGTCGAGGCTTGAACAAGACCTGGTCCGACAAGAGGTAAAATGCCTGCGGCGGTAGCATAAATGATTCCATAAGCAATGCCTAATGTGGCAAGGAAGCCAACAACTATTCCGAGTATTAAGCTTGTATTTGATGTTGCCATTGAGCTAACCTCGATTCCTTGATTATGAGAGGAGAATGATGATTTAAAGTTGTTTACAGTAATTAGTTCATTGTTAGACCATACGAAGTTTTCTTAATTCTTGCATTAGAGAAATGAGTTTTCGGTCTTTTGTCGCCATTGCTTTCATGAAGATTTTGACTTTTTTACCTGCAGTCATTCGAACAATTGATTCACCGGTTACAATGTTTGCGAGTTTATCGAGCGTCTCATCATCTGTTTGGAGAATTAGTTCTCGCAGTTTCAGGGATTGATTAAATTCATCGCCATAAAGTTTACGCCATTCTTTTTCATATTGTTGCAGGAGTGAGGAACTGACAGTTCCATTTTCTGCACATTGGGCAGCAACACGCCCCGCAATACTGCCACAGACCATTGCGTAACCCATTCCACCACCGGTAATTGGGTGAATCTGTCCCGCAGCATCCCCAACTAATATGGCGCCATCAACAACATTGATTTTATTAGGACCACACACCGGTAATGCGCCAACTCGAGTTTCGATAATTTTGGCATTTCCCAGTTGCTGCTTTGCCACATCATGGTGCTTTAGGAAATAATCTAGGTATTCTTTGGCGGTTTTTGACTCAACCCCTCCGCCAATTCCAATACCTACGTTTGCACGACCCGTGCCTTTGGGAAAAATCCAAATATATCCTCGTGGCGAGACTTCGCTCCCTAATAGAAATTCCATAAGATCTAAGACTTCGAGGTCGCAGTTCGCCATTTCATAAGCGAAACAGGAATCGATATCATCAGGTTTGTAGGCCTTTCTTAGTCCAGTTAAACGTGCAATCTGGCTATTTACTCCATCGGCGCCTATTACAACCTGAGCCTTCAATGTCTTTCGTTGTCCATCATGACGAACGACAACACCATTTATTGTTCCATTAGAACGCGTTACATCTAGTACTCTGGCCCCAAGCAAACTTTCTGCTCCCGTTTCTGTTGCTCGAGCAAAGAGCTCTTTGTCAAAAACTCGTCGATCAATTATTAACCCGCTTGGTTCTTTAGTGGCATAATCGACGGAAATCTGCCCTGGACTATAGAGCCGAAAACCACGGACCGGTGCACGAATTGATTCTGAAGGAATATCGATTTCTGCTACCCCTGGACCTGTTTTACCAATAGCTTCTCCACATTGTACTGGGATTCCAACATTTGTTTTCCTGTCAACAATTGTGACCTTAGCACCTTCACGAAGTGCACCGATGGCAGTGGATGAGCCTGCGGGCCCAGCGCCAACCACAATCACATGATTTGCCAATTTCAATTCCTCCTTAAGCGTTCATTCATCATATACGACCGATTAAATTGATTGCTCCTACAGGACATACATTCACACAGATTCCGCATCCTGTGCATTTTTTCGGAATGACTATTATGTAATTTTCTGTGACTTCAATTGCATTAACAGGACAAACAGTTGCACATGCTTGGCAGACTCCACAGAGTTCGCCATCTACATCAGCAAGTTTCTTCGTTCGTTTCTTTCTTGATGCATTCTTTGTAGGAGGCATGTTTTAGACGTCCACGAATATTTAGAGGGAACACGGTAAGTAAGGGTTTTTGAGGCTTTCTACTATTTGCATTACTCGCCACTTGTGAAAATGAGATATGCTCCTTGTGGTGGGATTATTCCGCGTTCTGTAATAAAGGCATCAATGTACTCATGCCCAGTAACATCGAATAGCGGGTTTCGTACCGTGATGATTGGGTTAATTTGCCCTCTAGGTACGACTTGTTCTGGATTTCCTTCTTCAAGTGTTATGAGACGCCCTAAAAGAGTTTCATGAGAGAACTTGTAGCTTCCTACGGCGATGAGAACACGAACACGCGCTTCGTGACATAATTCGGCAAGCGTTGCAGTGCCTACCTTAGAGACAATGGCACCATTAGCAGCGATTGCTTCACCTCCAGCAAGTAGGAGGTCAATATCAGGAAGAAAAATGCGAGCAGCAAAATCTGTAATGAGAGTGACATGGATTCCTAAAGCAGCGACTTCATTTGCTAATAAACGACCTTCAAGGTCAGGACGACTTTCAGCAACAAAAACCTCGATTTTCTTGTCCTGCTCCACCACTTTCTTTAAAATGGTTAATACCGTTGTGCTCCGGCATAACGTTAGTATTCGATCACCGGATCGAATTCTTTTTGATCCGATTTCACCAATTCGTTGCTTAGCTTCAGCAATTCGCATTACAAAATCATCGCAAGCGCGGGCAATAATGTCACGCATTTTCTTCAATGAAGTCTTTTCATGATAAGCTTTCTGAGCTGCATCCTCTATGTAATCAAGACAGTTATGCAACGCAGCGGAACTTTGGCGCGCTTCACGAAGACCAAATGCAGCTAATTTTACCTGGTCAAATAGGTCTTTTGCTGATTTTGCTTCGGTTTTAAGTGCTAGATTCTTGAGAGCAGATGCAGCTTCAATAGCAGTTCCGTCTGCGCTAGCAATCTCATATGATTGAAATTTCTTAATCAGCCAGTCAACATTCAAATCATGGCGCCTCCATGATAGCATTAATACCTTGATTGTGTATTAAATGCCTCGGCGACCAGCTATGGTGTTGATACCAGAAGAAACGCAAAAAATCGCCGAAGACATTCGGTCAATGCGAACGCACGGAGCAGGACGGATAGCACGAGCAGCTGCAAAAGGCGTGGTCATCGCAACACAAGAGTCTAAAGCAAAACGGGTTCACACTCTCCTTCGAGATGTGGCTACCGCTGCCCAATTACTATATGAGACGCGCCCTTCAGCAGTTTCGTTACCTAATGCCCTTCGTTACTTCTACACTCGATTACTCAACCAAGTTGATCAGACTAAGGGTATCCGTGAACTCAAAGAAGCTGGACACAAGATTGGTCAAGGTTTCATTGAAATGTCAAATAATGCGGTGACAACCATTGGTCAAATAGGTTCACAATTGATTCAGGATGGTGACATCATATTCACGTATTGCAATAGTGCCACAGCCTTTAGCGTACTTAAAACAGCATCTACAATGGGTAAAGAATTTACCGTGTATGTTCCTGAAACTAGACCAAAATATCAAGGTCATATTACCGCAACATGGCTGGATGAAGCAGGTATTCCTTGCATATTGATTACAGATAATTCCCTGCGGTTTCTCATTGCTCGAGCAGATAAGGTGTTTGTAGGTGCCGATTCGATTACAGCAAATGGAGCTGTTGTGAACAAAATAGGTACGAGTTTAGTAGCCCTAGCGGCTGATGAAGCAAGGGTTGACTTTTTTGTCGCTGCAGAAAGTTACAAGTTTAGTCCTGCTACAATGGCAGGAGAGTTGATTGAAATAGAAGAAAGGGATGAATCTGAAATAGTATCAAAAGAGAAGCTTGCAAGCTGGAAATATGTAACTGTTCGGAATCCAGCTTTCGATGTTACACCACCAGAGTATATTGATGCAATCATAACAGAACAGGGGGTTATCCCTCCACAGGGAGCAATTGCGATTCTCTATCGGGAGTTTGGGTGGTATTCTACAGAACAAGCATTACCTTGGGAGCCCTACTTAAAATAAACGACTAACTCTTGTCAAGGAGAGTATCTCATTTACTCTTTACCGAGATCCCGGATTACTTTGCGCCATTCCTTAATTCGTGATTCTGGAATACCAGTGAGTAATGAAAGGTCTCGTGGATTTTCTGCACTAAGGTCAGCGAGTGATTCAACACCGAGTTCTTTGAGTTGTTTGACATCCGTACGAGTAATATCATGAAGGTCTTTGAGTTCCTTAATCGCAGGTTCTTTGGCTTTTTCTTCACGAACGGTTTTTGCTTTTTCTCGCTCGTAGCGTTTTGCAGTATCAATTAATTTCTCAGCACGGTTCCGCTTTAGATCGGTTATTCGTGAAAGGCGACGAGGTGAGATTGTAGCTAAATCATGAATGTTTTTCACACCGGCTGCCACTATAGTTTCAGCGACTTTCTTTGTAACGCCGCTTAGGTTTGTCAGGTCGGTTTCAATGGGTTCGGGCTTCGGTGTAGCTTTAGTTGGTCTTGGCTTCTCAACTTTTGCTTTTGGTTTGGGAGGTTTTTTGACTTTTTCGAGTTTCGTAATACGTTTTACAAAGTCTTGCAGCAGTTTCACATTTTCAGGATGGTGTGTTTTTCGCCTATTGTCAATTGGTATTGCCATCCACCGAGCATCCGCTAGACCAATACCAGCATCTTTGAGTTCTTGATGAGTGAACCCCCGACCTTTGCGAACGTCGCCGGTTTGGGGGGCACGAATTTCGGGTCGAAATGCCAAGATTTGTTCACCATATAGCTGAGTGAAGGAGACGAGAAGAGTCCCAGCTAAAAATGTTTTGACCAATCAGCTGTCATAGGACGATTTAATTATGTTGCTGTCGAAACCGAAAAGAGAAGAAAACTTAAATTGGTTAACATATTCGTGGGCAATTAATTACTGAGAAAGAGGTTAATCATCCATGATGGGACAAAATGATAATCATCGATTGATGTCTCACACAACCACTGTAGCTGTAAAAGTAAATGGCGGCGTAGTTCTTGGTACGGAATCGCAGGCATCAATGGGTTCCCTCGTTGCAAGCGATACTGCACCAAAAATCCTACAAATAACTGATCACACGGCAATGACGATTTCAGGTTCAGTTGCAGACGCGCAGCAACTTACCAATAATATTCGCGCCATTGCACATTTAGAAGCACTAGAAACCGGGCGTGAATTGACTGTAAAAGCGATTTCTCGATTAACTTCTTCGATTCTATTCCGTAATCGAATGTTCCCTTTAATCACCATGCTTATTGTCGGTGGAGTAGACAAAAAAGGAGGACACATCTATATGCTTGACCCGCTAGGCAGTATGTTGGAGGAGAAAAAATTTACTGCGACAGGTAGTGGATCTGTTGTAGCGTATGGTGTCCTTGAAGATGAATACAGAGATAATATGACCGTTGAAGAAGGAAAAAATCTAGTCACAAGGGCGGTCAATGCTGCTCGAAAACGTGATATTGGTTCAGGTGGCGCTATTCAAATGGCGGTAATCGACTCTGAAGGCGTTAACATCTCCCGTGAAAAAGTATCAACTTAACTCCTTCTTGGATATACAAGCCTATAGGACACAACAGGCATTTCGCGTGTTGATAGTATAATCATTCTTCTCTAAGTATTGAAGCGTAGCTTTTGTTGGTTGAACAAGACGTGTTATCCCTGCATGAATAGCTAGTTGCTCCATTTGACGACGAATGCCACCTCGAGGGCGCATGCAACCAAGAGCAATTTCAGTTTCGGGGAAAAGAAGACGGGCGATAGCACAAACTCGGGCGACATCATGAGGTGGTGGAGATTGGCTAGCTGCCATCGGTGTTCCTTTTGTCGGCATTAAAGCAATGAAAACAAGCAGCTTGGGGTTAATTGTTGATTTGATAAGTTGAAGGGCATTGAGCTCCCCAGACAGTTCTCCATTGTGGAGCCCAATACAGATGTGAGGGGCTATTGGAAGACTGTGTTTTTCAAGTGCCTGTAGAGTCAAAGCATAATCCTTCGTTGTACGTTGCGCTAAGCCGTATATTGTTTGGATTGTTAAATCATCACCAACCACATCAACAGAAGCACAATCAATCCCAGTTTGTGCTAAGTTGTATGCTTGTGTGTCTGAAAGAAATCCAGTGTGGACGTTTAGAAAAAGATTGGTGGACTGTTTAATTTCAGATAGAGTAGGAAGAAAAGGTGTTAGGGGAATTTCTCCATTTTCGTTACAGCCGCCGCTGATAAGACAGCCTACACCTTTCTGGTGATGTAGATTTTTGCAAAAAGTGAGAAGTTCTTGAGGATTGTTGATAGGTTTCATTTGATGAAGAAATCTGCCAGCGCAATGTTGGCATTGTAGTTTGCAATGAGTCCCTGTAACAGAAAGTGAAGGAAAATGATCGCCAGGATTGAATAATGTTATTTTTCTTTTGAAGGCTTTTTCAGTAAGAATACGAGCTTGATAGAATAATTCCTCAAGATTATTGAAAGGCGCCACAAACCAATCATGCAAGGTATTAGCCTCATTGCCTGCGGAAATCATTTCTTAAGCCCCCGTTGAAAAGTCCAATTTGGTTTCGCATACCATGATTCAGCAATTTGTTGAGCGGATTGTAATTCAGTGTCCGTTAAGCCTTCTTCATAAAACCTAGCAGGTAATGTAGCCGATAGACCTTCAATAAGGGCTTCTTCAATTTGACCAAAAGAAGGTGCTTTTCCGAGTTCTTGATGAAGTGAGGTTAAGCTGCCTGCAGCGTTTTTAATAAAACTAGTATCAGCTTTCTGTTTATTGACTTTTAGGAAGGTGAACATTTTGTTGAGGTTTAGCGTTCGGAGGATGGTGCCATGTTGAAGAAGAGTGTTGCCACGTCGTGATTGAGCATTCCCGGAGATTTTTCTTTTTTTCACAAATAGATTTGGACAAAAGGCTTCAGAGCCTGGCGAAAATTTTGCGCTAACCCCAAGGCGGTTTAGCCCAACGAGTAATCCGTTACAAAGATGGTGATACGTTTCAATTACATCTGAAGGGAGTTGTATCTCATCCGTTCGGCAGATGATACTATAGGTAAGTTCCCCTTCAAAATCGTGATAAACTGCACCCCCGCTCGAGAGTCGGCGCACAATATCGATATTGAATTTTCGACAAGCTTCAGCATCCACTTCATCTTCAAGGTGTTGAAATCGCCCAATAGACACAGCAGAGGGATTCCAGCGGTAAAATCTGATTGTGTTAGCAGCAGTTTCTTTATGACACGCGTCGAGTAATACATGATCAATTGCCATATTATCAAAGGCATTGAAAATACCAGTTCGTATTAGCCGCCATAATTTTGCCATAATCTATAGAACTCCTGCCAGTTGGGATTCGATTTCCTTTAGGGCTTCAGCCGATGGTAACATTGGGTAGTTGAAAATAGGACCTCCAGGTTGCTCTGTGAAGAAAGGGCGGTTACAAGAAGGACAGCCAGTCGTTTGAAAAGGCTTCCCTCGTGCGATGATATCCATAAGGGTTTCTTTTGATAGCCCAAGATTCATGATTTGATTAGATGAATTGAATTGCATCTGTTTAATGGTCACAAGACGATTTTGAAGTAGATAATGAGTCAGTTGGATTCTACGATAGTGGTCAATTGCAGGGCGACTAATTTTCGCTAAAGGAGTTCCGTTCACTGGCATGAAGGGAAATAAACCAATTCTAATGCCCTTGTTGATGAGCTTTTGGAGGAGATTTATAGTTTGGCGTTCGTTTTCTCCTAAACCGATTATGAGATGAGTTGTTGTTCGCCCGGGTCCAAAGACATCTCGAGCAGATTCTAATGCTCTGAAATGCTCACTCCATGTAAAAGGTCCATTAACCCCTGTGCCCTTAATACGATTAAACAAGTTGGGGGTAATAGCGTCAAGAGAAACAGCAACCCGATCAACTCCCAATTTATAAAGATCTTGAAATTGATTAGCATGGAGTGGAGGCAATGCTATCGAGAGAGGAACTTGAGGTAAATGGTTTCTGAAAAAGGGAATAAGTTGCAATAAATCTTTGACGAGATTTGGATAGCACAGTGTTTGGATGCAAAGGCGGTTAAATGGGAATTTTTTACAATTCTCAGCTAATGTGTCAATAATTTTGTGTACTGAGTATGCTGGCCAAGTAATACGAGAAAGTTTATTGACTTTTCCACTACTTTCGCGCGCTTGAACACAAAATGCGCAATTCGCCCCGCAACGTGATTGAGTGTAGGTCATAGTATATGCGGTTGTAGGTTTGACATCTAATTTGCATTGAACCAGCCCAAGAAGAGCCGCCGTTCCAATTGAAAGTCGTATGGATTCTGACATTTACCTTTCCTCACTGAGGATCTACTGATGTGAATTTGTTATGCTAAATAGCAGGACATACAAGAAAAATTAGCCTTTCGGGTTTATGGCTTTCTAACATGTTACATTAGTCAAATGAAACCGTTGTTGTTAGAACGTTACTATATGTAGTGGGGAAAGATACGCATGATTGTATGTAAGTTCGGATTCCAACAGTTGATCCAGTGGATAGTTAATGATTCAATTATTATTTGGAATTGGGAATGGCAGATATTTCTAGCGGTTGAAGGTAAAACCTAAAATCAGAATGCACCTCACAATTGAATGGTGTTTTTCATGCGAATATCTGGTTCAGAAGAAGAAACCAAAACTATCATTGACGTCGCTCGACTGATGCTAATTGCAGCCCGAACAGCACCCAAGGGTCGAGGAATCGATGATCTTGAATCAATGATTTTGACAGGGAAGGAAAAAGATGCTGTAGCTAAAGAAATGTATAGAATATCCAAGGAGCCCGATGACCATTGGACGCGTGATGCAAAAAACGTAGAAGAATGTCCAGCCCTAGTTTTAATCGGACTCAAAGGCCCTAAGGCTTTAGGTACGAATTGTGGCGCATGTGGGTATGACGATTGTAGCCATATGTTGAAGACCGGGCGAAAACAAGGGCACTTCTTTGCTGGACCCACTTGTATAATCAAAGCCTTGGACATGGGTATCGCTCTAGGAAGTGCGGTAAAAACAGCTCAAATTCATAACATCGATAATCGAATCTTCTTCCGGGCAGGAGCAGCCGCATATCGACTAAAGCTCATGCCTGACTCTACGATTTTGATCGGAATTCCCATTGCGGGAACAGGAAAAAGCCCATTTTTTGACCGTTAACGAGTGTTTGAATAAGAATGGTAGCCCGGCGCGGATTCGAACCGCGGTCCCAAGGTTTCTCCACCATCTTGAATGTGGATCCAGAGCCTCGGATGATTGACCAAGGTGCATACCCCAAGTGAGCACTCTACACTACCGGGCTTCAGCGAAAAAAAGTTCAAGTTGCCTTATTTAGTCTTTTTGCTTTTGGTTTTCTTCTTCGGCGCAGTTGGTGTTGATACCTTGGGCTCCTCTATTCGACTAATTAACAACCCAGAATCGAGAAATATCATGAAATTGTGATCCTCATGAATTACTTGAAAAGGAACAGGATATTGATTTGCATCTTTAACTGCATCTTTGGTAACATAAAATACAGCACGTGCTCCGCAAATGGGACATTTGAGAGCTTTCCAGAATTTTTTAAAAGATTTAGACATGCAGGATTTCACCGGTTACTGTAGCTTTTTTATTGCCTCAGCAATGACAGGTGCAACTGAAACATAACTTATTGCGGAGGGGACAGTATCTGTGCCCACAACGTCGATAGCACCAGCCTCATAAATTCGAACAAGTGCATTGAGAACAAGGAGAGGATGCGTGCAAGCAACGTAGATATCTTTTGCCCCATTTTTCTTTAAAACATCAATAGCTTTGATAATCGTATTACCTGTACTGATAATATCGTCGACAATTAGTACATCCCGATCATTGAGGTTCAATTTTCGGGGTCTAATTTCCACTGTTTCAGCATCAAGACGTTTCTTTTCAAGAGCATCATAGTCTACTGAAAGGGCATCAGCGGCAGTTTTGGCCCAAGCTCCTGCCTCAGCGTCGGGTCCAATGACAGCCGGATTATGAAGAGTATGTATGTTGTTCATATGTTTAGCTAATGCACCCATTGCTGTCAAATCGTGTAACGGTATTGTTGTAAGAGTGTCCTGTTCAATAACGCGATGACGATGCGAATCTATAGTGAAGATATAATCGGCACCCGCAGCCTCAATTAGCCGGCTCACTGTTTTTAGACTAATAGCTTCACCGGATTCGAATCGTTCATCTTGTCTGGCATAAGCAAAATATGGTAAAACGGTGATGACGCGTTTGGCCTTTAGATCTTTGAGAGCATCAAGCATAAGAAAAAGTTCGATGAGAAAATCGTTGGGTTGCAATGCGAGAGATTGAACTACAATTACCTCTTCTGTTGCTACTTCACCTAGAAATCGAACATAGGTTTCGCCATCAGGAAAGTGCTTTACTTCGGTATTCAAGTACTGAGCTTTGAGCGCTTGGGCAACATTCCAAGCGAGGAATTTAGAGGGGCTTCCACTTGTAACTATGACCATGGACAGTGTCCTCACGTGACGATGTTTCTTACCAATGACTAGGTGCAAATAAGCTTAGTGGAAGCCAACAAAGAGCATAACTGTCTGTAGATTACTTCGCAAGCATGTTTTCAAACCAGAGAACAAGTGTTCGAAGACCTTCACTGGAGAGACGTTGTGAATAGATTTGGACTGCACCCGTTGCATCCATTCGACATGCTAGTGGTCGACCGATATTATCAATGATTGGAGTAATGAAACTAATTGCATGAATTGTACTAGCGTTTCTTTGTATTTCTTTATAGAGATCTAACTTATCTAAATCACGCGCACGAATATTGACTTCATCTAAAGTGCTCCCATTGAATTCTATATCTCGAAATACTGCGCGAACTAATTCACCAGGACCTCCATTTGAGGTTCCCGTAAGATATCTGATTATCTTTCGCATTTTCTTATTATCGATATCAAACAAAGATAATCGTCCTGGATAACCAAGGACGGCAGAGGATAATATCCAAGTAGCAGCACTAACAGCACGACGCGGGACATCCATTATGAAACAAAATCCTGTTTCAGGACGCCAAAGGATCTGTGAGGTTACTGAATAGGAAACCAGTCGATATCGCCTTTCACGCCTCCCTAGTTCAGGGATTTTTATGACCCGGTCATAAGTAAGATCCAACTCGATGAATTTTGATGAGGCTTTTTGACACTGTAACACCGCATTGGGTAGAAGTTGCCCAATCCGTCTAGTACTCATTCGCCCACGTTTGCGTACAGTGGATTCTGCATCTTCTTCATCAGATATGGCAGGACCTGCAAGGTCATCTATTGTAAAACGTAGTTGAGTAAGCTTTCGCGTAACGGGGACAATGGCTCGGGTTTCAGTAATGTGGAAAGCCTGCACCAATATACCTCCAACCGCCCTTTATAGGGTGCAACTTCTATATATTTGAAAAAGCCCAGATTTTTGTCGCTTTTTTTCAAGTCCTGTAGAATGAAGGAATGATTGAAAAAGCACAGAAGAGGGATAGGCTCACATACCAGGAGGTCTATTAATGGTTCAGAAAGACAGAGAAAAGAAACGAACCATCATCACTCCCGATGAGGAAGAACACCATCATGCTCATTCCCATGGCCATAGTGAAAAGCATACACATAGTCCTAGTTCTAAAACCGTTGATATATCGCTAGAAGAAAATTTCATGGAACGGAATAAATCAATAGCTCGTGAAAATCGTGAATATTTTTCTAATCACGGTATTCGAACAATAAACATTTTGGGCAGTGTTGGGTCGGGAAAAACTTCGTTAATAGAAGCTATTTCACAAAAACTGATACATCGGCGGAAAGAGATATTGGTTATTGCAGGTGATGTTACAACAACTATTGATGCAGATCGTATTGCTAAACATGGAATACAGACCATCCAGGTTAACACAGGTGTAGAATGTCACTTAGATGCAAAATTAATTCAAAAAGCGTTGGATTCCACTGATCTAGTTACAACGAAAATTATCATTATTGAAAACGTTGGCAACCTCATTTGCCCTGCAGATTTCCCATTAGGCAGTCATCTGCGACTTGTTGTAGTCAGTGTGACAGAGGGGCCTTGGATGATTCAAAAACATCCAGTTATGTTTCACGAAGCCGACATCTTAGTTATTAACAAAATTGACTTAGCTGAAGTTATGGATGTTGATGTCGACAAATTGGCACAAGACGCAAAAAACATTAATCCGAATATTAAGATTTTCCGAACTAGTGTGCGAAACGACGTTGGCGTTGATGAAGTAATTAAACATCTAGGATTCTGAGAAACACTCTCAATTAATCAACCGAAGCCTAAAATCTTTTCAAGCCGTGCAGCAGTTCGCTTGAGTTCAAGTAATAATGGTCCTAACCGCGCATCTTTTTCAGTAATGAAGAGAACAACAGCTAAAGGGCCACTATATCGGAGAAGAATGTAACCCCGATCACATTTAACATAGATATTATCTAATTCTCCTTTTTTGAGATTCTCCATTGCCGTTGATCCAATAGAGAGCATGGAGGAAGCTAAAGCAGCTAATTCAGTTTCTTCAATGTTTTCATTAATAGCGCTAGCCATAGGGAGACCATCGGTGGAAACTACAGCGACACCTTGAATGCCATCCACATTCTGTTCTGCTTCTCGAAGTATTTGCATTATTGCTTCCATTGGATCCTCAATTTCTGGTGGCTCGGTCATAGACAACACAGATTACAGGCGGATATTGGAATTAACACTTGATTCAATCCTCTAAAAACCTGCGCTCGCCTTTAGGATTGACCTATCCACCCTAAATTCTTCACAGTGGGCAATAACCGTTCAGTAATAGGTAGCGCCACGAGAATACCAACCATCACTTGCATGAAGTTAAAAGGTAACTCTGCGATAGCGGCATATTGGAAAATGAAGAATTCGTAGAGAAAGTAACCTGTTATGATAACGAAGCCGCCTAAAAGCATCGCTGTAATATTCCAAGCAGCTTTCGGATCATATCTAAGCGTTAGAAAAATGGTCATTGATCCAAGAAAGATTGCAAGAATAAACCACACCCATGATGGAAGAAAGAAAGGAATTTCCCACCACGGACTCCCCCAAAGAGCAAGTTCTCCACCAAACCGTAGAACCCCAATAGCCCCCAAACAAATGGCCAATCCCAAACCCATTCCGATTCCAAGATATCTCAGCTGTTTAGGGGCAAATCGGTCTCTAAAAGCCCAAGTCAAATACCCAACAGCGAACCCCTCAAGGCCTTTAATTACTAAGGTTCCTGGAGCATATAGAAAATACCCAGTAGCAAGATCAGCTGTCATTGATCCGATACCTCCTGCAATAGCTCCAATGATTGGACCAAACAAAATGGCTGTGATAAAAACTCCAACTTCACCTAGGTTAAAGTATCCTTGAGTTGCGGGTACAGCAATCTGAAATGAGATGGTTAACACCGCAACCAACGCTGTCATTAAGGCAGTGATTGAAAGTAGGAGCGTTTTGGGCATTTGGGGAAGTAAAATTGAGGCGCTTTTCATTATTATCACTTCTGACAGCTACAAGACCGTTCTCATTTATGTATATCTTGGTCCGGCAAAAGATAGCCCGGAAACAAGTACCGAGTTTGGAGAAAAAAGATTATCAACTGATCGAACAACTGAATCAACAGCATCAATGTGTACCAGAGCATGAAAGGCATCACCAATCATGTTCTGTGTTGCACCGAGTGCCCCCGCATCCATGACTTTCTCTAAAACATCCGCAACTCGCTGAGAGAGAAAGCCCACTTTTTTTGCGAACCGGTTACAAAGGCTCATAAATTTCACAGGGGTCGGGTTGACTAAAATCTGTTTTAGCACAGTTTGGCCATGACGATTAACGCTTCGTAAAGCCTCTTTTGAAAAAATAATATCTTTCTTTGAAATCGGAGCAAAACTAGCTGTCACTATTCGATATGATGGATCAAAGGGTAACCAATCCACACGGTCATAACCTGGTGCCCCTGGTTCCAAAATTAAAATCATGCCACCACGGATAACGCCACTAACACTCCCCAACCCTGTGGCACAACGTAATTCCGCGAAATGCGCAAATTGTCCAATACGATTTAGCGAAAGATTCATTCCTATAGCCCGACTTACAGCCATCGCTGTGCTCACAGCACCAGCTGCGCTCGCTCCATAACCAGCACCAATTGGTACTTCCACCCTATGATCTACGCGGATTCGATAGTTATTTTTTACTCTGCTAAGAAGCAACTTGCACACTTCACGAGTTACCATGGCTTCCGGGGCTTTTTCTCCATTAATGGATACTATCAACTGATTCGTTTCAGCAGATTCAACTTCGACTTGTGTGTACACACCTTTCTCCAAAATAAACCCTCCACCTCTCGCCCCAACTTTACATGCGTTCACCATTGTTTGTGGAGAAAAATTTGGAACATCCGCCTGAAAGAAGCTAGATATTCCTGCTGGACAGAATGCCGATGTAGATATCATATAAGGTGAGCAACCGTTGCTACTCTTCTTTAAACTAGTGGCATAAAAAGATTATTTGGTTGAAAAATTGTATAAAATTTAAATAATTTAAATTTGCGTTGCAGAATATTTATTTTCTCATTCAACACCACGCGGTTATGTCAGGCTCTGTAACAGAAGAAGATGGGCAGGCTTACATCATGAAAAAGATTCGAACATTTTCCCCCGGCCACATCACGGGTTTCTTTCAGATATGTGATGAAGCTGAAAAGCCCCTAGAAAAGGGATCGCGCGGAGCAGGAGTCTCAGTTAACAAAGGCGTCACAACTACTGTTAAAGTAAAAGCTGCTAGAAAACCATCAATTCATATAGAAATCAACGGAACCCCATCTGCTCAATCCTCAGTCTCTGAGGGAGTCATTACCCGTTTCTTTGAGTATAGACCTGAACAGCATTATGATGTTCGTGTAAGTCATGAAGTCGAGCTTCCTATTGGTTCTGGATTTGGAACCAGTGGAGCAGGAGCCCTAAGTTTGGCACTTGCATTGAATGAAATCTTAGAATTTGGGCTAACAGAGCTTGAGGCAGCACAAATCGCACATACCGTAGAGATTGAACAGCGTACAGGTTTAGGTACAGTGATAGCCGAATTGGCAGGAGGAATTGAAATTCGAAGTGTGGCGGGAGGACCAGGAGTGGGACAAATTGAGATGCTTCCATCGAATAATGAGTACATGGTTGTGTGTTTGCCATTCGGTCCCATTTCTACACCCAAACATCTGATTGATCCAAGTTCCCGTAAGCGCATCAATGAACGCGGTGGCCTATTAACCGATGCCCTTCGCGAGAATCCAACTGTAGCAAATTTCATGGATTTTTCACGAAGTTTCGCCGAACATATCGAAATCATTACTACACGCGTTGAAATGGTTCTGCAAGAAACTGATGAGGCAGGATTCACTTGTAGTTCGGCAATATTTGGTGAAAATGTTTTTTCACTTGTTCTACCGGAGCAGGTTCAAGAATTGACTGCGATATTTAAACGGCACAAGATTCCTGAACAAGGAGTTTTAGTAATGGAAATCGATTATGAAGGAGCTAGAGTCTTAGATGCAAAAAGATGAAGTTTCACCGCGACATCCTCGAGCAACGTCTTTGCGTATTCGAGCAAAGCTTGTACACGGGTTTAAAATCGGAGTCACATCCCCCTTTGGTCTCTTTGCTCATGGAAGAGGAGAAGCCTTCGATTACCTTATTGGTGAAATCACAACGGATAACGCAAAACGAGCCATTAAGGCGGCGGTGGCTCGCCTTTTACTTGGAGAAAACTCAGTTTTATCAGTAAATGGGAATGTTGCGGCATTAGTTCCGGAGGGACTGGTAAAACTTGCAAAAGTTTCTGGAGCAAAATTAGAAATTAATTTGTATCATCGATCAAAGGAGAGAGAAGAGGCTATTGCACGAGTTCTCAGAGACGCGGGTGCAAAGGAAATCTATGGTCTAGATTCAGCCTTCCAAGAAACTATACCAGAAATTCATAGTGAACGTCGAGTAGTTGATCACCGTGGATTATTCATCGCAGATGTGACCTTCGTACCCTTGGAGGACGGGGACAGAACTGAAGGACTTGTACGATTAGGAAAACAAGTCATTACTGTGGATTTGAACCCACTTTCTCGAACCGCACAAATGGCGAGCATTACGATTGTAGATAATGTAGTTCGTGCGGTGCCACTATTGATCAGTTCGGCTAGAAAACTTCGGAAAGAGCCTAAAAAAGCCCTTCAAAAAATCCTCGATAATTTTGATAATAAACAAAATCTCGCTGAAGCGATTCAGCTCATAAATGAACGGTTGCACATGCTAGCAAAAACAGGACCTTCTGATATTGGGAGATGAAAGAATGGCTTTTAATCATGTAATTGTGCTTGGAGCGGGTTCAGTTGGGTCCACCTATGGTGCACTTCTTTCACAGAGGCACGACGTCACATTAATTGGAAGACCCGCACACATGAACGCTATCCGTCAAAAGGGCCTTACAATTGTTGGGGACAGAGAAGGAACATATAAAGTTACAACTGCAACTGAAATCAAAGAGATTTTTCCTAAAACGCTTCTCATAATCACTGTGAAAGCCCATCAGTTACATGAGACACTTGTATCAGTTCGAGAGCTAATTCGAAAGGATACAACAGTTTTGCTTTTACAAAATGGATTGGGAATTAAAAAAGTGGCTCGTGACGTACTAAAAGCAAGGGA
Source organism: uncultured archaeon (assembly GCA_964347045.1). Classification (GTDB taxonomy): domain Archaea; phylum Asgardarchaeota; class Hermodarchaeia; order Hermodarchaeales; family Hermodarchaeaceae; genus Hermodarchaeum. The sequence goes on from CAYFXC010000007.1 coordinate 37,269, forward strand.
GAAAGTTATACAAGGATTTGTTGAGTTTGGAGCCGAAATCCTTGAACCTGGGCGAATCCTTGTTAGTTTAGGCTTTACAATCTTGGATTCAGATAAATTGTCAAAAGAGATAGCACAGTTCTTTAAGATGTCAGGAATCAATGTTGTAAATTCTGAAGACTTTCAAACGGATATGTGGAGAAAAGTAGTAATCAATTGCGTGGCTAATCCGTTAAGCGCAATTTTACAGGCTCCAACAAAGGAATTGGTATCACCCCTTCTAGCTAGTATTCGACGAAGCATTGTCGAAGAATGTATTGAAGTAGCCCGAGCTGAGGGAATTCAACTAGATTTGAGTATTCTTGAGCGAATTGATGCTGCTTTTCCAAATTTTGAAAACCGAACTTCAATGTTTCAAGATATTCTACGTAGACGTAAAACGGAAATTCATTTTCTAAATGGAAAGATTGTAGAACTAGGAAAAATCCACAATATTCCCACACCAGTCAATGAAACACTTACTCGAATAATTCTATTTTTGGAGGAAAAAATGTAATGAATACAGATGAGATACGCACAATGAAGAAAAAACAAAAAATCGTTATGCTCACGGCCTATGATTACCAGATGGCTAGAATTCTTGAAACCGTAAAAATTGACATGATTTTAGTAGGCGATAGTCTTGGTATGGTCTTCCAAGGCAACCCCGACACTAAACAAGTTACCATGGAAGCAATGCTCTATCATACGCGAGCAGTCGCCAAAGGCGTAAAAAATACTCTAGTTGTCGCGGATATGCCGATTCATAGTTACGATACAGCAGAAGAAGCGCTAATTAATGCAAAGCTATTATGCGAGGTGGGAGCACAGGCAGTAAAAATTGAAGGAACCCAACCTGAAGTTGTTAAGACACTACTAAACGAGGGAATTCCTGTTATGGGCCATGTAGGACTTTTACCCCAGTCCGCGGAAAAATATCGTGTTCAAGGAAAAACCCCAGAACAAGCAGATCAGATTTGGCGTGACGCATTAGAACTAGATAAGTTAGGTGTCTTTTCCATAGTATTAGAATGCATACCTGAATGGTTGGCAAGAAAAATTACTAATGATGTCAAAACACCAACCATTGGAATTGGAGCAGGCAAGTATTGCGATGGGCAAGTTCTGGTAATCACTGAACTTCTTGGAATGGCTCGCAATGAACATATTCCAAAATTTGTTAAGCATTATACTGACCTAAACAAGATTATCGGTCAAGCCGTTTCAGAATTCATAGAAGAGGTTCGCAGTGGTAAATACCCAGATAAACAACATACGTATCATTAGAATTTGATAATTAGAAGAAAAAAAGAATAGGAACACGATTTGGATGTCAATGGATACTCACCCCTCAAAGGACATAATCGAAACCTTAAGCACAAAACTCCGAGGCAAATCTATTGTACTCTGCGTCACTGGAAGCATTGCGGCGGTACAGAGTTCCGAAATTGCTCGATTATTAATGCGTCATGGCGCAGAAGTGGTGACTGTGTTTTCTGATGCGGCTCAAGAAATCATTCACCCACATTTGATGGAATGGGCAACTGGCAATCCAGTAATTACCAAACTTACTGGAAAAATTGAACATGTAGCACTTGCAGGAGATCATGAAGAAAAAGCAGATTTGGTTTTAATAGCTCCTTCAACAGCCAATACTATATCGAAAATTGCGATGGGCATTGATGATACTCCAGTTACTTCAACGGTTACAACTGCCTTTGGATCAGGAATACCGATTATTATCGTTCCAGCCATGCATGCATCCATGTATAGACATCCAATTCTCCACGAAAATATAAAGAAACTCGAGGAGCACGGAGTTGAGTTCATAGGACCCCGAATGGAGGAAGGAAAAGCAAAAATTGCCACTCCCAAAGAGATTGTGGACAGGGTTCTTTCACGATTTGGAGCACAACATGACTTAGCAGGAAAACACTTTCTCATCACCGCAGGACCCACCCTTGAATATATTGACCCTGTTCGTATTGTAACAAGCAAAAGCTCAGGTAGAATGGGAGTTGAAATTGCTGCAGCGGCGTTTCAAAGAGGTGCGAAAGTAACATTAGTTTATGGCCATGGAACTGTGCCTTCTCCTGAGAATATGAAGGTCATAAATGTTGAGACAACTCAAGAGATGTACGATGCAGTGGCCAACGAGTTATCTATGCAAGATTATGATGTTGTAATCGCTGCGGCTGCAGTCGCAGACTGGACGCCAAAAGTTCGTCGAAAAGATAAAGTGCCAACTTCAAAAACAAGAACACTTTCGGTTACGTTTAAACCGACCTTGAAAATTGTTGATGCCGTCAAAAAAATGCAAAATTCCGTATATCTCGTTCTTTTCAAAGCGGAACATGATGTCTCAAATGATGAATTAATTGCAAGAGCCCATACACGTTTGATTAAAGCTAACGCTGATTTGATCGTGGCAAACGATATTGGCCGAGCGGGAGTAGGTTTTGGAACAGCTACAAATGAATTGTTTGTAATTAATGAAAAGAAGAAGGTTATTCACATTCCAAAGGCTTCGAAAACGAAGGTGGCACACAAACTCTTAGATATTATTAAGAAACAGATTTTAAAGAAGAGAAACTAAACCATATCAGAGTCTTTTTAAAAGTGCTGCCCAGAGTGCATCTTCGGGGGGTTGGACTAGCGTCTTGATTGACCCGTCAAGTTCGACTATTTTTCTTTGAGTAGGATTCTTTACAACATGTCCGATAATAGATGCAGATATTCCATCATCTTGGAGGATTTTAACGAGATTTGAAGCCTGTTTTGCTTCCACCGCTATCAACATGGCTCCGCTAGCAATAAGTTCGAGAGGATTAATATTAAAAAAGTTACAAATTTGATTTGTTTCTTCAGAAATAATCAGCTTACTGCGATTAACAATAAACCCCACCTTTGACGCATCAGCCAACTCATGTAAGCCGTTAGCCACACCTCCTTCTGTTGGATCATGCATTGCAGTAACAGCGCCTGTAGATATCGCTTTGAGCGCTTCAGGAACAACACTGATTTTGTGAATAAACTTTTGCGCACGATTTATCAATGAATCATTGAAGTTTTTCCGCAAGATCTTTTCTCGTTCGGTGGCTAGAATTGCTGTTCCTTCAATTGCAACGCCTTTGGTTAGAATAATCGAATTATCAGGCTTTGCTTGAGTAGAAGTTACAAACTGATTCTGTTCTGCTACACCTAACATGAATCCAATGATAATCGGTCGCTGCAGGCTAGGGGTTACCTCACTATGACCACCTATGATGCTGACTTTCAAATCTTTAGCCGCAGAATCCATTGACGCCATAATTTCTTTCAGCATTTGAGATTCAGCATTTTCTGGTAACAAAATTGTTGCAAGAAACCATCGAGGTCGAATTCCAAATGTAGCAACATCATTTGCGCATATATGGACAACATAGGCTCCAATATTATGAATAGCACCCGTGATAGGATCTGTGGTTGCAACAACTACTTTTCGCCCTATACGAACTAATGCAGCATCACGACCGATTCCAGGACCATAAATTAAATCTGAATCAGGAGCCCCTAGAAAAGGAAATACGCTTTTTTTTAAAATCTTTGGAGGAACTTTTCCTATGGGTAGGTTTGGCAATTAATTGACACCTCTCAGGCATTCTGCAGGAAAAATAGTTTAAATGTGTGTTTATCAACAAAGTTAGTTGATTGGGAGATTAGATACGGACAATGTTTTAAGGTCTCGAACTCGGAGAAGGTATTAGGGCATGCAATATTGAGGGAATCTCTCTTCACAAACAAATTTGTGGTTGGCTAGTTATGAGTCAAAGACGCGAAAATTGGGTTTATGTCTGTCTTTGTGTCGTGATTGTATTAGGTTCTATTTTTTGGTTTGTAAGGCCTGTTCCCACTATTTTTGTTGTTATAATCGCCATACTAGCAATTGGCATTATCTATGTCTACCGTGCTCAGAGTGATGAATCTTCGACAATGTCACCGAGTAGCTCAGATTCTCCCGAGGAAAAAGAAACATTAGCTTCAATTATTGAAACGTTCCAAGAACAGGATTCGGTTTTAGAACCGACTCTTGAGTTAGATGAAAAAACTCCTGATTCACTTGTTACTCCCTCTGCTCTTCAATCCATGCCAGAAAAAGAATCGAAGGAATCAATTAGAGCGCTTCAAGAACGTATTACAGAATTAGAAAAGCGAGTGATATCATTAAAACAGCAACTCGTAGGTGATCCAATTCCTAGTAGCGAAGATATAGTTTCAGCTTCCGATAAACAAGAATACAGAGAGGAGGAACTTTCAGAAAAGGCAACCCAGCAACTATTGGACACTCTTGATGAGAAGCTTGCGAAAGGCGCAATCTCCAAGCAGTTATACACCCAGTTACGCGACAAGTATATAGCGAGGATGGAGAAAGCAAAAAAGAGACACAAAGCATCTGCTATTCCGGGGAAAAAAGACTCAATTACAGGTGACACGTGAAGCATGCCGAGTAAGCGAACGTCTGCCATCATTGGAATATGGGTATTAGTAGCGGTCACCCTAATCGTTGATGCTTTTTTCTTTTCAGGAGTCTTGCTTGATAGTCTTTTTCCTGGTTTAGGCGGTATAGTAAACGTCCTAATCTTTGCCTTGATTCCATTCATTGCGGCAAGTTTTTTACTGGACCGTCGCACGACGCCATCACCGGCTGCAGGACAATCTCGTTCACCACCTCAAGGCGCACGTTCCGCATCAGGGGAACCGTTCAGCAGTGCTAGACCTAAACCGCGGATCAAACGGGATAAACGAGCGGCTCAACTTGAAACCATTGTCGTTGAACCAAGAGCAGTGGGAAACAACAGTATTCAAGCAAATTCTCAAGATACCACTTCACCGATCTCTCAACAGACTTCACCAAGTTCTAGATTCCTGCGATCTCGCCGACCGCATTCTGAAGAAGCTGTTGAAGTTGACCAACAGGTTCAGGAACAGCTTGATGCAATTGAGCTTGAGATGGCTAAGCTGGAAGAACAACTTGAACAAAATGGAGTTTCACCCGCCCCATCAAATTCTGATTCGGTATCAAATTTGGAAGTGAATGAGCCTGTCTCAAACACTGTAACTCCTACAACAAAGTCTAGTGGTAATTCACTTTCGGGTGAAGAAGCAACTTCAGAACTTCAAGCTATAGATGAACTCCTAAAACGGTTGGAACAACGGAAACGCGCAGGAGGCGTAGAAGAAGAAACTTACCAACGCCTTCGTGAGAAGTACCTAAAACGACGTTCAGAACTGACCTAGCTTTCATATATTGTTGTTATTAATCGCTAGGCACGGTATTTGATTACCATTGAAATGATAATATCCGCAGCGTCTTTCGCCTTATCAGTGGTCTGCCCAAGTAGTTGAATAATATCATGGAGTAGTACGAGAGTTGAACATTCCATCTCATGCTCAACAAGAAGTTTTAGGGTTTCAAATTCAACATCGCGATTCTTTTCTCGAATCGGATAGACTGAATGCGCTTTCCCTAGGGCGGCATCGAAGTCTTTACTTAATGCCACGATACTTTCCACAACTGCTTCTGTAGCTTGCACACAAAGTTTAGCCATATCACTGAGTGATTCTTTTACATCAAGATCAATTGGTTCCCCAATAATTCGCATTTTTCTTACAATTAATTCAGACCGGTCAGCAAGCCCATCAACGGAGGAAATCAAGTCAAACTGACCACTACTTGTGACAGGAAGTAAGGAACTTTTGAAGAACTCTTCGTTAATTCGTTCTTCGACCTCATCTGCTTGTAGCTCGAGTTTTAGAACTTTCTCTCCAAGCTCTTGTTCAGATTCTACCAGTCGTTTTTCAGGGCGCTTTTCCAGTATTATACTGATGTATTCATAAAGAGCTTGGACAGTTTTCAGTACAAGTTCAGCATGTTCCACAATGAGGTTCCGAATGGTATCTTCTTGCTTTCTTCGCCACACTATTCGAGTCACCATGAAGTATTTATTGTTACAAACAGATAGGGCTACTGGATTTTAAAGATTTGACTTGTGGCGAATTTTCAGAATCAAAACTTATGACGCCGAAACTTCATAATAGGCAAATTTTTTCGGACTGTCTTTATTTCTTCAAGATTTACTATCGCTTCAATTAGTTGAGGCGCATCGTTTGCCTGTGCTAAGGTTGTACCGGCAGGATCTATAATTGCACTGCGTCCCCCAAAAAGGCGTTTTCCGTCACTTCCGACTCGATTACATCCAATTACAAATACTTGGTTTTCAATCGCTCTCGCGCGAAGTAATGTAGCCCACACGGCTATTCTTTCAGCAGGAAACTCAGCTGGACAGAAAATTACTTGCGCACCATTTTGAGTTAATCTTCCAGCGAGTTCAGGGAAACGTAAGTCAAAACAGATCATAACTCCGAAGAGCCCAAGTTCAGTTTTGAATATTGAAGCTTCAAAGCCAGCTGAGAGGAATTTGTCTTCCTGGAACGGAGGAAATAAATGGATTTTATCATAATGTCCTAGCAATTTTCCATCTTTTCCAATCAAATGGCACGTATTGTAGATCTCTGTACCACGTTTTTCTAAGATGCTACCTGCTACAATAAAAATACGAAATCGACCTGCTAGATCACGCAATAACCCAATAGAGTGACCTTTTGGTGATTCAGCAAGGCTATTCGCTTTATCTAGGCAATAGCCCGTTGTAAAAAGTTCTGGTAAAACTATTAGGTCAACTTTGCGAGTTGCGGCCTCCTTTACCATTTGAACTGCTGTTTCGAGATTAACTTCTTTGTTCCCTAGGGCAACATCTATTTGGGCACAGGCAATTCGAAATTCCATAACAATCTAGCCCTCTACATGCTTACTCAAAAATGCTGGTAATAACATTCAAGCAAGCAAAGCCTTTATCTTCAGGAGGTTTTTATGACCGCACGTTGATGACTGTGACTGACATTGAATTGAAACCTTCAACGCTCATGAAGCTGAAAGATTTGGACAACCTTGTGCGGTTGGTTCATTGGTGGGCGGCACGCGAACGTACAGCTACAATCCTTTATTTCAAAAAAGGAGACAAATATGTCATGGGCACAATGACATCAATACCAGGTTGGTATAATCTTGAAGGCCTTCCCTTGTTCCTTTATGTGGAAACGGACAAAAAACCAAAAGGAATCTTCATTAAATACAAAGCAGATCCAGAAGAACAATGGGATTATGCTAAGGGGACTTTTGATCGAACTTGGATGTACATCCCACTTATTGAACTCTCTGTAATTCCAGAGTTTCTCAAGAATCTCTAGTCTTCGATTTCCTCGATTTTATCTTGCTTTTCAATTGATTCAGCATCTTCCAGTATTTGTCTTTCTAATGAATCTGTTTCCTCAACAAGCACTTCATCCAGCTCCATTATTTCATCAGGTGCCGCGAAGAAGCTGATTGTAAAAGCAAAGATGAAGATCAGACTTGATCCGACCATAAGCGTTGGACGGAGCCAGATGGCTGAAATACTGAAGAAGCCATTAAGTACTTCGACAATGAGAAATGATGCAGCGAACAGGATGCCAATTATTGAAAGTTTAAGATTCCCCCCGAGCCCTACTGCGAATTTAACAAGATAGACAATAGCGATTATTCCAAGACAGAGATAATTGACATAACTGATGTTTCCAAGGGTTCCGGCAAATCCTATTGGATCCGGAAAAGCTAGATTGTAGGTTAAACCTGAATTTACCGAGAGAGAGAAGACAGGCAGGAAGGGATTTAGCAGCACCCAAAAAACAACAAAGAGGACAAGTTCAGTAAAACGAATTAACCATAATTTTTGGCTATCGCTATGCTGAAGTTTACCACTTTTATCCAAAGTCCCATAAGATAGATGAAGCAAAGAGCCGATCGCAAGAGCATTGACAATACAAAGTGACGTAAAGTACAATGGATCAAAAAGCAGCCACCACGCAGTGAAAATAATCCCTACAATTGCAATAAAGTATTGGAACCAAATGACAGTTAGATAGATAGGCACAATCGCCAGCAGAATGAAAAGGATGAGAGTATAACCTAATCGTGTGCCTTGGCTTCTTTGCCATATATTTTCTGAACGATGAACAATTCGATAGGCCAAAATAAGGGCTGCAAAAATCGCAAGAGGAGGAGAAATGAAAGGAAAAATGAAGAAGGCGAGTATTATAAGTGTGTTGAAGCTATAGAGCATTCTCCATCGGAGGGGAATGAGGTTGCCTTTTTTATTCATGATTTCTGAGGCATTGATGGTTCGTTCTCGAAAAATGACTACAAAGAGAATCCAAGGAAAGGCAAAAATAGCAGGCATGATGAGATAACGAAAGATACTGGAGAGAGGTAATTCAATTAATCCGGGTATTAGCGGTGCATAGAATGAAAGGATAAAGATCAGAATTATGAAGTAGGAAACCACGCAAATTGCAACGACTATTGGGAGAAGATTGCTTGATCGCTTGGCATGAGCGTAAATGAATGACATGGCTGCTCGCTAGCGATTAAGCAAATTCACCGTTTTTAATTTGCTGTCTACTGTGCGCTTCGTCTACCAAAGAGGAGAAATGCTTAAATGCTGTTCACAACTTAAACGCCCATATACTTTACAACCATAAACTATGTTGGAAGGTGTAACTAATGAGACCGATTAAGGTTGCTATTGCAGGGCTTGGTAATTGCGCATCTGCGCTTGTGCAAGGCGTGAATTATTATAAAGACGTCAACGGGCATGAAGACCGAGTAACAGGCCTTATGCATCCATCCTTTGGAGGTTATTTACTACGGGACATCAAATTTGTTGCCGCTTTTGAAGTTAACGCAGGAAAAATCGGGAAAGATATCAGCAAGGCAATCTTTGTTCACCCCAATTGCGTAATCAAATTTGCTGAAACACCAAAACTTGGAGTTAAGGTTCTACCCGCACCCATAATGGACGGTGTAGCCGAACACATGTTTGGCGCATTTGACGTATACGATACAAAAACAACTACACCAGTTAATGTAACCGAAGAGCTCCGCAATGCGAATGCAGAAATTCTAATAAACTTCCTTCCGGTTGGGAGTGCCGAAGCCTCGCGTTACTATGCCCAAGCAGCCTTAGATGCCGGATGTGGTTTCATTAACTGCATCCCTGAATTCATTGTTTCTGATAGTAAATGGCAAGACAAATACCGAAAAGCCGGACTGCCAATGGCAGGAGACGACATTAAAAGCCAAGTGGGCGCTACCATCCTCCATCGCGTCATAGCCCAACTATTATCTGATCGCGGAATCGAGATTGACGAAACCTACCAACTTAACATAGGTGGAAATACAGACTTTGAAAACATGCTTGCAGAACACCGCTTGAAAAGTAAAAGAATAAGCAAAACTGAAGCCGTTACGAGCATTCTTGATTATCCAGTGCCCACACGTATTGGACCTAGCGATTATGTCCCATTTCTCGATGATACAAAGGTCTGCTATATCCACGCAAAAGGTAAGAAATGGGGGGGAATGCCAATCCAAATCGCATTAAAACTATCTGTTGAGGACTCCCCGAATAGTGCAGGGGTTGTTGCAGATGTTATTCGTGCCACCAAAATCGCATTAGATCGTGGAACTAGTGGTCCTTTGATGAGTATTTCAGCTTATTCATTTAAGCACCCACCAGAACAGATTGAGGACAGCATTGCTAAACAACGAGTTGAAGAGTACATCCAAGGAACTCGTGAACGCTAGTTTACGCAATTAATTCAATCGTCTGAACTTTGTGGCATCGTGAGCGGTGAACCTGAAATCCAAAGTTCGCGTTTAAGAAGATCACGAATAGCCACACGAATCGCTTCACTTCTCGTCGGATATGTTCCTCTATCAACCAGTGTATCAAGCCCTCGAACATAGGCTTTTGGGAGTTTAACGGATACCAAATGCAAGCGTATTACCCGGGACATACCCTGACCTATATCTGGATATTATAAAAACACTTTCGCTCGATTCGAATCCGGCTTTCTCCTACTCGGATTTTTCGGAAAAGCCTTTTAAGAAACTCTGACACGAGACACTACAAAATCACCACTAGCGAGTGGTAACCACAAAGGAGCGATTATTCATAATGGAAAAAATGCCACCTAAAGAACTCCCATACACAACGAAATCAGTATGTCCCGAATGCTTCTGTGTTATAGAAGCCACCATTTACGAAGAAGACGGCAATGTCATGATCAAGAAAGAATGCACAGAACACGGTGAATACAAAGACACATACTGGTCTAGTGCATCGGAGTTTAATCGGGCCTTTCAATTCGCCTACAAAGGTATTGGTCTAGAAAACCCTCGAACCGAAACCGTAAACGAATGTCCCAATGATTGTGGTATCTGCCCGAATCATAAAACACACACCAATCTCGCACTTATTGATGTTACAAACCGATGTAACCTAGAGTGTCCGATTTGTTTTGCACACGCTGGAAAAGCAGGATACGTCTATGAACCCACTCTAGATGAAATTCGTGCAATGTTAGAAAATCTTCGTGCTAATAAACCGGTACCTGCACCTGCAGTTCAATTTGCAGGTGGCGAACCAACAATGCGAGCGGATTTACCGGAGATTATCAAAATTGCGAAAGAGGTTGGTTTCCCTCATGTGCAAATTGCCACAAATGGCTTATTACTGGGTCAAAAGGGTTATCCGAAGAAGCTGGTTGAAGCCGGTTTGAGTACAGCATACCTACAATTTGATGGCGTCACGAAGGAACCCTATCTCGCAGCACGAGGCGTGAACCTACTCTCTCAGAAAATGAAAGCACTGGAAAGAAGTCGTGAAGAAGGACTTCACAGTATCGTTCTTGTTCCAACACTTGTACGTGGCGTGAATGATGACCAAGTCGGCGATATCATTCGATTTGCGGTCGAAAACAATGACATTATCCGTTGTATCAACTTCCAACCAGTATCGATTACTGGTCGGATTGATGCGGATCAACGCAAAGAGATGCGAATCACGATTCCTGATTTAACGCGGCTTGCAGAAGAGCAAACGGATGGGATAATTAAACAAAGCGACTGGTACCCCGTTCCTTTTGTAATGCCCTTAGCAAGAGCACTTGGTGCAAGATCAGGAACACCAATGGTGGAATTTTCAGAACATCCTGCTTGTGGTATGGCTACATTCATTGTCATCGACGACGACGGTAGCTGGGCCCCAATAACAAAATACGTACAGGTCGAAAAATTCCTTGGAACTCTTGAAAAAATGGCAAAAGATTTTGAAAAAGGAAAAGGCTGGCGCGGAAGCCTGCGCGGAGTCATGGGAGCTATGCGTTTCTTCAAGAAGAAAGGGTTACTATTCAGACTTGCTGATAACCTGCTTCGGAAAAAGGACTACGATGCACTAGCCGAATTCATGAAACGCATTATAATGATTGGATCAATGCATTTCATGGATCCATACAATTTCGATCTTGAACGTGTTGAACGATGCGGAATTCATTATGCAATTCCAGATGGTCGGATTGTACCATTCTGCGCAATGAACTCTTTTCATCGTCCAAAAATTGAGCAACAATTTGCCATGCCTTTAGAGAAATGGCAAGAAGATCATCCTGGTAAGAAGCTGAACGCGCAAGCATAGGTGTTAGCTTCCACCCCTTCCCTTTATTTTGGTGTATGTGCCTAATAGAATCGGCGTTGTGTTTTGACATCGCAAAAGGCTTTATTGAAACCCGCTACGCGTCTTCTTGGAGTAGCGGAAAGTGGATTTGTAGGTGCTAGTGATACGATTCTTGGTGGGGTCGTAATGCGCAGGGATTTGTTAATCGATGGTATGGCTTGGAGCAAAGCTACCATTGGGGGAGTTGATTCCACTCAAGCGATTATTCGAATGATTGAATTTCTTGAACGCTCTGACATAAACGGCCTAATGCTGCATGGTACTATTATCGCTGGATACAATATCATCGATATGGCCAAGCTGTTTGAAAATTTTTCTTTTCCGATAATTAGCGTTACCAAGAAACCTCAAGAAGATTTGAAAGAGCATCTAAAATCGACCTTTTCTCTCGATTGGGAAAAACGGTGGAAGATAGTTCAACGAAATGGCGAAATTAAGTCAATTGAAGTTGAGCCTAATTCCTATGTATTTGTTCAGTTTACAGGGTGTGAATTGGAAGTTGTAAAAGGAGTTATCAAACGTTTTACCCATTTTGGAGGTTTACCGGAACCAATTCGTGTGGCACGGATATTGGCTCGTTCTCTAGTCAAAACAAGCAAATGAAGTTAGAACGAGATTGCTCTGAGAGTTCAGGGTTCAAACTTGAATTCGCCCAGGAGCAATTCAACAATTTCGAGGTATCCTTCTGCAGGGAGAAGTGTGAAGTAATTTTGTGCTGTGTAACGCGATTGAAGAAGAAAATCTTTGAAAAGTAACACATTGAGAGCTCGTGTGAACGTATGGGAAGAAGAGGAAACCCCCATTTCTTCTAATATTTGTTCAAATTGCGTGAATAAACTTGATTTATTTACATAGATGTGTCCTGGATGAGTTGTAAAATACCTTCCTATGGCTTGCAGAAGAACAACTGTAGTGGCATCTAATTCAGTGAGACTTGAAAGATGATCGTTCCAAAAATCGTAGTGAAGGGTTCTTGAGTTAATACAGGATTGGCGAATCAGATTAGCTGAGATACACGAAGATGTAGTAAGTAGAGGATACAGATTTTGAAGTAGTTCAATAATCGTAGCAGGTCTTTGGAAGTCTAGAATGCAGATTAGATCAGCCATAAACTCAGTTATATGAGATGGAAGGGAGTAAGGGAAAACTTCTGCAACTCGTTGTTTAATTATATCCAAAAATTGATGATCTGTAAAAGGTTCTAACTCTATGACCACGTCAAGAAATTGTAATGTGTTAAGCCCTAATTGTCGAGGGTAGTATCTTGGCGCTGTTGCCATTGAGGGAATCGCATTTTCTTTACAAACACTAAGCAACTTTCCATAAATTTCACAGGTTTGGGTATTAACATCATCAAACACAAAGACAATTGGAGCCTCAGATTTACGTAGAAGACGCTTTAGTAAGGTCCATTGATCTGGAAGTGAGTTTGTTAAATTTCGAATTGGGGCTAGAGAATGGAGAGTATCAGAAACGATTTCAGTGAAGTGTTTTCCTTGGAATCGAATAAATGGAAGCCGATAATGACCTAATTCTTGCTGTCCAAAAAAGCGGAGAAGCGTTGTTCTACCAATTCCAAAGCTACCATGAACTAAGATATTTAATGAGTTAGTAGAAGAGCAGCTTGAAGCAAAGAGATTCGACAGAATTGCAAGTTCTTGATCCCGATGAAGAAGCTTCGCCGGCAAATAATTCGCATTGAATAAAGCATCTAATGAAGCCACCATAGTAACTATCCATTTTGCGATTTCCGTTAGAACCTATTTAAACTACAATACGATTTAGCAAACAAACAGCAGGCAGAGGAGACTGAAAGTAATCTTTTTGCATCCCTTCTTTTTCGATGCTCGCAACACTGTTGAAAACCTTATAACGGCAAGAGCAACCTTGATATAGGAAACAACGAAGAAAACAACGTAGTCAGGTATAGAGGATGTAATGGACGATGGCTGAGACACCATTCAAAGACCTACAGAACCTTATGAGAAGAATTGAACAATCAACGGGCCTGGAGGCCCTAGCTGTTGTAACACGCGAGGGCATTCGTCTAGCTTGTGCCGTAAGCGGTGATGTCGACTCGGATATCTTCTCTGCTGCCACAGCTACTCTTGTCAATGTTGGCGAAGAAACTCTACGACAATTAAGTCAGGGTTCTCTTTCTGAAGTGATTCTCAGAGGGAACAAAGGCTTTACTATTATTATGCGGGGAACACCAGAAACACTCCTTGTTGGTGCAAGTCGAGATCAAATTCGTCTCGGATACTATATCGGTCTCATGAAAATCTATGCAACTAAGGTTACGAAAATAATGGAATCTCATCCTCTCGAACCGGACCAACTTCTTGGTTTTAGAAAAATGCCTGCGACAGCGGATATAGGCGTTGCAGAAGCGGTTACTGAACCTAAACCATCAGAAGAGCTCATTTCCACTGAGATCACTCAAGAGTCAATATCCGAAGAGGCTGAAACGATTACACCAGCCACTGAGGAAGAGCCCTCACATGCTGAACCCACCATTGCCCCTGTTGAGGAGCCCGGCCTTGAAACTGTTAGTATGTCAGAGGTAAGCGGCGATGTAAACGATGTATCGGTGGATGATAAAGAAGCCATCCTTGCCGCACTCAAAGCCTTGGGTTTTGATGAGCCGGATTAACTTGCTACTCTTTCTTTGCAAGCAATAATTTTATTGAAGAATAGTAACTGTCGAGCGCTACGATTGTTTTCCACCAAGGAGATTTTTACACAAATAACCCCAACAACGCAAGTGCAACAAAAACACAAAGAAGCATCACGGCTCCGAATACAACCAAAGCCTCCAAGAAGTTCCCAAAGCTCCATGTAAATTCTGGCGTCGTAATACGCTCTCCAAACACATCTCTAAGCATTTTTTCAAACCAAGTATCCTCGTAGACAAGATGCGAGGGTTCTTCCAAGGTAAGCATAATGCCAAATAAATCCGGAATAATTTCGGCAGGATCATGTGCATATTCGTATTCAATCTCATATTCTTTTTTGCCTTCTACTCGGTAAATGCGAAGATCTAGATCATCCATCTCCAAAGTTTCAGAGAATTTGAATGGATCCATTACAAGAGCAATTGCTTCGGGAAAGAAAGCTTGATATCGAAGCTGTGTAGACACGTCTGTTCCAGACATAAATACTCCAAGACCGGGGTGCGTATGATGCCAACCAATGATAACTTCATCCATTCCCCTTTCAGATAGCTCTTCGGCAAGAATCGCCATGTCAGCATCATTGATGTAAACATGCGTCCTTGATCCCCTTTGTCGTGGGAAAGTAGCTCTTGTGACAATAATCTTATCCCGTTTTATCTTTCCAATGAGAAACCCACCGATTTCTGTTCGACCGGCACGAGCAGCCTTACTCAACATTAGTGACAGGATGCCTGGGTAAATCTCAATTTTGCGCACTCGCTAAACCCCTGCAACCTAAGAGTAAGATAAGACTAAAAAGCCTTACTTGTTGTTTTCAGCATAAGCCGATTTGAACCGTGTTAACCAATGCGTCCATTAAAACCTCCCTTTAGTTTAGCCCTAGTTCCAGAGAAGAAACGAGAGCTTGCAGCATTCATCATTGTGTTTCGCCCAAAACGATCAAATTTACCGATATTACGGGCACGTATCAAGTTTCAGATGAAAGAAGGAAGACTTCGACCAGCGAAGCTTTGGCTAGTTCAAAAGGGAGGCATCAAACCCGTTGACCCAAGAACCTTTTTGAACTGGGTACGGAATGCCGAATATGTTGCCATCCCTCGATCGCCACGTTTTCCATTTTTAGCAGAATTAAAAGGAATGCTGCGAGATTTTGGCGTAAAAGATCCTGTGATAGTTCGGGCTTGCAGTTCATGCATTACAGACGGCAGGTTGACTATGTTACGCAAGCAGCAAGTATACCGACTTGAAGGTCAACCAGTATGTTACAAGTGTGCCTCCCGGGAGTTGACGAATCGCCTTCAATCGATAGACGTTGAAGTTTCGAAGAAAGCCTATGGCAGTTTAGAAACAATGTTGCAACGGTTACAATCGGTAGAAAAGGTTGCATCTTTTCTTTCATCACAATTTCGTCCAAGCCAAAATCCTGCCATGACACTATATGATCAGGTTCAAGCAGTCAAAGAACCTGAAGAAAAAGTGCCTCTTGCGACGCTACCAATTTCATCGAAATTAATACAGGTCTTTGAAAAGTCTGGAGTTGAATTTCTCCTCCCAATTCAAACCAAGGCTTTGAATGCTGGATTACTAGACGGCAACTCAATTTTGGCTGTCTCGGATACAACTAGTGGAAAATCCCTAGTAGGTGAGCTTGCCGGATTAAACACTGCAATGCAAGGGAAGGTCTACATTTACTTATCGCCTTTGGTCGCATTAGCTAATCAAAAATACCATGAATATCGTGAGAAATTCGAGCCCCTTGGATTACGTGTAGCAATTCGCGTTGGTATGAGCGGTATTGATGTCGGAGAAGAAGCACTTGTTATTGTCGACGATGATGTCACTGATGCAAACATTATAGTTGCTAGTTATGAGGGATTCGATTATTTACTTCGATCAGGAAAAGCTGACAAGTTTGGTGATGTTGGCGTTGTTGTCATCGATGAAATCCAAATGGTTGCTGATGAGGACCGAGGACCAGAACTAGATGGCTTAATCACACGTTTACGAACGCTCTTTCCAAACGCCCAATTAGTAGCATTATCAGCAACCGTTGGAAACCCGAATGAATTAGCTCAAGAGCTGGAATTGGAACCAGTCATTCTTCGTGGTCGCCCTGTACCTTTACAACGTCACTTGATTATGGTGCTTACAGAACCGGATAAACTAAGAATTATTGCAGATCTTAGTAAATCTGAATACAAGCAAAAAAGCTCATATGGTTTCCAGGGGCAAACAATTGTATTTACAAATTCTCGTCGAAGTACACACTCGATTGCAACAGAACTTCAAAAGCAACGAATTCTTGCTAAAGCATATCATGCCGGAATGACATATCCTCAACGACGTCAAATCGAAGATGCATTTGCATCAGGAAAAATCGCTGTTGTTGTTACAACGGCGGCATTAGCCGCAGGTGTGGATTTTCCGGCTAGCATGGTTATTTTTCAAAGTTTAATGATGGGAACAAAAACTTTGAGTGTTGGCGAATTCACACAAATGCTAGGTCGTGCGGGTCGACTTGGAAAACATGATGTTGGAAAAGCTGTGTTACTAGCAGAAATCGGAAGAAGATATTTTGGAGATGAACCCAAAACCGAAGAAGAGGTTGCTTTGGATTTATTGAATAACCCTATTGAAGAAGTACACCCAGAAGCAACCTTCGAACAATCCGTTGATCAGCTCCTTGCAACTCTATCATGTTATGATACAATACCGCGAACGCACCTAGAAAATGCTTATCAACGATTATTATCTCGTACAGTAACATTCAATGAGGGACTTCGGTTTTTAAAGCGACATAATCTTGCTACCCAAAGTGGACAAGAAGTCATGCCCACGGAGTTGGGTCGAGCTGCGGCAATTTCATATTTCTCAGCTTCCAATGTCGCAGCTATTCAAGAATATCGCTACAATACCGCGGATTCCTTATCAGTTACTCTTGAACCGCTAAGGAACGCATATCTATCACCCAGATTACAAAGTGAAATTGAGCGCACTCTTCGCACCCGCTTTGCTACCAGATTATTTGCTGGTGCGGTATTAGATCTAATGAGTACAAAGCGTAGTCGACGACTAAAACGACTACCAAGATGGGTATTACGAACATTTAGTAAATGGACAGTAGACTTCTTCAATTGCCATTGTAATGAAAACCCTTTCTGTGATTGCGGGATTTGGAAAGTGTCGAAAGCCGTTTTAGAAATGCGCTATCGTGGGTTCACACCATCACAAATAAACTCAGCATTTCTTGAAGAGTATGAGCTATTCATCTATCCCGGCGACATCTTTAGTTTTCTTGATAACCAAGTGCATATACTCCAAGGCATCATTCGAGTGGCAGAGGTAATTGGACGATATGAATTAGCTGAAAACGCCGCCAGGGTAATTGAAGCAATTGAAAATCCAATTCATACCGGAGTTTAATCGTCAAAAATGAAATATTTCCTGTTTCCTAGTACATAGGTAAGTATTGAATTAAATTCTGTTTCAACGACTTGAGTTGAACTTGAAGAAGCGGTTGGGTCTGTTTGCATTTCGATGATAATCCATTCTTCAAAACTTGCGGGATTAAACGCTTCGAATTCCATTTTATCAATGCGGAATGTCCAAATTCGGTTAGTATCACTGAATCTATTACGTACTAAGGCGTCCTTGAAAGGTGAATATAACCGATTCTTTTGTCCTCCTAGAAGAAATCGTGCCTTTTTCATCCCAGAGATGAGAGAGATATTTCTAGGTACAATGCTTTGCTCTTCGATGAGAGTACGGGGAAGTCCACCCTCCGTGGTTATCGTGAGGATTTGACCTGAATCTTCAACAGTTCCTTTTTTGATTACTAATGTGCGAATAATTTCCTGGACCTGTTCAACTGAAGCTTGTTCAAGAGGATCTAATATTTCTGGGTTTATGATGTCAAGAAGTGGAATTGGTTCACGCGGACGCATTTTTGTTGGATCAAATATAACTGCACCGACAAGATATTCTACATCCACTGGTTTTCCTTTAATCATAACTTGTCCTTTGACGACGCCCGGACCAATAAAGGCTGAACGCACAACTTCCTCTTGAAGAAAGCTGAATAATTGCCTAGAGGCAATGAGAAGTTCTCCGCCAAGAGTAATTTTTTCTCCCAGGATCGTGAAACCCGGAATAACATAATCTAATACCCAAAGAAGGGGTGGGTTTTCTTCAGTCATGTTAATTCATCTCAATGCATTCAACTTTCATTATTGCTTGGTTTTGAGCGAAGTTCAGGGATTTTTGCCAATAGGTTCTCAAGGACGTAATTTTCAATTTGTGCTCGATAATCCTCCCCCGCTAAATTTTGGATTTCGCGTAATTCTTTTCGAATCACAGTTTTCTTCGAGCGAGTCCAAGAAAATCTATTATCCAAATCAAAAATGATGGTTGTTCCGATTTTATCAAGTGGCGTACCTTGTTCGATTAGATTATCTGTGACTGTTGTGATTTTTTCGCTTAAGAACGGAGCCCGTTCATCGGGTTTTTTCATTGAAGCGAGCCATACATCTCGTTCCAGATAATCTAAAGGCGTTTGTAAAGGAGGACCCATTTGGGGTCTTGCTGGGAAAGGTGCAGAAACGAAACCAAACTTCGGTTTTTCATCAAGCGATTCTGGTGGAGATGGTGAAACCTCAATTAGAATTTCGCCAGCAGTATTTGAAGAAACGGTCTCAAGTGGTCCTTGGACTTCTTTAATCAGGAGTTGAATTTCACCAAGTATTTTTTCCATTAACCGGGATTCTTCTTCCTCTTCGTCTTGTTGACTTAGAGATTGCTCATATCGTCGTAGCTTAATCAGCAAAGAGGCACGAGCGCCATTTATAGCATCATCAATTTCAGAATTCGTAGATCCGATTAATCCCCCCGTAATCGCTCGAATTGCAAGTGTAATTTTTGCACCCTCATGATCATTTAACCATCGTTCAATTAAGGGTTGAAAATAGCAATCATTGATTTTTTTTCTTTGCGCTAAAACCGCAATAACTTGTTCGTTTGCGGGTTCAATTTCATCAGAAATAGTTCGTTCAAGATTTACTAAATTTCGAAGATCGGTCAGTAGTATTTTGCCAAGTTGTCCATAAAGATATTCAATCCATTTCCCTTCCGTTATAGCTACTTCTCGTTGATATGTATCGATTTCAGGAACCGGCCTTCCTATTTGGGCTCGACGATCAAATTCCTGCATAAGAATACGGCAAGAGGGTTTGGGGTCTGGAATAACTCCATCTAACATAACCCTATATGCTACTCGGGCAACCTCAAGATGAACACAACATTCGTCAGCAATAGCGAGTGCGGCATCATCAGGTACACGTGCAACTTTCTCGTCTAGCGTTCCATAAGTCGATTCAAACTCTTCAGCTATGCGCCGACTTAAACGCCGTATTTCATCTTCATCAACATAATGGCTCATATCCTATCATTCCTCGACATCAGTTTATACAGCTTTTCCGCTTAGTAGCCACAAGGATACTACAAAGTAGTTGTGGATTGGCTTAAGTGTTATGGCAAAGGGCGAGTAAGATATTATTCGTCTGACGAATATTCGAGGATGTAAAGAGGAAATTCTTAAAAATCAAAGTCATCCATCCGGGCTAACCCAAGGTGAAGAAAATGTCCCGAAATATCGCTGTTACGAAAGCATTTACACTTCCCATCGAAGATCAATCACTAGAAATCGTTGAACGGAAAGGGAAAGGTCATCCGGATACAATTCTTGACGCCATTGTTGAGAATGTTGGTGTGAAATTCTGTAACTATTACATCGACAATTTTGGCGGAATTCTCCATTACAATGTTGACAAAGGCTCAATTGCTGGAGGACGTGCTCAAGTAGACTTTGGTGGGGGAGAATTATTAGAACCGATTTACATTTGTGTTGTGGGCCGAGCAACCACAGAAGTCTTCAAAGAAGGGAATTTACTCAGGGTTCCTATTGGAACTTTGACCCTTGAATCGATGAAGAAAACATTACAAAATACATTGCGTTTCCTAGACCCAACACAACAAGTTATGATGGATTACAAAATAAAACCCGGTTCGGCCGACCTCACACATGTTTTTGATCATTCAGTTGATGACATTCCTCGTGCAAATGATACTAGCTTCGGTGTTGCGTTTGCGCCCTTTTCAGAAACCGAAACACTCGTGTTTGAGATGGAACAACTTCTGAACTCGGATGCCTTCAAAAAGAAGCATCCAGAAGTTGGTGAAGATATCAAAGTAATGGGACTACGAACCAACAGCGATATCAAACTAACCGTCGCGGCGGCGATGATTGCACATCTAATTCCCGATGCGGATCACTATCAAGGAGTTCTCGATGATGTAAAGAATGCTGTACTTGATAAAGCGGCGAAGATTACTGAACGTGAAGTTAGCGTGGTTGTTAACTCTGCGGATGACCCTCAACGAGGTATGTACTATTTGACAATTACAGGAACATCTGCTGAGATGGGAGACGATGCTGGAGTAGGAAGAGGTAATCGTGCAAATGGATTGATTACTCCTTGTCGACCGATGAGTCTTGAAGCTACGGCGGGAAAGAACCCACAAAACCATGTTGGGAAGATATACAATGTCTTAGCCCAACGCATCGCTGACCGAGTAATTTCTGAGGAACCCAAAGTTTCAGAAATCGCAGTCAAAATTCTAACACGAATTGGATATCCAATTGACCAACCATTAATCGCTTCAACTGAGGTAATCGCAGATGAACAAGCCTCTTGGAGGGCTGTCGAAAAAAATGTCGCAGCGATTGTTGACGCGGAGCTTGAGGATGTCTGTTCTGTTCAACAATTAATCTTAGATGGAAAAGCCCGTCTATTCTAGCAGAAAAAAATCACGATAAGAGAATAAGCGACATCAAAGTCCAAGTTGAACCAAGATGAGATGCACACCAAACCCAACAGCCAACGCAATAAAAATAATTGCTATAATCATTTTCGACCAAGGAGGCTGGCGAGCCTTTTCCACCATATAAACTAGCCAGATTGCGAGAATAATACCAAAGGCAATTAGAAGTGCGCCATATACAGAATACCAGGGAAGAACCAACGACCATTGCATGTTTGAAAACACCTTTAGATATTAGGAGAGAGTGAACCGCTTGCCCTTTTTAATTATTTTTGGTTTCGGTGATAAAGGCAGTTAAAGAATGTTGTTAAACTGTCATGGAATGTTTCTTATTGAATTCAGACTCATCGACGTGTAGTTTGCGATGTAAAATCCCGCTCCGCTGGGTTTTCAACCGCACTTCTTTCGAGGTTAGTTGTTTCATGTCCGGCGGAAATATCAGATCTTGAATCTCATAGGTATTCTCAATGAGCAAAGAAGAAAACTCTGAAGGAACATCCTCAGCGAAATCAGGTACGAGTTCATGGAGAAGCTCTTGAACGAATTCAGTTCCTGAAGGAACTTGAGTTGTACTGAATTTGAGTCGTTCACTAAGTGGAGGTTCTTTCTGAGCCGATGGAATCTTTGCTTTCGTTTTATGAAGCCATCCTATTTTGGTGGATAAATTACAAAAGATGTAAGCGTTTTCGCCGACACTCTCATAAAGAAGAGCCGCTTGTTTTGTAGTGAAGCTCCCGACTAGTTTTGACTGGTATAATAAAGTTCGGGGTTTCTTTTTCGACGGCGCTGCTTCAAATCCTAAATCTGCTAGAATCTCGTCGAGTGGTTCATAGCCTAAAATAATCCCTGAAAGCGACACGGTTTCTACAGGGACCATTGTAAGCATAACTGTTGCAGGTAGATCCTGATACATGAATGTTGAACGAACTTTGACTTTACCCACCTTGGTTATGGTTATTTCAGTAGCAGGTCCAGGATATTCGCCTCTACCATATCGAAGAAAAGCACGGTGCACGGAGCTATCTACCGAGTTGGTTAGTATCTTGGTTATGAAATGCATATACTCAGCACCAATTCATGGTTATAGAAGCTATTCAAAAATCATTAGGTTAGATATTGTCTGAAACGCATATCTTTTTACTATGATGAATGCTTCATTTTTCCTATTAGCGTTTTGAGGTTCTTGAATTGAGCAAAGAGAAAAGTTGGAAACGGGAAATCATTGAAGACGCGATTATAATCGGGCTTGTATTAGTAATCGTTTGGGGAACGGGCATCGGGCTGCAGAGTTATCTTCAAACACCATCCCCGTTACTAGCTGTTGAATCGGCGTCTATGGAACCCACACTTTATCGTGGCGATCTTGTAATTGTCCGAGCAGTAGATCCAACCACATTACAAGTAGGAGATATCGTAATTTATAATGCTTCATCATTACTTGGTAATATTCGTGCTGTACCTATTGTTCATCGCATTGTAAATATCTATTACGAATCAGGTGAACTCCGATTTACGACTAAAGGAGACAATAACCCATCTAACGATCCTTTATTTCGGACTGCGGACGATATCATTGCCAAGGTGATTGGTAGCATACGGTATCTGGGATTTATCACGCTTCTGTTGATATCACCCTATGGACTAACATCGATTATTGCATTGATAGTGATTTTCGTTGTTACAACATTGCTTTTTGATAACCTTGTTCCACGAAAACCTGATGAAGAACTCGAAAATCCATAGCAGAAAGAGCAAGGATAGGCAGATACTTTTTAACCATATATTAGAAAGTCTATGATGTTCAAACTTCTGCTCCAAGGCGATTCCTGGGAGAAGTGACACAGAACGAGAATTAAGTAGGCGATTTAAATGACTGAAGCAGTGACTTTTGAATCAATCTCACCAGCTGATTTCTTCTACCGAAACCGGTCAATCGCCGGTTTTGATAACAATATGAGAGCATTATACACAGCTGTTCGTGAACTTGTGGAAAATTCCCTTGATGCTTGTGAAGATGGTGGATTCCTTCCAACAATTGATGTAAAGTTAAAAGAGGTCTCACCTAGCTGGTTTAAACTTCGTGTCCAGGATAACGGTATTGGTGTCCCCCGTGATCATATTCTCCCTGCTTTTGGACAAATTCTATATGGTTCGAAATATGAACACAAGCAAGCGCGTGGCCGCTTTGGCCTTGGTGGAAAGATGGCATTTCTTTTTGGGCAAATCACGACCAGCGAACCATTGCATGTCACATCCGCCCCCGTTGGTGGTGATCATGTCTTTGAGGTGACTTTACGACAGGACATTGAAGAAAACAAACCAGAACTAATGAAATGGGAACGCCGGAAAAATCGAAATGACGAGCGTGGGTGTACACTAGAGTTCACCTTGGAGGGTAACTGGCGAACTGCAAAGCGTTTTATCCTCGACTATATCGAACAAACCGCCCTAATTACACCCTATGCTAATCTCTCGTTTACGGAGCCTGATGGAACCGCCCATAAATACAAACGTTCAGTGAAGAAGCTGCCTCCCCCACCTCAATCAGTTAATCCCCACCCAAAGGGGATGGATATAGAACAGCTTTCCCGAGTGGTCGAGAATACAAGAACCACTGATATGGTGACATTTCTGCGTACTCATTTTCATCGTGTTGGACCTAAAACCGCTAAAGCCTTCTTAAAAACCATTAATATGCCCTATTCCCAAGATCCCAGAGGGCTCAAACCCAATGATTTGGTTAAAATCGCTCGTGGTTTTGAAGAGTTTAGTAAATGGTTACCCCCCGATGCTCGAGTTCTTTCACCCCTAGGAATAAAACTCTTAGAAATGGGGATCCGTTCAACACTAAACCCAGAATTTGTCCAAGTGACTCAACGCCCGCCAAATAGCTATGGAGGTCATCCCTTCATTGTTGAATGTGGACTAGCTTATGGCGGTGGTGTTCCGTTGAAAGAATCGATAATCATCTATCGGTTTGCCAATCGAATTCCATTGATTTTTGATGAGTACAAAGATGTTGCGGCTAAGGTGATTCGGGCAATTCCCTGGTCCCGATACCGAATTCGTCCTGGTATGCCCATTGCGGCTTTTGTTGCAGTAGTAAGCACTAAAATTCCTTTCAAGACCGCAGGTAAGGAATTCATTGCAGATCTCACTGAATTAGAGCACGATATCCGTATGGGATTGATGGAATGTGCACGGAGTCTTAAAGGCCATTTACGCCAGAAAGAAAAAGTACAACGAGAACGAGTTCGCGCCAGTGTTTATGAAAAATACCTTCCAATTATTGCGCGGGATATTGCAGCATTAGCTGGAAAACGTAAGGTCCCGGATACAAAACCTCTTGTTCAAAGTGCGTTGACGATAGAACTTGAAGGAGAAGAAGAACTAGAAGAGCTACCCCCCGCCGAAGAGGGACTTTTGGAAGAATCTCCACCAGAAGTTGAGAACCCTGAGGAGGAGGAATGAACGCGGAGAGGAAGAAAATGGCAGAAACTACACCTGATCAAATCATCAGACAACTTACGCGCCGATGGAAGCCCACAAAGCGCCTTACCAAGCTATTAAGAATTGACTCTAATCGCCTTCGTCGAGTCCTGAAGAAAATGGAAGAAGAGGGATTAATTGAAGCCCGAAAACGGGGAGGCCAGCTTGAGTGGCGATTAGTGAAAGGAGAAGCAAAACGAATACGCCAAATCAAAAAAGAGCCAAAAGCATTCAAAGAAGAACAAAAAAATTCTGAGCAAATTCGTTCGGAGATGAAAGGGGTTGGACAATCACTATATCGAACTCTATCAAAAGGCGAATTTCCAGAAATTGAACTACCAAGTCGAAGTACGGGAAACATCCGTTTTGACCAAGAACTGGGTCAATACGTTCTAGCAGGAAAGACAGTCACACGATCGACAAAAAATGTCGGTCAAATCCGTAGTTTTAGTCAATTTATTTGGGTTATGCGATTTCTGAAAGAGCTTCTGACTGAAGGAAAATCAAGCACTTTACGAGATATTTATTATCAATCCTTTGGGTACGGCGTGAAATTCGGTCAACAAAGTGAAAGCGATACAACAATCACTGATGTTGAAGCCAAACTTAAAACCCCTCGTGAATCATTTCGAGTTTTCCCAGAAGAACGGGCCGCCATCTATGGCGATCTTACCATCGAGTATACGTCCCCACAAAAATATGCAGGTAAGCAGGTGAATTGCACTGATCACCCCGATGGCCTTATGATTGGTCCTTATTTGACATCCGCAAAATTCATCAAATGTAAAGCCAAGAAAGTAATCGCCATCGAATCCGGCGGCATGTTTACGCGTTTCGTAGAGGATGGAGTCCATGAAACACACGATGCGCTGCTCATTCATACTGCAGGTCAGGCACCCAGGAGCGTTCGGCGCACAATACGAAGGCTCCGATATGAGTTGAATTTACCAACGTATCTTTTCGTGGATGCAGATCCATGGGGAGCTCATATCGCCATGGTTATCATATCCGGAAGCGCTTCTGCGGCACATTTACGAGGCCTTGCTACACCTGATGCAATTTGGATGGGCGTTTGGGCCTCGGATATTCAGAAATACAATCTCCCCAGTGACGCTTTTACAGACACCGACAAAAAACGAACACAAGATTTATTGAAAGATCCGCGCTATCAAACCAAATTCTGGCAACAAGAATTGAAGATGTTCTTAAAGAATCAAAGAAAAGCTGAACAACAAGCTTTCAGTCGCTATGGCTTGAGTTTCGTCACTGAAGAGTATTTGCCAAATAAGTTTAAAGAAATTGATAAGCTTCAACGTCAAGGCATTCTCTAATTTTTTTCATTCCAAAGAAATTAGGGTTGTCAAGCCAGAATTCTTTTGTAGTGTGAAGATGCCATTCTAATGTCTAAAATCTTCTGATGTGACAAAGATGGCAGATGTTAATTTCCTATATGGTTCGGAGCAAATTCGCCTAAAAATTCCCGATAGGAATTATCTAGGTTTGTTAGATGCTAAACCTGTTGAAGGAGTAACTGACCCAAATAAAACCGTAACAAAGGCTATTTTGAATCCAATTGGCTCCCCACAGCTAAGTGAAATCGCTCAACCAGGACAGTCTGCGGCAATTGTGGTTGATGATCACACTCGAGGACTACCTTGTCATTTTATGATTAATCCCCTCATCGAACAACTACAAGGCGCGGGTGTCAAGGAGAAAGATGTTACCATTATTTTTGGGACAGGAACACACAGAGCAACGACTCTCGAAGAACAACAAAACCTCTTATGTGATGTAGCGTGTAATGAGCACCAGATTTCAGTTCACAGTTGCGATGCAAAAAACTTGGTTAATGTTGGTACGACATCTTATGGTACCAAAGTGGAAATTAATCGAATATTCCATGAAATGGATCTTCATATACTCACAGGAGATATTGGCTACCACTATTATGCTGGATTTGGTGGAGGACGGAAAAGCGTGCTCCCAGCAATAAGTGGACGCGCAACCATTAATAAAAATCACGGGATGTTGACACATCCAAAAGCGTCCACAGGTAATCTAGAAGAAAACCCCATCCACCTTGATATGACCGAAGCTGCCAAGCTAGCCCGTACCGATTTTATAGTGAATATTGTACGAAACACAAAAAAAGAAATTGTAGCGGCATATGCAGGAGATCTTGAACAGGCTTTTCTAAAAGGCACTGAATTTGCAGATTCAATGGGCCGGTTGAAAATCAAAGAAAAGGCTGACATAGTGATAACCAGTTCTGGATACCCAAAGGATATCAACTTGTATCAAGGAACTAAAGCTATGGTACATGCCCTAGGCGCTGTACGAGATGGAGGAGTGTTAATTGCCCTTCTAGAATGCCGCGAAGGGATAGGAAATCAAGTCTTTGAAGAGTGGGCACATAAATATCCGTCTTATGAGGAGCTAAGTCATCAGATACAGACCAATTTCATCATGGGAGGTCACAAAATTTTCTACATGGCTCAAGGTGCGAAACGAGTCCATCAGTATTTAATCTCAGATCTTGATCCTAAAGAACTAGAACAATATTATTATGTAACGCCATTCAAATCCGTCAAGAATGCATTAGACGCAGCTTTTGAACAAGTAGGACGAGATTCCACCATATGGGCTATGCCTCATGGAACTGATGTTCTTCCATCAGTTTAATTCAACTGCATTAATAATAGTAGAGCAAGGTCGACTCAGGGAAAGGGTACTAAGAATCCTGAGGTCAGCGGTGGGAGAAGTAAAATTACCATCACAAATGAAATAGCTCCAATAATCATTCTCCAAGCACTTACAGGCGAGACATCGTCAACCGGTCCTGGGTGTCGTCCCGCAAAGAGAAAGAATGCAATTAATGCCATAAACCAATAGCCAAAGATAAACAGAATAAAAATTCCGATAAAAGAAACCAATCGGTGATATCTTCCTCCGACTAGTGCACGTGAGACATGTCCTCCATCAAGTTGACCGATTGGAAAGTAATTGAGAGCAGTGATAAGAAATCCTACCCATCCGGCAAATGCAACGGGATGAACATAAGCAGTATACCCTGGAGGAATACCAAAGGTAATCAGAAGCCAAATCAGGTCGAAGAGAATTGGTGTAGGAAGGGGGCTGGGAGGTAATCCAAGTGATTGTACGAAGACCATTAATTGAGAAAATTCAGTGGGACTGAGAATTGGGCTCATCGACAAGCCAACTACCACAACGATTATAGAGACGCCGAATCCAACAAGAGGTCCACTAATTCCAAGATCAAAAAGACTATCTCGTGTAGGTGGAGGGGACCGTTGGACAATAAGTGCTCCAAAGGTTCCATAATAGAAGCCTGGAATGAAATAGGGCATCGAAGCTTCGACTTGATGATATCGGCTTGCTCCAACATGTCCGAATTCATGAAGCCCAATAATGGCAAGGAGTGCAATAGTATACGTGATCATGACAATGTAAGGATTATACGGAATCCTGAAAATTTCAACATGAATGTAAACAAAGGCTACATCGGTTGCAAAGAACCAGCCGGCTAAGAGAACAGTAAATACAGTGGCAACAAAAAGAATGATGTTCATTGTGTAACTGCTAGCCCGTCGAGGAGGAGGTGCCGGGACTAGTTTGATAACTGTGCTCTTTTCCCCAGTTCCTTCAAAGAGTTCAACCTGTCGGATTACAGCAAATAAATTATGTGGTTGTAGTCGTTCAGTGAGGCGAGCAGACCGCTCTTTCATTTTCGAATCCACTTCGACGACAAAAATTGGTAAATTATCTTGAGCGTCAATGTATGCATAGCTAACAACGAATTCTTCTTTGACGATGTCTCGTAGCTTAAGAAGGTAGGTATCCGGAATGAAAGAATCTCCACCCGAGAAAGAAGAATCATATTCCGTCTTGGACTCATCGGGTGTTGAAGTTTCTTCATTAGACAAAGAATATCACCGTAAAACTCTATGCACGCCAGAGAGACAACACTCAAAAAGCTTTCCAAATAGTCAGTCGATGAATTTTTAATACCTAATTGTTAGCACTCTAATAGCTGATTTAATTGACCGAACTACAAGGCTTCGTTGTACGAAAGGCTGAACCAAAGGACATCCCTACAATTATGCAAATCAATCTTGATACCCTGCCAGAAAACTACCCTGAATATTTCTTTCGTCAAATTCTAGAAAGATATCCCGAAGCATATTATGTTGCAGAAACTGAAGGCAAAGTTATTGGGTATATAATGTGTCGCATGGAAGGGGGCATCTCGAATTTTGGATTACGTTGGGTTCGTCGAGGTCATATTGTAAGTGTCGCGGTTCTGCAGGAATATCGACGACAAAAAATCGCATCGAAACTAATCAAACAATCTATGAAAGCCTTAGAGACCGTTTATGCAGCAAAAGAAATCATTCTTGAAGTCCGAATCAATAACCATGCTGCAATTCAGCTCTATGATAAACTCGACTTTAAACGAATCCGAACTTTACGAACCTACTACCGCAATGGTGAAGATGCCCAACTAATGGCAATTAAATTAAAGTAACACCGGATTTATGAAGAACGAAAATTTGATGAAATACCCTAATGGTTTCCCAAAACTACTATAATTCTCAAAGGAGAGTCATCCCTTGAAGTTAAAAGCCCAAATTCTTGATGTTGACACAGGTGGTGTTCACAAAATCTTACTCAACCCTGTTGAGATCACCCATTTAGCAATGTTCGCAGGTGAACGCGTCCTTCTCAAATATCGTAAGGAAGAAACAGTTGCCATTGCAGAATCCACCTCTCTAGTTGAACAAGGAAAGGTGGGGATTCTAAATCAGGTACAACGCGAATTGAATGTAAAAGAAGGCGCCTTTGTAGAAGTTTCTAGCGATGTTAAACCGACATCGATCAGAGCAATTCGAAAAAAAATGGATGGGTTAACTTTGACAGGCGAAGAAATCGAAGCCATAGTGGAAGACCTAGTAACTGGTCGTTTATCAGACATAGATATCGCCGCTTTTTTGGTCTCTGAACAAATCCGAGGATTATCATTAGAAGAAACCGTCCACTTAACCCGAGCTATGGCTGAAGAGGGAGAGCGTCTAGATTTTGGTACAAATGTGTTTGACAAACATAGCATTGGTGGAGTACCAGGAAATAAGGTCTCATTAATCATCGTACCCATCGTAGCAGCGGCCGGACTCTTAATTCCCAAAACTAGTAGTCGAGCCATCACAAGCCCCAGTGGGACTGCTGATACCATGGAAGTTCTTGCAGATGTTGAATTCAGTGTAGAAGAATTACAACAAATCGTAAAGGATGCAAAAGCATCCATTGTTTGGGGAGGCGCATTGAATCTCGCACCTGCAGACGATCTCTTTATTCAAATTGAACATCCTCTTCAAATCGATCCTCAGCCTCAAATGATTGCCTCAATTATGTCGAAAAAACTCTCAACAGGAATTCGATACATGGTTTTAGATATACCTACAGGCGAAGGCTGTAAAGTCACCACTATGGAAGAAGCTAGAAGACTTAGCCATGATTTCATTACTGTTGGTAATGAGCTAGGTATTTCTGTTCATTGTGCTGTGACATATGGCAGCCAACCGGTAGGTCACGCAATTGGTCCAGCACTCGAAGCCAAAGAAGCATTAGAAACGCTCATGGGAGGAGGCCCAACAAGTCTTATCGAAAAATCAACGGGATTAGCGGGAATATTACTGGAAATGGGTGGTTTAGCTGTTCGTGGTGCAGGACGAAAACTAGCTAAAGAGATACTGGCTTCAGGAAAAGCTTTAGAGAAAATGCGAGAAATTATCAAAGCGCAAAATGGCAAACCCGAGATCACCCCTAAACAGATACCTATTGGAACTTACACCTATGATTTGACTGCGCCCTCTGATGGATACGTGGCCACTTTAAATAACCGCGCCTTGGTTCGAATCGCCAGAGCAGCAGGAACACCAAAGGTTCATGGGGCCGGTCTTTATTTACACGCAAAGATTGGCTCCCGAGTAAAGGAGGGAGATCCAGTTCTAACCATTTATGCGGAAACCGAAGGAAAACTTGATGACGCCATTGATGTTGCCAAAAGCTTAATGCCTTTCACAGTAGAAGGAATGCTCCTTCACACATTGACCGATACAGAAGAATTCAAGCAATGAGCTGGTTCAGTTGACTGACACCCACGTCTATGAAAGGGGCCGCATATTAACAAGTGAACCTGTAGTACACAAAGGCTTTCATATTTTCCGGCGAGAAGCGATTGTAGCTGTTGCCCTCTTCGTGTTTTTCCTTCTATCACTCTTCGTATTTCAAAATCCTTTGATATTAGTAATTGGAACAATGGCATTTGCTCTTTGGTTAACTTTCCGAGCTTCACATGTTGCAATTGATGGATTAGAATCATTAGGAGCTTTAGCCGGATTAAGCGCTTATTTCATCGGTGTCCTTTCATCACTTGCATCCAATACTCCTGAAGCCGTTGTAAGCGCCCTAACCGCATGGCGTGGTTATGCAACGGGTAATCTTGAGCTAGTCGAAATCGCTGTTTTGAGCGTAGTTTTGGCAGCAGGGTTCAACATATTACTCCTTGGCATTGTTGTGTTTCTTTCAACTCGAAAAACGGGAGTTGTTAAAGTTCCTCGTCAAGTTGTTGAAGATGATACTGATTTAATGCGATGGACAATTGTCGTAATGACGCTTCTTTTTGCATTTGGAGTTTTACATTATATTAACCAACTCATTCACGGAGTCATTCCTGAGCTCACTTTTCTTCCCCCCGTCTTGGGATTTCTAATGGTACTCTCGTATGTTTTATACGCGATTTATGCTGTCAGGAAGCCATCAGCGAAAGATAAACCTGTTCCTACACCACGGCATTCAAAGCGAACTTCCGCATTATTATCCCTCATAGGTTTTGTGGGCATCTTTATTGCTGGATACCTTTTAGCAGAAGCAGTAGAGCTCACATTTGAATTCGTGCCTTGGACCGGAATTGGAATTACTGAAACCCAACGCATTTCCGTTATGGCACTAATTATTGGAGCCGCAGGAGCCCTTCCTGAACATGGCATCGCTGTTATTGCGGCCAACAAGGGCAAAGCCGACATTGCTATTGGCAACACTTTAGGCGGTACAACACAGGTATTGTTACTCATCGTGGGTAGCGTAGCTATGTTTCTTCCTCTTCCTCTCGATTCAGCCGTGCTTCTACAGCTCGCTACGGCAGCTGGTTCATTATGGTTTCTGAAACGTGCTCTAACAGATGATCAGAAGGTAGACATATTCGAAGGGGCAATGATAATACTGATGCAGGTGTTTGTTTTCATCCTCGTCTTAACGCCCATTTGAGATAACCGCAGATTTGTTTCCCCACTCCATAAACTCAACAAACTCTTTTAGGTAACCATGAAAAAGTCAGATATCAGTTTTGAGCTAAAATCTGGTGGGAATGCAGTGTCATTTGAAAGTATAGAAGGACAAATGATGCAAATGCCAGCCACTATTCTAAATCAACTAGGATTAGTAGCACCATCAGTGCTAGCTCCAGGCATCAACTTATCCACCACTACACCAACAGAACGTGTAGTGTTAGTTA
The DNA here is from genome assembly GCA_964347045.1 of uncultured archaeon. Classification (GTDB taxonomy): domain Archaea; phylum Asgardarchaeota; class Hermodarchaeia; order Hermodarchaeales; family Hermodarchaeaceae; genus Hermodarchaeum. The sequence continues at coordinate 69,569 of CAYFXC010000007.1, forward strand.
ATCTTGATAACTTTGGGTTACTTGAGGTTGCCTTGCATAAACCCCAATTTTTACTCAAAGAAGCTCGTGTCATTTTAACTTTGAATACAAAAGATGGATTAGCCTCTAACGTAATCAATGAGCTCATTCACGGGAACCAAGCAGATGGTTTCAATCTATTTTCCTTTCTCACGCATCAAGGCAAATCCGCGGTTCTTGTCGATCGTGAAACACAAAGAGAAAATGCTGGTCAAGCTACATTTCATTCAGCAGACACTGATATGCGAACCTACATTGAAACAGCAAAACTCTTGAATCGTTCTGATTTTCTTTACATTCACTTCCTCGATTTCGATACCCTTTACAAAGAACATACTAGCCGTCCACCATTGGAACTGGCCCAAAAACTACTTCACAGGACGGATCGGTGGTTACTCGGATTCTATAAACAGGCTCGGGCCAATACACTTTTTCTTATCCTCGGGAATCAGGGACAGCGAGATTATGGTTTAAAGTACGAGGACAAATATCAAAACTGGGCAACTGCAAATGTTCCCATTTGCCTCGTTATATACAAACCAACCGGAGAATAAGAAAAAAATGAAAGTATCAACTGAAACTGAAAATGAGATAGCAGAAGAACCCCCACGAGAACCAATAGACTCAATTGCGACTGTTCTTTTTCTTGTGTTTGGTGGGGCTCTAGGATATTTGCTAATTGGATATAGCTATGGGTTGTACCCCTTTGTTGTTGTTGGACCTATTCAGTCACTGCTACCGACATGGGATGCAGTAATTACATTTGTTGCCCTTCTCATCATCATGTTCGCTGGCCTAATAGGCGGATTAATCAGAATGCGATATTCAATTTATCTAGTCGGTGTTGTGACCCTCATTGCTATTTTCGTAATTTTGCTTTATGCGTTGTTAGCTGTCAGTCAACTAGTTGGTCCTTTACCACCTTAATTGACTCAGGATAAGTCTATAAGCCAAGTAATCCATTCGAATCATATTATCGGAGATACAAGATTATGACCATTGTTGATTTGCTAGATAAAGCAACTCTTCGATTTCTCCTTTTTGGAGGGAAGGGGGGAGTAGGTAAAACAAGCAGTGCCGCCGCTTCCGCACTTTGGGCAGCTGAACATGGTCGAGAAACTATTGTAATTAGTACAGATCCTGCGCACAGTCTTGGAGACTGCTTTGCCCAGGATATCAGTGGTGGAGAAGTCATTCCCATCAAAGGCGTAAAGAACCTTTACGGAATGGAAATCAACCCCCAAAAAGCATACGAAGAGTACAAAGAAACTGCACAACAATCCGACACAGGCGAAATCGGCTCGATGGGTGATATGATGGGTCTTGAGGATCTCGCAGACATGAATGCTCCTGGATCAGATGAAGCACTTGCCTTTTCCAAAGTACTAGAATTTATTCATAAGTGCGAATATGATCTAGTTGTCTTTGATACTGCTCCTACAGGCCACACACTTCGCCTTTTAGGGCTCCCAGAAATGCTTGACAGCTTTTTTGGAAAACTCATCAAATTCCGAATGCGATTCAGTAGCATGTTTAGCCGATTAAAATCGATATTCGGACGAGGAGACCCAAAAGGAGAAGACCGGTCTTTGGAAAATCTCGAGAACCTTAAAGTCGCCATTAATGAAGCACGGGTTGAACTCACTGACCCGACACGAACTAGCTTTGTCATTGTTATGATTCCTGAAGCTATGGCAGTATCTGAGACTGAACGCCTTTTACAAACACTCTACGAATATCAAATTCCAAGTAGCCATATTATTGTGAACATGGTTTTCCCAGATATTCCAAATTGTCAATTTTGTAGGGCTAGAAAAACCATGCAGACCCAATATTTAAGCCAAATTCATGAGATTTATGACGATTTCATGATTACAGAGATTCCTCTCTTCGAAGAAGAGATTCGGGGTATCCCTGCTCTAACACGTCTTTCAAGTTTATTGGCCACGGGTGTATTTCCAGAAAAAAGGTGAAAAAACTATTGAGGAAAAAGCGGCAGAATCTAATCATCGCAATAATCATGATGAGTCTAATCATTGGCAGCGTAATTGTTGGCATCATCCTTCTCAGCCTTCCTTTCTTACCATAAATGCTCTAGAACTGAGCAAAACTTATTAAGCGACGAGAGATGCCGTCTAGCAGTACATATTTTCGAGGTGCTCAGAATTACATTTCGGTGTGCTAAATGTGGGAAAACACTTTCCTGCCCTTATTGTCAAACCCCAGTCCCTTCAATGCCTCCTAGTAATCGGTGTCCCCATTGCGGTAAGCCTTTTGCTACAACCTTGCCTTCCAGTAAATGTCCTTTCTGCGGGGCACGAATAATGTACAAGGAGCGCCCTCAAATCATTAAGAAGCTTACTGCACGGTAAACACTTCACCCCAAGCAACTGAGACCTAATTCTCAACTCCATGGAGCTATCACAAGCACCTCCGTAAGCTTTTATAAGGGTTAAATTGGATATCCCTTATCACCATAATTCTATGAGGTAAATAATGTCAGAAATTTGTCCTATTTGCAGTTTGCCTAAAGATATTTGTCGCTGCCAAGAATTGGCGAAGACAGAGCAGCGAATAAAAGTAAGCGTCGAGAGACGAAAATGGGGACGGGAAGTTACTCTCATTGAGGGTATAAACAGCCGAGAAATTTCACTTTCCGAACTTGTCACTAAACTCAAGATGAGATGTGCATGCGGAGGTAGTGCAAAAGAAGGTGTCATTGTTTTGCAAGGAGATCACCGCCACAACATCAAGAACATTCTTAGTGATCTCGGATTCCCCTCCGATAACATCGACGTTGCTTAACGCTAATCAGCTTCAGACTTGTCAATACAAGGCTTTGGATAGCCCATTGGTAGACAAATAGCAGATGCAGAGGGGGTTATACCTTCTAAATATAAGAGGAAAGCTTTTTGTGGGAGGGCTTGGTTCAACATTTCTTCGTGCCGGGGCACCGTGCCGGGATTATGTTGGTAAGTATTTACCAGCTCCCGAAGGTGTAAACTGGTAATTACCCAGGCGCAATGGTAGCATTGAAGCCTGTGGAACCCTATCCTCATGGATAGGATGCTGAGAGCTTTAGGTCGGGGTTCGAATCCCTGTCCCGGCACCATTTTTCACTATCAACATGAATAATAGAGAGAAGTACGAACATGAGTTGATGAAAATGAAACGCGGAAAAGATCTAGCCGTTGGTGGATTTCGAGATTTCTACCCTGAACTTTATCAACGAATTGATAGAATACTTCAAGCCTTCCGTGAGACTCCTAAATTGTTTGGTTATATCGAATATGAGTGCCCAACAGTTGAACCACTAGAACTATATCAGTTGAAATCCGGACCATCACTCGTTGAAGAAACTTTCAAAGTCACAGATCGCAAAGACCGGCAGCTTGTATTGCGTCCAGAAACAACACCCTCTCTTGCTAGGATGCTTGCCGCCCAACAGCAGTATTATCCACGCCCAATACGGTGGTTTTCAATTTCGCGCGTATTTCGAGATGAAACCCAACAACGAGGGCGCGTTAAGGAATTTTGGCAATTGAATGTCGATATTTTAGGCACCGAAGATGTCGCCGCTGATGCCGAAGTTATCAACGTGCTCGCAGCAATCATTCTAAGCCTTGACTTCACACCAAAAGATTTCGTTATTCGGATCAATGACCGGCGCTTAATCCAAAGTTTCATCGAATCATTGAAACTTACCAATTACACAGAGATTATACGAGTCTTAGACCGGCGCGAAAAACTCTTACAAGAATCCATTGTTGACCGGCTCACAAAAATCGGTACCCCAGCAAAAAAAGCGGACCAAATTGCCCTCAAACTTCGTCATTTCTATATTGGAAAACAAAAAGCCGAACCAAAACTTCCAGCTTCTAAAGAAATTACAGAATTGAAAAAAAGTCTTCCACAACTTCAACGTCAGGCACTTATCAATGCACTTCGAAAAACGGGTATTACTCAACAGGCAGCAGAACGACTCACTGATTTTTCTGCAATTCGAGGAACACCAAAAGATTTCCTTAAGGCCATGGATGACATAAAACTTGACAAATCAACTCAACGAACCTTAGGCCCTCTTAGGCAACTCGCTATGCAATTGAATGACTTAGGAATAACAGATGTCTGTGAATTTGATGCAGGAATAGCCCGGGGGCTTGATTATTACACGGGCATCGTCTTTGAAGCTTGGGACCGCCGTACGGGATTACCTCGAGCAATTGCAGGAGGAGGTCGCTATGATGATCTTGTCGGCATTTTTGAAGGACAACGACTGCCAGGGACTGGATTCGGTTTTGGTGAGACTGTAATTTTGGAACTTGCTGAAGAAATGAACTTGCTTCCACCCCCAGAACCACCCGCTGAAATCTATTTAGCTCCGGTCTCAAAGAAACAACTAAGCAGTTGTCGAGAAGTCGCCTCACTCCTCCGAGCAGCGGGAATAAGGACACTTTTCAATGGTTTTTCATGGTCACTAACCAAACATCTTGAGGATGCCAGTAAACGTCAGATCCCATTTGTTGCTATCATTGGACCTCAAGAACTTGCCAAAAAGGTCGCTAATGTCCGTGATATGAAGACTGGTAAAGAGCAGTCAGTTAAGATCACAAAATTAGCAGATTTCATTCAAGAAAAGCTTCAAAAAAGAACCAAATCTTGACCCATCAAGGAATCTTAATTGAATATTTACCTTGATAAATAGAAGTGCTTTAATAGTCGTAGGATATTTTATCCTACAAATACGTTTAGGGCGATTAACTCTGAAAAAACAGGCTATTTATGGAGTCCTTCTTCTTTCGCTGATTTTCCTCATAACCAACACCACAACGGCCAACACTTCATCTAGTAGCTTTGAAACCTATGAATGGGTTGCTTCAAATCTAGAGCAAACCATCGATTATGGTAACTCAACACAAACTGTATTTTCAAACCTAAGTGGAATAACTGCCTTTGATATTCTTAACCAAACTACATTAGTAACCTTCATTCAATTTGCATATGGCAAATTCATCCAATCAATAAATGGTGTTGAAAACAACGCCGATAACAACGGGTACTATTGGCAATACTGGGTGAACGATTACCTCGCTCCCGTTGCTGCCGATAATTATGTCCTCTCTGATGGTGATCATGTATTATGGAAATATTGTGCGCCTGAACACACCACAACACCATCACCCACTATTAATCCGGAGCTCATTGTAGTTTTCGGAATAATTGGAGCTATAGGGGTAATCGTCCTCATCGCATCAATTTGGGCTTATATCAAACTGCGGTGACCTAAGAATTGCGAATAAAATCAATCGTAGTATTAAGTTGCATTTTACTCTTGTCAACAGTCCTGCTTAGCGCTCAACCAACAACGGCCCAATCCCAAGCATACGCTCATGGATTACAACCGGATGCTTTTACTTCACCAAAACTTCATTGGTTAATAACAAATGTTACAAATGAAGTTGTGGAATTCGGGTTTGGTTCAGGTACATATTGGAAGACCCGAGCAGGCCAAGAAATTACCTTTGAAATTCATAAAATCGAGAATAATGAACTCCATGGATTTCTTACTATCGGTAATCTTACAGTTCCAGCTAATGATTCGCGTATCGCTTCTGAACTTGTATTTAGCATCTGGCCCTGGTTCCCGGGGTTAGTCTCGCATCTTGAATGGGATACTGTTGATCAAGCTGCGATCAATGCAGCATCGAGTTTCTTCATGAATGGGAGCTTAGAAATTCTAACAACTACCACAACGAGAGCGTATGTTTACCACCAAGGTCCCTGGGGAAACCAGAACACTACCTTGATTTATGATTTGAGCACTGGAATTTTACTAGCAGGCTACACAGAGTTCTTCTTCTTAAATGATTACCACTTAGGCATTGAATTTGTTATGCCTACAAGGAGCTCGACAAATCTGACAACTTTGCTGTTTTTTGCGACATTTGTAATCACCCTAATCATTGTTGCGTTAAGTGTCATCATTGCACGTCGAACACCCCAATGGAATTGATTACCGTGAATGGTACTGGAAGAAAGTTGTCCACCCCTAAAAGTCCAGTAGCAACCCGAGTTGCACTCATTGCAATATTCGCAGCCTTGGCTATCGGAGGAAATTATGCTCTTTTCGCACTTCCAAACGTTGAACTCTCATCAGTCATGGTATTTCTGAGCGGATTTCTTTTTGGTCCAATTATTGGAGCCCTCGTAGGTTTCATTGCCATGGTCATCTATCAATTATGGAATCCCTGGGGGGCTTTTATCCCTCCTATTGGATTGGCAGTAATTGGATGCACTATTTTCATTGGAATTGTGGGAGGAATCGTGGGAAAAGCCCTACAGCGACTCGATTATCCGGATATTCGATGGTTTTGGATACCAGCAATGTTCGGTCTACTTTTGACTCTCTTTTTTGATTTGGTAACTACTCTTGCTTATAGCCTTACTTTCAGCATACCATTCATCGTATCTTTCATTATGGGATTACCCTTTACGCTGATTCACATAGCCAGTAATGCCATCCTTTTTGGATTAATCACCCAACCAGTGACACAAGCAGTGCATCAGTTACAGCTAAGCCAGGCTCAACTCCGTATACAAACATTGAAGATTAAAAAAGGAGAGCTTATTGTGTGAAGTGTATTGAGGGAGAGGAATTCTGTGGAGCTCACTACCCTTTTAGACAAAACCAATCATCAAGGCCCTCCAACTCAATATCATCTTTGGCATCTTATTGCCGCATTCTACTTTTTTTGCCAAAGTAAAGCTCCTATTGGTCGATATAAACTAGGTTCAGAACTCAAACTCGGTGGCGGAAGCATACGGTCTCTCATCCGATTTCTTCGAAAGCTGGACTTAATTGAGCCTATTCAGCGTGAGGGTCATCAGCTCTCCCCTAACGGGAAACGCCATTGCAAGGCGCTCAATCACGTCATAATAAAATTTGTTGAGCTTCCACGGAGCAGTTACACCGTTGATATTTACAATTATGGTTGTCAACTGCGTCAGCTCGCTCAGTTTGTCACTGATGGTGTTCAACAAAGAGACGCAGCTATGCAAGCGGGAGCTAGTGGTGCAACAACATTCATCCAAGATCTAAATCAAGACACGCTCATCATGGCAAAAGATCATAGAATTCAGAAAAGTGAGCTCGCTATCGTCATCGACCCTTTTAACATCGAAGTTGGCGATGTTCTAATCATTGGTTCTGGTTCAAGCAAAACCTCTGCTCAAATGGGCACTTTTGCAGCAGTTCTCACTTTAATTAGGAAAAAATAGGGAATCTAAGGCGCCGCCCTGTTAAGAATTAGTCTTGACAGTTCAGAGAATGCATAATCAACATTTGTATCATCTTTCGCACTTGTTTCAACGAATACCAATGAATTTTCTTCTGCTTTTTTCATTCCTTCTCCTGACTTCACTTTTTCTGATAGATCGGATTTATTGGCGACAAGAACTAATGGAACATCACCACAGGCTCGTTTGACCTCATTAAGCCAGTAATCAACTCGGTTAAACGATTCTGGATTAGACCGATCATATACCAGAAGAACACCCTTAGCTCCACGATAATAGAGCTGGCGAATTGGACCAAATCGTTCTTGACCCCCTGTATCCCACACCTGCATGCGAAGAACATCTTCACCAACGACAATATCCTTTACATGGAAGGCAACACCAATGGTTAGGATATATGTGGGATTGAAGATGCCTTTGACATAACGGACGAGAAGACTTGTTTTGCCGACTGCTGCATCACCGACGACAACAGCTTTGGCAATGTGGGTATACGGGCGTTTTGTAGCAATAGGTTGGGTGGTACTTTCGGTGGGGTTGCTCATAGGATTTCCATCACAATTTTTTCAGTTAGGGAATAGGTTTTCAGACGGCCTTGTTCAGTACGGATGAGCGGACTAATATGCTCAAAGACAAGAGATCGGTAGGTTTGCTTGGGCATAGTTTTTCGTGTAAGTATTAATAGTTCATGAAAAATCTGAAAGAGAACATTCCGAAATCTTGGATATTTGATTAGCTGGGGATCAATTGACTCATATGTGACTACACCAGTTTCATCGATGTAAATGCCCACCAAGGGAGGGATTTTCTCCATATTCGTTTTGAAGATGTCTTGGATTTCAGTGTTGTAAGTACGGCGTGAGACACCTGTAAGAAATCGTTGGAGAATAGTATTGAAAAATAGAGTGAACACTTCGAAGACGTCCATAACCTTCGCAGCTGATATTGTGGTTTCACCCATCCACCAAGTAAGAACTAGATCATCAATGAACTCATCAAAGCTTTTGAAGAGTTTTGTATCAGTGGTCCCATCTTCATGGAGCTCATTAAGTTGTTCTTGATACATTGTTACGAATTGTTTGTTGAGAAGTCCTAGATATTTCCGGAAGCGTGAAGCGCTCTCACTTACATCGGTAATGAAAACAAGTAGTAAACCGTTTTCCTCATCTATTTGAAAGAAGAATCGTCGATCTTTCATATTTACAACATTTACGTGTTGAGCTGCAACCTGTTGTGCCATATGTTCCATGCTTGCTAGAAATCCAGAAAGGAGGGCACTGTCGACATCAGATTGCGTCCACTTTCGACTATAAAGAGGAAAACCTTCGCGTAATCCGACAACATAGAAACTGTGTACTGTCAATGCCCTAGGACCTCTTCAATTTCCCGACCTGTACGAGCGGGTTCAAGTTTCCTCCCAGCACCGCGTTACTAAAGTATTTTGCTCATCACGAATTCAAGCCTCTGTTTTTCTGGAATTTTGTTGCTGAGGAAAGCTGAATAAGAGAAATGTTTCAATTCCAATGGGTTTGTTTTGATGTCTGTGTCACAGATTGAAAACATAGAATTTTCCCAATCAAATCGCAATCAACGCCTCCAAGAACTCAAGAACACAATCTGGGACATTCTCATTATCGGAGGGGGCATAAATGGTGCCGGAGTGGCTCTTGAAGCAGCTTACCGTGGTCTGAAAGTCGCCCTCCTCGAGCAAAACGACTTTGCATTTGGAACATCCAGTCGATCCACAAAACTCGCCCATGGTGGCTTCCGATATATTGCGCAACGAGAATTTCGTCTTTTACGAGAAGCAACTACTGAAAGGAACTGGCTTCGAGACAAAGGACTACCCCACCTAACACGCCCGACCCGATTTCTTTATCCAATCCTGTCAGCAGGGAAAAAGAATGATATGGAGTTACCAAAAAGCATGGGGTATCTAACCGTCAGATTTGGAGCTTTCTTATATGATCTTCTTAGTGGTTTTGGTAGCTATGTGAGAGGAAAAGGCATCAAAAATGTGGAAACAATTAAGGAACTTGAACCTCTCTTAGACGCCTCCCGACTTAAAGGGGCTGTTTCTTGGTATGATTCAAACATAGATGATGCACGTTTGGTAATTGAAACTCTCAAAGAAGCATTATGGACAAACAAAGCACTTCCCATGAATTATCTACGCGTAACAGGATTTACCCATGACTCCAATGGACGAATAAATGGCGTTGAAGCCGTTGACGTTAGTTCTTCTAAGCCAGCTAAATTACATGTTCGAGGAAAGGTAGTAATCAACACAACCGGCGTTTGGGCAGATGAGCTTCTAGCTCTGGATGGAGGGCAAGAAAACAAAATTCTTCGTCCAACAAAGGGTGTTCATCTGAGCTATCATCGAAAGGATTTTCCAATTAATGACACAATCGCAATTAACTCCATTGATGATCGCCGTTTCTTCTTTGCTATCCGGCGAAACGAATGGGTATTAGTAGGCACAACGGACACTGACTATTCAGGAAACCCAGCAGAGGTTTATTGCACTCGCGAGGATGCGGATTATCTTCGGAATACAATCAGAGTTTTATTTCCTGAAGCTAGGGTTGAAGATGAAAATATCCAGGGAACCTATGCTGGACTTCGACCCTTGGTGGCAGAAAGTGGTAAAGCCGAAAGTGAAGTTTCTCGAAAGCATACCGTGCTAAATCGAGAAGATGGGCTTTATAGCCTCATTGGAGGCAAATTAACTTCATTCCGGAAAATGGCAGAGGACCTGTTCCTGAACCATCTCCGAAAGACCCGAGCTGTTCATAATTTACCAAAGTTTTCAAGAAAGAGGAACCTCACAAAAATAGCCTACGCCATTACAATCACAAAAAAGGAATGGGAAGCACGGCCTGAAGTGGCAAAATCTACGCTCAACCCATTCATCCTCCGGCATCTCTATCAAAAATATGGACGTGGAGGAATCATTATTCTTCAAAAAACTAAGGACCAGCCAGAACTAGCCAACCGCATACTGGATGTCCCAGAATACCCAATAGAAGTAGCACCATGGATTGAAGCAGAAGTAGATTACGTTGTTCAGCATGAAGCCCCACTTCATATAGAAGATGTTCTTTCCCGACGCATGGAAGCATCATGGTTAATTCGACCGGAATTCCAAGGCAAAATTGCAACTGTGGTTGCAAATCGAATGGGAACAATTCTTGGTTGGACACCAAAAACTATGCATAAAGAAGTTGCAGACTATTTGGAGTACATCCAAAAGAATAGTTTCTTTTTTAGTGGAAAAATTCCAATGCCATGATATCGCAAACAAAAAACACCCTTTTTTTAAACCCCACAACTTTTTGAGGTTATTGTAACGAGCTAGACGGGAGCGTTACATTAATGACAGCACGTTCGTTATTTCGCACAGACAGATTATGGGTTCTCATTACAATAATCTTGTTTATTTTTGCATTTATTGCACATAGCGGGATTCAACTCACAGGCGGATATAGTGCTGGCTCCTATCTCGATATGATTCCCCATTTTCTCTTCGGAGCGGCAATTTGCGCATTTTTCCTTAGCTTCAACTTGACCCGATCTTGGAAAAAAGCCCTCCCCCTTGTTCCCCCGCTTCTCTTGATTATCCTTCCAGCGATTTTATACACTTTGGCAACAGCTTTTGCGTGGGAAATCTTTGAAGAATTCTTATCTATCTTCTTTCCTTGGCTAGGTATTTATTCTAACTTTTGGTGGAATGGCGTCCGTGACATCATTATGGGTTTGCTCGGGGCTACGCTCACGGCTGGGCTATACCTTTGGCATTTCCCTGTCATTGAAACAGAACACGATGTTTTAGACCACACCGGGCGGAAAACGCGTGAAATAGGTTATATTCCAGGAAAAGTATCAATGCACCATTGTGAGAACTGTGGATCAGTAATAGAACCAGGTTCAAGGCACTGTTCTAATTGCGGGCATAAACTCTAATTTGCTTGGGTCCGCTGAGTTATTAGGGGGAACATAAGATATTCAAGGTACAATCGTATATGAGGGCAGGACTTGGTGAGAATTATGAGCAGTGATACTGTGTATGAGCGCTTGCGAGAACATCTGGACAACTTACCAGTTGGTTATCCAAAAACTGAATCCGGTGTGGAAATTCGTATTCTCAAACGCCTCTTCACTGAACAAGAAGCTGAAATGGCAACCTACCTAACCTATATTCCTGAGACGGTAGATCAAATTGCTCAAAGAGCTAACCGAGACTCCGAGGCTGTCAAACCGTTATTGGAACGTTTAGCTGATAAAGGATTAATATTCCGTTCCCATAAAAAAGGAAAGACAGAGTATCGTGCAGAATGGTTTGCTATTGGCATCTACGAACATCAAGTCAATAATATGACGAAAGAGTTAGCTGAGGATTTTGAGCAGTATATGGAAGAAGCTCTAATGGATGAACTTGTTGCTTCCGCAGATCCACCCCAACTCCGAGTGATTCCTGTGGCTGCTAGTCTGTCTCCTTCGATGGGCATCCTACCACATGAAGATGCCCGAGAAATCGTCAAAAAACAAAGTAAAATCGCTGTGGCACCCTGCGTCTGTAAGCGTGAGAAAGAGGTCTTAGGAGAGCAATGTGATACACCTGAAGAAGTTTGTATGGTTTTTTCAACCGGTGCATACTATTATATTGAAAATGGATATGGACGTGAAATTATGGTGGAAGAAGCCCTTCAAATTTTGGATACGGCACATGATGCAGGCCTCGTTTGTAGCCCAAGCAACGATCAAAAGGGCTTCGTGATTTGCAATTGCTGTGGTTGTCACTGTGAAATCTTAACGAACTTGAAAAAACTGCCCAACCCTGCAAAACTCGTTGCCAGTAATTACTATGCACAAGTTGACATTGACAGCTGTAGTGGGTGTGAGACATGTATAGACCGCTGTCAAATGGATGCAATTTCTATGGAAGAGGGTATGGCAAAAATTGACTTAGATTATTGCATCGGATGTGGATTGTGCATCACTACCTGCCCCTCAGAAGCGTTATCTTTAATGAGGAAAGAGGAGACAGAAGTTGTGGTTCCCCCTGCTAACGCCTTTGAACTATATCGTGAAATCGGTGAAAAACGCCTACAGCGCAAGGTTAGTGGTTCTGATCAATGAAAATATGAGTTAAATTAACTCCTGTTCATTATTATTCCTCGATTGTTGTCCTCAGGGCTGTTCATTTTTCTTTTCTAGGATTACATATTGTCGCTGAGAGATTTTTAAAAATCCGAGTTTTTGGGCAATGCGAACTGATGGCAGGTTGTCATCACCTGCACTCCACACTGGTGTGATTCTTTTTTCTTGTAAAGCCTTTGCAACTATAGAAGCTGCAGCACTCGCCATTCCATTGTTCCGCCAATCTTTACGCGTAATAACACCAATATCTGCAAATTTTTTTGTTTGTCCAGCGGTATGCGCAATTGAAACTACTTTTCCTGATACAATCCCACAAGCAACCACTCCATCTTCCAACATCTCACGAGGAGTGCCATATCCATGTCCTCGAAATTCTTTTGGTGCAGATTCTAGTAGGTAAAGATCCTCAACCCACAAACGCCTGACAAATTCGTGACGATATCGTTTTACAGGAGCTGAGAGGGTATAATAGAAATCTCCATAATATCGAACAGGCAGGTTCATGTTTTCTTGGATAAGCATTCCAACAGATTTCGCCATTTCAGAAGCTACATTAATACAAGTCCATCCCTGAATAGCTTGAAGCAAGGTCCATATTGCTTCCCCATTTGTACCAAAGGCTTGTGGTTCACTGGGAGAGGCAGCGATTTGCACTAAAGCCGCCTGTATGGCAGGAAATTCACCAATAACATATGCCCGACAATTCTGTCGTCTTAGGGAATGAACTGCAAGCACCGTCTCAGGTGTATCGCCGAGAAAATTCGCTAAAATCTGCATATCGCCAGGATTCAAAGGAGTATAGAAATCAGAGCTATTCAATGCCATCACTCAATTGAGTAAAATAAGCAGACGGATAATACTTAGCGCGTAATAAAAAGAGAGAGGGGAGCCCTCGCAAATCAATCTTCAGAGGGTTCCCATTTTTTAGCCCTTTTAGCTATTTCTTCATCACGTAGAATCCGCCGTAGAATCTTTCCCACTGCACTTTGTGGTAGTGAATCACGGAACTCTACAGATGTGGGTCGTTTGTAACCAGCCATTTTATCCTTCGCCCAAGTGATGATCTCTTCTTCGGTCGCAGTTTGGCCGGGAGTAAGAACAACATAGGCCTTGACGGTTTCGTTACTTGGGTCGTCCTCACGGGGCAATCCAATTGCAGCCGCTAATTGGATCTTTGGGTGTTCTATTAGAATTTCCTCAATTTCTGCTGGCCAAGCCTTTAGTCCACTGACGTTGATCATATCTTTCTTGCGGTCGGTGATGATTAGGTACCCCTGTTCGTCAAAGTGTCCAATGTCACCGGAAAAGAAGAAGCGCTTGCCACCAATGGTTTTTATGGCTTCCGCAGTTTCTTTTTCTTTTTGCCAGTAGCCTTTCATGACTTGTGGTCCATGAATTGCTACCTCGCCATCTTCTCCTGTCTTTAGCTCTTTCTTGCCAGTGTCAACGTCGAAGATTTTAATGATTGTGTCAGGCATTGGAAATCCGACTGTACCGTGTTTACGTTGACGCTTATTGCTAGGGTCAGCAGATGCTAACGGAGAGGTTTCTGTGAGACCATAGCCTTCAAAAATGGTTGCGCCTGAGACCGCTTCGAAGGTTTTAGCTGTGGCAGGAGGCAAAGGCGCTGCTCCTGACGCGCAGGCTTTCAGGCTGCTTAAGTCATATTTCGCTACATTGGGATGATAGGCAATACCGGCGTACATGGCTGGAACAGAGTGTAGAAAAGTTACTTTGTAGTCTTGAATTGCAGCAAGAAGATCGGAAAGTGGTGGTTTGCCGGCTCTGGGATCAGGGACACAAATGAGTTTACTTTGCTGGTATGCAGATGCGACCATTGACAACGTCAGTCCATAGCTGTGATACCAAGGTAATGCTCCAATGTACACTTCATTCCCGATATCAACGGGGACTGCCGGGCCGCCTTCATCCGGTTCAAGCCAAATCCATTCATTATACTGGAGAATATTAGCAAATAGGTTATAGTGGGTTAGCATTGTACCTTTGGGAATGCCAGTTGTTCCACCTGTGTATAAGATAAGAGCTATGTCTTCTTTTGGTTTGATTTTGACCTTGGGAGGGTCTGGTGGATAGTTCGCCATGATATCCTTGTAGTGAAGGGTAATTCCTTCCTCGTAGTAGGGACTTTTGGGGATTTTACCAATAAGACTGCCAATGATGGCTGTAAACTTGGGAAGCCAAGGTTTGAAGCTGCAAACGATGACATGTTTAACTTTTGTTCCCTTGACAGCATCATAGGTGGTTGGAGTGAGTTCAGGATGGTCGAGGCAGAAGACGATTTTTGCCCCTGAATCTATTAGCTGGTGCTTGAGTTCAGGTGCTTTGTACCGTGGATTACAAGTTACTACAACCGCTCCAGCCTTTAGGATGCCAAAGAAGATTGGAGGGTAATGAGGGGCATTGGGGAGAAAGAGTGCCACTCGGTCGCCTTTTTTGATTCCGTTACTGTGAAGGAAATTGGCGATACGGTTCGCACTTTCGAGGACCTGTTTGAAAGTTCGTTTAGTACGGAAGATAGTATAGGTTTTCTCTCCGCTTTCTTTAGCGGCTTTGTCAAGAATTGTGAAGAGAGGTTCGTTAGGATAATCAAGGGTTTTTCGTACGTTTTCAGGCCAGTTATACTTGTGCCAGAGCATTTCTTTCATGATTTTTTTGCTCCATTTTTTCAGTTGGTGATAACCGAGTGTCAGTTATTGGTGTCGTTCCTATTGAATTACCTTTTGGCAGAGTGAAAAAATTCGACAAAAATCGATGAGGCGTTCTTTTTAGAATTTACGGTTCCCTTCCCGATAGGCAACTCTATTCATGTCTAACTTGTTTTCCAGTAGAAAATTACGTACTAATTGAGCTTCGTGTTTACTTAGGTGGCGGAGCAACCAGCCGACAGCTTTTGCTACAAAAATTCTGAGTCTTTAATGTGCGGAGTCAAGGCGTTAATATCCATTGACCATATTCTTTTCGATATTGCCCACGCATACATAGTTCAAGGTATGGAGTAATTGCCATTCGGCGCCGCCAGAAATTGTCACTTTTCCCTTTTTTCTTCAATGTGTTTCCTATTAGGGGATTTACCATCATTTGTTTCCCCCCAACCCAAGCTAAGGGATCGGTAAGTGCCCATGTATCAATATCATTGAGCCACCTATCAGTAATAGAGATGAGTTGGGGCTCTTGCATACCCTGTTTCTGAAATTGTAGTATTAATTCAGCTGCGGCACGTCTGATATCAAACAGCCGGGGCTTCCAAAGAGTAACTAAAACCTCCGAATAATTGACAGCGTCCACAATTGTTGCATACTTTTTTGCGATTGCGCGGATGGTTGGAAGAGGTACTCCTAAAAAAATTTGGGTCAGATGTTTTCATATAGTTTTGAACTTAAATCGCGCACTTGGGATTTTGGTGCTCTTCAAGCTCGTTGATGATTAATTGCGCAGCATCCATTACAGTTCATTAGAAAATTGAGTTAGTACTCCAACTGAAAAAAAATATCGGATCTGAGCGGAGGGCTCAGACCTCAACTTTGAGACCGAGTTCACGGACAAGTTCCTTGTATCGGTTACGAACAGTAACTTCAGTGACTCGGCTTATTTCGGCAATTTCACGTTGAGTACGTCGTTCGCCTTCTTGGATTGAGGCGATGTATAGGCTAGCCGCCGCGAGCCCTGTGGGATCCTTGCCGGCTGTAATGCCTTTGGAACGGGCTTGGTCTACGATTTCGGCTGCTGTGTGCTGAACATCCCCGCTGAGTTCTAATGCTTGAGCGAATCGAGGGATGAAATCAGTGGGTGATGCAATTGGGATTCGGACTTCAAGTTCACGGAGGAGGAGCCGATAACATCGTCCCAGCTCTTTACGGCTAATTCGACTGTGATGAGCAATTTCATCAAGGGTTCGTGGAACCTGACGGAGTCGACAGGCTGCATAGACACAGGATGCGATCATCGCTTCGATACTTCGGCCCCGAATGAGGTGGTGTTCAATTGCACGACGATAAAGAATTGCTGCAGCTTCTTTCACTGGACGAGGTACTCCAAGTTGACTGGTGAGCCGATCCAGTTCACTCATTGCGTAGGCGAGATTTCGATCAATGCTGGAATGGACTCGGGTACGGATTTGCCATTTTCGGAGTCGATAAATTTGCGCCCGACGACTGGGTGCTAATTTCTTTCCATAGGCGTCGCGATTTCGCCAGTCAATCATTGTGCTTAGACCTTTGTCGTGCACAGTGTATGTCATGGGGCTTCCTACGCGACTACGTTTGTCACGTTCTTCCGAAGTGAAAGCCCGCCATTCGGGTCCTTGATCAACCATATGGGCGTCAAGTACAAGTCCGCAATTTCTACAGATAATCTCTCCGCGAGTGATATCGCGGATCACCTCTTGTCCACTGCAGTCTGGACAACGAGTGACTTGTTGAGGTGTCTCAGGTGGACTGACCCTTAATTTTTCTTCTACAAAAGGAGCTTCTTCAACCATTACTCTTTCGACCTTCTTTCTCCGATGAAGAGGGGACGGGGGCGTTGAGAGAGTCTGCTCTCTTGGAGCATCGTCCCAGTCCATTGGTGAATTTTTCAAGCCGTTTTTTCCATCGCCCGCTGGTTGCGACGGAAATTGATGCTATCATATTGTGTATTTGTGGTATTTTTCCCCGCTTTGTATGGCGAAACCTTTATAAGGTTTGCCAGTAGGAAACCGCCTTCCAGTCTTTTAAAGCTTTCTTCAACCATATATGTAAACAACATAATGTTAATGATAGCTTTACACATATCTTTGTATTACCCGACTAAAATCCGTTTTTTTATGTGTTTTCACAAAATAATAAGATTGTAGAAAAAAATGTCATTTTTTGAAGTTATTTAGTGGTGATTTCGATTCCATCTTTGGTGACAAGGAAGGTGTGTTCTGCTTGAGTGACACGACTACCTTTGGTGTCAGCGAGAACACTGTATTGACGAAGCGCTTTTTTCGTAGTGAGTTCGCGTAACCCGAGAGCCAAACTGAGTTTAGAAATATGTTTAGCAAGATATCGTCGGCTAAATGGAAGACTCTTGAATTCACGAGCTACAAGACGAACAATATCTCGAGCACCACGAGTTCGAACAGGAATTCGTGCCGGATTTAAACTGTATATGTAATACTGTCCTGTTTCATGTACACTACCAGAGCCAGTAGTGGCAAAGGTTTCGAGTGCATAAGCTTCCCCTTCTTCAAGAATAGATCCATGAGGAACAGCGATATTGGGCAGGTTTTTAGATCCATGCAGGATGTACTCATCGAGTTGATGACCACTGAGATCACGAATTGGACGATACCCATATCCTCGAATGGTATCTTCGATTATTTTCCCAAGATCTTTGCTATTAGTTTTCGGTCTTATGAGAAGGAGAGCTTTGTTTAGGGCTTCACGACTGGCTTCAACAAGGGTTTCTAGTTGGGGATCAAAGCTGACGGAGAACGCTGTGTCAGCGATGTGTCCATCTATATGGACGCCAATATCTACTTTAACGACGTCTCCTTCCTGAATCACTGTTGTGTCTTCTTCAGGGCTAGTGTAATGGGCTGCAATTTCGTTCAAAGATACGTTTGTAGGAAAACCAATTCCACCACCAAGTTCGACTATTCGCGCTTCTGCCACTTCACAGATGTCAAGGGCTCGCGCCCCAATTTTAATTTGTGGAATCATTTCTTCGCGAACTTGGCTAGCGATTTTACCAGCGCGGCGATATTTTTCCTCTGCTTCTTCCTCTTCTGCTTCTTCCTCTTCTGCTTCTTCCTCTTCTGCTTC
>CAYFXC010000007.1:87952-133402 GCA_964347045.1 uncultured archaeon
CCTCTGCTTCTTCCTCTTCTGCTTCTTCCTCTTCTGCTTCTTCCTCTTCTGCTTCGGCCTTTTTTTCGTCTTTAGTTTTGTTTGACTCTTCTCTGGTTTCAGATTGTTTCTCTGGTTTATCTTCAAATTCCAGTTCTTTTTTTGGTGGTTTGCGTTTCGCCATGATAATCGCAGCCTCTCAACTTACTCTGTCAGTTGAAGAGAGATTCTTTAAGGTTTATGTTCTCCCATTGCTTGATTCCGAAGTTCCTTTCATAATCTGCGTATTGACCAGAACAATTTTAGCTGTTTTGAGATATTTACCGAACTGGAGTTTACTAAATGTCGGCTACAGCGAAGAATCTTCAAGCGCTCCTTCGCCAAATGGAGAGTACGACACCTGGCATCGAAGCAAGTGCTATTGTTACAGCACAGGGTCTTCCTATTGTCGCAGCAATGCCACAGACAATAAATGAAGCTATTGTGGCAGCAATGACCGCAGCGCTTTTAGGCGTAGCTGAGCGGGCTTTGACAGAGATTCCCCGTGGAAAACTCTTACAGATTACTGTTGAGGCTGAAAATGGGTATATCATTTTAAAAGGCGCAGGTGAAAACGCGATTCTCACAGCATTGGTCAAAAAAAGTGCAAATCTAGGAATGATTTTCTTGGTCATGAAACGGTATAGCAGCCAAATAGAATCTATCCTACAGTTATAGATTGATTTAGTGCCGTCTTGTCGTTAATTTTCTTTGAGCAAAAGAGTGGTAGGCTTGGGAAAGGTGGCGGCTCTAGTCCGCCCGTCGTTCACTTCATCTTTATATCAGTGACATCAGGTTTCCTCTTCATTGCCGCCGATGTTAAAGAAAGATGGGGCGTTACTTAAGGGTTGTGAGCATTGGCTCGATATGCTTTTGGATTTGGCTCTGTACTTCTTTAATAGAACCTTCAGCGTCTATTATCTTAAACCCATTTTCCTGTGCTCTTTCGATAAAGATTTGGCGCACTTTTTCAAGAAAAGCTACGTGCTCAAATTTTTCCTTTGGTTTTGGTCGCCTTTTTCGACTTAGGGCGATTGTGGGGGAAATGTCAAGAAGGAGCGTAATGTTTGGAGTGAGTGCATAACGATTTAAATTCTGCACCCATTCGCGATCAAGTCCTGAAGAACATTGATACGCAAAAGAGGATTCAACGTAGCGGTCACTTATGACAATTTTTCCTTGGTCAAGGGCAGGCTGAATTTTGTTCAAAGTATTATCAATACGATCAGCAGCAAATAGCAAAGCGTCGATGGCAGGGGGTACAGTAGTGTCTCGTAAAATTTCACGAATTAGACGCCCAATTCTTTCATCCGTGGGCTCATGTGTCTCAACAACAGCTATCCCTTTTTTTCTGAGCCATTTGCTCAACAATTTGGTATGCGTGGTCGTTCCACTACCATCAATTCCTTCAATTGCGATGAAAAGTCCTTGTTGCATTAAGTGCACACTCGGTTTTTTATATGAGGTTTATGTCCTGAATGAGTTAAAGGTTATCAAATAAAAAGGGAATGATGGTGAATTCTCTAGCTATGAATGTAAAGCCAATATTCGCTTCTTCCATCTTTTCAATTTCGTCAGATTTAGAAGTGTATCAGGTAATCAATTATGACTACAGCGATCCAGACGGCGTATATAAGAGAATTCTAGAAGATGAAGAGGCTTTTCAATTTGAATTGGATAAAATTTATTCGAATATGGTCGAATTTCTTGACGCCGAAAGGGTGTACATCAACGAAAAACGTGTTAAACAGAAAATTATCCATGTAGATATTGGTTTACGCGGAAGCCCTGAAACCCCGTATTTCCAATGGGTAATCCATTTTCAAGGAATTCCTCGAAAGGATGAAAATTCTCTTGCAAGCGATGTTCAGGAAGAACAAGCGGAATACGCCATAGAAGTGCTATATCTTTTTCCTGAAAGAACAAAAATTCTGGATGTTGAAACTCCTATGGAATATGAAATCCGTGGGTCCCTTCTTTTTGTTTGGGCACAAGAAGGAGATGTTGTGGGAGGGCATGAGATAGTTCGGTTCCATTTACCTTAACTTTCAAGTAGTCGCCCGCAAGAATAACACCATTTTGCATTTAGAGTTATTTTGGCTTGGCAATAGGGACAGGTTTCAGAACGGGGTTTTCCAGTAATCCTTTTTTCCGTTGAGGGAAGAGCAGATTCTTTGATAGGAATTTTTGGAGGATATGCAGCGCTGCCTAGAATTGCACGAAGCCCCGCGATGATGCTTGTTAGTCTGTTGAGTTCGTCATCAATTACCTTAAGCTGTTTCTTCACATCCCGTTTAGAAACTTCGTCAATACGCGCACGGATTTGTAGCGTCTCTTTATCAAATTCCAATTTTTGTTTGCGATTTTCTAAGAGTGCTAGCCAATTGTTGGCTAACGAAGTTTCAATATCAACGTACTGATTGATTTCGGTTAGTTTGCTTCCGTATTCGCTAGAAAGGCGCTGATAAATCGCATCATCAACTTCTCCGGATTTCCGAAGGTCCTCGAGCCGTTGTAGGCGACCTTCTTGGATTTTCTTTTCCTGTTGAAATTTTTCTAGAGGTGTAATAGCCTTGGCTTCTAAATCCTCAATCTCTTTTGCTATAGGATTTAATCGTTCCTGCAGTTTATCTGATTGGGCCTTTGCTTCACCTTCTAATAACTCACCCACAAGTTGTTTGACTTTTATTGTTTCCAGTTCTTCATCGAGAGCTGCTTTTTGAGATCGTAGCAGTTCGAGCTTACCTCGCATGATCAAAGCGGCCTCAACAGCAGGTGGGATCTCTTCAACCTCTTTGGCAGGTTCTTTCTTTGGAACGGGTGTGTCAATAATAGGTTGAACATGAGCAGTTGCCACTTTAGTTTGCCGAGAGCTCAGGGAAACTCCACAATATGAACAAAACTTTGCATTAGGTTTCAACTTTCGTCCACATTCAGGACAGGGTTGGTTTGACATTATTCTCAGTCCTATCAGCTAACTTGAAAGAGCAGTAACGAACTTATAAAGTCGGGGGATTAGGCTCTTAACGAGTTAGATGAAATAGTATATTCCAAAAATCTGTAAAATCGTCAATATTGTTGCAGTTATCAAAGACACAGCCAAGTTATCATCCAACCGAAGTGGTAGAAGCTCAATAATTGCTGCGACGAGAGCGGTTAGTAATGCTGAAATTGGAGACACAATTAGTAAAAGTACAAAGAAGGCAAGCGTAAATCCTATGAGCGAGCCTTCGATTGTTTTCTTGGGGTTGAAGGGATAGTGGCGTCGACCAAAAAAGATGCCACCTATTGTGGAAAATGCGTCACCAATAAGAAATGCTATAATACTGGCTGCAGCGATATATGGGAGTTGTAGAAGTGTTCCAAAAACGAGGAGGGCAAGAGTCACACCTGCAGCGAAGTATAGAGGAGATAGAACGTAACTGTCAATTTCGTCTTCTCGTCCTGCGGCTAGGACCATTTTTGATATTAAGGGAATTTGTATTCCAAAACTCCTGAGGACTTCTGAGACGATGAAAAGAAGCGTTAAGCTTCCTATTAACAGGTATATTGGTATATGCCATGAAAGATCCCAAAGCCAGAGTATAGGAATAATTACAGCACTCGCGTGTAGAAGTTGACGCAGAATTTCTTGCCCAAGTCTTCGAGGAACATGAACTTGCACAGATGGTAATGTTATGTAGGGTAAGAGTGCTCGTAAATCTGGAGTTGTCACAACAACCCGAACATAATAGCGAGCTACTTGATCTGGTCGAAAGCCAACGGCAAGCTGAACAAATTCAAAGAGCGCTACGTTATTTCGATCATTGGCGACTGCCACTGTTTCAAAATCGGAAAGCTGGTAAGTATCGATCAGATTCTGCAACGCATCAACTTTGGTTTTTCCCCGACAATCTAGCGCAGCAATATGCCCAGTAAGTCGCTTTTCATCAAGTTCTACTCGTATACCAAAAGCAAAATGTGCCCCCAGATTCTTTGCAAGTCTTGCAACGGCGAAATCAGGTATTCCTGAGCTTAAGAGTACGATAATGTGTTTCTGATCTCGGAGCACTTTGAAGGTCTCCTTTACTCCACGATGCAAGTAAACCTGATCTGTCATACGGATGAGCCAATCCTTGGGCGCTCCACGAAGAAGGCGGTAGGAATATCGCATGAAAGAAGCTACTTCCATAATTCGAGCTTCATAGAGAACCCCTAATACACCAAAGACAAATGCCCTAATTAGACCAAGCCGAGCAATTACCTGTGAAAGCCAAAATCCATTGATTATCGTCCCGTCTACATCAAAAGCAATAATGCGACGCCGCCGAGGGGTAACCATAATACCATCTACATTTCTTCTATCTTTTTAACAGTAGCTTGATTATTCGATGCTCATTAGTTCCTAGGTCGACAACAAAGTTTTACACTTATCAATGCCCAAAATAGAGTGGAATGCAATTAGGTGGTAGATTATGAGACAATTTCTCTATGCAGACCCTACAGTATGTGTTGGTTGTCGTATTTGTGAGGCAATTTGTAGTTTGCATTGGGAAAAAACAATCAACCCAAAGAAATCGCGAAATCGTGTTCGTCGGGTCGATCCAGGGCTTGATGTTGTGGTGGCTTGTCGGAATTGCGACCAAGCATGGTGTATTGAAGCTTGTCCTGAAGAAGCACTGCGTAAAAATCGTAAGGGTATTGTAATAATTGATACAAAGAAATGCAGGGGCTGTGGGGCGTGTGTTGAGGCATGTCCTTTTGGAGCTATTTTTCTTCATCCGGATTCGCAAAAAGCCATCAAATGTGTCACGTGTGGATTTTGTACAAAATATTGCCCCGTAGAGACATTGCGCATTTTAACTGATGAGGAATTAGCCGCAATAAAGCAACAGAAAGTGATTCAACACGAATGTGGCGATCTCCTTGATGAACTTAGAGTGGAAGAAGAATATAAGACGGGGGAACCATGATGGCAAAGCGGTCAAAGCTCGGTGGATATGCTGGACAACATTTGCACGTTAATATGACAAAAGGAACTTGTAAGCCTATTCCAATTGAGAAAGAGTTCGCTCTCATGTATCTTGGAGGGCAAGGATTTGCTTCACGAATAATGTATGACCGAGTCGGACCTAAAACTGACCCACTAGGTCCTGAAAATATTCTAATTTGGGCAACCGGACCTTTCACAGGAACTTTATGGCCTCAGGCATCACGTTATGTTGTTGCAGCAAAATCTCCTCTAACCGGTATATTTGGTGAAGCGCATTCTGCGGGTCATTGGGGACCTGAACTGAAATTTTCTGGATTCGATACAATAGTTATAACAGGAAGAGCGAAGACTCCCAGATATTTATTCATTGACGACGGTTCTGCTAAATTGCTTGATGCCAGTGATTTATGGGGTCGCAACACAACCAAAACTGAAGAATTAATAAAAGAAATTCATTCTGATCGAAATCTCCGCGTCTCTTGCATTGGACCAGCAGGTGAAAACCTTGTTCGTTTTGCTGCAATCATCAATGACTATGATCGTGCAGCAGCACGCTCAGGAATAGGCGCTGTTGCAGGAAGTAAACAGCTAAAAGCGGTAGCCGTTCGTGGAGGACAGGATATTCCCATCGCTAAACCTAAGCGTTACCTTGAGGTCGTCGAGGAATTACACCAAAAAATGCTGGAGAGCCCTTTTACAGCTAATCGAGCAATGTATGGTACGACAAATTTAGTTGAAATGATGCAAGAAATTGGGCGTCTTCCTAGCTATAATTTGCGTTCAGGTGTATTTGCAGAATATGAGAAAATCAGTGGTGAAGCCATAAAAAAGGATTATCTGGTTAAACCACGAGCAGATTATGCTTGTTTACAACGTTGTGGTAGATATACTAGGGTCAAAACAGGACCGTATGCCTATTGTGGTGGAGCCCCTGAGTATGAAACGCAAGCAGCCATTGGGAGTCGATGTGGTAACGATAACCTTGAATCCATACTTTATGCGCATCATCTCAGTAACTTATATGGAATGGATACAATCTCAACTGGAGCTACAATTAGTTGGGCAATGGAAGCTTGGGATGAGGGACTTATTACCGCTGAAGACACCGGTGGAATAGACCTAAGCTGGGGTAACCACGAGTCAATCATTAAACTTATTCACATGATTGCTAAGCGAGAAGGGTTTGGTGA
Organism: uncultured archaeon; assembly: GCA_964347045.1. Taxonomy (GTDB): domain Archaea; phylum Asgardarchaeota; class Hermodarchaeia; order Hermodarchaeales; family Hermodarchaeaceae; genus Hermodarchaeum. The sequence continues at coordinate 94,133 of CAYFXC010000007.1, forward strand.
TATATTAGCAGAGGGTAGTTATCGGGCAGCACAGCGTATCGGAAGAGGTACTGAAAAATTTGTCATGCACAGCAAGAAACAGGAAATTGCAGGTCAAGAACCTCGTGCTCAGAAATCAATGGGATTAGCAACTGCAACAGCCGCGCGAGGTGCTGATCATCTATATGCCTTTCCCGTTCTTGATGAAGTTGGATTTGATAAAGAAATTGAAATTCGTTATGGAACAAAATATCTTCCTGAGATTGGAGATCGCCTTGACCCAAAATATAAAGGCTTCATGGTGAAAGAAAATGAGGACTTTTGCGCGGTTGTTGAATCTTTAGGAGTCTGTAAATATGGCACATTAATACCTCCCGTTCTATTCTATGAAGACATTGTGAAGGCTTTTGATGTCACCGTTGGAATCTCAATAACTGAAAAACAAATACGCGCAATTGGTGAAAGGATTGTTAACCTAAACCGCTGTTTCAATGTTCGTGAAGGAATTCGTCGAAAGGACGATTCACTACCTCGTCGGCTTACTCACACGCCTGCCCCTGAAGGTCCATCAAAAGGTCAAGTTGTCGAATTGAACCAAATGCTAGATGAATATTATGAATTAAGACATTGGCGGTTAGAAGATGGATTACCCACCAAACATGTTTTACATCGATTGGGTCTTGACGATTTAATTATCGACCTTGAAAAACATGGTGTAGAATTACCTGAATAAACAGCTGTAAAACCATCTTATAAGCAATGTTTAAATTCAAACCTCTTAATGGTGAATCATCAGCGGGGCTCTGTAATGGCATACCCTTTCAATGATACAGACCAAAAAGTCAAGGAAGCCGTAAAATGAAAGTGCTTGTAACAGGACCACACCTCTCAGGAAAAAGCGCCCTTATCAAACACCTAGCGAAGGGTAATGTCATTAACATCCAAGCAAATGGAACAACTGTTGGTCTTGATCATGGTGTTGCAGAAGTATTTGGAATTCCAGTCCGCTTATTTGGAACCCCCGGACTTGCTCGTTTTAAGGTATTACGTCGAATAATTTCAGAGGGGGCCGATGGAATTCTTTTTGTTGTCGATGCCAGTAAACCCGATGGCGACGCTGAAGCCCGATATATATGGACAGAAATAAGTGACCTCTTACCAAATGTTCCGTGTATTGTCGCAGCAAATAAACAAGATTTACGAGCTGCAAGAACACCGGAAAGAATCCGCCATGATCTAAGTTTCATGGTCGGAGTACCAGTAATTCCAATTAGTAACAAAACCGAATACAACCTAGATAAGCTTCTTCCGGCAATGGCAATGCTAATTATCTATGAATGGAGCCCAATTCTACGAGCCTTTGGAGCAACTGGTAAAACCAGCTTTTCAAATCTTGCTAAAAATCTCCATATTAGTGAAAACCAGGTTCGCAACTATTTACGCTGGTTTGAGCTACGAAAAATGGTAATAGTGGACTGGGATAAGAAAACCGCACATGTTTCGTCCGGTGTAACAAAGATTCTTGCTCAACGGTAGCAAATATAAAAGCCCAAAAGATGCATGCATGAAACTGGGGTATTAGAATGAAGAAACCAGGTCCTGCATGGAAAAGCATTCTCAAAAACATAGAGGATCAGGGCGTAGCACATTTAACTCTCATTGATCCTGACCCCATAAAACAATCCGCTACTGATGCTGGACAGATAGCTAGCTTTGCTGAAAAGGCAGGAAGTAATGGAATAATGGTTGGAGGATCAACGGCATTTGGAATTATTGATAAATGTGTCGAGGAAATCAAGAAACAGGTTAATATTCCAGTAATCCTATTCCCGGGAAATGTATCGGGTCTCTCTCGCTCCGCAGACGCCGTTTTTTTCATGAGCCTCCTGAACTCTCGAACAACCTATTGGATAATTGATGCACAAACCCTTGCGGCTCGCCATATTAAAGGCTATAATCTTGAGACAATCTCAATGGCCTATCTCATTGTGCAACCAGGAGGAACCGCAGGATTTGTTGGTGATGCCCGGTTACTACCCAGACATAAACCAGAAATTGCCCTTGGTTATTCCCTAGCAGCCCAATATCTCGGATTTCAATTTGTATACCTAGAAGCGGGATCTGGTGCCGATAATGTTGTCCCCCTTCCCATGATTGAGTTGGTTTCAGGTAATATTGACATACCTCTTGCTGTGGGCGGAGGAATCAACACCCCAGACCAAGCTGCAGCCGTAGTCACGGCAGGAGCTAATATCATCGTTCAAGGAACCATCGTTGAACGTACCATTCTTGAGGATAAAGGTAAACAACTATCTGATACTATTAGGGCGATGCACCGAGCAAAAACGAAAGCTTGATAAAGCGACTTAGATTTTATCCTCCACCTATTGGTGGAAATATGGCCACAATATCTCCAGCAGATAGCTTGGTTTGTAATCCTTGTTGAAGTCTAACATGACGCCCATTAACAAGAACATGAAAGTACGATTTGAGCGATCCGTCTGGCTCCAACACCATTTTTTTAAATTTTTCCCCAAATTTTTTGCTCAAAATGTCAATGACTTCTTGAACATTTTCCGCTTCTAATTGGATTTCTCTTAATCCTGTCAAAGCCCGTAAGCTGGTAAACATACGCACAGTTACTTGTGGTTTTGTCGTCATTTTTTTCCTATCACCTTAACCACTTGTTTCGAAAGATAAAGCGCGATGTGGGCAAATACTTACACAGACACCACAACCATAACAGAGATCTAAATCTACTTGGGCTTTCGAATTTTCGGGATTAACAGCAATTGCCGTATAAGTACAGGATTTACTACAAAGTCCACATCCAGAACAGGCGTCTTCATCCACAGTTGGTGGAAGACTTTCAATGCGAAGAGTTTCAGCAGGCAGATGTTTAAGGGCAACACCACGAACATCAAGCGGTGAATCATGTCCATGAGATTTGAGGAATTTGGAGATTTCATTTGCGATACGACCATAAACAGAGTTCCCTTCGAGGATTGCTGCCGTACAAACTTGTACAGCCGTCGCACCACACATGAGGAATTCAATGGCATCTGCACCTGTACTAACACCGCCAACACCAATTACGGGTTTAGAAGTGCCGCGTGCTATATCAGCAACACAGCGGACAGCAAGCGGTTTGATAGCGGGACCTGACAGCCAACCAACCCCTCCTGGCCCTCCAAGAAGGGGACGCCCCGTTTCGATATCAATATGGAGGCACGGGCCCAGCGTATTAATCGCGACAAATCCATCGACATACTTGTCTACTGCCTTCGCAAAAATAGTCAAGTCCTTAACATGAGGACTCATTTTAGCAAAGACAGGAATATCCACGGCTTCTTTCAGTGTTTTGGCTACTTCGTTAAAGACTTTGGTATCTGTTTCAATATAATGGGTGCTAAATTCAATCCCGTCGACTCCAGCTTTCTCGACAAGAGGCGCAAGTTTTCGCAATTCATCGGGGGTATAACCAACAGACGCAATGAGAGAAAGTCCAGATTTTTTGGCATGAGGGTATTCATGCTTGAGCCATTTTTGATATGGCTTATCACTCCATAATTCATGGTTCAATAATCCATACGCACCACGTACATTGATGCGTTCAAAATGTATAATCTGATTTTGCATTGCTGTTGCTAATAACCATTGACTTTTTCCTCGATCGAGCGTTTGCATATTGGGACGAGGGACCTCCGCGGGCTTCACACTGATTGTTTTTGCTACTAAGCCACCAACTCCACCCCGAGCTGCTTCTAAAAGAATCTCTGCATCTCGGCTCGTTGGTCCCGCAGCGGTTAACACCGGATTTCGGAGTGGAATTCCTGCAATATCTACATTCAAATTGATTGTCATTATTTTTCTACCAACTTACCCATTTTTGCAAGTTCATCAGCAACATCATCTAAGCCTAATCGTTTGAGTTCCGAGCGTTTGGGAAGCCCTTCTTGGGTCCAGTTTCGTACCTCATAGTATTCATCAAGCATCGGATCAAGGTTACAAACCTGTCCTTTTGCTGGCCCATCAGGTATGGGTTCTTCGGTAAATCGGGGATGAATTTGCTCGTCTTTACGGGTTAAGCCTTCGCGAACATTAAAACACCGTCGAAGGTTACTAATACGTTCAGCAACCATCCGTAGTTTTTTAATATCACCAAATTCCTCGATGCCTGTGAGAGGAGCAAGCATTTCGGCAATTATATCAAAGTAGTAGATGGGAGGCCACATAGTTCCGTATTTGCAAAGGATTAGGCTGTCAACTAGTACATAGAGATCTTCTTGATCCTTGATTAGATGACCTTTGTAAGTCGTACTATGTAAATCCATTACTTCAGAAGCATGAGCCTCACCAAACCGTTCTATTGCAACATCAGGAAAGCCAAGTTCTTCATAACAACTTAGGCTGCGTAAATGGTCAGCACCACGTACATTTGTAGCATAGGTTAATCCGACACTCTGTTGAGGGCGCGGATCTTGACCGGAAGCTTCCATTCCTTTTACCTGGATTGCAAACCGTTCTGCGCCCTTTCCAATTTTTTGTGCAGCGCGCAAAGAACCTTCTGCAAGTAAATCACCAATCCCTTCTCGGTGGGCAATTTTGTCAACTAGCGTAATGATTGTTTTCTCATTGCCCCATGATAGGTCGAGCCCATCGGCTTCTCTTGAAGAGATCAACCCATGCTCAGCAGTTTCCATTAAGAACGCAATTGTACAACCTGTGCTAATAGTATCCAATCCATAGCGGTTGCAAAGTTGATTAATATAAAGGATCGATTCGACATTACTGTTTAAGCAATTGCTACCAAAGGCCATGATTGTTTCATATTCTGGTCCTCCGGTTTTAACTTGATAAGGACCAGATTTCACTTGGGATGTATATTTACATTGTAGTGCGCACCCAAAACATGCTTCTCGGCTTGTCCGGTACTTTTTACGTATAGTTTCAGGTCCGATGGCTTCTGCGTCTGAAAAAACCCCAGTATTATGATTCTTTGTCGGGAGCCTGCCTATCTCGCCGATCGCCTCAACTAGGTTCGTTGTGCCATATTTTCCGAGAGATTCTTCGTTCATTTCCCCCCATTTCCCGGTTGTTGTCTGCTCGTAGGCTTTTCGAGCGGCGGCTAAATATTTGCCATGAGTTGCTACCTGTACTCCACCAAATCCTCGAGCTGCAACCGCTTTGAGATTCTTACTTCCCATAACAGCCCCTCCACCAGCTCGACCAGCTGCACGATAATATGACCCAATAATTGCCGCATATCGGACCTTATTTTCACCTGCTATACCTATAGAAGCAACTTCTATGTCATTGTCTCCTAGCTCTTGCTTAATAGTATCAGTAGTTTCAGTTGTATCGCGTGTCCAAAGATGAGTGGCATCGTGGATGGTCACATTCTTATCTCGCACCATAAGATATACTGGGTTAGGTGCCTTGCCTTGAATTACAAGCATATCGAAGCCTGCATATTTGAGCTGTGGTCCCCAATGCCCGCCACAATGGGCTTCTCCCCAGACACCGGTTAGGGGAGATTTGAATGCAACCATAAAGCGCCCAGAGGGAGAGAAGAAGGCACCAGTAACGGGTCCTACAGCGAAGATTAAGGGATTCTTAGGATCAAATGGATCCGAGGCAGGTTTTACACGATCCCATAAGATGCGTGAGGCAAACCCAGTTCCACCTAGGTAATTCTTAGCAAAATCTCGATCAAGAGGTAGAACATCGATTTTAGAGTTTGTCAAGTCGATTTCCGCAATTCGTCCTGCGTATCCATAATACACTGCATCCTTACTCATTCTTCCGCACCTCCCGTGATAACGTGGAGATAATCAGCGGCCTGTTTCACACCTTTTTGTCGAAGACGATTAGTCAGCTCACTAGGTTTAAGGTACAAGAGGGCTTCTCTGGGGCAAAATTGCGCACACATCGCATAACCCTTACACAAATCGCATTTTACAGTACGACCATCAGTTGGATCAATATGAATTCCTCCAAATGGACATGCAACAAGACATTGATGGCAACCAATGCAATTGTCTTGTGTGATGCAAACGGCGTTGGTTTTGTTATCTCGATAAATTGCATCAGCAGGACAACTTTCCATACAGAGAGGTGTATCACAATGCTGACAAATCACCGGAATATTAATCCCGCTCTTTTCATCCCGAATTATTGTCAAGAGTGCTCGAGAAGGATTGTATTCCTTGTTATGACGAAATGAGCACACGAGAGTACAAATACCACAACCTGTGCATTTCTCTGGATCAATAACTAGTACCTTATGAGACAACCTGTTCATGGGAATACACGCTAAAAAAAAGGGGACGTGGAAGCCTTAAAGGCTTACTCGATTACCATATTCAACGATTACAGTTTGCTAGGAGTGAACAACTATGCGTATATTGATTAAAAACGCAACTATTGTTACAATGGACCCAAAACGCCGAATTTTAAAAGATTCTGATATACTCATCGACGGTTCAAATATCACAAACATAGGTCCTGACATCAAAGAGTCAGCAGATCATGTAATTGATGGATCAGGTCGAATGGTTCTGCCGGGATTCATTTGTGGACATACCCATTTATACGGCATCATGCTCCGTGGAGCACCATTAGATATCAAGCCTACAACTGATTTTCTTCAAATCCTTGATCGGATTTGGTGGAAAGTGGATTCCGCGTTTGTTAATGAGGACGCCTATGCAAGCGCTCTCGCGTCCTGTTATGAGTTTATTCGAAGTGGAACTACGTGTTTTGCCGACACTTACTCCGGTCCCGGATCTATTGAGGGCGTTCTAGATGCTATTGCGAAAGGCGCTGCAGAAGTTGGAATTCGCGGGATTCTCGCATTTGAAGCAACTGAAAGGAATTCGAAAAAAGAAGGAGGCCGAGGACTCCAGGAGAATATTCGATTTATCAAGAAGCTCCAAAAAACCCCGAACTCACTTCTATCGGGGATGTACAGTTTACATGCATCATTTACTCTCAGTGATGAATTAATTCAAAAAACACGGGAACAAGCGGATAAGCTTCCAGCCCCGCTTACTATTCATACAAGTGAAGGCCTTATCGATGTCTACCATAACCTCGAGAGATATGACAAACGTACCGTTGAACGTCTCTTTGACCTTGGAGTTCTTGGACAAGATGTAATTCTTGCCCATTGTGTACATGTTAACCGTGACGAAATGGAGTTGATCAAGGGTAGTGGAGCTTCAGTAGCCCATAATCCAATGAGTAACATGAATAATGCTGTCGGAATAAGCCCAGTAAAGGAAATGTATGAGCGTGGTATTCCAATATGTTTGGGAAATGATGGTTTCATCTTCGATGCCATCGAAAATATTCGCACAGCGTACCTGATCCATAAGGTGCATCATCTCGATACGCGGGTTACAACCCCCCAACAAGTTATCGAAATGGCGACAATTAATGGTGCTCAAATTTATGGTTTAAGTAACCAACTTGGATCCATCGAACCTGGAAAACTTGCGGATTTAGTAATGCTCCACCCTAATCCTCGTGTTACACCAATTCTGCCTGATGGCGTGTATGGATATATTGTCTATGGTTGTACTGCTCATGATGTTGAACATGTATTTGTCAACGGCAAACAGGTTGTTGATAACCACCAAGTGGTGTCTGTTCAATCTGAGGTGGTTGAAAAGGCACTAGAACGCGTCGTTCCTATTCTTTGGGAGAAGCTTGGAATTGATATTTAGTTGAGAGACTAACCCCCAGCTACTGGAGGAAAGAGTGCTATAGTATCACCATCTGAAAGCTGGGTATCAAGACCTTGAAGAACATGAAGTCCGCGACCATTTACGAGAATTTTAATATACCGCCGTAATTGTCCTTCATCATCAAAAACTGTATTTTGGAATTTTCTTCCTTGTTCTTCACATAATTGATTTAAAAGATCAAGAACTGTCCGACCTTTGAAATTCACTGTAAGCTGCTGAAATCCGAACTGTTCAGTAAAGGGGCCGATCGTACGAACAAGGACATACATCGTAAGAGCTCTCCACACACGGCAAATGTCCTGCTACACAAAAACCTGTTGGTATCCTTACTCACTGATAATGCCAATCCTTAATAGGAGAGAGAAGTAAGCTCACTGCTGATTTTAATGGCAGATTTGATGATAGATGGTGCTACCGTCGTAACTGTGGACCCACAACGCCGAATTATTTCGGATGGAGCAGTGGTTGTGGAAGACCAACGTGTTATTGCTGTTGGAAAATCTCACGAAATCAAACAGAAATTCAATGCCGATACGCGTATTTCCGGAAAACATAAAATCCTAATTCCCGGTCTTATCGACTGTCACATACATCTAGCTCAGGCGCTTATTCGTGGAACAGCAGATGATGTAGATCTTATTCCATGGCTCCGCGATTACGTATGGGTTTTACAAGGAAACTTTACTCCAGAAGATGGCAAGGTCAGTGCTGAACTTTGTATCGCGGAGATGCTCAAATCAGGTACAACGAGTTTTCTCGAGAGCATGATACACAAACGTTATGGTTTTGAGGGTATTGCTAAGGTAGTCGAAAAAACAGGTATTCGGGGTTGTCTTTCAAAGCTCTTCATGGACTGGACTGGTTACGCGGACGAAGAATCAATCATGTATGAGGGAATGATCGAAGATCCTGAGGAGTGTATTGCAGAAACACTTGCGATGCATAATAAATGGCAGGGAGCAGCAGATGGTCGGGTATTTATTTGGTGGGGAGCCCGTACTCCTGGCGCTGTCAGTCCTAAGTTATATCGCCGTGTTGCAGAACTGTCGAAGAAACGACATATGAGAATTACCATGCACCTCGGTGAAGTGAAAGAAGACGTAGAATACACGAAATCTCACTTTAATCAACTACCTGCAGAGTTCGCTCAAGACGTAGGAATGATGGGCGAAAACGTCGTTTTAGTGCATGGTGTATGGATTAGCGCCAAAGAGTTTCCCATTTATGCTGAGACCGGTACTCACATGTGCCATTGTCCAGCTAGTAATTCGAAGCTGGCATCAGGCATCGCACCTATTCCCGAGATGATAAATGCAGGAATCAATGTCTGTTTGGGCTGTGATGGTGGACCAAGTAATAACGCCTATGATATGTTCCGTGAAATGTTTCTCGCTGCGGTAATCCATAAAGCACGTACCTTGGACCCGTTAACAATGCCTGCGGAAACGGTTTTGGAGATGGCTACTATAAATGGTGCCAAGGCAATCGGGCTTGAGAAGGAAATTGGAAGCATTGAAGTGGGAAAGAAAGCTGATTTGGTGCTGATAGATACGACTCACTTAAACCTCGCTCCCACTTATAACCCGGTAAGTAATATCATCTATGCTGCTAATGGCTTCAATGTTCATACTACAATTGTTAATGGACAAATCCTTGTCCATGAAGGTAAACTACTAACTTTGGACAAAGAGAAAGTTATTGAGAATGCTAGGGAGCGAGGACAACAATTATTGGATCGCGCGGATGTAAAAATTCAAAGCCGATGGCAAAAAAATAAAGGCGGCTTTGGATTAATTCGCAATTAATTAGGGTGACTCTAAAATGGGGGCTGATATTGTTGGTAAATATCATGGTCGTGACTGGTTGACTATCCAAGAATGGACCCAAGAAGAGCTGCAAACATTGATTGAAGCAGCAATCGAGATTAAGAAAATACAAAAGGCACGAAAACCACACGATTATCTTCTCAGGCAAACGTTATTCATGATTTTCTTCAATCGATCATTAAGAACACGAAACTCCTTCGAAGCAGGTATGACGCAGATGGGGGGTCATGCTCACTTCCTTTCTCCTCAAGATGTTTATCGACCCGCATTACCAGACGATGAAGAAGCATATACGAGTGAACGGATTTCAGATGTAGCGCGAGTACTTGCTCGGATGGGTGATGCTATCGCTATTCGAATTTATGGATCTCATGCTAAATGGATTTATGGTCGTGGTCATCGAGTCCTCCGAGAATTTGCGAAATGGTCGAAAGTTCCTCTCATAAATATGGAAGATGACGTCTACCATCCGTGCCAAGCCCTAGCGGATATGCAAGCGATTCAAGAACACTCGCCGAAAGTACAAGGAAAGAAGTTTGTCATGAGTTGGGCTTACAGCCCCAGTATGAAGAAACCACTCGCCGTTCCCCAAAGCGGAGTTCTAATGGGCACTAAGTGGGGAATGGATACTGTGCTTGCGCATCCCAAAGGCTTTGAATTAGATCCTAAAATAATTGAAATGTGTGAAAAGAATGTCGCCGAGTATGGCGGCTCCTTTGAAATCACCAATGATATGGAGGAAGCGTTTGCAGGTGCTCATTATGTATACCCGAAATGTTGGACAAGTAAGCATCATATTCCTCCTATTGCACCTGCAGAAGATTGGAAAGGATGTAAGAAGCTCTTCGATGCAAATAAGGATTGGATTGCAACACCAGAAAAAATGGATCTTGGAGAAAAGGATGTCAAATACATGCATTGTCTACCCGCTGACCGAGGATTCGAAGTAGCCGATGAAGTACTGGATGGAAAATGGAGTATCGCTTTTGATGAAGCAGAAAATCGGCTTCATGCTCAGAAAGCGATAATGGCAGCAATTATGGGTGAACCCAAGAAAGTGTAATTAGAGTGTTTAAAGTAAATTCTCATCACTCATTACTAGTGATAGGAGCCCTTTTTGCAGATGTAAACGGTTCTCGGCTTGATCAAAAATAACGCTTTGAGGGCTATCAACGACTTCATCCGTTGCCTCTTCGCCGCGAAATACGGGAAGGCAGTGCATAAAGATGGCGTCTTTATGCGCTAATTCCATGAGTTCAGAATTACAAATCCAATCACGGTATTTCTCGTGGAGTTGAGCTTCAGTGTCTTCACCCAACTTATCGATGCCAACAGCGGAGCATTCAGCACTCATCCAAGACCGAGGATAAACCACATGAGCATCTGAATAACCTTCTTTGACATCATTTGTGATTGAAAATGCACCACCTGATTCATTTGCGTTTAATTGGCACCAATCGATAACCTCAGGATCTAGTTCAAAACCAGGTGGATGGGCGAGAGTTACATCCATCCCGAATCGTGTAGCTGTTAATATTGCACTTTGGACACTACACCATGACCGAGAATGGCGACTGTAGGCCCAAGAAAAGAGGAATTTCTTCCCTTGGATTTTCGAGAAGTTTTCTTGTACCGTCATGAGATCAGTGAGTGATTGACAGGGATGGAATTTATCGTCAGCCATATTGATGATGGGAATATCCGACCATTTCGCATAATCACGAAGAACTTGGTTTCCACGTCCATAGACATAACCAACCGCTTTTTCGAGAATTCGAATTCCGATGCCATTCCCATATCGGGCTAGTGTATTAGCTGTATCTTTTACACTTTCACCTTCTCCAAGCCGCATTGCACTCGGCTCAAGAAATTGAGCATGACCCCCCAGTTCTGTTAATGCAGCTTCAAAACTGGCACGGGTTCTAGTGCTTGTGTTGTAAAATAGCATGAAAAAGGTTTTATCAGCCAGAAGGTGTGGAGATTTTCCTGCCTTAGTCTTTTTTTTCAAATCTTTTGAAAATTTTAGGACCGCTTCAAGTTCTTCCCGAGTCCACTCTTGAGTGGTTATCATATCTCTGCCACGAAGATCCATCTTTGTCAGCTTCAAGGTATTATTATGTGGATGCGGTAGAGTCAAAACCTTTTGAAGCTTTCGAGAAGACGCTAGCTTGAAGGGTTTTATCATGAGGTTTTTTGACACCCACTCACATTTGGAGATGCCGCGACTTTTTCCCAAAGCGGAATCAATCGTTCGTCGTGCCAAAGAAGCAGGTGTTATAGGAATCGTTGTGAGTGCAATTGAGCCAAAATTTTTTCCTAAAGCCTTAGATTTGAAAAAACGATTTCCAGAGTTCGTATGGCCTACTTTTGGTCTTCACCCTCCAAGAGCAACAACTCGAATGGTAAAACGAACGATTGAGGCCATCTATGATTATCAAGAAGAGATTGTGGCAATTGGTGAGGTGGGATTGGATTATTACTGGGTGAAGGATGCGAAAGTACGAGAAGATCAAAAATCTGCATTTATTAATTTCATTCGACTTGCTGATGAATTGAATTTGCCGTTGGTTGTGCACTCTCGGAATGCTGAAGCAGATGTGTTGCAGATTTTGCGAAATGAGAAGATGTTTGATGCTCAATTACATTGTTTCAATAATCTTGAACATGTTCAACTAGCAGCAGAACAAAGATTCTTCATGAGCGTTCCCACTAGCGTGGTTTCACGTCAACGCATGCAACATATTGCGGAGGCTATGCCCCTAGAGAATATGCTTTTAGAAACTGATGCTCCTTATCTCTCTCCTGTTCCTGGAAAAACAAATGAGCCATCAAATCTTCCATATGCTGCTGCAAAAATTGCTGAACTTAAAGGGATATCAACTGAAATGGTCGCAGCTACTACAACAACTAACGCTCTAAATTTCTTGCATCTGCAACAGTTCTACCAAGTATGAAATGCTTATTATTAGCCTTGTTATCGCACTGTTAGTGTCTTACTAATATTGCGTGGATAGTCTGGGTCAATGTTTTTGTATGTTGCGAGATGGTAGGCCATAAGTTGAAGGGGGATGGCTTGGAGTATTGGGCTTACATATTTGTTTGAGTTGGGTACGACAAGAAAATCTTCCTCATTTACATAGCGTCTAAGTAGTTGATGATCTTCGCCTGTTGCAATAATACGAGCGCCACGGCATTCGACCTCTGCTAAGTGATTTACGATGTGTTCGGCATCATTTGGTGCAATTGAAAAAACAATAGGATAGCCTTCATCGACTATGCTAAGCGGTCCATGTTTAAATTCACTGGAATACATGCCATCAGCAACAATATAGCATACTTCTTTGATTTTCAATGCCCCTTCCAGAGCTACACCGTGAGTTAATCCATGACCAAGAACATAGAAGTGAGAGAAATTAGATAAGTAAGGAGCGAGGGCTCTGGCTTTCAATGTAGTTGTTGATATAGTTTCGTCAATAAGGGGAGGAAGACGTGTTTTTAAGTCCTTCAACATGGAATCCACTGTTTTTTTGTCTAAGATGCTTTTCTTGTGACCCGCTTGGGTTGCAAGGAAGCTAAAGAGAGTGACTTGGCTTGTATAGGTTTTCGTGGCAGGGACACTGATTTCAAAACCGGACCCCAAAGGCAAATAAAGATCACTTAGATGAGTGAGTGTTGAACCAAGAACGTTGACTACACTGAGAATTTTGACATTATGTTTTTGGGAATGGTGAACGGCATCCATGACATCTTTAGTTTCCCCACTTTGGCTTACACATACAACGACGTCGTTTTCACTAAGAGATTCACCATATTGCGAATTAAATTGTCCTCCAATAACTGGGATAGCGGCGATATTGGCTAAATCGTTGAAGTAGTAGCTTCCGACTATGGTTGCGTGATAACTGGAACCGCATGCTACGAAAAAGACTCTTTCAGCTTCAATAAGTGTGTCAACAAATTGACTGATGTATGGTTCACGAATGGCGCTGAAGAGTGTCCGTGTAGCGCTGACCTGTTCATGGATTTCTTTGAGCATGAAATGAGGGTAGCCACCTTTTTGAGCAACACGGATGTCCGCATCGGATGTGTACGGGTTTCTTTCAATAGTGGCACCATCAGAAAGTCTGAGAATTTCAAGTTTCTGAGGAGAAAGAATAATCATTTCGCCATCATGAACATTGACGATTTCCCTAGTTACAGGTAGTATACTGGGAAGGTCACTGCTCACACAGGTTTCACCGTCGCCGATGCCTGCAAAAAGGCTAGATCCCATTTTCACTGCGTAAATCTTATCGTCATCTTTGTGCATCACAGCGAAGGCATAGTCGCCCTTTAAATCACGGCAACCTTTTCGAATCGCTTCAACTAGATCACCAGATTGATTGAAGTATCTTTCAACGACGTGGACACAAATCTCCCCATCATTCATACTTCGAACAGTGTGTCCTTCTTCAGTATATTGCTCACGAAGGGGAAGGAAATTTAGTATATTTCCATTATGTGCAGCACAAAGAATCTCATCACAATCGAGATGAGGTTGAGCGTTCAGTTTACTGGGCGCACCGAATGTTGCCCATCGTAGCTGAGCAATTCCTTTTGAACCGCGCATTTCGCGAAGACGATGTTTTTCCGCGACCTCATCAAACTTACCTTTATCTTTGCGAAGGTGAATTTGATCTTTAAATACCGTGGCGACGCCCACGGTGTCATAGCCTCTATAGGTAAGTTTCTCGGCACATTCAACTAGGGTTTCACCGATGTCGTTTCGCCGGTTACTGGTAATTGCGAAAATGCCGCACACACAATTTCGCTCCTTATAATAGGCTCAACAGGGAAAAATCGTTTAACTGTGTTTCGTTGTTACATTCTTTAAATTTTGCAGTTTTAGAGCAGATTGGAGTTGTTCAATGTCTGGGTCAATTACAGGAGGTGTTGATACACGTTGAATTACAATATCTTGATCTTTAAGCCCGCCGCCCGTAGCCTCGATGAGTATGGTCTCTGAGGGGTCTTGGACTCCGGATTCAAGTTGATTAATCAGACCGGCAAGCCCAGTAACTCCTGTTGGCTCAGCAAAGATTCCTTCATATTTTGCTAGTAATTGTTGGGCTTGCAGAATCGCATCATCATCTACTGCAATAGCAGAACCTTCAGATTCCCGCACGGCTTTAAGCGCTAGATCACCATCCCAAGGAAGCGGGTCACATAATCCTTCAGCCACACTATGAGGAGAGGCACAGGGAATAATCTTGAAAGGATCTTGGTTAGTGTGGTAAGCTTGAACAAGCGGTGCGCACCCGGTGGCTTGGACAGCGAGCATACGAGGGCGATTTTTCACAAATCCGAGTTTGTGGAATTCAGTGAAACCGCGCCATTGGCCACCGAGGAGTCCTCCTGCGCCCACTTGAACATAGGCGATATCAGGAACATTCCAGTCAAGTTGTTCGATGATTTCATACCCAAGGGTTTTGGGACCTTCAGCTTGGTATGGATTAAAGGGACCGAAGCTTGGACAGGGTGTCCATCCGTACGCTGCACAAGCTTCACGAAGGAGTTTGACGGTTGGGTCGTCTCCTTTATGTAATCCGCGGAGGCGTACAACTTTAGCCCCATATAGGAGTAATTGAGCGATTTTCCCCATGGGTGCGATGTCAGGTACGAAACAGTAGCACGTAAATCCAGCACGTGCACAATAAGCAGCTAAAGCCGCAGCAGCGTTACCACTACTTGCTGAAACGAGTGTAGTGGCACCTTGTTCCTTAGCTTTGGATACACCAACTGTCATAGGGCGATCTTTAAACGACCATGTAGGATTTCGTGTCTCATCCTTGATGTATAATTCACGAAGCCTTAGGTGTTCAGCAAGGCGTTTACTACGAATTAAAGGGGTTCCACCCTCACCTAAACTAATTATGTTTGCCTTGTCTGCAACCGGCAATAATTCGAAATAACTCCACACACCAAGAGGACGCTTAGCAATTATCTTCTTAGAAAGAACTTCCCTGAGTTGTGTATAATCATAAAATACATCGATACGTGCTTCACACTCATTGGTTTTACAAAATATTGGATTCTGAGAGAGATTATATTCAGTACCACATTTGGGACATCTCAAATGGGTTACGTAAGACAAAGTTAGATATCCTCCTGCTGAATTTCACGCCGTAACGCGATAAGTCCATCCTGGATTATAATATATCGTTCCGACAAAGCCTCTAAATGCTCAAAAAGAGTTGCATGTTTCCCTCGGCTTCTCAAAGTTGATTTTGTTTCCAAGTCATTGATTGGATCTAAGGACTTTCGATTTATTGCACGACGCAATGCAATTGCTACTCGGTATCCGTCTTCACGTCTAAGACGAGCCTGCTGAAGTTTAGATAAAGAATTTCTGTATTTGTTGAGCCTATTAGTTAGAGTGATTGGATCCTCTATAATCGTTAAACAAGCCAGTAAAAAAAAGATGTCTCCAATCATCTCTTTTTCCCACCACATTAACCGATGGGGTTGAACCATTAAATCAAGAGCGCCTTGTAAACACCGTTGGCTAGTTTCTAGATTTCGTACTAAATAGAATAGATCACTTGCTTCTAAAAGGAGCCCGGCAGCACGCGTGGGCTGGTGTTGCCTCCAATAATATTCTCCACAAACAAGAATAAGGACTAAAGCATTTTTGTATTGTTTGTTCTTCCGAAGTTTCAAAGCTTCTTGAAGATATCGCCCTAATTTTACCTTCGCTATTTCAGGGCCAGGCGACATCATAAGCCCAGTAAGGCGTAACTCCGCCTCAGTTTCAGATGACTTTTTCTGAGTTTCAATTTCCCTGTAAAAGTCATTCCATAAGTTAAGCAGAGAAACACCTCTTCACGGAATTGCAAAATATTCGCATCTGTTCATAGTTTAAAAAGATAGAAAAACGTTCGGTGACCACTAAAACTGCAACAATTATTAGGTTTATCTATTGAAACTAGCAAAGTTTATGTTGGCTCAGCGTTTGTTTCAGTTGGTGGCATTAAGTGGTTTCCAAGCGGTCTATAGTGGCAGCTATCTCCGCAGCTATCATTCTAATGCTAATTCTAAGTTTTCTTTTACCCCTTCTGTTTTTGCCTTCAATACCTCGCCAAAAGCCTTATGATGATGTCGAGGATTGGGGAACTGGGGTGACTGTTGAAGGGGGAAATGATACTTTCCTCGATAATATCACACTTGATGATGTCACCTTAGATTTGAATTGGTCAATCAATCCTTCATTCATAGTCGCTATCGTTTCACCTGCTGAACCACCCCGTTATTGGCGAAATACTGCTTATGATCGCTACCTGGGAACCGATTGGGAAAAGAGTTCGAATAATGCCCAACCGCTTGTAGGTGTAAATCCCGGAAGTGAAATTGTTTATACTGTTACTCAAAACATCACAAATCAAGGTGTGACCGGAACCTACCCACTCCTATCCCTGTGGCCAGATCCATTAATCATTAGTAACTCTCTTCAATTTCCACATCTTTCGACTCCTAGTTCCTATAGTTTGGAAGTTGATGATTTTGGTACAATGCTCTTTAATGGATTATTTGACCAAAATGGAACTGCATCTTTGCAGTATCAAGTTACTTATATTCCTCGAAATTGGACACTGATTCGGCCACAATCGCTTTCAGCTAGTTCAACTCCTGGTGCTATTCTTGCGCAATATCAGCAACAGGGACTTAGTTTTATGACTCCATCCACCCGTTCCGATGTGCAAACGCGGCTATCTACGATTCTGGCAGGAGTACCCAATACTGCTTTTGAACAGGCTTTTGCGATTCAAAATTATTTCAAGGCAAGCTTTGCCTTCGACCCCTTTGCTCCGAGACCTGGCGCAAGTGATGAGCATGTCGAATGGTTTCTCCAACAAGGTGGAGGCATCGGCATCGATTTTGCCACCGCGTATACGATGTTTCTCCGAGAAGCAGGAATTGCCGCGCGACCAGTGTTTGGAGTGATACTTGGAGAAGACCAGGGAACACAAAGAGTACTTCATCTGATGCACATACATTTCTGGGTCGAAGTGTATATTCCCACGGCTACGCAAGGATATTGGATCCAATTTGATCCTACTCCCCTACCTAGCTTCATCACAGATGGCAGTCCCCCACCAATACCTTCGCCATCAAATAGTGTTCCAGATCCAGTCGTTCCCGATGAAGACCCATACGTTGTGAGCACCTATTTCAATCTCACAATCAATGTTACTCCGTTAATTGTCAATCGGGGAGAAATATTCCAAATTACTGCTATTCTCACCCAAGACGGAGCTCCCCAACCAGGAGAGACCATTTTCTTCTACGACGCAACAGAACAATGGTTCTTAGGAAGTAATGTAACATCAGTACTTGGAGAAACAAGTATAACATTTGATTATAATGATTCAGCTCTTGTCGGTTTTCACTTGCTTCGTGCTGAGTTTAGTGCGTTAAGCTCATATAATGTAGTCGCCCTTCGTGGCGGAGCCAATCTATCGCTATCAGTAACTCCGTTTGAAGCCAATCGAAGTGCGTTTGTTCATATTAATGGTACTTTGATAGACGCAGTTAACGGAAGAGGAATCTCTGCTAATGAAACAGGTTACATAGGAGTTAGTATATTATTCAATTCTTTCATTGCCACAGAACCACTTACTGATATTAATGGACGCTATGTTGTGGACTATTCCATCCCCCTCTCTCAGGCACCCTTGGGCCCAACTTCAGTTCAAGCGACTTTTTCAATTCCCACCATCATTAATCCAACCTCTAGCACCATTGAAATTCTAAATGTAACTGCCACATCACAACTCACAATTCAAGCCATTCCAAATTCTATTCGCCAATACAGCAATACTACAGTTCAAGGAAGATTACGATATGATAATGGAACGGGAATCGCAGGAGAATCAATTCAGCTTTTCTGGAACGGAACATCCATCGGCGCAGTAAACACCGATAGTGCTGGCTATTATTCTATGCAGTACAATGCCACACCTCCGGTTGGACAAGTCACCATAGACGCTGAATTTCTTGGCATTCAATATGTGTATGGTTCAAAAGCGTCAAATATTGCGCTTGTTCATGACGAAGGTACAATTGCAATTTTTGTTGACGACGATGATGGTGATGATATTACACAACGAGGAAATACCATATTCTTTTCGGGCTGGGTAGAAGATTCTAACGGGACACGTCAGGGAGGAGTAACTGTTCGCATTTACTTGAATGGGACACAAGTTGTTTCTACTGTGACCTTTACTAATGGCTCATTCTTTATCAGCTATCCGCTGGTAGCAACTCAACCAGTCGGTGTACGAGAAGTAACAGGTGATATTGTTCATCCGACATTAGTGGTCATTTCGAGTTTTGATTACTTCACGATTAATTCGTCAACACAAATCAGGAACTTAATGGTTGATTTTTCCCCTGTGATGCTTGGAGAAACGGTCACACTAACTGGTCAATTGGTTGATGACCAAGGAAACGGGCTTTCAGGACATGATCTTAATATTGAAATTTCATATCTAGCCGTATCTTTTCCTGTGGGAACTCTAATCACTCAATCGGGAGGCACTTTTTCATTCGTTTTAATAATTCCAGCTAGTGTTCCCACAAGTGTTTCTACGGTTTCATTTGATGTTACGTATTCAGGAACCGTATATTATGGAAGCAGCTCTGACTCTGAGCTTTTTGATGTGTTTTCAAACGCTACATTACTGATTGATGTACCATCTGGCCCCTTTGCATGGAATGCGAGTGTTTTAGTTAACGGGACGCTTGTGGATAACTTTGGACGTGCTTTACCAAACCGTGATATCCGGTTATTTGTTAATGGAACTAACATCATTTCTACTGCATCAAATCAATTTGGCCAGGTGGGTTTCGTGCTCAGATTCGCTCCTTCAGGAATAAACGATATTTCTTATGCTCTTCAGCTTCGGCACGAAACGATAATTACCCTTAACTCATCTGTTAGGAACATAATTGTGGAGGCTCAACAACCTATGCAACCACCACCGCCCCTTAGTATCCCACTTGAATGGATTATTGCGATAGTCGGGATCATAATCATTGTAATAATAGTTATCCTTGGCTATCGCTACTGGAAACGTCGTCCTCGGCAGCCTACTGTACCGTCAATTGATGCATCTTCGATGTTAACATCGCTTCGCCGACTACTAAAAGATAAGAAATACCGTGAAGCTGTCATCTATGCCTTTCGAATGTATGAGACAATAATTCAAGCGAAACTCGGAATATATCGGGACCCAAGTATTACGGTTCGAGAGTTTGCCAACCTGACGATCGCGCATGGTCGTTTTGATTCACGAAACATGGAAGTCTTCATTCGGGGTGTCGAGGAAGCCCGCTATAGTGATCACCCCATTAGCTATAATTTAGCCCTTTCAACATTAAGTGCCTTTGCTAGTCTCTATAACTCCTTGACTGGAGGCAATCTACGATTTGTCACACAAGAAGAACAACTACGCCAACCAGAAGCCGAACCAACCGAAGGCGGCTGAAGCGAAAACACGAAGTAAATTCATAACAATCTTTGTCTTCTGCTTCGTGTTCGCTATAGCGTGGCTGCCAATTCTTCTCAGCGTTACCGGAGTAGGAGGAGTGGACATTCTACCTTTCTCAATTTACAATTATAGCCCATTTCCGGGTGATGGTTGCTCTGAACTTGCACTTGAATTAGAAAATAATGGTTATGAGGTAAATCCTCTAATTAGTTCTCTAAGCGTCATTAATGGCATCCCAGGAAATCAGGTCCTATTCATTATCGGTCCTACGCATTTCTTCTCAATTATTGAGACTTCAGCCCTTTTGGATTTCTTCATAAATGGTGGGAGTATGCTTTTAGTTGACGATTTTGGCTCCGCTAACACCATTTTAGACGGGCTTGCAATATACATTGATTATTGGCCAAAACGAATGGAGAACTTAATGCTTGTTTCAGCGATTCGCTTTACCCAAGGTTTACTTCTTGATGCAACCAACAATGATAATGGAACGCCTCTGCTAGCTGCGATTAATTCATTTAATGACGGCGGCCGCATCTTTTCTTCTGGGCATCATGTTGTAATGAATTACGCCACATCAATTGAAGCTCCTGCAGGATTAGCGTTAGCAACTTCATCGACAAATTCGTGGATTGTAGCAGGAGATGTCGTAAATCACATCCAACATGGAGGAGATCCAAATTACATCGCGTATAATGCAAGTCGAGGAGACCAACCAGGCCCACTCCCGCTCATGATCGAAATGCAGATAGAAAATGGACGGTTAATGCTGCTAAGTGATCCAAGCATTTTCATCAATAATATGATTGATCGAGGAACTAACCGTTTATTTGCATTGGAGCTTTTTACCTATTTAGCAAACCAAGCGCAAGCTGATACCATAATAATTGATCATAACCATCTTGGCTGGTCTCCTTCATCACCAGTTCTCTATGTTGGTATGATGCTAGGACAGATTACCTATGTTTCCACAAATTGGCTTTTAGCGCCCTTGGCACCGCTTCTAGCCCTTTGGATGGTAAGACGATATTTGCCGTTTGGACGACCTGAGAAGCAAAAACCGATGGAAATGTACCGGTTACGTGGACAAACAATGTTTACCAAAACGTTGTACGATTATATTAACAATCATCGATACAACGATGCACTAGAAATCATCTATGGTCAACTTAAACGCGATTTACGTCGGCGACATGGTTTGCGCGTATTTGATGTGCCAAGGCTTCTTGTTACTGTTTCTCGTACTCGTCAGCCAAGCGATATTGCGCTGATAACTAATGATTTTGAGACATTGGAAAAAGCAGTCCATGAATCAAAGCAGATTAAGCGAGAAGAGTTCTTGGATCTCTTTTTCAAAATTGAAAGAATTCGAGACAATATAGGGTGAATAACAATGAGTAGAAGACGAAGACGTAGTGATGGAATGTCGATTTCCGAAGTACGAAGTCAAGCTACTAACATTCTAGATGAAGTTGGAAAAGTAATTGTGGGGAAACGAAACATCCTCCAAGAAATATTGATTGGCCTTTTAGCAAAAGGTCATATTCTTCTTGAGGGTGTTCCAGGAATAGCAAAGACTTACATGGCAAATGCTTTTGCACAGGCCATTGGTTGCGAGTTTAAGCGAATTCAGTTTACCCCTGATATGCTCCCTGCAGATATTGTTGGTACAAATATCTATGATCCAAATACCGGAGAATTTCGCTTACGAAAAGGCCCAGTGTTTTCAAATCTTGTTTTAGCAGACGAAGTCAATAGGTCTCCACCTAAGACCCAATCAGCCCTTTTAGAGGCTATGCAGGAAAAACAGGTTACAATTGAAGGTTCAACCTTACCATTACCAGAGCCTTTCATGGTTTTAGCAACTCAAAACCCAATTGAACTTGAAGGTACCTATCCTCTTCCCGAAGCACAAGTTGACAGGTTCCTTTTCAAACTCCTTGTCGATTATCCATCAGACGCAGAAGAGATCGAGATCCTTAGAAGAAAGCATCAACCTGAAGAAGTTGAATTAGCGCCAGTAGTTGACCCGCCTACTTTGATTCAAATGCAGGAAACCACTAAACGTGTTTTCGTTGAGCCATACATTATGACCTATATTCGTGACATTGTGGTTCGGACACGAAATGATCCGCAGATTCTGATAGGGGGTTCACCCCGTGCGTCGATTGTAATGCTTGAGACCTCAAAGGTTCATGCGGCTTTGAGTGGTCGAGATTACGTTACTCCCGATGATGTTAAGGTATTGGCTCGGCATGCATTAAACCATCGTCTAATACTTAAACCCGAAGCAGAGTTAGAAGGAACCTCTGTCCACGCGGTCATCGACCGAATTCTAAAACAAATTAGTGCACCGGGAGCGTAAATTTGCGTGTTCTCCGAACGTGGACGAGCAGTCCTTCTCATGGGTATTTTCATCCTCGTCTCAGGGTTCGCCTTCTTAAACTATGTTCTTGTAATCTTAGGGATCTTTCTTATCATTGGATCTGTTGCAAGTTCACCTTATTTTCAACTTACGATGCCAGTTGAAACTTTAGAGGTTACACGAGAAATTGATAAACGCAAGATTTTCCAAGACGATTTTATACACGTGAAAATCACGGTGAAAAATACGGGAACACACCGCATTGATTCTGTCGACATTTTCGATGTATATCCAGAGATTTTTCGAATAGTTTTAGGGAAAAACCGGATCCGAACACGTATCGACCCAAACCAAGAGGTGAAGTTTTCTTATATTCTTCAAGCAGCCTTACGAGGAAAGTTTACCTTTGGTCCAACGAAGTTTCAAATATATGACCGGCTAGAATTTCGTTTTGAGGAATTGTCAGGGGAAAACTATGAAGAACTTCTGATTTATCCGAATGTCGAAGATGTACGTATCATGGAAAGCCTTGCTAAAAAACGAAGGCTTGGCCATATGTTTGGAATTCACAAAACCCGTCAGATGAGCTTAGGTACTGATTTTACAGGAATTCGCAAATATGAAGTGGGTGATGAATATCGGCGTATTGATTGGAAGTCATCTGCAAGATTACAAAAGCTCATGATGCGCCAATATGAAACTGAGCGAAATATTCGAATGTTCATCATTCTCGATACTGGTTCAACCATGGCGGCTGGGCGCCCTGAGAATAGTAAACTGGAAGCGGCTATTCGCGCTGCTTTAATGCTAGCAAAAACTGCTATGGAAAGGAAAGACCACGTAGGGCTCCTAACATGGTCGACGAAAACGAACTCATTTCTCAAACCCGGTTTAGGTGAGCCACATTATCATCGAATGCTCGATCTTTTAGCAGAAATTGAACCCGGTGGTGAATTTGATTTAACATCAGCGGTCGAGTATCTGGCGCCACGTGTAACGCAGCAAAGCTTCTTCGTTATAATAACCGACCTTGAATCAAATCGTAAACGTTTAGAGAAGGGTATCAAACTGATTCGCGGCTACAAACATAACGCCATCATTATTCGACCATTTGGACCGTGGTTTGAAATCGAAGAGATATACCTTTCACCTGTTGAACGTGCCATTGGAGAAGCAATTGTTCACAAACTTCTTGAAGAACAATCAGCTTTAGCTAAAAACTTTCAACGGGTGGGCGTTTCCATTATCCCTGTAGGTCCAGGAGACTTTCTTCCAACAATATTAAGCGAGTACCTCAAAGCCAAGAAACGAAGTGTTGCGGTGATGTAATAAATGGAGTTGAATGGCAAATGACACGATACATTCTCTGGGTGTTACGGGGTGTCGCTATTGCAGCATTCGCTGCCTTGGCCGCCATAATACTCCTAAGTTTGGACCCAATAGTTTGGCGTGTGAATGGACCTGCAGGCGTTTTCACGGCGCTGTTAGAATTTGCCGTGGGCCTTCGTAATGTGTTAACACTAATGATAACTCTCTTCGCAGAATTGGCAGCATACATTAGTGCGTTCATCGGATCCTTTGCATTTCATCAACCAATGAATCTACTGATTCCCTTTTATCGATTCACAATTACAGCATACTTCCAAGCCTTTGGCTTCACTCTCTCTCCTCCAGGACTTTTTGCCTTTGATTACGTTTTCACATTTCTTCTTAGCCTCTATTTCTTGTCATTCTGGATAATATTATTCATGGCGTTAGCCGCCGGAGTAATTTCATTTCTACGGATTAGTGGTAGGCTAGCTACGTTATGTTTAATCTCAATGATAGCTTTAGCCATCTTAGGTGCGGCTGGAATTGTGCTAAATATTCCCGGAAGCGAAACAGGGTATTTTCTTTCCCAATATAGTGCAACCCCGCCACCTGCGAACATCAGTTGGTTCTTAACCTCACCAATTTTTCTTGTTGCACTAGTTAGTTTCATTTACCTAGAGGCCTCTTATCAAGTCGTTTATTTTTACTCGCTTCTAGAACCGCCAACGGTTAGAGAAGAGCAGTTGCGAAAACAAATAGATCAGTTACAAACCGATGCACATCGCCAGGTTCCAGTTCAAACCCAAGATGTTCCAGTTCCCAAAGCCCTTCAACGAATGTTGGGATCAGACGCGTTTAGATTGATGCGGCAGGTCATCGAAAGGAAGCTTCTGCGACGGGAGTGGCTTGTTGAATTAAAAGACGCGCACGAAATCCGGCGTTTAAACACCTTTGTCACACGACTCTTCCGAGAGGATCCAGAAGCTCAATCCGCATTAACGGCTCGTGCTTCTACTCCTTCACTATCTCGCATGACAGCGCTATCAATTGGTTCGTCTGTTATCCGATTTGTCTTTGTGATATTAATTGCATACATTTGTCTCCATCCAGTGATATTTCTGGCTTTTTTGAATGCACCACTGATTATTATAGAATCAATTGAGTTGTTATTTTTGCCGGAAAAGACCTTATTTTTCCTTGTACCATTAGCTCTTCTCTTTCCACTTGTAGCTACAATAATTGGGTATATTCGGCAACGCCGCGCTAAACTAGCAGAATCAATTACACCGACATTGTCACAATAGCGCGGGAGGTGGCACTTTCAGCTAGATTTACCTGAACCTGAGAGATGTTTGGAAAATCTGTTGAAAGGTTTTCTACCAACTTTTGGCATAAAAACCCTGCAAGTTCTTCCGCGGTTGTTTCGATGACATCTATCACCTGTACATCTTTGCTAGGAAAGGAATAGGTTTCATTTGGTGTTTGTACTTGTATTTGCTGGTCTTTCTGAGTTGTATGGATTAATTTTGATTTCGCCGGTAAAAGGATAAAATGATCCCATTGTTTACACAATTTTCGTATCCGTTGTTTAAGTTTGCGAAAATCGATGATCATACCTTGTGAATTGATATCTCCATGAACGGTAACAGCTACATGATAATTATGTCCATGAAGCTTCTCACAGGCTCCACCTTCACTGACAAAGTGAGCTGCTGCAAAATCTATTCCAGAAACCTCAACTGAGACATGTTTGGTCATGGAAACTACCTACTTCTATATTGGATGCGAGAGTAAAAAAAGAATAGGAAAAAAGAAGAGATGAGCGTCCGTAAGAATGGACGCTGAGTTACATCATTCCAGGCATTCCACCCATGCCAGGAGGCATACCGCCCATGCCTGGGGGCATTCCGCCAGGCCCACCGGGTCCACCAGGGGGAGCAGCGCTTCGCTTAGAAGCGATAACATCATCAATTCGGAGAATGAGCGATGCTGCTTCAGCTGCGGAGCGTATAGCGTGAGTTTTTACACGGAGTGGCTCAAGTACGCCTGCTTTTAGCATGTCTTTAGCTTTGCCTGTGATGATATCGACACCTATGGTCTTTTTGGCACTCCCGTGTTCAGCACGAAGTGCAACTATGACATCGATTGGGTCATGACCGGCATTTTCCGCAAGGGTTTTGGGAATGACTTCCATTGCGTCAGCGAATTTGTTAACGGCGATTTGCTCACGACCCTTGAGAGAGGAGGCGTATTCTCGAAGGTGTGAAGAGACCTCCACTTCGGGAGCTCCACCTCCCGCAACAATTTTGCCATCTTCAACAGCATCGCGTACCACTGAGACGGCATCATGGAATGCCCTTTCAGCCTCATCTACGACGCGTTCAGTTCCGCCACGAATGAGCACACTTACTGTTTTGGGATCTTTGCACCCTTCGACGAAGACCATTTTGTCGTCACCGACTTTCCGTTCTTCAACGATTGCACAGCTTCCAAGATCATTGAGAGTAAGATGGTCGATGGACGATACAACTTGTCCTCCGGTTGCTCGAGCAAGTGCTTCCATATCGCTCTTCTTCACACGACGAACAGCAAGAATTCCATCTTTAGCGAGATAGTGTTGTACCTTGTCATCAATGCCTTTTTGAGCAAAGACAACATTGGCACCCACCTCTTTCACTTTTTCAGAGATGTTTTTTAGCATACGCTGTTCTTCATCGAGGAAAGATTGCATCTGTTCAGGATTCGTGATTCTAATTTCAGCATCCATTTCTGTTTTTTCAACTTCCATGGAAGCATTTAGAAGAGCAATTTTAGCTTTATTTACACGACGGGGCATTTCAGAATGTACAATTTCCTTATCGACGATAACCCCTTTAACTAATTGGGTTTCCCGGATTGAACCGCCTTCTTTCTTTTCGACTTTAATGTGTTCGATATCAGCGACAATTCCATCAGAAGTTTGTTCTGTGATTTGCAAAACGGCATCAACAGCAATAGGAGAGAAGAAATCCATGGCTTCCGCAATGAGTTTGCTAGCCATCGAAGTATTACTAACTTTCAAAAGTTTATCACGATCTTCAGTTGAGCAGTCAACGGCCATGTTATTAAGAATTTCACTAGCCTTGTCTACGGCTTTTCGATATCCTGAGATAATAACAGTAGGGTGGACACCTGATGTGATGAGTCCTAGAGCTTGTTTAAGCAATTCACCGCAAAGAACAACCGCTGAGGTGGTGCCGTCACCCGTTTCAGAGTCTTGGGCTTTGGCTACCTGAACAAGCATTTTGGCAGCGGGATGTTGAACTTCAATCTCATCAAGGATAGTAGCACCATCATTTGTGATGGTTACATCACCTAGGCTATCTACCAGCATTTTATCTTGACCACGCGGCCCAAGAGATGTGCGTACTGCGTCAGATAGTGCTCGCACTGCCATGATGTTGTTTTCGCGAGCATCACGACCTCGGGCGCGTTCAGTTCCTTCTTTGAGTATTAAGACCGGCACACCTTGCATTTGTGCCATGATAGTGTTCCTCCTTAGTAATTATTGGTTTTTCCAGTAGGATGAACTGGTCGGCAATCCTTGCACTGACATAAAAAGCTTACGCCATTTCTGCAAGTAATCTCAATTTTTAGTCATATTACATTTCTGTAAGCGGAATATAATCCCACTTCGTAAAGATGGTCTTAAGCATGCTTACTATACCACGTGAAAGAAAGATTGTTTCCATCAGAAAGGCCATGAAAAGAATCTCAATCCAAGCTTTTCCAACAATTCCCAAAGCAATTATGAGGACAAATTCAGCCGGAATGGGCGTCATAAATGGAACGACAAAAAGGAATAGCCAAATTGTAAAAAGGCACTCTGGCACGTAACCAAGGATAACTGAAAGAAATGGACGTTTAAAGGTTCTCTGAACGGCTCCGCTGGTAAATCCTGCCAAGGCTTTTCCAGCTGGTAGACCAATAAGTCCAACTATGCCCAATGAGCCCCAAATATACCCAAAAGCAAGTCCAGGATATATTCCGACTATAGCCGCTGTTATTGCACCCAGAATGGCACCACCAGGTATAGCGACCAAGAAGGTCCCAAGGTGACTTAAATCAAGAGCAATCTGTGTAGCGCCTAGTTGCACCATGTTAATTGTAAGAATAGAAACGGCCGTACCAAGAGCCGCCATCACTGCAATATAGACAATGATCTTTGTGCTATAGCGTTGAGAGGGTTTTTGCTCAGTCAAGTAGGCATCTCCAGGGAGTAGGCGCATTGACGGTTTTTAGTATATAAGAGTAGCTACTCGTTTTTGAGTAGATGCTTATCATGGTTACGGAGAAAGCTATTTCTGATTTGAGTCTACGAACAGTGGTGAGGTTGATTCAGTGTCTAAGTACCGACATGCATTTCTACCAACAGCGGGTGGTCAAGAAGCTGAAATGCTTGCTGTCCTTGGAATTAAAAACATCCATGAATTATTCGAAGATATTCCTTCAAAATTCCAGTTGAAAAAGCGTTTGAGGATACCCGACGGCTTATCAGAACAAGAAGTTCAAAAGAAGGTTTCCGATTTGCTTGCCCATAACTGGGATACTCGAAAGGGTACAAGCTTTTTAGGAGGAGGTGTTTGGCCTCATATTATTCCGGATGCAGTGAAAGCTATTGTAAACCGCACTGAGTTCTTATCAGCTTACACACCGTATCAAGCAGAAATCAGCCAAGGTATACTCCAAGCGCTGTTTGAGTATCAGAGCTTGATGGCGGAGCTGGTAGATTTACCTGTTGTGAACGCTTCAATGTATGATTGGGCGAGTGCGTTGGGTGAAGCGGCACTAATGGCACACCGAATCACAAAACGCGGAACATTCTTAGTGCCCCAACTCATTTCACCGAATCGCCGGGCTGTGTTACATACCTATACTCATCCAGCAGGAGTTAAGGTTGCAAGTGTAGGCTATAACCAACGGACAGGTCAACTAAATGTTGACCTAATGGGAGAACTTATCGATGCAAACACAGCGGGCGTCTATTTTGAAAACCCAGGATATTTGGGTGTTCTGCAAGAGGATGTCGATGCTATCGCTAACATTGTACATGATGCTGGAGCGCTTTTGGTTGTTGGTGTAGATCCAATTTCGTTGGGAATCATTCGGCCTCCAGGGGATTATGGTGCAGATATTGTGATTGGTGAAGGTCAACCTTTAGGCAGCTCAGTGAATTTTGGTGGTCCTCTATTAGGAATCTTTGCAAGCCGAGATGAGAGAAAAATAATGCGTCAGCTTCCCGGCCGAATAATTGGTCTTACTTCAACTGAAGAAGGAGACGAAAGAGGTTATGTGATGACGATTCAAGCTCGAGAACAACATATTCGTCGAGAGAAAGCAACCTCAAACATTTGCTCTAATCAAGCACATTCAGCCATCACCGCGGCTGTCTATCTCTCACTATTAGGGGCTCAAGGTATGGTAGAACTTGGAGAAAAGATTCTTCAACTTCGTCATTACACCGAACAACAGCTTAATGCTATTGAAGGAACAAAAGCTCCATTTTTTGACGCGCCTCATTTCAAGGAATTTGTCGTTACAATTGAGA
This sequence comes from uncultured archaeon, assembly GCA_964347045.1. Classification (GTDB taxonomy): domain Archaea; phylum Asgardarchaeota; class Hermodarchaeia; order Hermodarchaeales; family Hermodarchaeaceae; genus Hermodarchaeum. Next base: position 123,481 of record CAYFXC010000007.1, read on the forward strand.
ATGGACAGGGTTCTGATCACCAAAAAAAGAAAATTAGAACAATCTTAGAACATATCCAACAATGTGGAATTTTAGCCGGAGTGCCTTTGGATCAAAGCTTCCCTGATTTGGGACAAGCTGCTCTAGTATGTGTTACTGAGACTCATACACAAGCTGCAATTGACCAACTTACAATAGCATTTCAACAGGCAATGGAGGGTGAACAATGAAGTTTCGCCAAGCAAAATGGAATGAACCCTTACTCTTTGAGCGATCGCGAGCGGGTGCCGTGGGCTATTCTTTACCCACAACCAGTAAATCCATTCAAAAAATGCTTCAAACGCCTCTTTCAACTGTCCCAAAAGAGCTACGTCGAAAAACACCCCCCAGATTACCCGAGTTATCAGAACCCGAAGTCGTCCAACATTTTGTTAGACTATCTCAGATGAACTATAGCGTTGATCTAGGTCTTTACCCATTGGGGAGTTGTACAATGAAGTATAATCCCCCGATGAATGAAGAGATTATCAAGAACCCACAGTTTACCCAATCTCACCCCTACCAAGATTGTTCAACCCTACAAGGAATTTTACGAATCCTATTCGAATTGCAGCAGTGGTTATCTGAGATTACAGGGATGGACCAGCATTCGTTACAACCTGCGGCAGGAGCACAGGGAGAATTTGCTGGTGTTCTCATTATTCGCGCCTATCATGAAGAGCGTGGTGAACTCAAAACACGTCGACAAATTATTGTTCCCGACTCCGCTCATGGTACCAACCCAGCAAGCGCTGCGATGGCAGGATTTGATGTGGTCGTAGTTCCATCGAATGAGCAAGGGCAGGTAGATACTCAGGCCCTTGAAAGCGCGGTCTCAAAACAAACTGCTGGCTTGATGCTAACTAATCCGAATACGCTTGGATTATTTGAGCAAGAAATTGAGACTATTGCGTCAATTGTTCACAAAGCAGGTGGTTTACTTTACTATGATGGAGCGAACCTGAACGCAAATCTAGGACACGTTCGACCTGGCGATATGGGCTTTGATATCATTCATACAAATCTGCACAAGACTTTTGCCACCCCCCATGGAGGTGGTGGTCCCGGGTCAGGACCTGTAGGCGTCAAGCAACAACTTGCGGAGTATTTGCCAGTTCCTATCATTTCTTTTGATGGAGCTCAGTATTACTCAGATTTCGACCGCCCGAAATCGATTGGTCGCCTTCATGGTTTTCATGGAAATATTGCCGTTTTATTGAAAGCTTATGCGTATATTATGCGGATGGGTTGGCAGGGTTTACATGCCGTTTCAGATTATGCTGTTTTGAATGCGAATTACCTATTGAAACGAATTGAAGACATCAAGGGGTTTAGTATTCCATTCGCCTCAGGAATATGGCGAAAACATGAGGTCGTCGTAAGTGCGAAGCCCCTTGAACGGGATACTGGCGTAAATGCACGTGATGTTGCGAAAGCCCTACTTGATCGAGGAATACATGCGCCTACATTCTACTTCCCAGCGATTGTTGAGGAAGCTTTAATGATTGAGCCCACAGAAACATTCAGCAAAGTAGAACTGGATCGTTTCGTCGAAGCGCTACAAGAAATTTCAAACCAAGCTTATACCGATTCAAATCTTGTCTTTAGTGCGCCACAAAATACCTCAATAAAACGACTTGATGAAGTTAAGGCAGCACACCCACGCACTATGAAGTTAAGTTGGCGGATGATGCAACAAGCTGACGATAAACCTACCTAAAACTAGTTCGAAACTCTTAATCAGGTAACTGTCTATCCTCGTTTCTTCCTACCTGAACGCTTTGGTGCAATAAGTCCCACTTTACGACCAGGTGGAGCGGTACGGGGAACAGAACTTGGACCACCAGGGCGTTGCTTGTTTCCTCCACCGTGTGGATGACTGACCGCATTCATTGCGACGCCACGCACCTTTGGGTAAGTATGCCCTTTGGCGTATCGGTGCTTGTGTTTACTTCCAGCCTTCAAAAAGGGTTTTTCAGGGCGTCCACCTCCCGATACAACACCAATTGTGGCACGCGCTGTGGAGCTGAAAGTTCGAGTCTTCCCCGATGGTAGGCGAATCGAAGTTTTTCCTCGGGAATGCGTAATAATGGTAGCGTATGTTCCGCTAGATCGAACAAATCTTCCCCCATCACCTGGTTGACTTTCAATATTAAAGACAGGTGTGCCTTCTGGGATTTTCCCAAGAGGCAAAATATGTCCTGCTCGTATCCCTGCTTTTGGTCCTATTCGAATTTTTTGTCCAATTGCAGTTCCTTCGGGAACAAGAGCCAAATAGGTTTCCCCATCCTCAAATCGAAGTCTAGCAACAGGAGCGCCACGACCTGGATCATGCATAAGCTCTTCAATGTCAGCTAAAAGGTACCCTCGTTTACTCATGAGTGCAAGTGGAGGGTATTTTACTGCACCACGTCTTCGATGTGTTTTCGCACGAAATGTTGTTGAACCACGACCGCGACGCTGCACTAAGATGCGTTTCCCCATTTTACCTACCTCCGATTAGAATAATCCTAATTTTACTGCCAAGTCAGCGGCATTGTATTCGGGAGAAAGTTTTACAAGGGCTTTCTTTTTGCCCTCCGGAGTAATCATGGTATTCACTTTTACAACTTTCACTTCATACAATAGCTCAATCGCTTCGCGAATTTGACCCTTAGTTGCTTTTCGATTTACCATGAAAGTTAATCGGTTTTCTTTTTCAACAATTTCCGAGGCACGCTCAGTAATCATCATCCGAATTATCACGTCATAAGGATCCATTACTGATCACCTTCACTAATTCCCTTCGCGAGAGTTTCTAATGCTGATTTTGTCCAAATCGTCAGGCGCCCTGGCTGTGTTCCTGGTGCTAGGATTTCAGCGTTGAGTTTTGAAACATAAACAACATTAACGCCGGGAATATTTCGAGCAGCTTGTCGTATTCCCCCATCCTTTGTAATGACAATTAAGGGCCCCACTGGTCTTCGATATTTACGTCCGCGGCGTCGAGCATTTCCGCCTCGTACTTTGCGACCATTTTTCACTCGAACTACATCACTCCATAAACCGAGGTTTTCTAACACCTCTTTAACTTCCTCAGTTGATTCTAAATCTTGTATTTTATCAACAATAACAAGCGGGAGTTGAGAGACTTCAAATACATGACCGCGCGATAAAACGACTGATTGATCAGCAGTTGCAGCAATGGCTGAACGAATGGCTAAGCGCCGTTCTTTTTTGTTAATTCGTTCTAGAGGGTTTTTTGCTGCTTCAGGAGGATGTGTTCTACGTCCACTAACAGTGAAAGGTGCAAAGGCACCATGTGATGCACTTCGGTAGCCCTGTCCTTTCCTTCGGGGAACTCTTGCCCTCCCGTGTCCCACACCCCAAGATTCAGCTGAAGTTCGCTTTCCAGCCATTGGGTCCACACCGTGTCTGTGATACCTTGCGGATTGCTGAGAAAGTACTGCACGTTTAATTATATCCCTGCGAAGTGGAGTCTCAAATATAGCGGGAAGGGTAACTGTCCCCTTTTTCTTTCCCTCTAAGGTATAAACATTAATTGAAACCATATTTTATCCCCCATCTCTATTTCTTCGCAGTTGTACTGATATAGACAATTTCAGGCGGTTTATCTGGAAGTGGTTTAGGTCGACTGGGAATGCGTAGACGGACCAATCTTCGTGACGGCCCGGGTATGGAACCGTCAACTAAGAGAAAATCAGATTGCAGGTTACCGTAATGAGGAAATCCACCTGCAGGGGTGATGTCATCACTTTTTTCGCCGATTCGCAATAATCGTTTATTAAATTCTGTTCGCTGATGGAAGCCCATTTGTCCTGCACGAGGAACCGTATACATAATGCGGCTTGGATGCCAGGGTCCAAGAGTACCCACGGCACGAATTCTTTTGCGTGATTTGTGTGGTAGCTTTGAAACTCCAAATCGTTTTACCACGCCTTGGAAGCCCTTACCTTTAGTAACAGCAACCACGTCTAAAAACTGACCGGGTTGAAAAATATCCCGAACACGAATTTCTTGTCCCAAAAGGGCTTTCACGTGTTCGAATTGATCTTGGATTGAACCACCAAAAATACCACATTCAATAATCTCAGGTTTCTTCTTTCCAATGCCCGCTTGTTTTGGTTGTGTTAGAAGACAGACACGTAGTTCCGTAATGTCATCTAAGGATTTTATAAATTTGTTCATAGATCCTTTGGCATCATAATCTTTGGGCCAAGGCATTAATCGTCGAATATCTCGTGGAAGGTTTTCAATCCAAGTTTCGCCTAAAACCTTCAGTTCACCACCATTCTGACCATATCCACGGATTGACGCAACCAGCATTGGGGGTGTATCAACAATCGTGACAGCGCGACTAATTTCTCGACCAAACCAGGGGCTATTAGGCTTGTCATCAATGAGAATCACATGTGTCATACCTACTTTATACCCAGCAAAGCCGAGGATTTGGGGTTCCGCAGCCTGTTCTGGCCAATGACGAATCCGTCCACTAACCCGACGCACTCGTTTGCGGGGGCGGTAGGAAAGGCTACCATGTCTTGGGGCGCTTTGTTTTCGATGACCCATGGATTCCTCTTCCGAGGGAAGTTATAACCGAAGAGGCAAGTTCTAATGCTAATAAGGAGTTGCCTCCACCAGCTCAACGGCTCGGAAGCGGTTTGAGCGATTTAAGTCTTTCGTACTCGTAAACCTTGGAAAACCAAAACGATACACAATTCGTTTTAGCACCGCCGTTTTTCGAACACCGCTATTCCTTTAAACTATGGCTTCTATCGTTTTCGAAGAAAGAAGGAGAAATATTTCACAAAGCCGGGATAGCCAAGCGGTTACGGCGCGGGCCTTGAGAGATGCAAATTAGTATCATCCAAGGTAGCCTGTGACCTTTGGGTCGCAAGGGTTCGAATCCCTTTCCCGGCGCCATCTTTCTATTTTCAACAGGAGCTAATTTCTCTCAAAAGAGGAGATTCACGAAAGCCGAATGTTAAAATGTGAAAAGCCTTCCTGTTTTTTCTGTCTTTGACATGGTGATAGTCTGTGGAATTCGAATATTTTGACGAAATCACGTCGGACCAGATGTTCCGTGCATACGGATCCACCCTACCGGAGGTTTTCCGATCAGCAGCAAGGGCAATGTTTGGAGTTATGTATGACTTGGATGAAGTGAAGCTTGACCATGAGGTCAAAGTATGTGCCTCAGGTGTTGATGAGGAACACCTACTTTATGATTGGTTATCCAATCTGTTACTAGAGTTCGAAATACAAGGAGTATTTTTCGCTGACTTTTCCATCACTTCAATCAAAAAAACGGCCGAAGAAGAATTTCAGCTGGTGGGGATAGCAAAGGGCAGTCAAAAGCGGCCAGAACTCCGTACTCATGTTAAAGGCGTAACATTCCACCGGTTCGCTCTTGAAAGGGTTAATAACAGATACATAGCTACGGTTGTAGTAGATGTTTAAAATCAGGAATCATAGGAGTGTGATATATTGTGAAAGAAAAATTAGTGCAAATAGATGAGTTTCGTTGGTGGCTAGACAAGTCAGTGCGACCTCGAATGAATGTCAGCGCTAAAATTATTGGCTCAAAGAAAATTATCGACATCTTAGAAAACGCGGCGATAGAACAACTTACAAATGTAGCGACACTCCCGGGGGCTGTCGAGCCAGTTCTTGCAATGCCTGATGCCCATTGGGGATATGGCCTTCCTATGGGCGCAGTTGGAGCATTTGATGCTGAAACTGGCATTATCTCTGCAGGTTGTACAGGATTTGATATTAACTGCGGTGTTCGACTCATACGCACCAATCTTAGATTTGAAGACGCTAAACCTAAACTTCGCCAACTAGTTGATGAATTATTTTCACGAGTACCCGCAGGAGTCGGTTCTAAGGGAAAAATCCGGTTAACTGAGAAGCAATTTAGCGATGTACTTCGACTTGGCGCAAGATGGGCCGTTGAGAACGATCATGGAATACCTGAAGATTTAACCCACTGCGAAGAAGGAGGATCGATGGAGGGAGCAGCCACTGGAGCACCTCAAATAACTGAAAAAGCTAGACGTCGTGGGCGCCCTCAGCTTGGGACTTTGGGAGCAGGAAACCATTATCTTGAGATTCAAAAAGTTGAGAAAATTTTTGATGCGCCCGTTGCCGATGTTTTTGGTCTTGAAAAGGGGCAAGTGGTTGTTATGCTCCATTGTGGTTCACGTGGATTTGGTCACCAAGTTGCTACGGATTATTTAGAGAGGATGGCAGTTGCAGTTAAGAAATACAACATCTGGTTACCAGACCGACAGCTCGTATGTGCACCAGCAACCTCACCTGAAGGTCAGGATTACTTTGCAGCCATGAAAGCGGCAGTAAACTTCGCATTTTGTAATCGCCAAGTAATGACCCATTGGATTCGTGAAGGCTTCCAAGCAGTATTTGGTCAAGACTGGGAATCATTGGATTTGAACCTTGTTTATGACGTTACACACAATATCTTAAAGTTCGAAACCCATGAATTGAATGGTACTAAACGGGAATTGTACGTTCATCGTAAAGGTGCGACTCGCGCTTTTGGACCAGGACACCCAAAGGTTCCACAAGTCTATCGATCAGTTGGTCAGCCTGTCTTAATTGGTGGATCAATGGGAACCGCATCGTATGTTTTGGTTGGAACAGAGCAGGCCATGAAAGAAACTTTTGGCTCCACCTGTCATGGTGCGGGTCGTGCGATGTCCCGAAAGGCTGCTATTCGAAAATACCACGGTCGTGATATTAAACAAGCCCTTGAAGCCAAAGGCAAAGTAGTACGGTCAACCAGTACAAAGATTCTAGCAGAAGAAGCACCCAACGCCTACAAGGATGTACACATTGTTGTTGACTCAGTCCATGGTGCTGATATCTCTCGAAAAGTAGCTAGTCAAATCCCTTTGGGTGTCGTGAAAGGCTAGGTTTGGTATTCAAGAATGTCACCTAAAGAAGTAGACCGGAGCCCCCTCGCTATTTCCATTGCCATACCTACCTCCTTTATTGATGTTTATCCCAATAAAGCCCAAAGAACTCAACAAATCGGACGAATTGCACGTGCTGTAGTAATCTTTCAAGTTGATGAAATTATCCTTTATCGTGATAGACTAGATAAAAGACAAGCAAAAAATTTGGAATTCATTTCTAGAGTTCTCGAGTACATGGAAACACCACAATATCTCCGAAAATACCTCTTTGGGAAAATACCGGACCTACAATATGCAGGATTACTTCCTCCTCTTCGTACACCCCATCATCCTCTTGCAAAGAAATCAACAGAACTTAGAACTGGTGAAGTTCGGGAGGGAGTAACGTATCTAGAGAAAGGAAAGTTGGTTGTAGATGTTGGAGTCGAAACACCAATTCCAATTGTGCAATCTAAGGCTATTCAGCTTCGACAGCGAATTACCGTCCAAATTAATCGAAATAGATCTGGTAAGTTAATTGCAACCCCCCATTTTTCATCCCGATTGGATTTGTATTGGGGGTATGCTATAAGGAGGTTGGAATCATCATTAGGGGAGTTTTTAACTCACAGAAATAAGTTTGAATTTATCATAGCAACTAGCCGAAAGGGGAGCCCTCTACAAGCCTATGCAAATAGTATTCGTAGCAATTGGCGGAAATCTAAACGCCTGCTCCTGCTTTTTGGAAGTTATAAAGAGGGGCTTGGAGAGATTCTTCAGCGAGAGAAAATCGATGTAGTTTCAGTTGTTAATCATTTGATTAATTTGGTTCTCAACCAGGGCACAGCCACTATTCGTACGGAAGAAGCAGTGTTAATCGGGCTTTCGGCATTTCGATTTCTAGAACGACAAAAGGACTAGAAGTACACAATTACTCTTTATTCAAGAGTTTCGTGAGGTTCACCTTTGGCAATAAGAAGTTCATATGAACTTGTTCCCTTAAAATATCCCTCGTGAGTTACTTGAATAGTAATTTTATGATACCCAGGAGAAACTTCAGGGATTCGAAGACCCAATTCTGTAGGGCTTGATTGTAACTTCTGAGTTGTGATATTAAGATTCCCGAGAAACGCTTCAAGCAAAGCATTCTTCGGAGGCCCATTTCCTGGAAAGCCTATGGCCACAGTTAACTTTATTTCGTCACCAGGTTCAGCTGCTGCAGGTTCTGGTCCAAGTACTTTCACGTCAATTCGATGGCTCCAGTAAACATAGCTTGAGGGAAGTAAAAAGATCAACAATAGAATAAGATAGACAAATGCACCCTGTAAAACTGCAATGATGAGATCACCGCGGATAATTATTGTAGGTGCGATGAAAGGCAGGAGAATAATTGCAAGGGATATGTAGACTATAAGACTTCCACAAAGCACAATTGTCAATGTAGAACGAGGATTACGTTCGGTCACAGATAAATGGATGCTAATCTGGTGCTAAATAGCATTTCGATTAAGGATTAAACTCACTAATAGGTGGTCAAACCTGACAGATTTTACGCTAGCCCAAAAAAATGCGTATTGTCTATTTGAGAGTAATTTCGATGAAAACTTCATCAGGTACCCGGATGCGCATAATTTGGCGCATTGTACGTTCATCTGCTTCTAAATCGATGAGCCGTTTATGGATGCGCATTTGCCAATGATCCCATGTAGGGGTACCTTCTCCACAAGGTGATTTTCGCGTGTGGACTTTGAGTGTTTTTGTAGGCAACGGAATAGGACCCGACATATGTACTCCTGTTCTAGCTACTATGGATTGGACTTGGCTACAAACTTCGTTTAATTTAGGGATGTCTGTACTTGATAGTCGAATCCGAGCTTTTTGTGCCATAATTACTACACCAAATTGACATCAGGAATCAACCCGAATGTTTGGTTCCTTAAAACTTTTTTTGCATGTCCACAGAGTTACTATTTTGCAGATATTGGAGCATTAAAAAAAAGGGGAGAGAAGGATTATGATAGCAATTTGAGGCTATCCCTACTTCTTCTCCTCAACGATTTTTCGGACAATACCCACAGCAACTGTTCTTCCGCTGTCTCTGATTGCAAAGCGACCTAGCTGTTTCATATCGGCGTATGTTTCTAGACAGACAGGTGTAACAGGCCGGAGTTTTATTAGTGCAGACTCACCCTGTTTAATGAAATCGGGTTTCTCTTGTATAGTTTCTCCCGTTCGTGGGTCAATCTTAGCTAAGATTTCTGTAAAGGTTGCCGCTACTTGGGCTGTGTGAGCGTGCATGACTGGAGTATAACCGGCTGCGATTGCCCGTGGGTGGAAAATGACAATAATTTGTCCTTCAAACTCGGCGACAACGCGTGGTGGGTTATCGACGTGACCCATTACATCGCCTCGACGAATTTCGTCTTTACCTATACCTCGGACATTAAAGCCGATGTTGTCTCCTGGTTCAGCGTTGTCCAAGCGTTCATGATGCATTTCAATCGTCTTTATTTCGCCTTGTTTGGCAGGCGGCATAAAGATGACTTTATCACCTATTTTCATTTTTCCGGTCTCAACCCGCCCTACGGGAACTGTGCCAACACCTGTGATGGTGTAGACATCTTGAACGGGGACCCGAAGTGGTTTGTCAACGGGTTTGGGTGGTAGAACAAATTCATCGAGTGCATTGAGCAGTGGTGGACCCTTGTACCAGTCCATGTTGGAGCTGGCATCAGTTAGCAGGTCACCGGTCCACGCAGACACTGGAACAAAATTGGTTTTGCTAGTGTCAAATTGTGCACCTTTCAACAGTTCTGTGACTTCGGCCTTAATCTCTTCGTAACGATCTTGAGACCATTTAGGCGTTGAGTCATCCATTTTGTTGATGGCAACGACAAGCTGCTCGATGCCCAGAGTTCGTGCGAGGAAAGCGTGCTCGCGCGTCTGACCACCAGCACCCACGCCAGCTTCAAACTCACCCTTAC
>CAYFXC010000008.1:0-13332 GCA_964347045.1 uncultured archaeon
TGCCGAGGTGGCGGAGTGGCCACGCGACAGCCTGCAGAGCTGTTTTATATGGGTTCAAATCCCATCCTCGGCTCCACTTCTCTTTCTTCGTTACTAGATGTAAGGATGTCTTGGAGCGGCGAATGGACCGGTAATTTGGCGGATTGATTATTTAGGCCGCTGAAGTGTCAGGAGGCGGCATGGGGGCTAGTTGAATGGGTTTGAATATTCCTTTCACACGCAGTTGATATATTCCCATGAGGGCTTCAAGTTTTTCGGTTTTTGCCGCTGCGAGATAGGTGCTTAGGATTTGACCAAGGAAGATGTATTCTCTGTCAATGGTTAATTCCTTTGCAAGAGTGTAGATGTCGGATTCTAGTGAAGAGAGTTGAGCGCCCCGTGGTCGACGTTTGGTAACACTATGTGGATGGCGCAGTGAGATTAAGAAGACTTCTTCGACAAGGTCTGATGCGCTGTTGAATTGGTCTACACGACCTTCCCAGTGCTCAAAGTCACCCTTGTATCGCGTCTCAAATACATCTGTGAAAGTTTCGAGTCGGTTTCGTAACTGCTCACTTGGTGTTCCACTCAGAACCAAGGCAACACGGACAAACCGACCATCGTTGATGAGAATTCGGAAGCCTTCATATTGGAGTTCGCGAAGAGTCCGAGCCTCTTCAGAGTCATCAGCGAGACCGGGACTATCTCCTAGATCGTGACCAAAAGTTGATATCGCTTGGAGGAAGCCAGCTACAAGAGTTGCATCTTGACTTTCTTCCGCGAACGGATCAAAAACACAAATGCCACTTTCTTTATGAAGCACAAGTAGCCGATTGAGATTTGCTACATCACTAAAGGTGTCAGCAATTGCCTGATATTTTGCGAGTTTCTGAAGACGTTTGGGTAGAAGAACGTATCGGCGATATGTCATGAAACCACCGAGAGGAACGAAAATGATAATTACAACTAGCAATGCAATTAGAGGAAGTTGACTCATGAATACAGTGTTAAATGATATTGCACTGATACGCAGAATATCTCCATTATGTTCGAGGGGAGCATTGGAGAGACCAGCATAGTTCTCGGCGGCATCAATTGATACATAAAAGGAATATTGTCCTTCTTCATTGAGATTACTTTCAAGATGAATCCATCCGTTGACAACATAACTTTCAATTTGGATTGACCCACCACCTTGAACTGTAATGGTTAAAGTAACCTTGGTACCATCTGGAAGTAAAGCACCACTAGGTTGTTTTAGAAAAGATTGTTGACTTCCTATCAGGTGTGCGGAAGATGAACTAGTTTCAACGAGATAGAATTGAATGTCCAAAGACCATGGAGTATTTAGATTTGGTGCAATCGGGTTGAATTCAGGGAGTACATTGTACTCGATGGTCTGTTTAGGAGCTATGGTAAGGGAGATTGTCGTTGCAGAATCAACAAAATCATTAGCCTCTGCGTATATGGTAACATTGTATGTTCCAGGAGAAAGCCCCTCTGTGCTGAAGTTTGCAATCTCATAGAGCCCAAGACCTGGTGTTGCTAACGTGAGCGTGGTATTCTCTCCACCATTGACACCTGCTTCAAGGACACCATGGCTTAAGTCTTCACCGTTGAGTGCATCGCGGAGTACAACCCGAAGAATAATTGGATGATCACTAGTCGGGTATTGCCAATCTTCATAGAGTATAATGTTTTGAAACTCTGTAGGAACATCAATTCTTGTTGGACGAGGCTGCGGTCGCACATTGACTGGTTTTGACCAATTGGCTTCATACCCAAATTTTACTGCATAAATCAAAATGAAAGCGGTATCTCCTTCGTGAAAGGCAATACCACCGATGGGATTTGTGTCAATGGTGATGTTATAAAATCCGATTTTTGTTGAATCAGTAAGTGACCAATCAACCCAGTCAAGGCGTTTAAACACGCCTAACGTACCATGAACAATATAGGGCACCAATGTGGCGTCCTTGATAGGAATACCGCCATCATCGGTGTACAGGATTGTGAATTGTAATGAGGAGTCGTTAATGTATGGTTGCGGAGAAGTAAACCAGTAGCTGGACACATTATCTAGACCTGAGAGAGGTTGATCTTCCCAGAAGAAGAGAATGTGGGTTTCTCTTGTTTTTATTTCAAAGCTTTTGGTTACATTTTGTTCTTGGTTATAGGGTGACGAAAAATACATGGTGATGTTATGGAGAACCCCAACAGAGGCGTTATGCGTATGGATAAACGCGGTGTAGAATCCTGGTGATCCATATGACGCCCAATTTACCCATTGATAATCGACGACCGTATCTCCAGGACCTAATCCCCATTCGAGACCACTTGTTTCGTTTATGATTGTAACAACTGCATCAGGGATAAATATCCCCCATTCATTATAGTACAAGACTTCAATGATGACATCATCACCGCGAATGACAGGTTCGTCTTCTTGTGGAAATTCATAGGAGACCCAATAATTAGTTTTGACATAGACTTCAAGGGTTTCAAGGGTTAGACCAGCTTCAGTACCGTTGAACCATATTATTTGGAGATTGTGAAGCCCCCCGACGGTGGCCGTGGTCCAGATTGACCAGTTGAGTTCAACGATTCCCCCGGGTGGCATTGCAAGCGGATTGAGATGATAATGAACTATGTAATTTTCCGGATCGTAGACAAGCAGGTAACCGAATCCGCTGGTTGCATTTTCGCCCATCCCATCTTGAACGTACCCATTTGCATAAATTGTTTCTGTACTGTTTGCCATCGTTATGGGTTGTCCTGTTTCATTTAGAATTTCTGAGTTCACTAAATAATCGGGAGAACGGCAAAGGATTGTCCATTGTCCGCTGACCGCATTTTCAATGACAAGCCACCATCCCGTGGTGGGGGAATACCGATAGAAATAATCCATATGAAAAGAGCCATCCACAATAACTTGGAAGACATTCCAGTCGGACTCGATTGAGACAGATATCCGTTGGTCTATAGCAGAGGCAGGAAAATCAGCATAAAAACTTACATTCCAATCCACCCAGTTATGCAGAGCATGCACAGTGAACTGTGAATCGACAATGAGTGTCTCGTAGAACCATCCGATCCAGGTAACATCGTATGTTAATCCGGACCATACATATTCGACGTCAAAGTAGCGATTCGCTTTCGTCATGTTGATAGCCGGTGAATGCCATCCGCCATCCCAAATACCAGTACCTGGATTTGGAAAGAGATTCATAACGGGAGTTCCATTTACGGTCATTCCGATCTCACTCGGGTAGAAGAACCGAGTAAACACAACTATAAGGAAGAAATCAAGGGAAGGCCCTGAAAGGAAATTCAAAGAGGGCCAAGGATAAGATTGCCATGCATCACCTTCGTCCTCTCCATCTCCATCAGGTGGAAAACCGACATCTTCCATTAATGCCCAAGCCGCTGCAGCGCCTGGCATCATGGTCAGTGCAAAATAGAATGTATTCGCATAGGTCATTTGACTATCTAATAGGATTGGTACGGTGGGCAGTCCAATCCACTGTTCGGTAGAGGAGGGCATATCAGGTACAAATTCTTGCATCCAAGGTCCAAGGGGCCGAGCTAAATCGGGCATTGTACCTAGACCTGAGATTACACTTGGAGCAGCAGCATAAACTGTATAGTTAAACCAGCCTCCCGTTCTAGGATTATTTGGTGAATACAAATAGATCGCAAATTCTGTGAGTTCAACAGGTAAATGACCAGTGGCATTGAACGCCATAAAAACAACTTCGCCAGGCCATGTTTTTTCATCCATCGGCCAGTAATACCTCCAACCCGTCGAGGGATCATGATCTTCAACCATGATGAAGTCTTTATTGTCGTTGATGTTGCCGATTCGAGAAAAGAAACTAACATCATGATACATCATCCCTTTATCAATGGTCACCTGATAATCAGATCCATTATCTTCCCCCGTAAAGGAATTAGAAATGTTCCATGTTAGTTGGGTCATCCGTGGTGATCCCATTCCAGTTTGAGATAATGGCATTACCGGGTTCACGGGTTCAGGTTCGGGTATACTAGAATCACTTGGGGAAGTATAGGATTGAGTATTTTGCAGGGTTTCTTGTTCAATATCAGGAATGGCAATATCATGAGAAGGAATACTTCTTTCCTCATTTTGCACAATGTCGGGTTGTAAATTGGGTCCATTTACGGGAAAATACGGAATAAGCGGGAAAAGTATCATGCCTAACATTAACAATGAAAAAAATTGTATTCTCCTCATATTAACCACCTATAGTTGATGAGGTTTCTATTGCAGCCGCAAGGGTGCATTGTACAGAAATTGAAGAGTGCTGGATTCTCCTCAATGTCTACCTAAAGCCCGTGAAATACGCGTTCTTAAGTATTTGTCTAGATGGTGAGTGGATAAAAATTGATTGAGGGATAAACAAAGCTGCGGAGCGTAGCCTATAAGAGATTAAGAAGGTTAGAGTACTTATTCGGAAGTTGATGGAGTGGATGATGATGCCTGCCTTCTTTGAATTCATTGTCAACAGAAGAAGTATCCGGAAATATAAGAAGAAATCAATACCTCAAAGTCAGATCACTCGTATTGTCGAGATGGGAAAATGGGCACCTTCTGCGCATAACGCTCAACCCTGGCGATTCTTTATCTTACAAACATCTGAAGAAAAAGAAAAACTAGCAAGAGCAATGGGTAACATGTTTCGACTGGATCTAGAAAGGGATAAGGAGAACCCGAAAATAATTGATAAGTTGGTTCAAGCATCCATTGAACGGTTTTCTTCGGCGCCGGTGCTTATTCTAGCTTGTCTGACGATGCAGCCAATGGATTCGTATCCAGATGAAAAACGTCAACAAGCGGAATTTGTTATGGCGATTCAGAGCGTAGCCGCAGCGCTTCAGACGATTCTTCTGGCTGCCCATGCAGAGGGAGTGGCGACTTGTTGGTTTTGTGCACCATTATTTTGTCCCGATGTTGTACAACGAACGCTAGGATTATCAGAGGAGTTTCTACCACAAGCACTGGTTACAATGGGAATTGCGGATGAAACTCCTGAGCCACCAATTCGCCATCCATTTGAAGAGTTTGCTACTTTTGTTGACAAAAAGGAGAGATGAGACAGTGTTGGTGGTTGCGCTAGCAGGTGGGGTGGGTGCCGCGCGGTTCTTAGAAGGTCTCGTTCAAGAGATGCCTCCTGAAAAGCTCACAATAATCGGGAATACAGGTGACGACATGGCAAATTTCATGGGATTATACATCTCGCCGGATTTGGATATAGTGACTTACACGCTGGCAGGAGTCGTGGACCCAGTGAAAGGCTGGGGAATAAAAGGCGATACGTTCCACGCCTTAGAGGTTCTTCAAAACTTGGGATTTGATACTTGGTTTGCACTAGGAGATCAGGATTTGGGTACCCACTTTGCACGAACGGCTATGTTACAGCAGGGATGGTCTCTATCTAAAGCGACACAGGTAATCAGTCAATCCATGGGTGTTCGGTGTCGAATTATTCCAATGACAGAGAAATGGGTGCCTACACGCATTGTAACTGATGTTGGGTTAGTGCATTTTGAAGAATATCTTGTAAAACGTGGCGCGAAGGATACTGTTGAGGATGTGATTTTTGATGGCATCGACGGCGCCTCACCAAGCCCGGGTGTGCTTGAAGCAATTGAACAAGCGGAACTCATCATTATCTGTCCCAGTAACCCCATCGTAAGTATTGGACCAATCCTCGCAGTTCCCGGTATTAAACAAGGAATTATGAAAGCTAATGCTCTCTGTGTAGCGGTCTCGCCGATTATCAGTGGTAAACCAGTAAAAGGACCTGCGGATAAGCTCATGGAAGGAAAAGGCATTGAAGTCTCACCCGTGGGAGTAGCAGAAATCTATCAAGAGTTCCTCGACGTTTTGATAATTGATAAGAAAGATCACAAACTAGTCCCACGCATCGAGGAGTTAGGTATGACTGTTGTTGTTGAACAAACGCTCATGACATCTCTAGCACGAAAAAAGAGGTTAGCTAAAACAGTTCTAAAAGTGGCTAAGGACCAGAAACGCAAATCATAGAACAGCACATTTATACGGGACGAACAGCTGGTTCAGGCGGGAGAAGTCATGATAAAAATTTACAATACCCTCTCACGGAAGAAAGAGCCCTTCACCCCATTGCACGCGGGCGAGGTACGCATGTATGTCTGCGGACCCACCGTGTATGATTCAAGTCATTTAGGTCATGCCCGTTCAATTGTCGCTTTTGACGTGATTCGACGCTATTTAGAGTATAAAGGCTATGATATGCGTTTCATCCAGAACTTCACTGATATAGATGATAAAATGATTCAACGCGCTCAATCCCAAAAAACTACCACTGACAAGTTAGCCACCAAGTACATTCAGGAGTATTTTGAAGATTTTGATAGGCTCAGCGTGAAACGAGCCACAGCTTATCCGAAAGCCACAGAACACATCCAAGAGATGATTGAATATATTCAGAAATTAGTCAAGAAAGGATTTGCATACGAAGCTAATGGTAGTGTATATTTCAGGGTGACCAAAATCAAGAATTATGGGAAACTTTCGCGCCAAGAAAGGAGTGAAAAGGTGGTTGAGGATCAAGATGCTGGCGTTGCAGAGGATAAGGAACACCCGAAGGATTTTGCTTTATGGAAGAAAATGAAGCCGGGGGAACCGAGTTGGGATTCCCCTTGGGGGAAAGGTCGACCAGGATGGCATATTGAATGCTCTGTCATGTCAACCAAATATCTTGGTGACCCAATTGATATACACGGTGGTGGGCTAGACCTTGTTTTTCCCCATCACGAAAATGAAATTGCACAATCAGAGGCCTTGAGTGGACAACCGTTTGTGCGTTATTGGATGCATAATGGATTCCTTACCGTAAATAAAGAGAAGATGTCCAAATCTTTGGGGAACTTTTTCACAATCCAAGAAATTACTAAAAAATATAATCCAGAAGTTATTCGATTTTTTCTTATTTCATCTCAGTACCGGAGCCCCATTGATTTCAGCGACGCACAGCTTGAAGAAGCAAAATCCCGACTATCCCGCATTCACAATTCCATTGATATCCTTCAACGTCGCCTTCGTGAAGCCCGAATTGCTGAAGTAAAAAATACGGTAAAACCCTCTTCCGCAGATGTAGAGTTATGGGAGGCGTTATCAACGTTAGAGAAGGAATTTGAGCAGGCTATGGATGATGATTTCAATACACCCATAGCCTTAGCAAATTTGAATAAGTTTCTGACCAAGATGAACTCCGTGCTCTCTGGTGGTAACTCTGTTACTGTAGGAACCCTACAAAAAGTCTTTGAGACGCTTGATGCGATTGGTGAAGTCTTTGGCCTATACCGTGAGCGAATGAAACTGGAAGCAATGGACCAAGGAACAATTAATGGTTTAGTGGAAATTCTAATTCAGCTTAGGAATGAAGCACGGAAACTAAAAGATTTCAAAACAGCAGATCGGATCAGGGATCAGCTGAAAGAGCTCGGAATCCTTCTTGAGGATGAAAAATCGGGAACTGTGTGGAAGTTAGAAGGAAAATGAAAGCATTAATTCTTGCCGCTGGCTACGGCACACGATTACATCCTTTAACCCAATATCGACCAAAGGCAATGCTCCCGCTCCTTGGTAAGCCAATGCTTCATCATGTAATTGATTCCGTGCATGATGCGGGAATGAAAGAAATTGTGTTAGTGGTTGGTCATTATCGAGAACAGATTGAAGGTTATTTTGGTGATGGTGAACACCTAGGAGTCAATATTAGCTATGCTGAGCAAACAGAGCCGAAAGGTGAATATGACGCTGTTCTAGCAGCGGAACAGAATCTTTCCACTGAAGATCGGTTTCTGATGACTGATTGCGACATCATTACAACAACAAGTCGCTTCAAAGATACACTGAAAGCAGCAAAAACTGGAGACATGGCCTTATCACTTTTTGAAGTGCCAAATCCTTGGCAATTCGGAGTAGTAGAATTAGATGGAACCAAAATTACAACTATTGTCGAGAAACCAAAGAAGGGCACTGAACCGAGTAATCTTGCGGTTGCAGGCGTCTATGTATTTTCAAAGACAATTTTTAATGCAATCCGTAAAACCCAAGATCTAGAGGTGGGAATCCAAGAGCTGATCAATGAAGGACATACCGTATATGGGAGCCATTCAAAGGATCCCTGGGTTGATGTTGGTCGCACCTGGAATATACTTGAGGCATCCCCTGTGCTCTTTGACCGATTACGGAAACAAAAAGGAGAACCTATTGATTCATCCGCAACTGTGAGCGATGCTGCGCATATCAGCGGAGATGTATGGATTGGACCCAGAGCCAGGATATTTCCAGGAGCGTCTCTTGTTGGACCAGTTTTTGTTGGACCAGATGCTATTATTGGCAATAATTGTCTTCTCCGTGATCAGGTAGTGATGGAGCAAGGGGCAAGAACTGGTTTTTCCTGTGAACTTCGAAACACGGTGATGATGCCCCAAGGCCGTATTGGTCATCTCGCCTTTGTTGGAGACAGTATCCTCGGGTTTGATGTAGAAATTGGAGCTAGTGTCGTTTTGTCGAATTACCGATTTGATGGAGCAGAAGTGCACGTTATGCTCCAAAATCAGTTGGTCTCTACTCACACTGATAAATTTGGGGCAGTTGTTGGTGATACATCAAAAATTGGATGTGGGGTTGTTGTACTACCAGGTCGAACCATTGGATATAATTCGTGGATTGACCCCTTGATTGTCGTACAAAGAGATGTTGCGGATAATACGCACCTGAAGTTGAAACAGACTCTCATTGAAAAACAACGACGCCCTTCTACTTAGTAAGTCGAGTTAACGCCGTTTTTGCATCCTTTAGGAGCATCTTGGCACGCTGAGCTGAAAATGCTTCAACGGTTAAACGAATTACTGGCTCGGTTCCAGAGGGGCGAACAAGTATCCAACTAGAATCAGAAAAACTGACCCGCACACCATCCATTTTATTCACATCTTGTACGTCTTTCCACTTTTCGAGTGAGGAACTAATTTGGGTCATTACTTTAGCTTTTTGCGCATTTGAATAGGATACAGAAGCCCGAAGCAAAAATGTGGAGGGTAAATCATCTACAAGCTGACTTAGGGGACGATTAGCCCAGTCTAAAAGTTCAAGTATCTTGCAGGCCGCAAGAGGCCCATCCGGGCATAGATGGACTTCAGGGAAAATAAAAGGTCCAGAGGGTTCAGCACCGATAATTGCATTATGATCCTTAACCAGGTTAGATACAAAGACATCTCCAACACGGCTTCGTTCGACTCTTGCTCCATGTTGCTTTGCCACATGATCAACTACACTCGAACTGGATACAGTTGTAGCGATGACTTTTCCTCCGCGCGTCGCAAGATAATAATCAGCTACAAGAGCTAGGAGAGTGTCACCTGCAAGAATGCGTCCTTTGTCATCAACGGCAAGGACGCGGTCTGCATCACCATCATGGGCAATTCCCACATCTGTATTCGTTGATGTAACTATCTCGCTCAAATCATCTAAGCAAACAAAGTGTTGCCATTCTGCCGCCGCCGCACTTTGAGTTTTTGAGGGCCCACAATGTTGAGCATATTCTTTTCCATTAGGAGGAGCATTGAGGAGTTTGACATGAGCATTAAGCTGACGTAATGCAATGGGCGTGACAAGGCTACCAACGCCAAGAGCAGCATCTAAAACAACATTATATGTTTTCGTTACTTGAGTTGCATCATGAATAGCATTGATATGAGGGGGAAGGGCTTCGAAGGAATGAAAATCTGCAAAATCTTCCCAACCAACTGCAACCGCATCTTTGAGAAAGGTTTCAATTTCCTCTTGTTGAGATATTGAAAATCCTGCTCCATCAGGATTATGAAATTTAAATCCATTATATTCAGGGGGATTGTGACTAGCTGTCACTATCAGCGATGCATTCAATCCAATCTTTCCTGCAGCATAAGCGATTGACGGGGTAGGAGCCATTTCTGTTTTAGTAACAGGGACTCCACCTTGAAGGAGTCCAGCCGTCAATCCTGAGGTCAGCATGGGACCAGTGATCCGATGATCATGCCCCACCATTATTTGTGGAGTCTGGTAATGAGTTCGGAGAAATTGAGCCGTTGCTAGACCGAGTTTTATCGCAAATGGACCAGTGATAACTTCGTTGACTTTACCTCTGATGCCAGAGCTACCAAACAGTGACTGCGTGAATGGCATTATAACTTACACCACTGATATTAGCATTCTATGTGGAGGCATTTCTAAGAACATGATTAATCCATTCTAGGCCGAGGTTCAGAAGTTCCTGGGCACGTTTCTTCTTTCTTGATTCGGCGAAACAGCGAAAGACCGGTTCAGTTCCGGAAGGGCGGAGAAGCAGCCATCCATCAGCGAATACTGCTTTGACTCCATCTATGGTTATGATTCGCGCTTTAGGAAATTGTTCTTTGATCATGTCTAAAGCATGGAGTGTAACAGCTTCTTTGAGTTCGTTCGGGCATTCGATTGCTCTTTTCAATTGGATGTATTGGGGAAATTCATCGATGATGTTGCTCAGCGATCTTGTGTGTTGGGCGAGATATTCGAGGAGATGGGCGATACCAAGACCGCTATCAGAGAGATAGTTGAGCCGGGGATAGATAACTTTACCAGATTCTTCAAAGGCAAAGAGGGCATTATGTTTCTTTGCCGCAGCAACTATTGCGGGTGGACCTACGCGACTATAAACAACGCGAGCTTTGAATTGTCCAACTATGTCTTCGACAAGATTGCTTGAATTAATGGGAGTGATAATTGTCCCTCCACCTTCCCGTGAAAGTTCAATGTAAGCCAAGAGCGTGCCCGACACATCACCCATCAATGCACGCCCTTTATCATCAATGAAGAAAACGCGGTCAGCATCACCATCTGTAGCTACTCCCAAATCCGCCTTCTGCTCCTTAACAAGTTGCACTGCTTGATCTAATAGTTTGACTCGTAAATTAGGTGACCGCCCAGGAAATTTGGGATCACGCTCCGTATTCAGACCAATTATGGTACAGCCCAACTGGTCGATAACGTCAAGCAACCAGGGTATAGCTGTTCCATTGGCAGCATCGACAACAATGCGAAATTGCCGTTTGCGAATTAAGTCCACATCCACTTGTTCTAAAACCTTAGTGACCCAAAAGGCACCTACATCAGTTATTCGGCGTAGTTGCCCATGGATTAGCCAATCAATGGGTTTAGCTCTAGCCATATTTAGCTGTTCGATTTGATTCTCAATATCATGAAAAACCGGAGCACCATCAGCACCAAGCACTTCAATTCCAGACATATGAGCAGGAATATGACTTCCCGTAATAAGAACCGCCCCTCCCACCTCACAATGACGAGTATAAAGACTTACGGCGGGAGTAATGACTTCGCCACCATAATGAGCATCTGAACCCCCTGCCATTAATCCACTAGCGACTGCATTGGTAAGAAGTGGACTGCTGGTTCGGTTATCATGGCAGACTAGAATGGGTTTCTGATTAAACACCGTGGCAATACTATAACCAATTTGCCAAGCGATTTCAGAATTTAATTCATCAGGAACACTTCCACGAATACCACTTGTACCAAAGGACGGAGTCCATGCCATGATGAAGCCTCTTTCAACAACTTTCCAATAAACCATAGGGGCACGCTTTTATACCCCTTTTTATAGGCTGGTTTTTTCTACAATGCATAAAGCAAAGAAGTTAAATCTGCTGACTACTTTAAGGAGATTAGGATGAGAGTCGTTAAAACTACGGATTCCCTTGGGAATTCAACACAAATGGATGAAGACCATCTTGCTGCAGTCATACGTGAGTTTGGGCGATCTATGCGTGAAGTTACTGGTGGCTTAGATGATGCAATGAATCGTTGGGAATCAGCGCATCGTAGTTCACTTCGACCCATCCGAGTTATTCTGGGCGCGTTATCAAAAATTAATTACTTCCGTAATATCGAAGATCTTGGAAAACTCAATTCCTTCGATGGTATTGTTGATCGTGCTATTACTAAAAACATGGGTCTTCTTGACAAGGTGCTTCCCAAAGTATTAGCCCTTGCATCTGATTTTGAAAGTTCAATCCGTAAAATGAGACTCATGGAAAAACGGGTTTTCGAATTACAACGTCGCGGAGCTAGTTTATTAGGCGGAGAAGGCAACGATGAACCACGGGTTCGACAGCTAGTTGACAACGTCGATGCACTGAGTTGTAAACTCCGACAAATTGTGTGCATGTACGAGGATGAATATCTCTTCCGCAAGAAGACCATCCGAAACATTGAGGAACTAATAGACCCGAAGGAACTCTATACAAGCCTTCTATTATGGACTATGGAGCCATATCTGGAATCGGATCGGATCGAAGCCATTCGCAGAGAAATTGGCACCCACATTGAGGAGACGCGATCCTTGGTTTCACGGCAAAACGTCCCCGCGAATATGTTCTAAGCAGGCTAGCTTGAATTGAAGTACCCCACACATTAATTAGTTAACACGTAGGTTTGAGAAGTACGAGAGGAGTCTCTTTTGACCCGACTATTTGGTACCCAAGGATTTCGAGGAATTGTCAATGAAGAACTCACATCAATGGTAGCACACGATATTGGTTTGGCAATGGCGGAATTTATGGGTATTCAGAAAACCATTGGATTAGGATGGGACACACGTAAAACCAGCGAAATGATAGGATTTGCCTTTAGTGCAGGCCTTATGACTGGGGGGTGCGATGTTCATCTTTTCGGTCTCATTCCGACACCCCTATTGTCATATGCCATCCCACACCTTAATCTGGATGGCGGTGCAATGATAACAGCCAGCCACAATCCTCCAGAATTTAATGGCATCAAATTATGGGGAAAGGATGGCGCGTCTTTCACCCCAGAAATGGAACGTGGAGTTGAAAGCCATTATTTTACCAAAGAAAAGGTTCAGAAAAATTGGCAAACTTGTGGACGCCTAATTCCTGCAGAGGATTTTAGACTTCAATATATTGAAGGATTATTAGATCAGGTTGATTCACAACGAATAATAAAACAACAGTTTCGTGTAGCAGCGGATTGTGGTGGAGGCGCTGCCACAATGGTAGCTCCAGTACTTTTGAATGCCGTTGATGCTCAAACGGAATTGTTGTTTTGTGAGCCAGATGGACTCTTTGCCAATCGATTACCTGAACCGAAGGAAAACAACTTGACGCAATTAATTGAATGCGTTAAAGAGAACAATCTGGATCTTGGAATGGCATGGGATGGCGACGCAGATCGTGTTGTTTTTATTACAAACAAAGGTCGATATTTAATGGGCGACCGCATCTTTG
>CAYFXC010000008.1:13342-20362 GCA_964347045.1 uncultured archaeon
CCTGGGTGCATAGCATGAGGCTGGTGGACCAGCTGTACGACTGGCTTTCACAGGGCCCCACCCCGGACTGCGACCGCATCTTTGCGCTCGCAGCATTTCATACACTTCGAGACCTTCAAGAGGAACCAAAGCGTATCGTAACACAAGTTGCAACAAGTGACGTTATCTACGATATCGCAGCGTTAGTTGATGCAGAAGTAA
Source organism: uncultured archaeon (assembly GCA_964347045.1). Classification (GTDB taxonomy): domain Archaea; phylum Asgardarchaeota; class Hermodarchaeia; order Hermodarchaeales; family Hermodarchaeaceae; genus Hermodarchaeum. Next base: position 13,544 of record CAYFXC010000008.1, read on the forward strand.
TTGAAACCCGAGTAGGCGAACCCCATATCGTCTCTAAGATGAAAGAAATAAACGCAGTTATAGGAGGCGAAGAAAATGGCGGAGTGGTTTATCGAGGTTGGTCGTGGACTCGCGAAGGTATGTTAACCGCCATCAAGATTCTCGATTTAATGGCTGCAGAAAATCAAACGCTTGAAGAGATTGATCGCCAATTTCCATCTTACTATCAAATAAAAGAGGGGGTTCCATGTCTACCCCAACAAAAAGATGCATTGCTTGAGCACGTTAGGGAATTTATTCCTAAGAATGCAAAGTGTGAGAATATTGATGGGCTAAAATTACGTTATTCAGATGGATGGGTGCTTTTCCGCCCCTCAGGAACAGAACCACTTTTCCGAATATTCACAGAAGCAAAAAACAAGACTCGAGCTAAAACTTTAGCACACCAAGGGCTCAAAATAGTTGCTGAAGCAGCTAAAACAATGAAAATAAAGGAGTAATTTGAAATGCGCTTATTAATTTTCCATGGAAATCTTGCCTACAAAGTCACAGAAGCCGTGAAGATCAGTGTGCGAGATGACGCAGAAGTGGACGAATGGAAAGACTTTGAAAACTGTCTGATAGTGTTTGGTGCAGTTGAAAGTTCTGATGAGGGACGGTTATCAGAAGTTGTTAATAAAGCCGTGGAAGAAATTCAATTAGTGGCAGATCGTGTGAAAGTAAAAAACATTGTTTTGTATCCTCACGCGCATATTTTCCCACGAAAACTTGCAAAACCTAAGTTTGCCGTTCGACTGCTACAATCTCTATCGCAGGCATTACAAGAACAGAGATTCTCAGTTCATCAGACACCATTTGGTTGGTACAAGGCGTTTAAACTCGAATGCTATGGTCATCCTTTGGCAGAGACAGGCAGAAGCATCGATTAATCTGCGTGTTAGAGCATAAAGTTTTTGAATTAGGGAAACATGCTCCACTCAGGCGGTCGTGGATTCAACTGATGTAACAGTTGACAGCAACCGCTGTGAATCTTCGAGATGAATCAATATTGCCATCTAAACGGAAAAGTGGTGGTCGCAGTAAAGGCGCGACCGGTCGTGGAGCCACAGTCCAGTGTACTCAATGTGGCAAAGTAGTACCCCGTGATAAAGCTAAGAAACGAACCACACGTGCTTCTTTTGTCGATCCACAGATGGCTCGGGAGCTTCGCCGCTCGGGCACATTCATTCCTGCTCGTCGTGTAACCAAGTGGTATTGTATCAGTTGTGCGGTACATCGTGGTGTGGTTACCATCCGCAGTCGTAAAGACCGAAAAAGCTGATAAGCTGCAACGAAAAACTTGTATTCATTCGACGCAGAGAACTAGCCAACGGAAGGATATAGTTTGGATCTGAGAATCTTAATTGACGCTTGGCGAGCTCGAACCTCTGATGATTTTCTTATCCGTGATGTTCCAGGAACCAGTGGACGATTGGATGTCATTTGTCGAATCCTTGTATCTGCCTACCGAACCATTCCAAAGCTCGCACCTAACATTCAAGTTAATGCGGTTTTAGGTGGACCCCCAAACCCACCGCTCCGACTTCAAGTCAAGGATGTAGTTCCATACGAGTTTCCTAATAGTGAACTAGAATGTGCACTCATTTTGAAAGACTTATTCTATCGATATCGGACCCTAAACATGTCACAAAATACACAATGGCCTCAATTTTCAATTAAAAAGCAAGATTTTCGTAGGACATTGAAGGATATCACTCAAGATACGAAGCAGATTTTTTATTTGGTTGAATCGGGTCAGCTGCTTGAGAAAATCGAATTAGATCTCGATCAACCGATTGTACTTATTTTAGGAGACGACCAAGGATTAACCGACGAACATAAGAAAGAAGTTTATACACAACCAATTCAAGAGGTTAGTATTGGAACACGTAGTCTTTTGGGAAGTCAAGTGATAAGTTTAGTTCTTCTCGAGATGATGCGTCGTAATGAAAAATAATGAAGCGAAGAGGCAAGAGGTAATGACAGATAATTCAGAATTTCTTAATGCCATTGAAAAGTACTCCAACCATGATGCAAAAGCGATGAGGCGGCTAATCACTCGTACGACGAAGGAGAACCTTTGGCTGTATGTTTTGACGCTTTTAGAAGAGCGAGATTATTTTGCCTATGAATTGCGAGACGCTATTAGGAACCGTTATGGCGTGGAAATGGCCTCAGTTACCGCCTATGTGTTACTCTATAAACTGCAACGAGATGGACTGGTCGAACTAAGTGTAGAGCGCAAAGAGGGACGAAGACCAACTCGGAAATATTACCGCGTAACTGAGACAGGGCGAAGGACCCTGAGTCAAGCTAGGAAGTATCTTGAACTTTTGGTGAAGACTCTGAATCCATCCTAGACAATACACGATAGGCAGCGACTGTCCGTTGCACGACGGTAATGTGGGTAAGAATTACAACTAGTACAACACCATAGGCTATCCAATTATCAATTCCGAAAAATATCGGTGGTGCAAAGAGGAGACTAATAATTGTGAGATATTGGAGCAGTGTTACTACCATAAGGATAATTAATCGTTCTGGGCGTTCGGCAATTCCAACGCCGAGTTGAGTAACACCTGCAGCTTCAGCTCGAGCTCGTGCATAGCTTACTAATAGACTTCCAACAATTGCGAGGATGCCCCAGAAGCTAAATACCCAACCTCCAAGGATTACACCAAATAAAATAATGGCATCGCTATAGCGATCACAAATACTATCTAAAATTCCACCAAAGACGGAAGTTTTTCCCATCGCTCGAGCTACAGCTCCATCGAGGGCATCTATAAAACCAGAGAATAGAAGCCATAGAAGCGCTAAGACCAGTTGTTGTTGAACATACATCCAAGCTGCTATAGTTGAGATAACAGGTCCTAAGAGAGTTAGGGCATTTGGCGGAATCCTCGATTTCGCCACAACACGTGCAATTGGAGAAAATGTGCGTTTGAATTGCTCTTTAAGCCGTCCGATTACCACAGATTACACTCTCTTTGGTGGATTACATCTCTGTATAGTTGTGCCTATTAAGTTTCTTTGCATCATTAGACAACTCGAAAGACTCAAAAGGCTGTTTTCCGAAAATAGCTTATTAGAAGTAATGGACTTCCATTTTTTCTTGGAGCCCGTGACACCGTTATGCAAGAGGAACTTCACGAAGTTGAGTATCAGCCAATACCAGTGCGTGATTTACTGGTGGAAATGAAAGACCTCAGCGAATTAATGATTGATTTAGCCTATTCAGCCGTCATGTTTAACGACAGGGATTTGGCTGAAGAAGTCATGGATATGGAAGAACGTGTTGATTACCTAGGGTATTTGTTACTCATGAATGCATCCTTAGCGGTTCGCGACAAGAATGATGCAGAGAAAATTGTTAGTATCATGAAAACCGCGTCTGCAGCCAATAAAATCAGTGATGCAGCGGCGGATATTGCTGGACTCGTGCTCCATGATATTGGAATTCCTGGAATCCTCTGGTTAGCGGTGAGCCAAGCAGATGAAATTGTTGGGCGAACAACGATAATAAAGAAATCGATGCTCGTTGGGCAAACTCTAGCGGATATCAACCTCGAAGAAGAAATCGGGGCAGACATCATCGCCATTAAACGAAAAAGGGAATGGACAATCAACCCTCCTGAATCCTATGAAATAACCAAGGGTGACCGCGTAATTGCCCGAGGGTCCGCAGATAGTATAAAGAAGTTACAGAGGCTAGCTGCCGGTGAGCTTGAAGAGATTGCTTAAAACACCCACAGGAGAAGAGACGCCGGAGGAACATGTCCTAGCAATGCTCATCCAAATGAAAGACACCTCCGAGCTCCTCATCAAACTAGCCTATACTGCATTACTTACTAATAACAAGGAAATTGCAGAAGACATCTTCGAATTAGAAGAGAAATTTGATAGCTTTCATACAAATTTCGAGTTAGGTGTCTTGCGCTTGGAATTAGAGGAAGGCGAGGAAAAACGCCGATTAGGACTCATTCGAATTGGAGTCGCAGCAGAAAATTTGGCAGACGCAGCTGCACAAATGGCAGAAATTGTGTTAAGGGGCGTGGATGTTCACCCAATCATGCGACTGGCATTGAAAGATGCCGATGAACGAGTCAGCCGTCAAATTGTTGATCCCAAATCAATTCTCGCCAACAAAACGCTAGGTCAGCTTCGTTTAGAAGATCATGGAACACGGATCTTTGCCGTCAAGCGAAATGATCAATGGACCTATGACCCTCGAGGACGATTCAAGTTATTACCTGGTGACATTATCTATGCAGGTGGTTACAAAGAAGCCGTTGAGAATTTAGAGAACGTCGCACAAGGAAAGATCCATGAGCTTTAAAATCATATAATTTTTGACACGAATTTAACGTGCAAAGCCAAAACGTACATATAGCAAACACACGGTCTCACTGAAACAAAGGCGAATTAAAAATGGCAGAGACATACGACATCATCATCGTCGGATGTGGTCCTGCTGGTATGACCGCAGGAATCTATGCTGCAAGAATGGGGTTGAAGACAGTTATTTTAGAATCCGGGATTTGCGGTGGGCGAATGATAAACGCCTGGGAAATCGAAAATTATCCAGGTTACGAGAAAATCAGTGGAAGCGAATTGACTATGAAAATGAAAGCCCAAGCAGAAAAGGCAGGAGTAGAAATCCGAGAGATGACTTCAGCTGTGGAATTCAAGTTTTCGAATCCAACCAAAGTGGTGGTCACTCCAGATGGTGAGGAATTTCATGCACCTGCAGTGATTTTAGCCATGGGAACCTCTGATTTAGAACTTGGAGTGCCAGGAGAAACTGAATATTATGGACGAGGTATAAGTTATTGTGCAACCTGTGATGGGCCACTGTATCGAGGAAAAACCGTTTTTGTAATAGGAGGAGGAAATACTGCTGCAATGGATGCACTTTTTCTAGCAAATATCGTTGAGAAGGTGTATCTTGTGCACCGCCGTGACAAACTTCGAGCTGAACAAGCAATTGCAGATCGCCTTATGACATTACCTAATGTCGAAATATTATGGAACACAAGTTTAGAAGAAGTTCTGGGAGACCAAGGAGTCACGAGTGTGAAATTACATAATAAGAAGACCAAAAAAGAATGGACTCTGGCTGCAGACGGGGTGTTCATTGCAGTAGGGTGTAAACCAAACAGTTCTTACTGTGCACCTGTTGGTGTTAATCTTGATGATAGGGGAAATATCATAATTGACTCACATCAGCAAACAAATATTGCTGGCGTGTATGCGGTTGGCGATATCACGGGGGAACCACGACAAATTGTGAAAGCTTGTGGCGATGCCGTAAAAGCCGTAACCCATTGGCTTACGGTAAGACCCACCGAATAATTGTCGCTGACCACAAGGTTTTAAGGGATATTTTGCTGTGAACGTCCGTACACCTGAATTTGGAGGAATATTGCTTGCGTAGGTTCACTAGTCCTTTGATACTCGGGCTTATCATACTCGTATTGGCAAGCCCTCTAACGGCAATGGCGGCACCAACCCGACAAGATGTCATAATCACATTCTCCGTGACTTGTATCGATACTTCGGGTGGTTCAGTCCAGCACCCAGGCGCAACAATACCGACGATGTTCAATACCTTTGCCATCGTTAATGTTCTTGAAATACTGGATGCCTTGATTGCCGCGGATTTGCTCATGCCTGACCGGATTCTTATTGACAATATGACCGCGTGGATTAGCGAACTTTTCGTCAATGACTCCTCAGCAGACCCAAACTATGGCGGGTTCCTCCCATACTCTAATTATCCTAATGCAACTTTAACAGCTAGTGGTTTTGCAGCTCAAGCCCTTGACCAACTTAATCAGACGGATAGCATCGACCCCTCCATTCTCATTGATTTTGTTGTGAATCTCCAGCAAACGAATACCACAATTTACCCAAGTACCGTCGGAGCCTTTACAGATACTGCAAACCGTTCAGCGTCTGTCTCAGCAACATTCTTTGCGATTCAAATCCTTGATATTTACAGCGAACTTTCACAAATGAACACCTCATTAGCTATTGGATGGCTTAACTCTAGCCAACTCTTGTCAAATCCAGCATCTAGTAGCTATGGAGGATTTGCAAATGGACGGAATACTACGATAGCCGATTTACAGACCACCTATATGGCATTACGAAGCTTAGAAATTCTTGGAGCACTTTCCATCATCAATCAAGCAGCAGCGATAGATTATATCCTCCTTCATTATCGCGACGATACAAATTATCCGCAATTTTATGGAGGCTTTAGTAATACCCCTGACAATCCTGTGGCAACACATCTTTCCACATTTTATGCTGTGGCAGCGATGCAAATTCTTGGAGCAGAAAACCAGCTTTCCTCAGACGATATTACTTCGTGGATCCTTAGCACTCAAACTCTTGATGGGGGGTTTGCTGATGTCTCCGTACCTACTGGTTTTGCTCCACAGACCAATTTCGCAGTCTCCACAATTTTCTTACTTGGCCAAGAGACCACACTATTGCAGCCAGTTGGACCAGAGCTCTATATCTTTCCATGGTGGATCGTTGGAGTAGCAGTGGTGGTAATTCTTATCGTCTTATGCATTATCATTGCTCGTCGTTCTGAATGGTTCTAAACTCCAAGAGAACAAGAGCAAAAAAAACTAGACCCCCTAAGAGCGGAGGGAAGGTTTTTTAATCGCAGAATAATGAGTGCTCTCGAGGTAAGAAAAATGAGTGCAAATAGTTTTAAAGAATGGAAAAGACATATTGGACACAAAATTGTTTGGGTTTACTATGGTGAAAAAGACAATCCTCAAA
>CAYFXC010000008.1:20372-73757 GCA_964347045.1 uncultured archaeon
GGTCTATACTTGCTGCTCTCCGTGAAGACCCTAAGATTCTTCGAAAGTCACAACAACGTCGTGGACTAGACACCGGCATCGTAGAGGAGGCAGTGCAACTTGATGCAGCTTGGCGAAAAACACGAACTGACCTGGCAGAATTACAGCGCCAACGCAACCAGGTTGCAAAAGAAATTGGTAAAATCAAGGATAAGACTCAACAAGAAAAACTCATTAAGAAATCCAAGAAATTGTCAGAACAGGTATCAGCTGGAGAACGAAAACTTGCTGACCTCGAAACACGTCGTATGGACCGATTAAAAGGCATTGCAAATATTGTGCACGAATCCGTTCCTGATGGAATGGACGAAACCGAAGCAAAGCCCGTGAAATATTTTGGTAAACCTCGCGTTTGGGCAGACCATGTTGACCAATTTGTTGCAGCGGCAGAAGGCTTGAAAGCGGATTATGAGGTTGTCTCCACACAACCGAAGAGCCACTATGACATTTCTGAGGAAATTGGACTTATTGATACTACTCGAGCCGCAAAAGTCGCTGGTTCACGTTTTTACTACCTAATCGATGATATTGTGTGGCTGGACCTTGGACTAGCCCTCTATGCTCTTGACAAGATTACCAAGCGGGGATTTACCCCGATTTTACCACCCAACATGCTAAACTATTCAGCATATAGTGGTGTTACGGATATCACTGCCTTTGAAGATTCATTGTATAAATTAGAGGATCAAGATCTCTATTTGATTGCCACTTCTGAGCACCCTATCGCTGCTCAATACATGAATGAGGTCCTTGAAACTGAGGAACTTCCTCTTTGCTTTGCAGGTTACAGCCCATGCTATCGAAAGGAAGCAGGTGCTCATGGCAAAGACACTAAGGGCATATTCCGTGTCCATCAATTCTCCAAGGTCGAAATGTTTGTCTTTTGCCTTCCAGACGATTCTTGGACGTGGATAGAGAAGATGATCACCATCGAGGAAGAGATTTGGACACCATTAGGTATTCCCTTCCGAATTGTGATTTTACCAAGTGGTGATTTTAGCCGTGTAGCCTCGAAAACATATGACTTAGAGCTCTGGATGCCTTCACAAGGACGTTATCGGGAATTTGTATCCTGTAGTAATTGCACGGATTACCAAGCTTTCCGGTTAAATACACGCTTTGCGGAAAAACGAGGGCACCCAACCAAAGGGTTCGTTCACACGCTCAACTCAACAGTTATTGCTACTACTCGATCTATTACGGCTATTTTGGAGAATAATCTTCAAGAAGATGGGCGAATCTTGATTCCGAAACCACTTCTGTCTTACTTCAAGCACATCGAGTCCGCGCCAGACAAGTACATTATTCCAGCCCATCTTAAAAAGAAATGAGCAGAATAACCCAACTGATGTTTACCTTAAATTGGAGCATCCGTTAGTATTAATGACCACTAAATATTTGAGATAGACTCTTCATTCCCAGAAAACAATTATTAACACATAGAGGTATGTAACTCTGTCCGTTGGGGTTGGTGACCTGCGTGCCTAGAGAATTAGTGATGCTCCGCGTTGTTGATACCGGTGAAACCGTTCAAATCACCGATGGTGCTCCAGCGAAGACCCATATGAAACCAGATGAGGTACTTATCATCATCGATGATGAGGACCGCCTAATCTGGATTTGGAAAGGTACTGAAGCACCCGTCCGACGAAAATTCATTGCAGCCCGTCGTGCATCAGGTATCCGAGACCAGCGAGGACTTGTCTACAAGATTGTTTCAGAAGATGAAGGACAAGAGGGCGCAAAATTCCTTGAAGCCATGGGATTACCCTTATCAACCAAACCCGATGAAGGTATGAAAGAAGCACCGCCATCAGCACCACCCGTACCAAGAGAACCGGTAGGACCTATCACCGAGCCACCAAAGCCTGCACCAGTGCAGGAACCCAAACCGGCGGATTATCGAGAAGCGGTAGTATCCGCAACCAGAAAACCTGAGCGTCAAACAGTCCAAGTACCTCGTCCCCCTTCTGACATCATAGAACAGGTTGAAAAGCTGGAACCAATTCCTGGTTTCCGCCGAGAATTCGTTTTAATCGGTTATGATGCTTTTGGAATAACTGAAGAATCAACAAGTGTATTGGGCAAAACTACTAAAACCCAAAAATTACAACGTATTGATTCACTTCCTGAGGGCACTGTGTTTGCCCAAGGTTATACTCCACGAGTAGTCATTAAAGATGGGCAAGTCTTAGCCATCGAGTTCCTTAAGCATTTAGAAGAAGAAGAGTACCTTCATGAAAAAGAAGCTGTTAAGGAAGAAATGGCTCGTCAAATTACCGAACTTATCGAAGCGTCCCGGAGAGAAAAGGGTCGTCAAAAGTCGTAGAAACAGTGAGGGGATATAATGCAACAATTTGCTATGAGCGAAGAAGAAGCCAAACAATTGGCAATGTACTTACGTGAAATCACGTTGTATACAGAACTTGAAACGCTTGCGGTGGTCACAAAAGCCGGTCGACGCGTAGCCTTTAGTTCTACAAAGGGTGTCGATATTGATCCTGATTTACTTTCTGCGATTTCTGCCGTCCTATTGCAAACTGGGATTGAAGCGGTTCAAAAACTAGCCTTTGAACCACTTTTTGAATTGATCGTTCGTGGAGAAAAGGGTATTATTGTCGTTACTGATGCCGGACCCTTGGTACTCATTGGTGCTGGCGTAAAAATTGAATCGCTGGGACATGTAGTTTCTGTTTTTCGGCACTTTGGGCGCGAAATTGCTAGTTTATTTACTAAAAAGTGAGTCTTTTTCAGAGAATGCCCCATAATTTGAGGGATGACGGTATTTCAATTCCTCACAATATGTGATAAACTTAAACGGGTACTCCGAACCGGGTGGCTTCTTCGCGGCGTACCACCTTCCTCTGCAGAAAATGTTGCAGCTCACTCACACACCACAGCCATCCTTGCATATCTACTTGCACTACAAGCAAAGGAATCCGTGGATTTCCACCAACTACTCCTAATGGCATTAATTCATGACATTCCAGAAGCAGAAACTGGTGACATTCCAATGAGTGCCCAAAGAGCTGATCCAAGTATCCGAGAAGCAAAGAAGAAAATAGAAAATATTGCAATGCAGAAAATAGTTACCTATATTCCTAAAAAACTCCAACCGACTATTACCGCTGCTTGGTCGGCGTATTGTAAAGGCACATCGATTGAAGCACGTTTAGTAGAAGTTGCTGATCGCCTTGCCACGGCTTTACACGCAGCACAACTGGTAAAAACTGGATTTCCAGCTGAAGAATTTCAAACATTCGTTGATCATGCTGTATCAACAGTTCTTGAGCTCCAGATTCCACAAGCACAAGAGTTCATTACGGAACTTCGAGAGAATTTCACCATCTAGCCTAGAACCGTTAATGAAGCAGTGGAAAGAAACGTTTAAGACACGTATTGACTGAGAAACCGCAGGAGTAGATGAAAATATCGCCCAAATCCAAATCGCCTAAAGTATCTGCTTCAGAGCCGCTACAACGTACTCATTATTCTAATGAACTGAATCCAAAGATGGCAGAACAAGAAGTGACAATCACAGGATGGGTACAACGAATCCGCCGATTAGGCAAAATCAGCTTCTTGCTAGTTCGAGATCGCGAAGGAATCACTCAATGTACCATCCCACACGCGAAATCTGCTCCGGAACTACTTGAAATGATAGACAAGCTTGATAACGAATATGCAGTGGTTGTCAAGGGTCAAGTAAAGGCAGAAAAACAAGCTCAACGTGGAGTTGAAGTGATTCCCGAGCAAATTACATTGGTCAATTCCGCGCCTGCAACTTTGCCCCTAGATACATCAGGAAAAGTGGAAGCGGATATTGGAACCCGATTTGATAATCGAGTAATGGATTTAAGACGTCTCGAAGCTCAACGCATATTCAAAGTGCAACATGTCACAGTTTCTCGAATGCGACAATTCCTCGAACGCCATGGGTTTCGTGAAATTCACACTCCAAAGATTGTGGCGACAGCCACAGAGGGAGGAGCGGATTTGTTTGAGGTAAAGTACTTTGAACGAAAAGCATTCCTCGCTCAAAGTCCACAATTCTATAAACAGCTTTGTTTGGTTGCAGGATTTGATCGAGTCTATGAGGTGGCTCCGGTCTATCGGGCTGAGAAGCATAACACACCCCGCCACTTGAATGAATATACAAGTTTTGATTATGAAATGGCCTGGATTCAAGATGAAGAAGATGTAATGCAGTTGGAAGAGCAAATGCTCGTAGACGCGTTCACTAATTTGAAAAAAACTTGTTCAGAGGAACTCGAAGAACTGGGTGTAAATATCAAGATTCCAAAAATCCCAATTCGTCGAATTGAGGTTCGAGAAGCTATTGAGCTTTTGCGAGAGATAGGAATTGACCTTCCTCCAGATTCTGACATCCCCAGTGAAGGAGAGGAAAAACTCTATCAACAGGTGAAGGAGGAAACGGGTGAAGAATTCTTCTTTCTAACACGGTACCCAATGACAATCCGTCCCTTCTATACTAAGCCCTTAGAAAGTGATCCAACGTTGACCCATGGATTTGACCTTATTTACCGTGGAATGGAGGTAACAACAGGAAGCCAGCGTATTCATCAATATAACATGTTGATACAAAAACTCAAGGATGAAGGGCTAAACCCGAAGACCTTTGCCTTTTACGTAGAGCCTTTCAAATATGGTGCACCACCTCATGGAGGATTGGCGATCGGGGTTGAACGATTAACAATGCAGATGCTTGGCTACTCTAATATCCGGGAAGCGGTCCTTTTTCCGCGTGATCGAACCCGATTAGTGCCCTAGAATTCTGAATAAGTGAATAGTAGGTAAGTTCAAGAGGAACAGAGTATTCATGTTGAGTTGGTGATGCTATGTCAAAACCAAGTGATCAAATGGGCGCATATTTCCAAAAGAAGGGTGAGAACTTGGAAGAACTAGCGGACCATCATGCATTGATTGGTGAAATATCTCAAGCTAAAGAGCTCTATGCTCAAGCCCGAGCGATGTATGAACGTTTGGGTAACCAAGAACTCACGTCCCGAATAGACAAGAAATTGAATAATCTAAAATAATCCAGCGTTAGAACAACGATTTTTGCCTATCTTCCATTCAGAAGATTGTGATGAAGCGAGTTGCAGGCTCACTTCGAAGTGTTACAGCAACTTGATCACTGTTGTGTTTAAGGATATTTCGTTCTTTTTCCGAAAGTTGGAGATATGATGAAAGCTCTGAGTCAAGACCACTGGATAAAATGAAATTACTTGATTGACTAATCTGGAAACTTAACTCTTTGTCCTGAGTTTCAAAAATTACAAATGGTTTCTGAGCAGATGAATATCGGGCATGAAGCCATTGGAGCAAGTGGATAGAAAGCCGGGGGGGATTGATTAGGAAGAGGGGAGGAAGATTCTCATCTTCTTCGGCTAGCAGCTTCATAAGCAATAGGTTCATTGCGAATGTGAGGGTTGATGAATTGTTTCCAGATATTATCGTTGGAAGGTTTTGAATCCGCGATAAGGCGATGTTGTCATAGTTTACATCTAGAATATCAAGAGGGATGGCGTCAAATAATCGCTGTATTTCGAAATAAGCAGTTTTATGATGTTGATAGAAGAGAAGCGTATCTTGAAGGTATTGAATTGTAGGTTTGGAAACCGATAGAATAACCCGCCAGATGATGACATGAAGAAGGTTTCGAGCCACTTGAGAAAGAGGGGCAAACTGTTCGAAGAGATTGATTAGGATGCTAATCTGCCTCGAAAGGTGTTGTCGGACGCTAAACCCTAATGCGTTAAAGGTAATGGCATCTTTGTCCAAGTCAAGTTCCCATAGTTGACCTTCACAGACTTGCTCTTCAAGATTTTCGGAAGGATAACCTTTCATAACGAGTATAGGAATCTGATGATCATCACAGAGTTGAATGAACAGGTTGAAGTAAATGTCTTTAGCGCGAGGTCCCATCACAAATAGGTTGGTTAGATCATGAAAGGTCAATACGAAGGGGTGGGTATGCTGATTTTGAACAAGGTAACCAAGCTGGATTATCCCATTCGTATTTGGTGGTTCGAAATTAAAAGGCGAGTTTTCGTCTGACAACTCGTTTCCCTGCACTCCAAGCAGATTCCACCTTTTTTTAGGTATTCGTGCTTATCTGTTACAACAGACAGACATACTGCAGAGAGGTCACTGAAAGTATTCGCGAGGATTTCCTTGCCTTGCCGTTTCCTATTTAAGCCAGAAGCGTTAATGCAAAATTCATTCGAGGAACGTTATCCATGAAAGTGAAACCATTCATCACAATTATGCGGCCAGCTAATCCACTATTTGGTAGCCTCACCGCTATAATCGGTGTCCTTACGACAAACTATTTCATAATCGTCAACTTTGGACTGGTCCGTTGGACAATTTCTGATCTCATCATTGTGCTAATATTAGCCGCCCTAACCTACATTTTCTTAGCATCTGCCGGGAACGTTGTTAATGACATATACGATTTAGAAGTTGACAAGGTGAACCGTCCGAACCGACCGCTCCCAAGTGGTCAGATCACAATTAGACAGGCGAAAGCGTGGACGGTGATCCTAATCCTCTTATCGCTATTCTTTTCGGTTCTTACAATTCCCTATTCTTTTATTAGTATCTGGACTGTCGCCATTGCAGCCCTTTTCGCATTAGTTGGGTTGATTTATGCGGCTAAGGGAAAAGTGATGGGAGTTTGGGGGAACTTCACAGTAGCGATAAGCTTCGCGTTTGGGCTTTTCTATGGAGCTTTGATTACATTCCTATTCGTTCCACCCATCATCTTTGTTTATTTCATTACCGCTGCTAGCGTGCTCCAAGGTCGGGAGATAATCAAAGGAATTGAAGATATCGAAGGCGATGTATTGCGAGATGTCCAAACGATTGCAAGGAAGTATGGCGTTCGAACCGCGGCGATTCTTGCAGCTATTTGTAATATTATTGGTATCATTGGTTTCTGGTCACCCTGGATTGTGAATATATTGGGTTTGAATTGGACCAGCGCGCTATACATCGTTCTACTAATTCCTGGATCCATTTTTGTAGCTTTATCTGCTATTCTTATTCTTCGAAATCCGAAGGGAAACGCAGCACGAGCAAGTTTCTTTGATAAAATTGGTGCATATTTGGGATTATTGAACTTTCTACTTGGATCTATTATCATTATCTAACAGGAGAGACAACAAGGCTGCGAATTGCTGCCACAAGTGACATTCATTGGCCCCAATATCAGGGATTGTTCATTAAATCATTGCGACAACTCCCCTCAAAACTCGACCTTTTTCTTCTCGCGGGAGATCTTGTCAGTCGTGGTAATGCAAGGAGCATTCTACCCATTGTGGAAAAACTCAATGAAGCAAAACTCAACTGTCCAGTAGTCGCCTGCTTTGGGAATGATGACTACGATTCAATCAAAGATATACTCCGAACCAAAGGGCAAGGCACGCTTATTTTTCTCGACGATGAACTCATGACGTTCACGATCGACGGAATGAAGATAACAGTAATAGGCAGTCGGGGTGTGCTTGATCACCCAACATTTTGGCAATCACGGAACATCAAGGATATTCGAGAAACATACACAAAAAGAGTTGTCACTCTTGACTCACTTTTCAAGGAAGCTAAAACGCTAAGTTCCTTCATTATTTTGCTAACACACTATGCCCCCACTTTCACTACATTGAAAGGTGAATTACAAAGGGATTTCGCTCAAATGGGAAGTAGGCGCGTAGAGGAACTTCTCAAACGTCACTCCCCAACGCTAGCCATCCATGGTCATGCACATCAAGGATTACGGAAAACCAAGTTAAATAATACTCACGTCTATAATGTTACTCTTTCATTGAATCGCCAAATTGTTGTTATTAAAATTCCCTGACAAGAACCACGCAGAGGAAATCCGCGCGCGCTATCTCAAGGATTTAGGTCGGAAGGAAACCCGTTTTTAAATGCGTTTAGCCCTGTTTTAAAGATTTAAGAAAAGTATATGTGTCGTTCACGCGACAAAACCTTCATGTCCCAGCCAGCGGTGGATCCAAAAAACAGTGGTTTTTGCCCCTCCTGCCACATCAACATGGCTGAACGCTACTGTAAAGAATGTGGACAAGTCTTTTGTCTCCCCTGTTCTCGCCAAGACCTCAGCGAATTCTATACTTGCGCTCGATGCGGTCCAGATAATATCAAAGAGCAGGAAGAAGGCGAATGGGAATGCACCGAATGCGAAGAACCCGCACAGATGGCAACACGCCGTGTATATTTATGCCCTAATTGTGGTTCTGAGGAAATTGTACCTATCCATAACATGCGCCAAGAGTTAGTGGGACGATTTCGTACCACATACTACCGACTACGTACTGGACATGAATTGCTGGCAGGATTCGCAGCACGATTGCGCATACTTCGATGGCGGGTCCGGGAACTTCGGACTGCGAGTTTTCTACACAACCCAGAAGTAGAAAAAGAACTTCTCGATTTAATGAAAACGGATTTGCCCAGTGTTCAAGAACGCATACTCTTTCGGGCGCGGAATGTTGTGGAACGACACCGAGCGAGTAAAATCCGTTTTATCCATCCTGAACGTTGGACTATCACTGATTTTCCACTTCTAGCAGGGTTAATTGAAGCAATTCAAGAAGATGTTGCAGATTACCAAGCCTATTGTCGAGACCTGGTTAATGGATTAGATGTGAACCTTGCAACGATTGAGACACGTTTGACTCAAATTGCGGAGTGGCATAAACTCTTCAATGATCACATTGAATATCTGCCAGTTATGGAAAATGAACGCCCTGTTGCAGCAATACAACCAGTAAATCTTGGCAAAACCGAGTCAAATGAAGGGATGGGTAATGGCATCCTTTTTATTACCACGCAGCGTCTTCTATTTCTTGGTCGAAAAGGCTTTTTCAATAAAGAAATGCGTGTCGTTCACACTCTCGCGCTTAGAGAAATTTCTGACATCGAACTGCATGGGCGACTTCGCCGACGACTCCGCATCACTACAGAAAATGAAGAGCTGAAAGTTGGGGGACCCTCCAAGGTATTAGAAGAGACACCAGATGCCATCAATATGGCTACAAGCTTTTCTGATCATAGTTTGGTAACTACTTCTGGCTCATTACGTGTATTGAACCTCAAGGTTGACGTGACTCCTTTACGTGAAGAACTAGATCAACTTATTAATTACGCCATTTCATCAGAGGACTTGGATCCTTCAAGCCAAGTTGATGTTCCCCGCCCCTACTCATATCCCGAGGGGTATTATCCTCGGTTTTCAACGAGTTCTGATGGATTGGAACGAGACCCAGTATTTCAACTTGAGCAGCAACGATTCAGTATCGAGTCGACTATGGGATTGTTAAAGAAGCAGTTCGAGGAAGGGAAACTGTCTGATGAAAAATTCTTCAAACAGTATCGTTCCCTAACTCAAGAACTCTATTTGGTTGAAGCGCAGATTCGGGATTTTCGAAGACGCCAAGGCTAGAAAGAGCCAGATTCATGTGAATAATACCAATGACGTGTGGCGATACTATTCTTTAACTTCTTTTTTCAGGCGTTCAAGTTCGCGTTTTGTCCGCTCACGCCTTTCCTCAGAAGTTTCGAGAAGCTCTTCTTCTCCTTCTGGTACAGAAGGCAATTGACCGGCTTCTTCAAGGGCAATCATGGTCTCGATATCCTCGAGTTCTGCATCTACTTCAGCGTCCATTTCTTCATCGTCAAGACCTAGACCAAGAATTTCTTCGGTTGCTTCAGCTTCTTCGATGAGGGCTTGAGTTTCAAGAATGACCTCACGGGCAACTTCAGGTGAAGCAGTTTCTCGTAGCTTTTCAAGTTCAGCGCCTATACCTTTAAGAGCACCAATAACTTCGGTTTCGCCACGAGCTTGGTCTATGGCTTCAACACCGCGTTCCATTAGATCGATTTCTTGCTCAATTAATCTAGCTTTTCGTAGATAGCGTTGACGTCGACGGAGTTGAAGCTTGGCAGCTTTACGATCCCCCCGTCGAACATATCTAACCGCCTTTATCCGAGAATCCTTAGCCTTTGTTTCATATTGACGACCACGGACTTCGAGTTTATCAGTCACCCGGTGAATCCGAGCAATAGTATCTTCCTTGGGTTCAGGTTTTTTCGGAAAGAGTTTTTCCCAGAATTTTGCCATTTGTCTAGCCCTCCTCCTTAAGTCGTTCAATCTCTTTTTCTAGTTCAGAAACCCGTTTTTCGGGTTCAGGAAGTGAGGTACCCGTTTCGATTTCGATTTCCGAATCGAGTTCTTTCAACGCGTCTTTTACTTCTCCGTCAGTTACTTCAGTGGACACAGCCATACGCTCCATTCCCGCTTCAGCTACCTCTTGAGTCATTTCGAAGTGGCGCAGGTTGCCTTCAATCTGATCGACTAATTTGGCAACCTCAGGGACCTTAACTTGGCTCTTGAGTCCACCGAGCGCAGAGTTGAGCTGTCCAAGGATTTTTGCAACCTCACCCATAGCTTCGCTTTGACGCAATTGTGTTTGTAATCCTTCAATTCGCAGACGATAGGCATCTACGCTTAAGGCCCATTTCTGGAACCGCAGATGATGCTGTAAATACATTCGTGTAGCATCCATATTGCCTTGGAGTCGGTATTTTTTAGCTCGTTGACGGCTTTTACTCGCTTCTTTTTCGAGCATCTTGCGTTGTAAATCGAGCTTCCGCGTGAATACATCGAGGCGGAAGATGAGTTTTTTCAAATCGGTTCCGCCGCCCAACCATGATACAAATCGGCGAATAGCAGACATTATCGTTACCTTCCAGAGAATCCTTCAAATCGAACCTATTATACTTTTGGTCTCAAGGTCTTTAATGCCACGGTTCCATGTATCGATTCGCAAAAAACAGGGAATCAAAACACTTACTTTTCTGAAAAAAGAAGAAAATGCCCGGCAACCTATACCAAGAGTTTTCGGGCACAATTCAATGTGAGCCTATTGTTTGTTTGCACTTGCACGAGCAAACATCGAAAGTCCAATGACAGCTAGCAATATTCCGATAAAGCCCAGAGCTAGCATCGACAGCATGATCGGGGCAAGGAATAAGACGAAAGCCATACTCATTGCGGAGATCGCCCATAGTAATAGGCCGATCATGGCAATCCAATTCCCAGTTTTCATACCGCCTTCCTGCTGTTTTGTAACTCGATAGGTATGAATGAGTGGTAGTATGAACATATAGATAATTGCGAGGAGACCACCGTAAATGACAACACCCCAAGGCATTGCGAGCCAGTGTAAAATACCGTCTGAAACGGTGACAGTGCTAGTGGGTGTGGTGAATAACCAGAGCACTGCAAGAAAGGAAATGGTGCCAATAAGAAAAAGATACTACATCCATTGTGGCAGAGGAATTGTTTTTGCACTGAATATAAAGAAGACCATGAAAAAGGCGTAAAGAGCAACACACGACCAAGCTCCTAAATAATATGGAAGGAGTTGGTTCGGCGTGGCTATCGCAGGAAGCAGATACATCATTGATGCGAGGATTGAATAGGCGAACAGAAGAAAGATAATGGTGAGGAAGCTGAGCCAATTATATTCCTTTCGTTCTTCATTAGAAATCACTGTTCGGAATGTAACGATTGTTAGAAACAGTATCAAGATCCAAGTTAGAATTATGAGAGCAAAATGAATAGGTGTTTCATGAATGTAAAGCATTCCTAGGAACCCCTCTGCACTCCATTTCGTTACATATGTTATAAAAACTCTATCATTCCATTTTTGGCGTTTTTTTTACAAATTGCCGCTCTCAAGATACGATAAAAGTTGATCCTTACTCATATCTGCAATTCCAAGATCTTCAAGCGTTCGTCCTTCTTTCCAAAAGTTCTTTTTCTTTATGGACGAGTACAGATTAATCTGTGCATCAATAATTGGTGTCTCCACTCCCAGTTTATCACCAAGAAGTCCAACTGGAACTAGTCCATAGGGGATATCTTCACTTACATACCGATCATCCAGAGAATGAGGGCCTTTGACCGAGGCAATGATTTCATTGGTTCTTTTTGGTGCCTGAAAAACTCGGGCCATTGGACTTACAGAGGTTCTAAACTCGGGTGAAGGATGGGAGAGAGGTTCAAGCCCTAAAGCGTTACCTACTGCAGTAAATTCTTTGTAGGTGGCTTCGATGATTTGACCAACTGATGTAGTAATACCTTCACGGTAGAGATTGAACTCACCACCAGAATACTCAATTCGACCTGTATTGAGAAGCGTCGCAGGGGGATGGATATAGGGGTTCGGATTGCTCAGGGCGACTTCGATGACATTGGTTGCCTTTTGAGGTTGTTTTATTCTCAGCCCATTGACTTCATGTGCGGGATATAGATCAACGAGAAGCTGATGTATTTTTGAGGTGAATGTGGCGGGAAATGCTGAGACAGAAAACTCTGTAGCAACTAATAAACAATCAACTTGTCCAGGACCATAAAGACGACAGCCATAAGGAAGGGTGCTAGTTTCAGCTATAACAACATCAGAAGCCACGTTTTTTTTGCGAAGAAGCTGGGCCATTTCAAGCGATCCGAAGTTGCCCGGAAGAAGAATTAGGGACTGGCCTGATTCTAAATGAGGAGCTAATAGGTCAGCAATTGGGGCATGACCAAAGGCGGGAACCACAATCATGATAAACTCAACATCTGTTATGGCTTTAGCGATATCCGTTGTTGCTAATTCAACTTTTACAACCCCTTCACCATAAAGCCCCTTGAGCTCGATTTCCCTAGTTTTAAGTGTGTGTTCGATGTTCTTCTTAAACTGGGGAAGTTCGAAAAAATTGATGGTGTGACCATCGAATGTAAGATGTCCCGCCATCTGGTGACCACCATTACCACCCCCTATTACACAAAGATGATAGGATTTCATACAATTCCTCCAGAGTGTGCATAATTGTAGATGAGCTAGGTCTAAGATTGTTTGCCTGATAAAGCCATTTTCAAATGTTTAAGTGATACATTTCCACCCGAGCAAATAAGACCCACTCTTTTATCTTGGAGTTGTTGACGAATTTTGAAAGCAGCAGCAAGCGGTGCAGCCCCAGCGCCCTCAGCGAGGGTGTGGGCTTTTGTAATCATCCAAACCATTGCTTGAAGTATTTCTTGATCACTGACCAGAATGAACCCGTCGAGGTACTTCTGAAGGATTCCTTGTGGTAATGAAAACGCAGTTCCTGTTGCGAGTCCTTCAGCAAAGGTTTGATTGGGTGCCTCAACTAATCTGTGTTGTTTCCAAGATTGATAGGCAGCAGGAGATGCCTCCGATTGCACACCAATCACTTCGATTTTAGATTTTTGCGCTTTGGCTACAATACATGTTCCCGCAGCACCACTTCCGCCTCCGACAGGCACAATTATTACTTGAAGTTTAGGTTCTTGTTGGAGCATTTCTAATGCTTGAGTTCCTACGCCTGCTATCAGCTCAGGCTCGTTACCAGAATGTATATAACGATAGCCATGTTTTTCTGCTAATCTTTCACAATGAATTCTTGATTCATCATAATTAATACCATGAAAGATGATTTTTGCTCCCATCGCTTTCATAGGAGCGATTTTTCCCGGATTGGCTCCTTCAGGAACTACAACGATTGCGCGGACACCAAAGATCTTCGCGGCATAAGCTATCGATTGACCATGGTTCCCTGTTGATGCACCTATCACGCCCTGCTTTTTTTCCTGTTTTGAGAGTTGAGAAATTAGGTTAATGCCACCTCGGACTTTGAAAGCACCAATTGGTTGATAGTTCTCATGTTTGATATAAACCTCAGTTCCAATCAGTTCATTTATGGAAGCATAGCTATGGAGTGGAGTGGGTTGCAGGTAAGATTTTATTCGGTTTTGGGCTTGTAACACATCTTTGAACTCTGGAATTCGCATAACGAGTTCTCCTGTCAAAATATTAAGGGCTGATCTGTATTTTGAGAGTTTCGAGTCTTCTTAAATACTGGTTTTGAGATTTGATGGATAAAAAAGAACAGAAAATTGTAGTTTTAACCCTAGTTTAGAATGCGTTCTTCAATTGGTTCGTTTTCTAGAGTTGAATAAGTATTGATGAAGTTCTTCCCTTGTAAATGCCCTCCCTTTTAAGTATCTCTTGAAATCGATAAGAACGAACAAGAAAAAGACGATGTTAGAACAGCTGTGGACCTGTAAATTTTGTCATCCGTTGGGACCTACCTGTAAAGCCTTAAGAAGGCGTTTTTGAGGGCGATAACCAACAAATTTTTTCAAAAATTTCTCGGGAATACATAAAAGCGCCTAACGTTCAGTTGTATGGTAAGAGATACAGGGATAATATCATTGTAAAAACAAGTTAGGCGGTGGAAGCGTGGCCCTAGACTTATTCTTGTTCGTTGCGATCGCGGAAATCGCAGGAATCTTTGTGGGCTTCGGCGCTCTCATCAGTGTAGCACGCTGGGGCGAGATTGAGCCGGCTCAACTTGCGCGGATTCGCGGTCTCGTCACGGTCGGACTTATGGTGATCGTCGTCGCCCTTATACCAGTCGGTCTTGACCTCTACGGGATCACTGATCACGCTCTCTGGTTCATATCTAGCCTCATCTTCTTTACGCTCAACTGGATTGTGCTCATCTTGTCTTTGCGAGATCCCCTGAATATAGAACTCATGAAAACCGAAATACAGACCAGGCCCGTGATAAATGTGCTCTTTTGGCTCTTGCTCGAGGTCCCACTTCAGGTCCCCCTAATTCTCACCATGTTTGGCTTGTACCCGCATCTAGAACCCGCCTTCTATTCAACAGCGCTCTTGTTCAGCTTATTTGAAGCCACGTTCGCTCTTGTGCAGATCGTCTATTCGCAAGCTAGTCCAACAAGTGTCTAACGCACCTGTCGTCTCACCAGGAGCAGCAGGTGACCACTCAACTCCGGTTCAATCGGACATCTAAACAAAGATCAGTTAAATGGCTCCACTAATTACTAGAATCGCACCAGAAAATATTACTTCGATTCTTTAAAGTTCAGAAGAGTCCAAGAAAGCGGATGAGACCAATGATATGGTAGATTATTGCAATAATTGTGCCAATAAGTCCAATCCATTGGAGGCTGGTTGTGATTCGTTGATGAGAAAAGGTAGATATGATTGGATCGGGCTGATAGTCTTTAGGAATCGATTTGGGTCGTTTTGTTCCCTTGGGACCGAACGAATCAACTTCTGGGAATATGTCGATTTCTATAACTCCGCGTGTAATTAGTTTAGTTAGACACCGAACGAAATCAAATTTTTTCAGGCTGAGTAGAGTACTAGCGGTAGTTATCCGTGTAGGGTGAGTAACGGAAGCGACAAACCCTGCGACAATTCGTAATTTACCAACTTCGTTCCATTGACTAGTAGCAATCCATATACCTAAGAAGACAAAAATGAGAGGGACTGAAAACCATGGGATGGTTAGCATCAGCAGAGCACCAAAGGCAATGATTCCTGCTATGGCGATGGCTACCCCGATTCCAATTATTATTGTATAACCTTCAATTAACCGACCCATGTTCTTATGATCTAACCTCATTTTCACCACAGATATGGAAGGAATTCTTGAGTGTGATTCAGCGAACTGTCTATTTATGTATGTATCTATAATTATAGCCAGCTAGTATCAGAAAACAAATCAAAGCTTAGATAGCCGTTTTTCATTTTTCAACAAAAGAATAGGGATTTGATGATGCGCTACAACCGAGTTTTGTGGAGTAGACCACATTTAAGAAGGCGTTTTTAGGGGCGAACTCCATAAAATACGCACTCTCACTCTACTTATTCCCAGTATCTTTTTTTGGAAGTTCAGCTCTCATCTTATTAAGGAGGAGGATCCTATCGTGGTCAGATTTGTCCCCTATAATCCGACTTCCCATCGAGTACAGTTCTTGGAATTGAATATTGAGTTTATAACATTCATCGCGAATCAAATGCGTGTTCACCATAATATTGACCCCGAGGTTCATGGAGGAGGACAGACTATACAAGAATATGTTGAAATTCACCTCGACAAATTCGCAAAAATAAGACCCCCTAAAGGAATAATCTACATCGTTGAATCGGAAGGGAAAGCAATAGGGATGGGGGCGCTAAGTTCACTCGATATCGGAGTTGGCGAAATCAAACGCATGTATATCCGTCCAGAACATAGAGGAAAAGGTATAGGAAGAAGGCTACTGACGAAATTACTGAAAAAGGCAAAGGAGTTTGGATATACGTCTCTGCGCCTTGAAAGCCAAGACTTCATGACGGTGGCGCACAAATTATACAGGTCTATAGGATTTCAAGAAACAGATGCATATCCCGGTAGTGAAACCCCGGATTGGTATCCCCATAATTTATACATGAAAATTGATTTGTAGCATTTCAATCTGAAATCTCTAAAGAAAAACTATTGAAGAATTCGTTAGTTTGCCTATCCTTCAAAGGCTGATTAATACCAAAGCCATCCCGCAAAGACTAAAGAAGGCGTTTCTGGGGGCGATAACCACATAATTTTTTCAGGGGTTTTCTCGGGTGATAACTAGATAAGTCAACCCCTTCTTTTGTTGTCATCGCACTAGTAAATCTGCCAGGCATAAACACCTCACAGTATATTTTGTGGTCTTAACCCTGAATTTTGTAAAACAAACCTGAAGCTAGTTTTGTGTTGAAGTTCATTTCTTCCTAATCAGCAGTGGCTTTACAGATGCCGAGGAGCTGATCAAAGATATCATTTCGGGAGATTATTCAGGAACTCTATTCTCTTCTTCTCGATCTCATCCTTGTCTTCTCCTACCCACAAGAAATGTCCACCATGGACTTCAAAGAGTTCAGCATGTGCGATATTTTCTTTTAGGTATTCAGCGTGGTGCCACTTAACGTCATTATCCATTCTGCTGTATATCAACAGGGTAGGAAATGATATCTGATCAACTGGAATTACGTCGATTTCGTCCATCAATCTCACATCATGAATTAACCCCTTCTTCCTATGGCTTAGTGGCAAGGTTGTATTGGTTAAATCCCGTACCCACTTCTTTCTGACTTCATCATTTGATACTAACTTCACGAAATCATCCAGTTCACTTTTCTCATACAATGTTTCAAGTTTAAGAACTGCTTTGAAAATGGCAGCAAAACCGATCTTCATGAAAACCGCAGTTAACCATCCCGATAAGTCATCCAATCCTCTCATAAAAAAGAGCCGTGCCCATCCATCCAGCATTCCCTCACTGCTATATTCTGATGCTACTCCAGCCTCCATTATCAGTCCATTAACTCTCTCTGGATATTTATTGGCGAGGAATAGAGCAACAGGTCCTCCTGCAGAGAGTCCATCAACCACTACTTTTTCGATATTTAGACTATCCATCAGGGCTACACAGAGGTCAGCTTGTTCTTCATAAGAGAGGGGTTTGAAAGGAGTTCCAAGATATCCCGTTCTGGAGGGAGCCAAGATGGAATAGCCATGTTCTATTAGATATTCAAGCATGAATCCCTGATCAAAGCCACCGGGACCGCCATGTAACACCAAGACGGTTGGACCCTCTCCTGCAAGCTTGTATTCTATCTCACCAAGCTTGGTTTCAGCTATGATTCCATCTTTCAATGTTGCCAATAATCCTCTTTTCCAAGCGAAATATCGGAATATGATGAAAACTAGGAGGATGAAAACGATTCCAAGAGTGATTAGTAATGCATCTAGTGCCATCTTTGGCCATTTGTATCAGAATTCGTCTAAATTAAATCTTCCCTACCTATGATAATCAATTGGATTCCTAGTTCTCCTAGGAACATGTGATGGCTGAATCCATAAGAGAGAAGGACAACTTAGGGGGGACTAAGAGCTCCAAGGGTCATGAGTATTTGATTGCGTGTCTCAAAATGCGTACCCCATTCTCTTGCGGTCCGCAACAATACCATGAGCCCCCCTATCCCTATACCATATCAAGACTAAACTCACAGATTTTGACCAAGACCATCCTGACGAATTGCAGGATGACAAGGGGTTAATTGTAGTTTCTCAGGATAAGAAAGTTAACCTGCAAAATTTGTCCTATGCTAGTGCGTACCCGCAAAGACTAAAGAAGGCGTTTTCCTGAGTAGTGTTAAGTGTATTCGAAAGGTTGATAGTAATTGACGAGTTCAGCGATGTTTCAACTTGCAGAGACGAAAGCCAAGGAAGCCTTGGTCTTAGACCAGCAGGGCAAGCGGTCTGGAGCCATGTCTAAGTACATAGAAGCGGCAGATATCCTTGTACGTGTTATGAAAGTCTCGAAGAATCCTCAACTTCGTCGAATTGCCTTAGAGCGCGCGGACCAATATGTAGCTCGTGCCAAAACGTTGCGCAGTGCGAAACTCCCTGCGGGGGGTCCTGTTCCGGATTTTGAAGGCGTGGAGATTGTTGATCAAGAGGATAAGGAGTTGCAAGAAGACATCGATAGTATGATCATCAAAGAAAAGCCTGATGTCAAGTGGGAGGATGTGGCCAATCTTGAGGAGGCGAAACAAGCGCTTCGAGAATCGGTCATTTTGCCTTTATTACGACCTGATTTGTTTACGGGGGCTCGGCGTCCATGGAAAGGGGTTTTGATTTTTGGTCCTCCGGGATGTGGAAAGACCCTGATTGCGAAAGCGGTGGCCAATGAAGCGGGATGCACCTTCTTTAACGCCGATGCTGCTTCCCTTGTTTCCAAGTGGTTGGGTGAATCGGAGCGCTTGGTGAAAAATCTCTTTGCGTCAGCTAGGAAAGAGCAACCAGCGATTGTGTTTATGGATGAAGTTGATGCACTCACCGCTGAACGTGGTGCTGATCAGGTAGGTGGTGAACGCCGGTTGAAAACCCAATTCTTGATTGAAATGGATGGAATGAAGAGTAGGAAAGGTGACCATATTGTCGTTTTAGGTGCAACCAACCGTCCTTGGGATCTTGATGCAGCATTTCGTCGACGTTTTGAGCGGAGGATTTTGGTGCCTATTCCAGAATTTGAAGCCCGCGTTCGTATCTTTGAGATTCATACAAGGGGCATTGATTTGGCTCCGGATGTTGACTTTAACCTCCTTGGAGAAAAAACAGATGGGTATGCTGGGTCAGATATTGCGCTCATCTGTCGTGAAGCTTCTCTCCAACCAATTCGTGAATTGGACGCGTCGGGTGCAATTCGAGACAAAGAAGTTATGGCCCGTTCTGTGAATCTCCAAGATTTTCTTGATGCCCTGAAAAACATCCGATCAGTGGTGTCACCAGAAGAACAAGCCAGGTATATTGAATGGGATAACACGCATGGTTCATAGGGGATAGAACGTGTCGAAGGAAAAGTCCAGGGAACGCGCTAAGGAGAAAGAGAAAGATGAGCTGCGTGCTGATGTGAAGCTCACCGAGGAGGACTGGATTGACCTTCTGCAAAAGACACGTGAGCAGATGGCGAGTGTTGAGCAAGCGGATGAAACCGCCGTTCTTGTAATGCCTGTAACCGAGGAAGAAGAGAAACAGCTTGAGGACTTAGCCCGAAAAGCCGTTGAAAAACTCGGTCGACGATTTGTTTGGATTGCAAAACGTGGCCGATATGGCTTCATGTTTGTGATTCCAACCTCAGAAGCAGATATCGAACAGTGGGGTGCCGAATGGGCAGGTTTTACCGTTGACTATTGCCGAGAAATGCTAATGCATATTGTCTCGACTCGAACGCTGGTGATGTTAGATCCTTTCAATGAGATACGTCCAGATCGAATGAAGGCAGTCAAAATCATTCTTGGGGTTTTAGTGAAAGAAGAGCTGGGGCGATGGATTGATGAAGCCGAGGGGATTATTCGAATTACCTGGAAAACCGATGAAGAATGGGCGAATGAAATTCGTCAGTGGGCATTAAAAACGGGAAGAACCACTTTTACACTCTTTAAACTGAAAGAGTATCGAAAGGATCTGGCAAAGCTACCAAAATCTGAACTTCGGATTATTCTTCAACGTCTTGTGGAACGCAAGCAAGCAAAATGGCTAGATCGGGAACAAGAAGTTGTAGAAGTTCTTGTTTAATATTAGGGCTAGTCTGATTATTCGGCAGGGTTGAGTCCGGGGAAGAAGTATCGTTTACCATGGACAAAAGACTTATCGATTTTTGCTGCACCCACTGATTCGAGGCTTTTAAGGGCAGCATCAGCTCTTTCTTGAGTCCAATTGGTTTGTGTTATGACTTCTTCCAGGGTGGTGAAGCCTGTTCGGCTTGCGACCGAAAGAACTGCGACCTGATCATTGGTAAGTTCTCGTGGAACGAGTTCAACAATTCGGATTCCTGAGGGGAGTTTTCGAATGCCTGGGACTAGCTTAGCATTAGCAAGATTTTGAATGGCCTTTGCGACATCGACTTGGGAGACGCTAGAACGGCGTTGTTTATTGACAATTAACACAATTTCAGCTAGGGTCATAATGCCGCCTGTGGCTTCTCGACGCCGCTTGGCAATATCTAAGATTTGGAGACCGAGTTCATCATAGAACCGTCCTCGACCTGTAAGACGTTCCATTAATCCAGGTTTCTCTTTCATATCTTGAGAAAAGGGAATTCCAGGCATAGTGATTCCTAGTTCATGGGCAATCGTAGCAGCTTTCTCACTATATTCAGGTGAGACTTCTATAACTTCGCCGTAGGTTTGTTCAAAGACATCTGCTTTTTCTCGTAATTCCGATATAGTTTGGAGCATGTGTTCGAGTTCTTTGAGCATGAGTTCGACGCGTTTCTTTTTGTAAGCGGCGTCCATTTCCATTTGTTTTTCAATTTCCCAAAGTCCCATGATCTTTTTCCTCCTCATATTTGTCGTATGTAGTTAAGCCACGTTTCAGCTCGCATAGCGAATCGTCGGGCTTCAACTTCCTCCACATGTTGGGTTAGGTTGTTTCCATATTTAGCCCAAAAGTATTCATACCATTCTTGGGCTTCTAGTGTTACGGGGTGGTCGATGCCGAGCATGGCTTCGGCAAAGGCGGCGACCACATCTAAATCTTCAAGGATATATTCAGCGTTTATGCGTAGATTAGCTTTGTTGATGGCGTTCACCAACCGTTCGCGCATTTCGGCAAAGGAACGCATTGGGTGTACCATCAGCTTTCTTCCTCAACATTTATTCATCAGCCGCCATCTCTCGAAGTCGACGCTTGAAATCGTTTAACCAACGAACTGCCTGAAATTCAAGCTGTTTAGCTTCTTCGGGCATAAGAGTTGCATTGGGATCTCGCCCTTGAAGCTGATTACGCCAATCTTTGAGCGCGACTAATATCCAATAATCCGGTGGAAAGTTCGGATATTTCGTTAAGAGAATGATAGAATCATCTAAGAGAGGCACAATAAGATTCATTTTCGCGACATCGCCGAGTTTGGCAATATCAATCAGCGTGATTAGATCTGAAACAATGTCCGCAGTTTTTGCAGCCATACGAGCAGAGGTTTGAGGAGCCAGTTCGACGGTTTCTTCACCTTCTGGGGCTTGTTCCCCAAGCTGAAGTTTTTCTACCGCAGTGGGAAACCGTTCGGTAATTTTTTCCTCTTCTATAAACTCGTCCCAGGTTTCACCTTCCGCTTCAAGCAGCTGTCGAGTTTTTATGGTATCGCGGACAAGCGATTTGAGCTGTCGCTTGTAGAGGGCAGGTTGTAAATCGCCGTCATCGAATTTCTCGGCAATGCTATCAAGGGTTGCTATAGTTCCATACAATTCAGCTTCTAGTTCGACAACCTTGCCTTTTTTTGGTCGTTTTTTCTCACGCATGGCCATAGCATTCGCCTCTGAAGTAGATTTGATTATGCGTATTTCTCGAGTGCCTTGTCAATTTGGTAGAGCCGTTTCTTGTATCGCTTGTATAATTTGGTATATTCGGTTGATGTAATTTCTGCCGCATCAAATTTCTGCTCAAGATTCTGCAACAAGTCTGAGATGGCTAGTTTCTCACTTTCAAGTTCGAGCTTCTCACGTTCTTTTGCATCCGCAGGAAGGATCAGGGCATCCATCTCGTCTTCATCAGTAACTTCACCGGTTGTAATAGATCCAGTGTCTATTTGGGCAGCCATTCGAGCAATACGTTCGTCGCGATCTTGGACTTTCTTGGTTAATCGTGAAACCTCACGTTCGAGCTGTTGATACCGTTGTTGGAGCACTTCTTCCTTCGGAGGCATCGTCACTTTAGGGGCTTCTCGGGTCGCATCAGGCACAGGAGGTTCACGGGCGAACAGGCCCTTGATACTATTAACCACCTGGTAGACGTGATAATGAGGTTGCCATTGTGTGACTATTCGAAGATGAATAGCCCCAGATTCAGAATCGACTCGAGGATGCTTCGTCGGAGTAAGCATTCGTGCAACTGGCGGTTGAGCTGGAAAGTTTGGAGGTACAATAATCTCGACTAGAAATTCTTGTTTACTTCGTGGTCCACCTTTGATTTTTCCTCGCCATCGGCGAAGATTTGACTCAACGGGAGTGAACGTAGGCGCACGACGATACATCAATTGCGCTTCACGAGCAATCGCCAATTCTTGTTGACTTCTTACAGCCTGTGCCATAGAAACACACCATGATACTTATTTGAATCCTGCTTGTGAGAGCGAGCATTTAATCTTTGGCAACTGGAACCTATTAAGGGCGGTCAGGTTGAACTACTCTTAGTTTTTTGTTTTGTTGCCATGCTCTTTTTCGAGGGGGTATCATTAACAGCTTGTCGGACGGTAACCAGAATGTTGCTTTGAAGCTCACGAAGAAATTCTTCAAAGCGCGTTTCAAAGAGGGTAATCATTTCCTCAAGTCGTTGAACCGCTTGGGTCAATGTAGGAACTAGTTCTTTTTGAAGTTCCCGTAGTTCCTTTGAATTGGATTCGGGCTTTTTCTTTGTCACTTTGTCCATGGTTTTTTCAAAGGTTTCAAATCGATCGACAAGAACTCCTAGTCGTTCAACCGAAGACTCTGAAGCAATGGTATCATCGGCTACAAGCTTCTGAAGTGTTTTGACCTCCCGAAGAAGGGCCCGAATATTTGCTTCCATCTTTAGATTCATCCGCCCGATGTCTGAGTCAAGTAGGTTCAGACCTTTCACTATTCGCTTCAGGGATTCAACAGTAGGCACCAATCCTTTAGGCGTTTTGATGGCTTCAATCTCGATAGCGTATTTTGGTGGATCAGAGGACACGGTAAGATTAACCCCCGAAGCTCTCGTTCAAGTGTACTCACCTCAGACTTTTAAGCTTTGATTTGACTGACAAAATAGCGAAAAACTAGTGGATTTTGCGGAAAACCAACCTACTCTCTTGAATGGCTCGCATTTCCATAGTTTTTTAAGAACGCATCTAGAAGAAATGCCCGAGCGGAACCGACAAAGGGGCAATACCATGACACAATCAGCAGGACGGTTTGTAATTTCATCGGTGAAAGAAATTGGCCGATGGGATTGGACCAAATCAACTGCAATGTGTTGTGTCTGTCGCCTCCAGATCCGTGATGGTGAGCAAATGGTTCATTGCCCGCATTGCGGCAATCCCGCCCATTATCGGCACTTGGCAGAATGGGTGAAGATGAAAGGCACTTGTCCTATCTGTCGGAACCGTATTACCCTACGAAGGTTGAAACCGGTTAGAAAATAGTTGGTGGTTAAAATACGAATAGAAGTTGTACCGGCGATTGGGGGTAGTGACCCCATCGCTCTTGAAGTGGAACCTAATACAACTATTGGGGAGATTCGGAATCGTGTGGCCCAAATGCGCCGGATACCGCCCAACATTGTTATCCTTGCGTATCGTGGTGCCCAGCTAACCGATGAACAGACTGTCAAGAGTGTTGGAATCACGCCTCACGACAAATTGTACCTCATCACGAGGACCGAGGGCGGCTAGGAGCAGCTAAACCAAACGGTTTCGATCTCAGTCGTCCCTCTATTTTTCTCTTTTCTAGAAAACCCTAGAAGACCTCATTCCTAATGCGTTTACCATAAGCAAATCCGTTTTGTAAGACTACCAACCGAAAAGGTCTTTATTACTGACGCAATTGGTATCTGTACTGGGGACCGACTTTTTTTAGGAAGAGGCGCTGTCCACATGCTATCAGAAGAGGACTATTGGGCAAGGTTAGCTCTTGAAGCCAAGAACATGGAAACCGAGGAACCGTCGTTCCAACCCGTTCAGGGCGACCTTAGACGATGGCAGGGATTTTTATTGGGTACTGGAATTTATGATGGAGGCGTCTTCGTCTTACAAATCAATGTTCCTCGTTCTTTTCCCTACGAACCACCACAGGTTCGATTTATCACAAAAATCTGGCATCCAAATATCTACAGGGGTCGAGTATGTGTTGGCATCTTAGGTAAGGATTGGTTACCAAGCATGTCACTAACTGGTGTTGTTGAAACACTAAGAAACCTTATGAATTTTCCTAACCCTGATGATCCATTAAATCAACGGGCGTCACGTGAAGCCAAAAGAGATCCTGTGAAGTTCGAACGAACGGCGAAAGACTGGGTACAACGCTTTGCGGGATGGGATCAGATACAACGTAGGTGAAATTAATCATGGACGATCCAGTTGTCGAAGAGAAAAAGAGGGTCCCGGTATATCATGGAACTGAAAGGTATGCTCGCCAATTACTCCTCGATGACTGGAATCAAGAAAAACTCTCAAAGTCAACTGTCGTTGTAACAGGTATTGGTGCCTTAGGCACCATTGTCGCTGTTGATTTGGTCCTCACAGGAATCGGTAAGGTTGTAGTAATAGATTTTGATACTATTGAACTATCCAACCTTAGTCGCCAATATCTGTTTAATGACGAAGACGTTGGGAAATCAAAAGCCGTTGTTGCGGGACAACGTCTTCGTGAGATGAATCCCGATGTGCAAGTTCTAGCATTAAATTGTGCTATCCAAGATGTTCGACATTCTATTTACGAAGAAGCTGATCTTATTATTGATGGCCTTGATACATTTGAGGCACGACGCTGGTTGAATTCATTATGCGTCCAAAAAAATAAGGTTCTCATTCATGGAGGAATGTATGGTTGGTGGGGTAACGTGCAACGCGTAGTGCCCTTCGAAACGGCCTGTTTGGAATGCCAACCTCTTGTTCCTGCCGAACGTTTACAAAAAGCATGTACGCTACCCGGAGAACGCCGAAAACTGGAGGAGCCACCTCCCAAGTTTCCTGCACTCTTAAGTGTGGCAACCATAATTGCGGGAATTCAGTTCCAAGAATCATTGAAGCGCCTTTTAGGAGTTGGTACTCCCTTAGACAATTACTTGTTTTATGATAGCCTTCATCAACAGTTCACAATCCTTAAGCTTGCCCGAAACCCAAATTGCTTCCTATGTAGTGATCGATTTCGGCTAAAGGGCGAAATTTATGCTGTTGGTCGCAAAGAAACTGTTGCGGAACTGAAAAACCGCTTGATTATGACATTTGGTTTACAAGACCCCAAGATTATCCGCCGCGGAAAAGTTCTCGCTGAAGATCAGATTCTTGGGAAACTGCGTTTTAAAAACAAAGAACCCTTATTTATTATTGATTCAGCCTTAGCACAACCTCTAAAGCTGTTAGCGGTTTTCAAATAATTGGAATAACGGTTAGCCGAACTAAAATTGCGATGATAACCACGAATAATGTTACACTCATTGTGATGAGAAGAGCGGTTTCGGAAGGCATTCGATAACGTTCTCGAATTCCAATGGAAAGAAGTAATGCACCCCATAGCATTGCAACACCTGCTAACCCATATACTGCAAGCCAAATGGGAGCAATATACAAAACGGTCAGATTCGCCATAGTTGTAGGGGGAAGAAATGCTGAGAGTAACCCTGCGGAAAGAAGATTAGCAAGAAGAAAGGGAAAGAGGGCATATTGTCCAATTAGAAATGTTTCAGACAAATGCCCCTCGCGTCCTGAATAGTTGATAATCATATGGATAATTCCAAAATAAAATAGGTTTAGGAGCATGTATAAGAGCGATAGAATTGCAAATACCCCAAAGAAGCCATACAATAAGAGATTCGCCGCGTCACTAACATGAATGACCATGGCAATATACCAAAGTGAAATAACAGCTAGATTGCCAAGAAAGATTAGTGCTGGTCCTCGACTATCAGTTTCATGGGCAATATCCCAAAATGTGACAGCAGGAAATCTCAGGACGCCCCAAAGGCGTTGACGAAGGGTCAATCGACTTTCCCATTGGCGTTCTGGACGTTTCATAAAGGGGAGAATCCGTTCAAATTGCTCAGTTCTGAATCTGTAACCACATTGAGGGCACACGGCATCTTGAGGACCGACGAGGATCAGACATTCAGGGCACCGCAATTTTGACATGCTTTAGTCACACTCGATATCAGAATCTTGTAACAGAAACTTATTTGCTTTCGGTTTTCAAGCCCCGACGAAAGCTTTAAGTTAGGAGCCCTCAATTTTCTTTTTGAAGTGATCCCCGTGTGGTATGACTTTCTCCCAAAGCAGTGATTATTTTCAAAGAACTAGCTACCCCAAATTATGGAAGGGATCGCAACGAAAAATAACCCTTTTCAAGATAATATCTCCTATCAGAGTGGAGGTCCGTCTCCATGATTGATCCTAAAGAAATTGAACCAAAGTGGCAAATGCGATGGCGTGAAGCTCAAGCGTTTGATGCTGATCCTAACCCGCAACGTCCAAAATTCTATCTAACTGTTCCCTATCCATATGCGAATGCACCAATGCATGTAGGACATGGTCGAACCTACACCATAGGCGATGTAATTGCAAGATACAAACGAATGAGCGGGTTCAATGTTTTATGGCCAATGGCCGCTCACGTAACTGGGACACCGGTTGCGGGCGTAGCAAAACGAATCCGTGACAAAGACACAGAAATTCTGAAAGAATATCGTTCGAGCATCGGATATTACCGAGCAAAGAAAGATATTAACTCAGTTTTAACAACCTTTACTGACCCGAAAGCGATTGCTCAGTTTTTTGTCAGTGTTTTTGAAGGCGACTTCCGTAAATTAGGTTATTCAATTGATTGGAGACGAAAATTCACAACCAATGACCCTGAATATCATACCTTTGTAACTTGGCAATTCATCAATCTGCAACAACGAGGGTATATTACTAAGGGTAGATATCCGGTTCTTTATTGCGTGTCGTGTGGAAACGCCGTAGGTGAAGATGACCTACTGCTAGGCGAACACGCTAAGGTTGCAGAATTTATTGCAATCAAATTTCCATTCGAAGACGGTTTCTTAATTGCAGCTACACTTCGTCCTGAAACAGTATTTGGTGTAACTAACCTCTGGATAAATCCCGAAACAACATATTCGAAAATACAAGTAGGAGAAGAAATTTGGTATGTGGCAAAACCTGCCGTCCGAAAATTAGTGAACCAAGGACATCGATCAAAACGGTTAGAAGAATTTTTTGGCACTGATTTTATTGGAAAAATGTGTAAATCACCAGTTGAAGATCGAGATCTTCTAATCTTACCGGCTGAATTTGTCGATGAAGAAAATGCAACAGGTATAGTCTACAGCGTTCCTTCTCATGCGCCATTCGATTGGACTGCACTGCATGATATCCAGAAGACAAAAACAGCTATTCAGGGTTTCAAACTTGACTTTGACTCCGTTCAAGCTATCGAACCTATTTCGATCATCACAATTGAAGGATATGGTGAACACCCCGCGATTGAAATCGTCGAGAAAATGAAAATAAAAAATCAAAAATCCACAGCCAAACTTGATGAAGCAACAGAGATCCTATACAAAGCAGAATTCTACCAAGGTATTATGAAAGAAAATACCGGACCCTTTGCTGGACGCAAAGTTAGTGAAATAAAAGATGAGGTGGTTGCCTATCTTGAAGAACAAAATCGAGCTCTCCGGTTTTATCAACCCGATCTGAAACCTGTCGTTTGCCGTTGTGGAAATGACGTTGTAGTTGCGGTTCTACCAGATCAATGGTTCATCAATTATGGGAATGTACAATGGAAGGCTCAAGCCACAAAAGCATTAGACAGAATGTTCATTTACCCCGAGATGTACCGTCGGTTATTTGAATCCACTTTTAGCTGGTTGAAAGAACGTCCAGCAGCTCGAAAACGTGGTTTAGGCACACGATTACCTTTCGACCGAAAATGGGTTATTGAATCTCTTTCTGACTCAACAATTTACATGATCTTCTATCTAATTATTCATCATATCCGAGCGAACCAGATTACTGAACAACAACTAGATACATCATTTTTTGATTACGTTTTCTTGGGAAAAGGAGAGAAAGGGAAAATTTCAGAAAGGACAGGAATTTCAGAAGAAGTTCTATCCATCATGCGAGAAGAAGTTGAATATTGGTATCCAAATGATCAACGACATACCAGTGTCGGACACATTCCAAACCACCTTTCCTTTTTCATCTTTCATCATACTGCACTATTTCCTCAAAATTATTGGCCAAAATCGATAACTCTCAACGAATATCTAATTCGCGAAGGAGAAAAGATGAGTAAAAGCAAGGGGAACTTTATTCCTTTGGCTGATGTCCCTAGGCGTTATGGTGCGGATCTATTCCGCCTCTATATCAGTCAAATTGGAGACTTGCAATCGCTCGTCGATTGGCAAGACAAAGACGTTTCAAATGTACAACGCCGATTCAAACGCTTGACTCGAATTCTAGAAGAGACTTCAAAAATCCCTGAAACGCCGTTAAACGAATCTAAGCTTAGTTTAATGAGCCGATGGATTCTTTCAAAAATAAACACAACTATCCGAGATGCAACTGAAGCATTAGAACGCCTGCGGTTTCGAAATTATTCCCTTCTGACATTCTTTCATCTCCTAAGCGATGTAGAATTTTATCTGCGTCGAATGAAAAAAGCAAGCCCAGAACGTGACGCGGTGATGCGCTATATTGTCACTCGTTGGGTAAAAATTCTAGCTCCACTCATACCACATTTATGCGAAGAAATCTGGGAGCGACTTGGAAGCATTTCTTTTGTCTCCCTCGAAACCTGGCCTACAATAGATGAACGATTCATCGATGAAAAGATTGAGAAAGCAATGGATGTTGTCTTACACACAATTACAGATATCAAAGAAATCAAAAAATTACTCAAGGGCAAATCTGTGAGCACAGTCCATATTTTCATTAGTCCCTCCTGGAAGTATGATGCCATGAAAAAGGTCACAAAGGCTAACGCGGCTCCAACTATGCAAGAGTTGATGCCCATTCTGATGAAAGATCCAAAAATGAAGAAACGGGGGAACGAAGTTAATGACCTTGTCCAAGCTATTGTGAAGGCAGGGGGGTTTTGGACCTTCGTCGATAAGACAACTGAGAAAAAAGCCATTACCGAGAATAGTGACTTCATTCAATCAGAAACGGGTTTTGAAGTGAATATTCAAGATGGCGACAAACCCATAAAAGACCCCAAAAACCGGGCACCCAAGGCCTTACCAGGGCGACCAGCTCTCTTTTTAGAATAACTTACTATGCAACACGCCGTCCAAATGGTTGTGAATGCTCTGCACTTTCACCTACTGGAAATTCATGTTGACAGCGCGGGCACTTCGCATAACCACAATTACCTATCGTTGCCGATGGGCAATTCCCACAGGCCATGATTCGCCCATAACTAGTATCGAACTGGAAGCCACATTGAGGGCATGCAACAATAACCAATTTTAACCACATCAAGGTTCCTTCTATTGCCGTGTAAAAAGACTTTCGAACGACTAATCTTGCGCACGAGTATAACGAATAAGAAGTATTAATTCAATCACGGCGAGGGTACCAAAGACTGCAGCAACTATTATGACCGGCATACTAATCGTGAGAAAATCGACAGCAGGAGGAATTCCTCCACTAACACCTGTCACAATAACACCAGTATTGTAAGCCATGATTCCAACATAGTCTTCGAGTTCAGAAAAAACAATACGAACCCATACCAATGGAACACCAGAATCTGCTGAGAGCTGTTGGGCGAATTCTCCCGCAGCTTGTAGTTGAGCGACGTCCGAAGCCAATATGAGGTTTATTGATCCATTTTGTAGCGCTTGTTCAACTGCAATTAATTCGGGTCCTGAAATGAAGACGTTTTCATCCTCCATGAGTAATCCTTGTACTTGAAGACTCAAGGCTTCAGCAATATAGGCTTCAGCGGGGAATGTAATAATTACTTTCACATTGAATAGCTGATGAAGTAACTGCAGTTGCATAATAAAGGTCTCGAGCTCAGAAACTTTGGAGACAAACTCTGTAAAGCGATTCTGCCAATATTGTGAAAAGGTCGAATTAAGGGAGCTACAGAGATCCCGCGTGGCATTGGCAATAGCAATCGCGTTTTGGGGTAAGAGCCAATATCCATGAAGATTTTCGTCGTGCGCAGGTTGTTGATTCCAATCCATTGAATGTGCAGCAGAACTGGGATGCCCATTCAGAAGAAGTAACCTCGCTCCAAAGGCTAGATAATCATCTAATGTGATATACGGTTTCCCGACTTGAAGAGCAAGTTCCTCTTCCCAGTCGAAATGCCCAGTTAAGACCAACATGTCAGCGGCGCTAGCCATATCGATGATCTGTTGCGTGAGTGCAAGGGCGTGAGGTTCAATCCCTTCAGGAAGAAGGATCGAAACCTCCACTTGTACTCCACCTACTTCGCGGACGATACCCGCCAATGGTTGTAGAGAAACAGCAATCTGCAGAGCGGGAGTTGTTTGGGCAGAAGTACTTTGGAATATTCCGAATGCACCCAGACTAATAATCATAATTCCGAGAATGGCTAGGATTTGGTTTCGTTGCATTGTAACCACATTCAATTCGTGTCATGGAAGGATTATTAACTTCATAGGCAATTCTTAATAATGCCGAATATTAATAATCTTTCTGGTATTTTTATTAACAAACCCAATTCGTGGTGACACAATGCCAATTATCAGCATCTCATTAAATGATCAGGACCTGCAAAAACTCGACCGCCTTCAGTCATCAGTGGGCTATTCCAATCGTTCAGAACTTCTTCGGCAAGCCATTCGAACACTGGAAAACGAGCTCCAAAACCTCAAGACCCTAACCGGCAAAGTTTCTGCTGTGCTGACTATTGTCTATGGAAAGAAAGGCAAAGGGATTGAAAGCAACTTCTTGCTACACCGTCAGGCTACTCTTATCGACGCCTTACTTCATTCCCATACTGTAAATGGCGAATGCATCGAGGTAATCGTGGTAAATGGCCCAGCTAAAGAAATACGAGATTTAGTGAAAATGTTGAAGGGAAATCGAAAAATTGTGATGGTGAAAGTAGCAATTATTGGAGAGTAGACAACCTATGACAACAACTCGCTTAATCGAAGCAGAAAATCTTACAGTAAAATACCCAAACGGTGATGTAGCTTTGGTTGATGTAACCTTTTCCATTGATTCTTCAACATTCATGGCAATAATCGGACCAAATGGATCAGGAAAAACGACACTTCTCAAAAC
Organism: uncultured archaeon; assembly: GCA_964347045.1. Lineage (GTDB taxonomy): Archaea > Asgardarchaeota > Hermodarchaeia > Hermodarchaeales > Hermodarchaeaceae > Hermodarchaeum. The sequence goes on from CAYFXC010000008.1 coordinate 51,868, forward strand.
AATGTTAGGCCTTCTCACACCTACTGAAGGAGTTATTCGTGTTTTAGGATTTAATGCGAAGCGGGAATACAAAGCAATTCGTCGGATGGTTCGATATGTTCCTCAAAGGGACCAAATAGAAGCGACGGTACCCATGAAGGTAAAGGACATCGTACTAATGGGACGATTATTAAAAAAGCCGCCGCTACGTGTGGCTTCCAGGAAAGATGTAGAATTGGCAAAAGACGCCTTGCGTCGAGTAAATTTGGAGCATCTTTGGAAACAGCCGTTTCCGGAATTATCAGGTGGGCAACGTCAACGTGTGCTAGTCGCCCGGGCTTTAGCCTCTGAAGGACAGATTATGATGCTCGATGAGCCCCTGTCAGGCGCCGATCATGATAGCCAAGTTCAAATCGTTGAAGCCTTGCAGGAATACTATGCTGAAAATCAAGTTAACATTATTATGGTGACCCATGACTTAAACCCCATTCACACGTTGGTTAAAGACGTCTTAATGCTGAATCGTACAGTTATTGGAATTGGGCATCCCTGTGCGGTGATGGACCTTGATCTCTTAAAGCAGGTCTATGGACCCTCAGCAAAAATCGTCGAGTTAGCAGGGCACAAATATTGTATTACACACGACTCGGGATTCGACCGCCATGATCACTGATGTAATCAACCTCATCTTAACATCACCGATTTTGCAGCGTGCAATACTCGCTTCGGTACTTGTTGCAATTATTGCAGCAACTACCGGAACCTTCATGGTTTTTCGAGGACTATCGTTTCTTTCTGCAGGTGTAGCACATGCCGCATTGGGTGGTGTTGCTCTGGCATTATTCCTTCAAGCTACAGGAATCGCACCATGGTTTGATCCAATATTAGGAGCAGTAATCTTTGCAGTCTTCGTGGCGGTTATGACTGCTTATGCAGGTGAACGAGGAATCGCTCAAAAGATGGAAGTTGCTGTGGGTGTATCTTTTGCTCTTTCGATGAGTATTGCTGTATTTTTGATGTATTATTTACCTCCAACGATGACCCCCATTATTTGGGGGTATTTAGTTGGTGATATTCTTCTCCTTGACAACCTAGACGTTGTTCTTTTACTTGGCGTCGCATTATCCCTAATGATTCTTTTCATTCTCTTTAAGAAGGAATTCGTATATGTTAGCATAGATATGGAAGGATCCACAGCTCATGGTATGAATGCCCGCGGTTATAACTACCTCATGCTCATTTTTGCAGCCGTTGCAATAGCTTTGACAATTAAAGCCGTTGGAGCAATCCTCGTTTATGCAATTCTCATTGCTCCCGCAGCAGCCTCAAATGAGTGGATGAAAACCGTCAATAACGTTATCATCGGCACAGTAGCCATCGCTCTCACCGCAATGCTTCTGGGGCTTGCTGGTTCATTTGTTATCTATGCCTCACCAAGTGCCATTGCAGGAATAATCGCAGCACTCGCTTACATTATCGCAATCCAAGTAAAACGCTTTAAACGTGAAAAATAAATCGCGGATCCAAGCTGTCGAAACACTGTTTCACGTATAAATTCGGTTTTACCACGTTTTATTAGCCAGACTGTTGGTTCATTCTTTGGAGAGATGAGTCCATGTCATCGAATTCCGATTACGCACAAGGGTTAATTCTCATTAACGGTCGCGCCTACCAAGCCAAAGAAGTACTACAGGCGCTTGAACGCCAAGCCATGACATCTCTACGAGCTGTGGGCGACGAATTATGGATTGGTAAGGAGCGAGTACACGCACTTGCAAAACCGTCTCCCGAACAGGTGATGAAGCTAACCTGTTATGGTAGCCTTGCCTTTTGTTGTGATTTAAACCGTGAGTGTAATCTCCGAGATCAAGCAATTGATTTACTGGGCATTTCGAAAGAAGAATACCGAGCAATACAGAGAGAATGCCACAAACAATTTTTACGACAAGGTGAACGTTGGTGGCCAAAGGAGCAGTATGGTTCTTTTAGTTCAGAATATTCTCGCGCGCAATCGATATCCGAAGAGCAAAAACAGCACGAACCATTTGAATCTTGGCGAGAAGGTTCCTCCTCGGGAAGATATGGCACAAACCGCGATTCATCACCATCATCTAGCGCCAGTTCTGGAAACTCTGTGGATTTGGGTGGACTTTTTTCGACCCCGGAAGAATATAGTTCCCGTTCATTAACCGATCCAGATCCCTACGCAGGATTATCCTTTCGTCGAATCAGCGAGTCTGAGAGCCTCTCGTCTGAGGGATGGTATTCTTCTGGAGATAGTGGCACCTCCCCGCATTCGACCACGCCAGGATTTTGTATATATTGCGGACAGGATTTAAGAGAAGACAGTGAATTCTGCAACCGTTGTGGACGCAGCCAAAAGTAGCCTTTTATCACCAAACGAAATTGTTGAACAATAGCTTTTACCAATGATAAGCGCTAGCCCTTCTTCGCTAGTTTTCGTAATGTTTCGATTTGCTTGGTGAGTTTTTGAAGATCTTGTTTCCATCGTCGAATCTTTTCTACATCGGCTTCCGTCTTATCAGAACTAGCAGCTTCAAAATCAGCTATCCGTCGTTCAAGTTCGAGGGCACGGCTACTTAAGCCTGCAATACGGCCATGAACTTCTGGTGTTGGTGAAACGATTTCTAGCAAAGTTTTCACAGTAACTCGGATTTCTTCGAGAACAGAAGCTAGTTGGGTCATCGTCTGGCGTATGGAAAGTAAGCTCTCACTAACTAGTGTGCTGGATTCTTCGGTGGGTCCTTTTCGTCGGATAAGGAAAAGACGTACCTTAGAGAGGATGTCAAAGTACAATTGGACTAATTGTTCTTCATCTCGGAACCATGCTGTGAGAGGATTCCATTTCGACACCATTTCATAGAGCAGTTCTAGTTCTTGGCCAAGCTGTTGAGATTCAGAACTCTCTTCGGCTTGGATGACAGCTTTTAGTTGAGGAATAAGGGATATAATTTCGGCCTTGGCTTTAACTTCTTGAGCTGTGGCAATATCAGAACCCATTAGTTGTCGATATAGTTCTTCGAGCCGTTGAACACTTTTGATTTCGCTCACGCTAGTTTCAAATCCTCAACCTAGTGTTATTCTTGTCGATGATTGATACAGTTCAATATCCGAGCCCTAATCGAATCTCGCGAAGAGATTGGTAGCCAGTTGGATATCCGAGCATTGAGTAAATGTCTGAGATTCCCGCGGTGTCTGCTAAGGATTTAGCCCGGTGATATTCAGCTTCATCTTCAATAATCCAATGGGTCATTGAAAACTCAACGCCTGTTTTTGTGAGTGAGCTGATGAATGAGAGGTTATCAATATAGTCGGCGAAGTCTTTAGAACCTGGGTCGGGTAAGATTGGAGTCCAAGGGAAGGCTTCGATGGATACGTTCTTGCTCATATTTGCAATAGTTTCAAGATCCAATCCTAGATTCGTTCGCGTTCCGACTACATATCCACTTTCTGGATCGATGGGATAAGTAGGAATGACTTTCAAATCAGGTTTGACTTCTTTAGCAGCTGTAACTAGTTGTTGGATAACACTGGACATTTTTGCTACGCGCCATTCAATCCATTGGTTATACAGAGCAGGATTTGAAGCGGAATCAGCGATTTGAAATGTATGACGAAGTTCAGCATATTCAGTGAATTCATTTCGGCAATCGTTACAGTAGCAGTAACTAGTGTGTGGATAACCAAGATGTGCAAAAAAGAGGGTTTGAATAGGGTTTTCTGCGACTTCCTTGATTACCGTAATCATATGTTGAAGGAAAGCGGGTTTATTTGGACAGACAAAGCCATCTAATGTTTTGCCCTCGGCCGTGAAGGTTTTGAATTCATGGTCGGTAGCAAAGAATGCATCGGCAAACATATTCAGATAGGCGCCTGCGCGGATTCCCACGGCTTCTGTTGTATCGATGAATTCATCAAAGAAGGTGGGATTTTCATCATCGGCTGGTGCCACTTTGCTGGAATAAAATACCCGTCCTGACAAACCCTTAGCAATAGCTACAGCGTATTCAAGATATCCACCGTAACTTGCAAAGAAATCGTCAAGGCTGGTTTTTAGCCCATGAGGATCCACAATGAGTGAAACCCCTCGAGTTAGAAGGTCCCGTATCTCCACAGTTTCCACCTACAAGAATAACTATAACAACTGTGGCAAAAAGCCTGAATAAACTTGTCGCCAATTAACCGAAAAAGGTATCTAGTCTACGCATTCCTATAGTGTCTAGCCATTCAATTCCTAGAGCATCAAGAACTTGTTCAAAGGTGCTTTTCACCAAATCTTTGTATTTAGCCACATCGATATCTTGAACAGTGGCCTGCTCAACCGGCTTTACACCACGCGTAGTCTTAACAAAGGCAATAATGTCACCAGCACCAACTTCTCTTCCAGCCGCTTGAAGCTGCTTCGCAGCTTTTACATGCTGAGGTGTGGTTTTTGTGTAGGCACTAAGATTCTTCGTCAATTGGACACGAATCGCCAAATCTTCTACGTCAAAGTCCCGACGTTCCAACATTGTTAGCTTTTCACGCGCCAATCGAAGTATACGTTCTTTTGCCGAAGTAAATCCATCAGGGTCACGCACTTGACGTAAAATATCTATCATTTCCATAAACGCGATTTGCAGAAATGCCGGGGTATTCCGTTTCTTTCCGGTTAGGCCTTTGATATCAACCAAACCGTCTTTTGATACACCTAGATAATTCTTCTTTCGGCTTGACAAGGCAACATATCTGTATTCCTTTTCAACATCCAATTCAACCCGTAATTCCTTCTCGCTGTAATCGATAAGCTGCTTCAATTGATCCTTCGTTGGGCGATCTAAAAACAAACTATCCGTATCGCCATAAAGAACCTTGACGCCAATTTCTTCAGCTTTTTCGATTGTCTGAGTAATCGCATAGCGACCGAGAGCGGTTATAGATTCTGCTGCAGGCGCGCAATATAATGGAAAGTGGCTGGCGCCTAGCACCCCATAGGCGGCGTTGGAAAAAACTTTCAATGCTTGTTCAACAACACTAAACCAACTTCGTTGATCAAGAGGTAACGTCGTATTCTTAGCCTGCGGTTTAAAGTGTTCAACACGGACATCACGAATGAGACCGATGATGAGACTCGTAATGCCTTGACGTCGGGTACAGATCCAATGTGGTGTTTCAGGGACAAGATTTTCTTTACATTCAGGGTGGTCGCACCGTACAGTTTCATAACTTAGGTTATAAGATTTCATAATACTAGGATAGAGACTAGAAAAGTCGACAACGGTAACGTTGAAGTGAACGCCTTCTTTGGGTTCAACAACAATCGCACCCATGTATTTTTTACCTTTAATAATCGCTTCTGTCACTGCTTCACCTTTGAATGCCGCGATTTCATCTTGGCGGGGGATTAGGTAGTTATTTTGTCGGTGGGCATAGTAGAGAAGGCTACGAATCCAGTTGGATACGGCCGTTCGTGTAAGATCATGCATGCCTTGATGTGAGACACGCATTAAAAGCAAGATCAAGCCCATGACAAGGTCGTTGTCAAATTGGGTAAGCCGCATATTCAGCTTTGCGTCTTGCAAGTTGTATTGAGCCAGCAAATTAACAGGAATTTTGTCAATCTGGTCAGGGAGTTTGAATTTACCCTCACCTAGAAGCGCTTGACTGACAGTCTCGAGACGGACTTCGCTGTATCGGTTCCTGAATGCATAAATTTGAATAGATCGATTATGGAAGAAGCGGTATAAATCAATATGAACCCCATATTCAAGTTCGGCTTCAGGATTTCCTCGAAAACCACCTCGTAACCGAACGGGATTATCAGTGGGTGGAATACCGAGTTTTTTCGCCCGATTAATTAAGTATTGAAGATCAAAGTTATCACCGTTGAATGTCAAGAGGATTGGCGTTCGCCAGAGAATACGAAAGACGGATTCAACTAAGTCGCGTTCGTCATCAAAGACCTCAACCGAAACCTCATCAGGGAGATTATCGTGGGCTATTTCCTGGGAGTCACGACGTAAAAGGAAAATTCGCCCTATTCCAGCATCATCCACTATCGCGATTGAAATAATTGGTTGTGGCGCTTGTTGGGGGTCTGGAATGCGATCAATGAATTCCGACTCCACTTCGATATCTATTGCTAACCGGGGTAATGATGTTGCGGGGGTTAGGAAAAGTGGGAGATAATCTTCAATGAGCTTTGAAAGCTCCAGGTCCCCTTTGAATAATCCTCGAATTTTGGTCGCATCTTCAGCTGAGTATTTCTGTGGAACAGGCTGCAATTGGTTTTCTTGAATCTTATAGAAAAGCCCTGGTGTTAGGGCTCTATCCATGGTATAGCATTGAGTATAGCGAATGTCGGCTTCCCAAGCATGATCACGCCCTAGTTTTTCCCGAATTGAATCAGGGCGCCCTCCAATCGCTAAAGGATCCCTTGCAACAATGACAGTGTATTTTTCTTCCTGGTCACGAAGTAAGTTGTATTTGGGGCTCTCTTCAAATTTAAGAAAGCCTGAATGACCAATCACGTCATTTTTTTGTGAGAGAGTTTCACGGGATAGATCCGTTAAACAATATGGATGGTGTTCTGTGTTATCAAGCCACTCGTAGATTTGCCCTTTATCAACATTATAGAGCTTGAGTTTAGCAACACCTGGATCGCCTTTATAATCAATGTTTATTAACACGCCAGGTGGTCCAGACTTGGGCGTGTTGGGATAATCGGATGGCCGAATGGGTTGATCTTTGCTCTGTGCCAAGATTTGAGTTAATAGCGAGGTTTTCTTGCGCTTCTTTGGTAAAGATTCATGTTTCGATTTGGACTTCGATTCTGATTGGTCCATCCATGATGAGAGATTCGAAGGCACGCAATATCGCTTCCGAATCGAATAAGAACCATCCCACTTTTTAGCCTTTAGCCCATTGATACATCTAGCATTATAATGGAGATTTTGTGATGCCATCCTGTTCTTTTCCCTTAAAAGAAATGATAGTTGCCCGATTTAATACTGGAGAAGATCTCTTCCAAGGTATTAAGAAGGTTGTTTTGCGCCATGAGGTTAAAGCGGGTATGTTCACGGTTATTGGAGCCGTAGATCGAGCGCAGTATGGATTTTATCATCCGAAGAAAAAAACGTATACGAATCTCAGCTGGGAGCCAGACTCGGATTCATCTCCTGCACTTGAGATAGTCAATTGCACGGGAAACATAGCAATATTGGATGATACTACGGTTATTCATGCCCACATCACCTTCACAGGAGAGAAGGGAGAAATCCTAGGTGGTCATTTGCTTGAAGGATGTCGCATTAACCCTACAGCGGAACTAATGCTTTTGAACGCAGACGGGGTATTGAACCGTAAACGCAATGATAACTTCAACTTGGCATTTCTTTCGATTAAATAATGGTTCTGATGGTCTGAGAGGGGTTCACGAAAGACATTAAATCATCAAAGAGTATCTAATCTGAGCGAGGTGTGATGGAACCTTGGCTTCGCCACAGATTCCAGCAGGGCTAAGTATCTCCATTAAGGAACATGAACATACCCGGTTAACAGCTGATAATATAATTACACGGTTTGATCCCCGTGGGCAAGTTATTGTGAAAAATAACTCTCGTAAGTATGCTATTTGGGATGCAGAACTAGAACTAAACCGGCAAAACCGAACCACGCTAGGAACCGATACTCTCGATATTGGTCGATTGGATCCAATGACAGAGTGGGAGAAAGAATTCATTATAAAGGAAATCGAGTCTCCAATGCTTTTGCTTTCCGAGGCATTGGACACGTTTCATGAACGTGTTGGAGTTAATAATGCTCTTGTTTTCGAATATAAGATGCCGGTAGAAATCAGCCTTAACCTTCGAAATCACTCGGGTGCAACAATCCATGATATCGTTGTTACGAAAGAAATACCGCCAATATACAATGATGTGGATATTCAGACATCTCAGTTAGGCAAGGTGAACTATGATTCAAAGGCAGGTCAGATTGTGTGGACAATTAAGGAGCTGCCTTCCGAACAAATAGCGATCCAACGTATCCGAGCTACAATTACCGCTGAAGACACAGAACCTAAACCAGGTGGAAAAGTTCAGGCTACTTATCGCTTATCTGATGTAGTGCGTAGTACTCTTGTCCCCACGCTCCATGCATCAACAGAAACAGAAGTGAGTATCGAAAAAGAAGAGAACCCCATGCGAGCGGGTTCTTGGCGATGTAAAGCTTCGCTTCAAAATGCGAGTGAATTTCCCCTTCGCCTTGAACGAGTTCAAGTGGTACTAACTGCACCTGAGAACGAGTTACTATATGAGGGAACACCTAATCTTCGACTTGAGCCAGGAGAAGTATGGGGTCATGAACTAGAAGTGAGTGCGGATCAGCCTGAATTTGATGTTATAGCACTTTCCACAGTTGAAGCACCCATTACTCAAGAGATTGTGGGAACCATTGAGAAAGTAGAGACTGTTTTTCCGGTGCTTCGTATTGAAGGAAGCAAGCGTGTCGAACCCCTTGAATTACTTGCATGGGAACCCGCTCCAGTAGCTGTGACATTACAGGCAAAGAACACGGGGTCTACTGATTGTGATGATATCACCTTTATTGAACCGCTTCCTCCTGGTTTTGAGCCACCTGAAACAACGCAAATTCGTGTACGGGTGGGTGATAAACCGATAACCCGAAATGTCAAAGTCGATATCCGACCAAAGGATCGTGATCTGAAGATTCCTCATAAACTCAGCATTCAGCTTCATGATTTGACTGAAAGTCTTTCTCCAATTAAACCGGGTGATACAGTCACCGCTAATTACATCACCATCGCAAGGGCTCCTAAACCTAACTATGAACATGCGCTTCCGGTAAAAATCGAAGCTAACACATTTCCTCCTGGACCAAAAGCCACAGCAGAGGTTCCAGAATCAATGGCACCAGTAATTAAAATTCGATCTGTAGTACGGAAACTCCGAAAAACACGGATGGTGGCACCTACTTCTGAAGCAGGTGAATTACTAGTTACTGTAACCTTTGTGAATGAAGGAGAAAGCAGTCTTCATGACCCAGAACTTCAAGACCTAATTCCTCCCAATTTTGAATATGTGGGTGTTCCGCCTGGAACACCGGAGCCCTCGCTGCGTGACACTATGAACGGTACAGTGGTTATTTGGGCTTTGCCAACGATGATGAGCCGAGAAAGTTTTGTGGGCAGATACAAATACAAACCCAAAGAGTAAGACCTTCGTCTAGTAGAACCAAGTGTCAATTTTTGGTTCAATCAATTCGCGTTGCGCGTCATCTGTTGATGCGGGGCATAATGAACTCAGAGGGCATCTTCCCTTACATGTGACTTTTAGAAGCTGCTCAACGACGAAGCAGTCGTTCGAACAACCCGTGACACAAATAGGATTAGTGACTAGACAACAATTTCGTCCAAAATGCCAGAAGAAATCGTCAAGTTCCAGTACTGATCGTTTAGCGTGTTCTCCAACCTGCAAATACGCCTCCCCAATTTTTTCACGTAGGATAACATCTGTTTCAAGTGAAAGGGGGCGCTGTTGTCGGAGATGCCCCGCAAGATCTAATGAAACCTTAACAATACCTGTTCGCAAAGCAATGCGCGTAAGGTGGTTATCAACAGGAATTTGCACTTGATGACTATCACTGATAGACCATAGGTTTCGACGGAGCAAGAATTTCACAAATAAGAAACTCTTCTTTTTTGCCGGATCTTCATAAGCTTGAAACCGAGAAAGTAATTGTAACAACCCGAAACTAGCCCTCTTGTGATTAGATGTTATCCGATGATTTGCGGCTTTAAGTAGATTAAGTACAGAACCCTGATATTTCTCTAAAAGCAATTGCCCCGCATTACGTAACAATGCAGCTCTCTCAACGGGATTATTGATGGTGACTTGCACGGGGTATTTAACAGTGTACCATTCTGTCACGGTTTGGTCAGATATGTGAGCCATCGAGGAAGGATGAAAAATCTGTGGATTAGCATTAAATTTCTGGAGGCTAAGATGCCAGAGGAGATCAGCGCCTTGAAAATACTTCCCCTCAAAAGTACCTTCAAAACTTTGGTTAAGAGGACTTGTGCGATGATCAATTCCCGTGACGAAGAAGAAGAAGTGAGCAACATCTTCAGGTTCATGTTTCGGGGAGGGAAATAGATAGGGATCTAAGAAATCCTCGACTTGAGGTTGAAGTTCATCCAAACGCTGTCCGAGTTTTTTACTTTGTTCTTGTGAAAGAATCACTGAGTAATTCACAGAAATTTACAACCCCAATCCCCTGCAAATAGGAAGGAATAAAAGTCTTTGTCAGAAGAAAGCTATGACGAGTGATGTCTGATTTTAGAGAAGCCCAAATGGATGATGTTTTCCGACAGATGACAGAAATCCTTGAAAGGACGTTAAACCGTATTAGTGAAGTTGAGCAGCATATTTCGAAGGACTTGGAGAGCATTCGCCGTCAATTGGACGCTGTTGGAGTTCTTAAGGATAATATCGCCAATCTGAATAATCGAATCGATTCGTTAAGCAAGAAACTGACAGAGCTAAGCAAATCGGAACCTCAAGAACTTAATCGCATGATGATGCGATCTATTAGCGAATTAGATAAGCGCATGCAGATGTTTACTATCACCGAAGTTCTTTCACGTCTTGAAACAGGCCAAGATTTTGCGCCACGCACTATGAGTAGTTCAGCTGTAGCGAAATCAACGGAAACAGTGGGAAAAAAAGGAGCCGAGGCAACCGTACCGACCTCTGAACCTGCTCCACCAGCAAAAGCCCAGGTCGATGCAGTTGCCGAAGCTACGGGATCTGATCAACCGTGGCGTGAAAAGATGCGCGAGAAGTATGGTTTAAAGAAGAAACCTGGAAAAGTGTAGGTCCATCTATTACTTTTGTAGTTCAAGATAGCGTCGAATTAAACGCTCCATGCGTAAGCAGTATAATGCATCTTGAGCTGCTTGTAGGGTTTCTGAGAGTAATTCTAATGCTTGAGCGTCCGCGGAGGAGCTGCGAAGATCACCTAGGGATTCAAAACCTTGCGCGATGGTTGCCGCGAGCTGAGAATAGTGAGTAACGCTACTCCGTCGCTGTTCACGCAAATTGGATAAAAGTTCTTGAAATTGTGGTTCAATGGTTTCTAGGCGTGCTTTAACAAGTTGATCGATTTGGTTGATTGTCTCTTTAAGAGTAGAAACATCTTGGGTCAGGTTAGTTAATTTGGTAAATAGGCTATTGAACGCCTGGGTGACAAAGGGAATCAGAGATTCATCACCAGTGGGAGTGGATTGTTCTGGCGGCGGGGGGGTTGGAGGAGTAGGTGGTTGTTCAGTCATTTTATTGAACCTCTTTATTTGCCTCCTTTCCTAAAAGATTCGAGTTCTTTCACTGTTTGGAGCACCTCATCTAGATTGATTCGATTTGTTAACTCGTCTACTATTTCAATAATGACACGAATCGCTTCCTCAATATCTTTAAGATTACTGAGTTCCTTTGCTCGGTCCACTTCAGCTAAAAGTTGGGTTTCGACCAGCTGACGTTGTTCTCGAAAAGTTGAAACATCACGATGAATCTCTTGGGCGGCTAAGTTGGCTTGTTTCGCGGTTTCCTCCATCTGGGTAGACAAATCTTGTCCAAGCTGCATCATTGCAGTTTGAGTGCCTTTGAGTTGTTCTCCGAGTTCATCAAGACCTTTTTCAATTTTTTTGATCGCTTCTTTTACTGTAGCTGCATTTGTCATTGTTTCTCCCTGTTCTGATTTCATGTTTTTGCGGCGCCAAGCCAACTACTGAAAAGGGGAGATTCAAGGTCATAAACATTGACCTTAAGATAAGGAATTTGAGTTTGGAGATCGGTTTCAATACGAGTTGTGAGACCAGGAATCATTGAACCTCCACCTGTAATGAGAATATTCGAGGCTAATTCGGCCCGTACAGTTGGATCTACATGCATTAATACATCTACAATAGCTTCTGTTAAGCCTTTGTCTCCTACTCCAAGAAGTGTTGGTTGAAATAATACTTCTGGTGCTTGCCATGGAAGTGGACCAAGGGGGAGCTCGATACCCTCAAACGGAAAATCCACATTATCTTCAAAAACATCATCAACAGCCATGGGAAAAACTTGGCAATGTGATTGTTTAATTGCCCGAATGGCTTTGGGGCTATTCGCTAGTCGAAAATAGTATGAAGCAAGCTTAGATGAAGCCGTTTCTGCTTTATGGAGGAGAAGTTTACGTATTTCGGCAGAAACCAAGAAACTCCCAGTAACCAGTGGAAGTATTTGTTCTTCTAATAGAAATCCCCGATAAATCGGAGTGACGAATGTACTTGTGTATCCGATATCCAAGATTAATGCCGTTTTCCGTCCCCAATAATTGAATGTTTGAACTTGTTGCATTGCTGCTTTGACATGTTGGCATTCAAGGACATCTTGTATTTTTTCACATAACGAATTTAAGCGATCTCGTGGGGCTTGGGGAAAAAATAGTAATGTCAATTGAAGTTTTTCTCGTTGTTCATTCATGATGGGAAAGTTTTCCAAAGCGAGCACACAAAGTTGGGTAATAAGAGATGTATCCTTGGGAAGTATACCATTTTCAAGCGGGAATATCCACGTACCTCTACCAGGGTCAAGTTCGAAAAATTTTGAGGTACCACTACCTGGTTTGGGATTCTTGAAAGCAGCAGGTATGATTATGGGTTCCGGTTGTTGGGGAAACCCACATTTCATGTAGCCACTACCCAGGTCAATGATAAGGTTGGCTTGGGTAACCTTCACAAATGAAGTTTAGGAAGCATGTTTGAAAACAGTTTCGATTTTGATGAAGGAACTACCCTGATTTATGAGAAATAGTAGTATTCGAAGAAATGAATAAGAACGAAATAGTGGGGAGTTAGGGTGTTTCTGGAGGTCTATGCAATGCTGCAGCACCAGACCACGCATTTGTGAGCGCATCTTCGAGGGCATAAACATTTACAGGTAGATGGGGAAAGCGCTGTTTGAGTTCATATTCAAATCTCTCTCGAAGACCAAGGAACAAGGAGCCACCACCTGTTAGTACTATATCATTTGATAGATCACGGCGAATTGTCATATCAGTTTGTTCAAGTGATTCAACCACTGCGTCGATTAGGCCAACATCACCGATACCTATGAGCGAAGGGTCGAAGAGGACTTCGGGAGCTCTCCAAGGCACAGTTCCCAAAGAGACATTAAGATTCTTGCGGCGGTATTGCCATTCTCTTGGCAGTTTTTTGTCTTTGGGATTGGGTCGAACTTGGCAGAAATTCCGTTTGATGTATTCGATAGCTTTGGTATCTGTAGCGATCTTGGCATAATCTGAATAGCGCCTAGAATTTTTTGCCATATCTTCAAATAAACGCCGTAGTGCGGCAGTAACGTAGAGGCTACCCGTGACCGTGTCGACGACATGTTCTCGAAGTAAAAAGCCTTGGAAAATTGGGGCTATCATTGATATTGTGTGTCCAATATCCACTACTATTCCTGTGTGCTTGCCAAGAAAAAGAAGAGTGAGAACTTGTTGATAGGCTGCTAGAAGTTTGCGACAACCAAGCTGTATCCTTAATTCATCACACACATCATACACTCGGTTTTGTTCAACTGTTGAGAAAACGAGGAGCTGGAGTTCCGTTGCAACTCGTCGATGACCACCTATAGCCATTCGATTAAAGATTTCAAGAATTAAGGGCTTCAAAACTTCACTATTTGGAAGATTCCCATTTTCAAGTGGAAAGAACTTCCCTATTCGATTCGGATCCAGGGTAAGAAGATACGAATCGCCTTTAGTTTCACCGTGATTTTTTAAATACGCTGGCATGATTTTGGGTATTGTCTGGTTAGGGTAGCCATACTTGAGAAAACCGGTTCCTAAATCAACAATTAGGGGATTTTGCATAAGAGTTCCTCATTTTCCCAAATAATTGAAAAGTAGCTAACGTTATGAAAGCAGAGTAGAATAAGGTAATGTTGGCTCGATGAAATTAAATGTAACTTTAGGAAGTTCAACACGCAAAATCTGGGTTAGCCGACTCATCCCTGGAGTTTCGGTAGATGTTTGAGGAACTACAACCAATTTTATTTTCAATTGACTAGCTTGGGTTGCTAGTTCATGCGTAAGATGACCGGTAAGATAGGTATCATACCCTTGTTCCCATGCGAGATGCAACCACTCGGGGTTGATTCCTTTTCCACTAACAATAACAAGCCGCTCCACTTCATCATCAAGATTTCCCACATAATCAATCGATGGAACCTTCAAGCGCTTCGATACATATTGAATAAACATTTTCAAATTCGTTTCTTTTGGAACTTCGCACGCACGCCCGAGAGGATATATTCCACCCAGAAGAGGAACTTTGAACACATCATTAGTTTTGAATCCTAGCGTATGAGCTAAAACATCATTCATGCCTCCATCAACCATAGCCCAATTGTGGTGAGCGATATAGACAGTGAGGTTTCGCTTTAACAAATGTTGAAGAAGAAGCTGAGGTAAACCGATTAATCTGCGTGTAGATTGGGGAAACGGCGTGCGGTGGGCAATTAGAAGACCGGCTTTATGTTCGTTAGCTCTAACTATTACTGGAAGGGTAACATCCACACAAACATCTACCGCAGAAACGCGAACACGCTTTTGTTTCGATACATTACTTACTCCTAAAATCACGCCGTCAACATCATCGTGTGGCACATACATAGTGGGGGCCAGTTTCTGTAATCTAGAGATAATCTCCCATAGCGTTGTCATAAAAACCAACCTACCAGTCGATTGTACCCAAAAGAGACTATCTAGATTTTTAGTCTTTTGCGGGGTTTGCGATAGCATAATTTGAAAGGCTTTATAATTCATATATGCTAGGCAAGGCGAGGAGAAGCAGAAAAGTGTCCCAAGGAACTAGTCGAACGGAAATTAGCCGTGAAGAGGCTGCTGCAGAGGTGCTTTCGCTTTGGGACGAGCATTCTTTGTCACTTCGTACGTCCATGAGACAGCTTGCAGATGATTGGCAAATTAAAGATTGGCGCATTCGGACGGCTATTCATAGTCTCGTGTTCGAAACTGTTCGACGATTAAATACAATAGATTTCATTCTAAACCAAGTACTTGAAAAAAGCCAGATTTCTGACTTAGATTCTCTCACACGGAATACATTAAGAATTGCTACCTATCTGATCCATTATACGGACACAGCCCCAGCCCTAGCAACCAATGAAGCCGTTTCAATTATTAAACAAAGGAAAACAAAACGACTTGCGGGTTTCGTTAATGCTGTTCTCCGAAAGGTTCAACGGATTGACCTCAACGACTTCATTACCTCAATTCAAGAGTTAGGGCATCAAGAGCTAGAATTTTCTGTACCCCGATGGTTGTTCGACTACATCAATCACATCCTAGAGCCTACTGAGGCACAAGCCTTTTTTTCCACGATTTTGCAAAATCCATCAGTCTATATTCGGATCAATACACTCAATCAACAGACCAGTAAGACAATTAGCGAACTTGAACAAGCTCAGTTTCTTTGTACGCCTGTCCCAGAACTCCCAGAAGCATTTAGGCTACAACGGGGAAAGCGCCCGGTGACTCAAACCGATGCTTATGTGCAAAACACAATCTACCTCCAGAGTGTAGCCAGCGTCTTAGTTTCTCGAATACTAGACCCACAACCAAATGAGATTGTCATTGACCTATGTGCCGCCCCAGGCAGTAAGACCTCACATCTTGCACAACTAATGGGAAATCAGGGCAATATTCTAGCGCTAGACAACATGCAGTCGCGTGTCCAAGAAATGAACCGTAACTTACGTCGATTAGGTGTTCGCAACACCCATGTGATACTAGCAAACAGCTTCAAACTTCCCTTTCGAGAGCATTTTCAGGTTAATTTTGTATTGGTTGATCCTCCTTGCAGTAATACTGGGGTAATCCAGACACGTCCTGAGGTAAAATGGAGCATGACTCCAGAAAAAATACGCCGCCTGAGTGTGGTTCAATCAAGCTTGTTACTGAAAGGGAGTAAGCTTGTTGCGCCAGGTGGATTTCTTGTTTATTCGACATGCTCGATTACATTAGATGAGAATGAACATTTGATTCGTGATTTTCTTGACGCCAATCCAAATTTTAGACTAATTCCTGCACAGCCTATGCTTGGCTCGGCGGCTTTTGAAGGATTGGCGGATTGTCAACGATTATTCCCCCATCGGAATGATACAGAAGGGTTTTTCATTGCTAAAATGCAACGAAAGCAGACTGCTAGTCGGGAGCAAGATTCTCGTTGTTAGATGAAAATTGGCCACATTGACATATTCTTTGGTAAAGTTAATTGTCGGAAAGGTTTGTCTTTACTTGCCTCATTGATGAGGTGAGCAAGGGCAGCAGGAGACAGTAATTCGGATTTGGATTTCTTAATTGTTGATTTCTCCCGAATCGTGACCGGGAATTCATTAGCGTCTAATTCCTTATCACCAATTACGACGACAAACGGAACCCATTGTTTACCCGCATTCCGAACCTTCCAACCCACCGTTTTTCCACGGTCATCGAGGACTGCTCGAACATTTTGGGCGCGGAGCAGGTCGACAATATTCCCTGCATGTTCTTTATGACGATCGGCAACAGGAAGAACCACAGCTTGTACAGGAGAGAGCCAAATCGGTAGCATGGGCAAACGTCCTTGTTTTTGCCGTTTTACGGCGCTTTCAAGTAGCCCATAAACGAGGCGTTCAAGGCTGCCGATGCTAGTATGTACAATAATGCATCCAATGTCTTCCCCTGCCTCATTGACATAGGTGATTCCATAACGCTCGGCATCACTAACATCAAGTTGAACCGTACTCAATTGCCCTGAACCTTCTGCAGCGTCTACAAATTGAAATTCGTTCTTCACATTCCAATAATGACTCATCTCTGGTAGTAATTCTACGAGAATAGGGCGTTTCAAATCTTTGGCAAGAGTGACTAGGAGATCTTTGGTCTGGTCAAAGTATTCTTCGACGATACGGAAGACAAGCAAGTATTCGATACCGAGACCTTTAATGAGGCGATCATAGTGTTTCGTGATCATGGCGAATTCTTGTTTACCTTGTTCGTAGTCTGCACAGAAGCAGTGAATATCTGGCATGGTAAAGGCTCGAAGTCGTCGGAGCCCTACGCATTCACCACGCTTCTCCAGCCGGAAGGATGGTGACAATTCAAAGATCCGAATAGGAAGTTGCCGCTGCGACATCTGCACGTTTTTCATAGTGGAGAATAGACCAAAGTCTCCAGCAAACCGAAGTAGCAGCTCTTTATCTTTGCTAAGTTTAATGCGATAGTCCTTTTCAAGGAATTTCTCAGCTTGCTCAGCGATGTCTTTCTGGCTGATCCGGTACATCAACGGAGTTTCAATTCGCATAGCACCAATCATATTCACGGCGATTGTGTGAACGTAGTCTTCCAACAGCTCTTTCAAAAGAGATCCTTTGGGAAAGAACTTGAAATGTCCCACGTCAGAAGCAGGTTCATAATCGATAAGTTCCAGTTGACGCATGATACGGATATGCGGGGGCTCTCCCTTAGCAGCTCGGCCAAGTTCTTCTGTCTCAATGAAGGTGCGAAGTTCCCCTTTGATAGCTTCATAGCTATTTAAATCGTCTATGTCAAGAGACTTTTCAACACCTTTTGAGTCGATAATTAAATACTTAGCCAAGGCTAACGCCATCCTATACAATTTCACTTGTACTCGGGAAATCTCGTTTCAATAGGGATAAACATTTCTCTAGACAACTGTGAACTTAAAAGGTGAAACAAGCATGACTTCAACACTGGTTCATGAAAAAAATCAACAAGCTAGTGATCTCCTCAAAGAATTGGATTTGGATGCCTGGATTATCTGGGTCAGAGAAACCAAGCAAATGGCTGACCCTGTTTTATCATTGATTTTAGGCAAGGATGTAGTCTGGCAATCTGCACTGATTTTTACCAAGAAAGGACAACGCGTGGCAATTGTGGGCAATCTTGACGTGGATGGTATCATACCGTTAGGTATCTTCGATGAAGTGATTCCCTATACACAAAGCATCCGTGATGTTCTTCGGAAAAAACTCGATTCATTAAAACCAAAGAAAATCGGTTTGAATTTTAGTCGCGATGACGTGGCTGCTGATGGTCTTACCTTCGGAATGTATAATTTGTTAGCAGAATATTTGGAAGGAACCCCATATGCAAAGTGTTTCGTCAGTGCTGAATCATTGCTCATGAGGCTTCGGGGTCAAAAAACCCCAGAGGAGATTAAACGTATTAAGAGAGCCATTAACATAACTGAGCTCATTTTTGAAGAAGCACGCGAGTTTTTACAGGTTGGGCAATCAGAATTAGAAATTCAAAGATTCTTCCATCGGCGTATAATGGAACATGGTGTCACATTTGCGTGGGGAGCCGATCATAATCCTGCAGTCAATGCCGGACCTAATAAGCAGTTCGCCCACGCAGGACCCACAGAAAATAAAACAAAAAAGGGACACCTGCTGCATTTCGATTTTGGAGTACGAAGTCAAGGATATTGCTCTGACCTGCAACGCATGTTTTTCTTTGGTAATCCGAAAAATATTCCTGAGGAAGTTCTCACTGCATTTGAAACTGTTCGGGATGCAATTCAAGGGGCAGCCCAATTCATTAAGCCTGGAGTGAGAGGACATGAAGTTGATAGTCTTGCCCGAAGCTTCGTTCTTGAACGTGGTTATGACGAATATCAACATGCTTTAGGTCATCAATTGGGGCAAGAATCCCATGATGGTGGAACTCTTCTTGGACCGTTATGGGACAGATATGGTTCTAGCCCGAAGGGTCTCATTGAATCAGGCAATGTTTTCACCTTAGAACTGTATGTGACAACACAGAACTATGGACAAGTCAGTCTCGAAGAAAACATCTTGGTTACCAAAGAAGGTTGTCGATTTTTATCCACCCCGCAGACCGAACTCATCTGTCTTGGATAAACAAAGATCCATGGCGGGCCCGCAGGGATTTGAACCCCGGATCTCTGGATCCGCAATCCAGCGCCATATCCTACTAGGCCACGGGCCCCTTTGTCATGTAACTCTTGTAGGGTAGAAGTGTGGCTTTTAAAGGCTTCTCCTAAAAAAAGATTATACTGTAAGAACCCACGTTAGGTTAGGTTCCAGCGAGGATTTTGCGCCATTCATCAATGTCGTGAAGTAGACTTTCACGATGTTTTGCACTGAGATCTTGATTTATTTTATATGTTTCAAGAGTTCGAATCCAACGTGCCCAAGGACCCATTAACCGAGGATCATGGCCAACCAGCCGATGAGATAATTCGCGGCGTTTACGCAATGCTATTAGAATATCTACTGCGCGAGTCAAGTTTTCAATCTCACGTTTCATTGCATCTACCTCGTCTAATGCGGGGTTTGTGCCATATTGTTCGGAGTTTTCTGATAGGCGATCTAGAATAGATTCAACTTCACTGGGTTGAAGCATTGCTGCTCGAAGAGCTTCATCAGCAATCATAAGTGCCTTTTCAAGAATTGATGTGAGAACTATCAAGTTGTTTTGAGCAATTACATTTGGTGGGTGTTCTAGGGTTTTATTGCAATCTTGAAGAAGCTTATCGATGGCTTTCCGATGAACACGGATTTCTTTTTCATACGACATGAACTTCAACCATTTAGGAGGGAAATCGTAGATTCCTTGGCGTCTAAGAGGAATAATGAGAGAAGTCGTTATAACATTTTCTCGTGGTAATCGCTGTTTATTAGGGGATTAAGTGAAATTAAGATTGAAAAATTAAATCGTTTCAAGAGGAACCTGATTTAATATTTCAAATTCTCCCACTTTTTGATAAACGATTGTATCACTAAGGCGAACACTTCCAACGGCGGGTACATTGAGACCAGTTTCGATTGTAAAAATCATACCTGGAAGAATCGGAGTTTCTTGTGTTGGTGAGATGTAAGGTGGTTCTATGGGTTGCAATCCGATTCCGCTTCCCAATTGAGATTCTAGATGTGGAAGATAGCCCCGATCATCAGCAATATGACGGATGCATAATGCAATATCACGGACAAGTGTGTCAGGATTAAGTATATCTTGAGCGGTTTTTACAGCATCCCGAGCACATTCAAAAACTGCTTGTTGTTTCTTCTTGGGTTTTCCTGTTAACACGGAGCGAGTAATATTTGAACAGTAATCATCACTTACTGCAGAAATGGAAATCACTACAAACTCATCGGACCCAATCTCTCGACGGCTTGCAGGAACATAAGAACAGCTGGCGCGGGGTCCTGATGCTATTACGGTGGGATATCCCGTGTGTGTGGCTCCTGCTTTGCGAAGAGTCTTTTCCACTTCGGCGGCCACTTCGATTTCGGAAATACCCGGACGAATAAACTCAATGGCAGCACGTAATCCGTGTTCAGCAATTTGAAAAGCAGTTTTAGTTTTTTCTATTTCAGCTTCATCCTTAATCATTCGTAATTCAGCCATTGCAGTGGAAATATTACGGAATCCAGCATCCGGCAAAATACGTTTAATTTCTTCAAATCGCCGGGCTGAGACAAAGTTTAATTCGACTCCAATATCAACGGAACGCAGATTATTTTGTTCAATGACTGTTTGAATTGATTCTAAAAGAGTTGACTGGACATCATTAGCCGCTTCAGGTTGATAAGGTTGGACATTGCGAAGCCAAGATTCCGCTTTCGCAAATTCACATTCTCCCTGAGGTACAATAAGAATTGGATCCGCATCTCGAATCAGAACCGCTACTGAACTCCCAAGTATTTCCGCGGGCTTGTATCCCGTGAGATACCGAATATTGAAAGGGTCAAAAAGGATAATACCATTGATTTCTTCACGGGTCATAATCCGCAGAGCCCGATCCAAACGCATACAAGAAAACACCGCAGTACAATCCTGTAGAGTAGGATTAAATTTCTATCCCTTTGTTCCCATTTTGGTCTAACCCACCCCATTCGTTTATATATAAGTCAAAGAACTCATCGAAAGATAGTTTCAGGGCCCTTGGCCTAGTATGGATAGGGCGACAGGTTCCGGACCTGTAGATCCCGCGTTCAAATCGCGGAGGGCCCGCCCCTTTGATTTCTGAGTGTTTGATTGACTATAGCGTAACTAAAATGCATAAAAGGGCGCTCCAGCTAGACTCGCGTAATATAAGGGGGTAAGAATACGTGCAAATGGAATCCCAGTGTATCAGTTGCTTAATTTCACGAGCGTACCAAGAAGTCCAATTGGCATCCACAGATTTGAAAGTCCAATTCGAGGCAATGACAGAGGTTGTTGAAATTCTGAACTCGGTGCTTATCAAAGGTGGTCGATTAGAAAGAATTCCAGCACATGTGGGAACACGTCGTGACCACGCTATCCAACGTATTACTGGTTGTCCAGACCCTTATAATCAGTTGAAACAAAGATCAAACGAAGCCGCTTTGGATTTAATCCAGCCATTGGAAGATTTTGTGAAAAAGTCGACTGACCCACAACAGTGTTTTCGCCGAGGGTGTATTGTGGCGTCTCTTGGAAATGTCATTGAGTATGGGGTTGCGGGTCATGAAATCCCGTGGGACAACTTACCATTACTAGTCTCCCAAGCTGAAAGTGAGCTAGCCATTGACCAAATATCAAACCTGTATAAATTGGCTCGAAAAGCAAAACGCACGCTATATTTAACAGATAACGCAGGAGAAGTGGTATTTGATCGGTTGTTAATTGAGGCTCTACATAATTTAGGATCGCATGTAATTGTGGCGGTGAAAGGAGACCCTATTTTGAATGATGCGATGCTTGAAGATGCAAAAGTAGCAGGTTTATCAGAAAGCGCAGAGATAATTACAACCGGTGGGGGCGCGGTGGGAGTA